>DATNNV010000069.1:0-28362 GCA_035601655.1 Candidatus Dormiibacterota bacterium
TCCGGTCCCTCCGCCGCAGCCCCGGCTTTACCACCATCGCCGTCCTCACCCTGGCCCTCGGCATCGGCGCAAACACCGCCATCTTCACCCTCCTCGACCAAATCCTCCTCCGCCTCCTCCCCGTCAAGAATCCCCACGAACTCGTCCTGCTCACCATGCATGGCCGCCATTACGGTAGCAACTGGGGCGGCAACGCCATTTCCTATCCCATGTACCGCGACTTTCAGGATCACAATCAGGTCTTTTCTGGAATGTTTTGCCGCTTTTCCTATTTCGTCAGCGTCTCGCAAAACGGCGGCCAGCCCGACCGCATCCAGGCCGAACTCGTCTCCGGGACCTACTTTGACGTCCTCGGCGTCTCCCCCGCTTTAGGGCGCACCTTCTCGCCCGACGACGACCGCATTCCCGGCGGCCACCCTCTCATCGTTCTAAGCCACGACTACTGGAAAACGCGCTTCAGCAGCGATCCCGCCGTCGTCGGCAAAACGCTCATCATCAACAATCACAATATGACCGTCATCGGCGTCGCCCAAGCCGGCTTCGATGGCGTCGAACTCGGCACCTCTCCGAAGCTCTACATTCCCGTCATGATGGAGCGGCAGATCCTGGCCGGCGAGGAAGACAAGCTGAAAGAACGCCGCAGCCGCTGGGTCAACGCCTTTGGCCGCCTCAAGCCCGGCGTCACGCAAGCGCAGGCCAAAGCCTCACTTCAACCCTTCATGCATTCCATGCTCGACATGGAAGTCCGCGAAGCCGCTTTCAGCCACGCTTCCATTTTCGACCGCGAAGAATTCGTCAAGTGCTGGATCGACGTTCTCCCCGGTTCGCAAGGCCGTTCCAACGCGCGCGTCCAACTCTCCACTCCGCTCTGGGTGCTCATGGCCACCACTGGAATGGTCCTGCTCATCGCCTGCGCCAATATCGCCAATCTCTTGCTCGCCCGCGCCACCGGCCGCCAAAAAGAAATCGCCGTCCGCCTCGCCATCGGAGCCAGCCGCTCCCGCATCGTCTCCCAGCTCCTCATCGAAACGCTTTCGCTCTCTGCCATCGGTGCCGTCCTCGGCCTGGCGTTCGCCTTCTCGGCCGATCGCGCGCTTATGGCCGCCTATCTCCCGTCAGACTCCGGCGGCCTGCGCATTTCCACTGCTCCCGATCTTCGCATCCTGCTCTTCACGCTAGGCGTAACCATAATCACGGGCTTAACTTTCGGCCTGGTCCCCGCCCTGCAGACCACCAAGCCCGATGTCGGCCGCACCCTAAAAGATCAAGCCGGCGCCGTAGTAGGCGGCACCGGCCAAGCCGCGCTCAAGAAAACTCTCGTCGTCGCCCAAGTCGCTCTATCTCTCCTGCTTCTCATCGGCGCAGGCCTCTTCCTTCGCACCCTCAACAACCTGAGCTCCCTCGGCCCGGGCTTCCCCATCGAGCGCCTCATCGGCTTCAACATCGATCCCACTCTCGCCAACTACACCTCCGACCGCAGCAAACTCCTCTATCAGCGTTTGACGGACAGCCTCAGTTCCATTCCCGGCGTTCATTCCGTAGGTCTCGCCGAAATGCGCATCCTCGAAGACAACGAATGGGACAGCTCCATGACCGTCGAGGGCTTCACTCCAGCCAAAGCCGGCGAACACGCCGAGCCCTACATGAATCGCATCAGCCCCAACTATTTCGCCACCATGGGCATCCCCATCGTTGCCGGACGCGACTTCACCCTCAACGATAATCGCCAAGTCCTCCGCGGCCTCAGTGAAAAGCACGACGACTGGAGCCCCACCACCGTCATCATCAACGAAACGTTCGCCCGCAAATATTTCGTCGGCAGAAATCCCGTCGGCTTGCACATCGGCTTCGGCAGCGATCCCGGCACACCCACGCTCATGGAAATCATCGGCGTCGTCAAAGACGTCAAATACACCAATCTGCGCGACGAAATCCCCGAGCAAGCCTTCATTCCCTACCTCGGCAGCCACAATGTCTACGATATGACTGTCTACTTGCGCACCGCCGTCGATCCCGCGCAACTCATGCCCATCGTCCGCGAAAAAATCCGGAACCTCGACCCCAACCTCCCCATCTACGCCATGCGCACCACCGAAACCCAAATCGCCAACTCCCTCTCCACCGAACGCATGATCGCCAGCCTCTCCACCGTCTTCGGCTTTCTCGCCACTCTGCTCGCCATCCTCGGCCTCTACGGCGTGATGGCCTACACCGTAGCCCAGCGCACCCGCGAAATCGGTATCCGCATGGCCCTCGGCGCCGAAACCCACAAAGTCCTCTGGCTGGTCATGCGCGAAGTCCTTCTCCTCGTAACCATCGGCATCGCCGTCGGCATCCCTGCCTCTCTGGCCATCACGCGAATCGTGCAAAGCCAACTCTACGGCGTAAATTCCCACGACCTAGCAACCCTACTAATCGCCACCCTAGGCCTGGTCGTAGTAGCCTGCGCAGCAGGCTACATCCCAGCCCTGCGCGCCTCCCGCGTAGACCCCATCCGCGCCCTCCGCTACGAGTAGCATTCTCTGTAGGGGCGCAGCACTGCTTCGCCCCATCTTGGCGCGATCTCTCGATCTTACGGTTTCTGCAGCTCTCCACTGTCGACCTCGTCACTCCCTCCACGCTACAATCCCCCGCCATGCCCATCATCTTCCGCTCCCACTACCCCATCCACCTGACCATGGCCTTCGAACTCGAATACCACCCCAACCTCCGCCTGACCCTCCCCGAAAAACAGCATCTCCTCAAACACGCCCTCACCATCTGGATGCTCGAAAACAACCAACTCGTCGGCGAAACCTACGGCGTCCCTCTTGACGGCAAATTTGAAATGCCCGAAGGCTGCCCCATCGATCCTCACGCCATCTACTGCTACTCCACCACCATCCTCGGCAAATACAAAAACAAAGGCTACGGCCGCATCCTCAAAGCCTTCTTCATCGGCCGCGTCTCCCGCGACTTCCACAAAATCTACGGCCACGCCCGCCCGGGCCCCAGCCAACTCCTGAACCAATCCTTCGGCGCCAAACTCGGCAAACTCCACAAAAACTGGTACAACACCGGCGAAGACTACCGCGCCTACGTCCTCAACCTCGACCAATAGCCTCAATCGTCGCCACGCGGCCCGAGCCAAAACGTAGCGCCAGGCTTTAGCCTTGCACGCCTTGGCAAAATCACTCCCGCAGCGCTACCATCCCGCCAGGCTAAAGCCTGGCCCTACGTTGAAGCCTAGGTCCATGGCGGCGCATCTTGCCCCAACACCATGCCACCCAACTTCCACCGCTCCCACCGCCTGCCAAGCACCTCCTACCAAGGCACCGCCACCCACTTCCTGACCCTCTGCTTCGAAAACCGCCGCACCTTCGCAAAAAATCCCGCCATCGCCAACTGGCTGGCCGAAAAACTCCGCCATCACGCCGCCGCCAAAGACTTTTCAATCCACGCCTACTGCGTAATGCCCGATCACCTGCACCTGCTAGCCGAAGGCACCACTCCCACCAGCCATCTCATCCAGTTCATAGCCGCCTTCAAACAACAAACCGCCTTCGAATTCAAAAAACGCACCAGCCAAAACTCTGGCAACTCAATTTCTACGATCACGTCCTCCGTAATTCCGACGACACAGAATCCATAGCCTGGTACATCTGGCTAAACCCCATCCGTAAGTCCCTGCCAATCCCCGCGTCAACCACTCCGCCTGAGCCCGCCATCTGCAAAGCCGCCAACGACTACCCGTTCTCCGGCTCCATGACCGCCGCCGGCACCAACCTCTTCAACTCCCACCGCCCCCTAGCCTGGGCTCCCCCCTGGAAACAATCCGCCCAGAAAATATAGGGCCGATTAGGGCCAGGCTTTAGCCTGGCTAGCGCCACGTGCCCACGGCAGCCGAGGGGGACAGCCGGGACGATTACCTTAGTTCTCCGCATCTGCGTTTCTTGCATCCCGGTTGTCTGTACCGGGACGCGGCGCCTCACCAGCGCATGCGGCCGGAGACTCCGGTCCTAACCGGAGAGACTCTTTCGCCGTCCCATTTTGGGAATCTGCGGCCTCCACTGCCTGCCGATCCCCGGCGCAGCCGCCCTATCTCCCAGAAGACAAACCACTTACTAGATACCACTTGACAAATCCTAGAAATGTGCTATAATGGGTTATCATCGCGAGCAGCGGATCTCCTCCCTGCCCGCCCTCTTATGCCTCGCCGCCCGGCTGTCCTTCTAACTTCCCCACGCTCCATCTCCAACTCCTCGCTCTTTCGTACTTTTTGCACCCCCCTGCAAAAGAGCGCAGCGCATCCCCTTACTTTTCAATCGTTTACCCGCTCTTTGCAAAAACCGCGGGTGTGCCAGCCGGCCGAGGAGGGCCATCAAAAACGCCATTCCCATTTTGGAATTCAGCCAGGAGAAGAACCGTCGGCGCTCTCTGTCACTCTTTTGCAGCAGAGCGAAGCACATCCCCTTACTTTTCAGCAGCTTCCACACTCTTTGTGTGTTTACCCGGGATGGTACCAAGTGCGTTTTGATTCCGGGCTCGCCACTCGTCACTCACCACTCGCCACTTCTTCCGTCCTACGCCACTTCCAAATCATCGTCCGCCTGCACTTCCAGCTTGCCCTTGCTCTTCTTCGCCATCAGGTAGGAGCGAATAAAGGGATCGAGATCTCCGTCCAGCACCTTGTCCACGTCCCCGGCGCTGAACTTCGTCCGGTGATCCTTGATCATCCGGTACGGCTGCATCACGTACGAACGGATCTGGCTGCCGAACGAAATCTCCAGCTTCGTTTCATCCAGCTTGTCCGTAGCCGCCTGGCGCTTCTGTACTTCCAGGTCGTAGAGCCGCGAGCGCATCATCTTCATGGCCAGTTCCCGGTTCTTGTGCTGGCTGCGCTCCGCCTGGACCGCCACCACCACTCCGCTCGGCAAATGCGTCAGCCGCACCGCGGTCTCCACTTTGTTGACGTTCTGCCCGCCCTTGCCTCCGGCACGAAACGTGTCCAGCTTGATGTCTTCCGGACGGATGGTCACTTCAATGCGGTCGTCAATTTCCGGAATCACAAACACCGATGCGAACGAAGTGTGCCGCCGCGCCGCCTGATCGAAAGGCGAAATGCGCACCAGCCGGTGCACTCCAGTCTCGCCGGTCAGCAACCCGTAAGCATTCTCGCCGCTGAATTGCACGGTCGCGTTCTTGATTCCCGCTTCTTCACCCGGCGTTTCGTCCAGCACGATCGCGCTCATCTTCTTGCGCTCCGCCCAGCGCAAATACATGCGCAGCAGAATCGAAGCCCAGTCCTGCGATTCGGTGCCGCCCGCGCCCGGCTTGATGGTCATGATGGCGTTGAGATGATCGTTTTCGCCGGAGAGCAGCGTCCGCGTCTCCATCTCGCCCACGTAATTTTCAGCGGTAGTCAGCTCGCGGTCGAGGTCCTTCAGCAGCTCGTTTCGCTGCTCCGCGTTGGTCTCTTCCTGCGTCAGATTGATGTACGTCTCGATGTCGCCGGAAAAGCCCGTCAGCTTGTCGTCAGCGCCAAGCTGTTCTTCCGCGCGCTTGCGGTCGCGCAGCACCGCTTGCGCTGCTTCCTGATTGCTCCAAAAGGCGGGGTCCGCGACGCGCGCTTCCAGCGATTTCAGGCGCTCGCGGTTCTGCGCAACGTCAAAGATAACTCCGCACGAGGGCGATACGCGGCTTCAGAAGTTCGTAGCGATGCTGCAAATCTTCAAGAATCATATGCGGTTGCGGGCAACGAGGGCAGACTACGCGGGAACGACTACTCCCACGGGCGCTTCGTTGCGAACGGTAGTTCCTTTCCGAAAAGTCGACCCCACCAGAATAACGGAAACGAGGACGCACAGCCAAGCGAACCAGTCGCCGAACCGCGTGTACACCGTCGTATCCGTCCGGAAATCGTAGGGAAGATCAGCGGCCGCCCGCACATCCGGCGGCAGCGGCTGGAAAATGCGTCCGTAAGGATCGATCGAAGCCGTCAATCCATTGTTGGTATCGCGAAGCAGCCAGCGGCGGTTCTCCACCGCGCGCACCCGCGCCATGCGCAAATGCTGTTCCGCAGCGGCGGAACGGCCGAACCATCCGTCGTTGGAAATATTCACCAGCAGCTCCGCCCCGTTAGCCGCAAAGCGCCGCACTTCGCCCGGATAAATGGCCTCGTAGCAGATGAACACGCCGAAGCGATAACCGCCCGGCAGCTTGCCAACCGCATAATCCGGCTCGCCTTTGTGAAAGCCGCCGACTTCATCGGACACGCTGCTCACCACCCGGTGAATCAGCGGAAACGGCTCGTACTCGCCGAAAGGCACCAGGTGAATCTTGTCGTAAACGAATTGCCGCTGCCCTTGCCCGTCAAACAGCAAAGCGCTGTTGTACGCCGCGTACTTCGTGGAACCCGCTCCGCTCGTACTCGAATCCGCCCGCAGTCTCCATTCGATCGCGCCCACGATAAATGGCCCGTGAAAATTGCTCGACAGCGTGGATGCCAGCTTGACGAACTGCGCATCTTCAAACGAGAACGGCACCGGAGCTTCCGGCCAAACCAAAAGGTCTGGCTTTTCCGGACCTGCGGACGGTCTCAAGCTGAGCCCTCCGATTTCCTCCAGGTCCGCGGTGTGTTTTTGAAACCACAGCGGATCGTATTCCTGCACTTCCGGAAAATTGAGCTGCACCGCGCGCGCCACGTGATTCGTTGGCGCTTGCGGAACCAACCGCGGCCCGGCCAGCGCCACCAGCAAAAGAAACGCTATCGCAGCCGCCAGAATCGCCACCCGCTTGCCGGTACGCGGCGACGCAGCAGCATCGGCCCAGGCCAGCAGCGCGTTGAACGCCGCCACCAGGAACGACAAACCGTATATCCCGGTGATCGAGGTAACCTGCAGCAGTGCAAGATTCGCCGACGCGGGATAGCCCAGCAGGTTCCACGGAAAACTGATCTCCGGCAAATGCGCGCGCACGAACTCGAAGGTCACCCACAGAAACGGCGCGCCGACACACGCCAGCACGATGCTGCGCTGCGACAGGCGCTGCGCCGCCCAAGTGAAGGTTCCGATGAGAATTCCCCACGCCGCGGCAATCAGCAGCAGCACGCCCCATCCCCCGGCGCGCGAAAGCCCGCCATGCACGCTCAGCACCGTGGCGATCCACGGCACGGACGTCAGCACGAAAGAAAGCGCGTGCAGAAAACCGCAAGCAAACGCCACCAGCGGCCGCGCTCCAAACACCGCCACCATCAGAACGCCAATGCAAATCCAGGAATAAATCGCCAGATAGAATCCGGTGAAGGAAAGCGAGAGCGCCGCTCCAGTGACCGCGGCAATGAGCAGCCGCAGAGCCGCCGGCGTTTCGCTGCCGGAATGAGGACGCAGGTAGGCAAACCACTTTGCGCGGAGCCCGTTTGTGCGGGACGAGTTCGCGGGCGCCATCAATGCTTCACAAACGCTTTGAAGCCCTCGGCCTCCAAGCCCTTCTTGGCGGCATCGGCGGATTTCGGATCGGCGTAAGGCCCGACTTGGACGCGGTAAAATTTGTCACCCTGGGGCGTGAGCACCACCGCAGGGAATTTTTTCTTCTGCAGCCGCGAAGCCAGGTCCAGCGCATCCGCTTCCTTGGTCAGCGCCGCCACCTGCAGCGTGTACGCTCCGCCAGGAATCAGCGGCCCGCTCATCGATTTCGATGGCGCAGCAGATTTCGAGGACGTTGCCACTGGCGCTGCCGGAGAATCGTTCTTCGCAACCGCTGGCACGGCTTTGTGCGAAGAGGCGGACTCCGCCGGTTTCAAATGGTCTTCGGTGGTTTTGGGTTTGCCGGCGTTGTAGAACTCCCAATCGGAATTCGGCGGCGCCACTGTTTCCGTGGGCTGGCCGGTTGCTGGAGTTTTCTGCGCGTGCTTTGCGGCCGCGTTCGGCTTGGCGACGATTTCGTCGAAAGCGCTGCGGCCCGTCGTGGCCGCGCGCACTTGCCCGTCGTACTGATTACGTCCCATGACGTAACCCAGCGTGAAGAACACGCCGGAAAACAGCAGCATCAGCATGAACAAGCCGATGACGTGCCGCCCTTCCAGCACGCGCTCTCCCGCTCCTCTTTTTCCCCCAGATGCCATTCTTACTTTTGCGGCCCCCCAAGATTCCTGGTCCACTGATTAATAATATCGATAGGCAGCGGGAAAACAATCGTTGTGTTCTTCTCGACACCTATCTCCGTCAAAGTCTGGAGATAGCGCAACTGGATAGCGGAGGGCTGCGTCTCGAGCACTTTGGCGGCGTCCGCGAGTTTCTGCGAAGCTTCGAACTCGCCTTCGGCGTGAATGATCTTGGCGCGGCGCTCGCGTTCGGCTTCGGCCTGCTTGGCGATGGCGCGCTGCATCTGCTCGGGAATGTCGACCTGCTTGACTTCGACTTTGGACACTTTGATGCCCCAGGGTTCCGTGTCGGTATCTAGAATGATCTGCAGCTTGGCGTTCACTTTGTCGCGCTGGGAGAGAATTTCGTCCAGTTCGAACTGGCCGACGATGCTGCGCAGCGTGGTCTGCGCGAGCTGCGAAGTGGCGTATTGATAGTTCTGCACTTGCGACATCGCCAGGTTCGCGTCTACGACGCGGAAATAACATACCGCGTTTACCTTAACGGAGACGTTGTCGCGGGTGATGATATCTTGCGGCGGAACGTCCAGCGTTTCGAGGCGCATATTGATGCGATAAAGCGTTTCGATCGGCCAAAGTACCAAGTTGATGCCCGCGCCCTTGGCTACCGGCAGCAAACGGCCCAGGCGCAGGACCACGCCGCGTTCCCATTCCTTGATGATGTAAATCGAGTTCCAGAACCAGATCAGAACTATTCCGGCGATAACCGCAAACCCAAGCAGACCGATTTCCATCTCCCCCTCCTCTAAGACGGGCACGGCAGTGCCGTGCCCCTACAACGGAACTGCGACGTGCGACTTGAAATCAGAAAATCGTGCGCGAGAATCACGCGGATACAATTTCCAACGGCTCAACCGCCAGCTTCAATCCTTCGACACGCAAAACCTTAACGGGCTTTCCCGGCGGAACCGGTTGCGACGATACGGCCTGCCAAAGTTCGCCATGGACGCGAATCATGCCTTCGACGCCCGCGCCGAGGCCGGATTCGGCGATGCCGTGTTCGCCCACGAGTTCTTCCTTGCCGGTGGCGGGCTTCCACTTGCGCGAGCGCAGGACCAGCCGCATCAGAACTACGGTGAGCAGCGCGAACGGCAGTGTGGCCGCGAGAGCGATGCCCAGGCTGACTCCGCCTCCGGTGATGGGCGAGCGTATCAGAAACATGGCGCCCAGCAACATGGAGATGATGCCGCCGGCCACCAGCACGCCGTGGCTGGTAAATTTCGCCTCCAGAATGAAAAAGACCAGCGCCAGCACAATGAGCAATAGTCCGGCAAGGTTTACCGGCAGAAAATGCATGGCATAGAGCGCCAGCACCATGCAGACGCCGCCAACCACGCCCGGGGCGATCACGCCGGGATGCGTGAACTCGGTGTAGAGACCGAGGACGCCGAGAATCAGCAGCACAAAGAAAACGTCGGGCTGGACAATGCGCGAGAGAAACTTCTGCCGGGTCGACAACTCGAAAGCAACGCGCTGCGGCGCATCCAGCGCCAGCTTGACCTTGGTGCCGTCAAATCGCGTGATCTCCCGGCCGTTCAATTGGCGCAGAAGATCGTCCGGGGAGCTGGCGACCAGGTCGATCATCTTTCCTTCGAGAGCTTCTTTTTCGGTGAAAGCTTTGGCGTCGGTGATGGCCGTTTCCGCCAACTGCGGATTGCGCCCGCGCTTCTCCGAAAAACTGCGGAGAAAGGCCATAGCATCGTTGTTGATTTTTTTGCGCAACACTTCGTCGATCTGCGGCACGTATCCGCCGATCGCCAGCACCGGCGACGCGGCCCCCGCGTGCGTTCCCGGCGCCATGGCAGCCACATCCGCGGAAAGGAGGATGTAGAACCCCGCCGACGCGCCTCGCGAACCGGTGGGCGAAACAAAAACTGCTACCGGCACCGGCGACACCAGAATGTGCTGGATAATGTCCTTCATCGAGTCGCTTAGCCCGCCTGGAGTATCCATGGTGATCAAAATCAAATGCGCGTGATGCTGCTCCGCGTCCGCGATTCCTTCGTCGATGTAGGTGGCCAGAATCGGCTCTACCTCGCCGTCAATCTTGAGCTCCTGTACTAAGGCTCCGGCGGTTCGCTGCTCGGCGGCATGCGAAGCCCACAGCGGAGCCAGCAAGGAAGCGGCCATCGCGAGAACGAAAACGCTCAGGGAAAAGATGAGAGCAATGCGCCGGCCTGCATGATTTGTCTTCATTGCGCGCCTCCGTTCGGCTTGCTGGGTCCGGGCTTGGAATTCTGCAAATGCTGGAGCAGCTGTTTCGCCTCCGTATAATTCGGGGCCAGCTTCAGAGCTTTTTCGAGTTCCGCGCGCGCGAGCTCCGGTCTTTTCTGCTCGAGATAAACGCGCGCCAGCGTCGTGCGCACCACCGCGGAATCACGCGCCTGCAGCGACGCTTGCAACTCCTTCACCGTGTCATCCAGCTTTCCCTGGCGCCGATCGACCTCTGCGAGTCCGCGATGCGCGGCCGAATTGCCGGGCTCGCTGGCCAACGCGGCGCGAAAGGCGCGGTCCGCACTGTCGATCTGGCCGGCCGCGAGATTCTGCCGGCCGCGGCGAATCCAGCCAGCCGCCGAATCCGGGCCCGGAGCACCGGTACCCGCCGCAGAATTGCTGGTATCCTGCGATTTCAACTGCAATTGCAACTGCGTGGTATCCAATTCCGTCTTGACGCGGTCAAGTTTGGCGGCCACCACCGGATCCTTGGCGTCCCAGTGAATGGCGGGCAATCCTTTCGGCCCAAAGGCTTCTTCCGCGGAGCTGCGTTCCTCTTCCGCCTCCGACTTCTTGCCGGCTTTTTCAAGTGCCAAGATCAGTAGCGCGCGGTCTTCGGGATTGTCCGGCTCGCGGCCGGTGGCTTCGCGAAAGTAGCCAGCCGCGGCGATGGCATCGTTGGCGCGCAGCGCGAGCAATCCTCGATTGAAGGGATAATCGTCCTCGTCGGGGTCCATTTCGGTGGCTTTGCGCAAATCCTGCTGGGCTTCAGCGAATTTTCCGCTACCCGCGCGAGCGAGCGCGAGATTATTCAGAATCTCGGGCAAGTCCGCGCCGGAAACGATGTCTTTGTGCATGGATTGCTGAATGGCGACGAAAGTCTCCTCGGCGCGGTCCGGCTGTTTCAGGAGCAACTGGCAGACACCGGTAGCGAACATCGCTTCAATAGAGCGGTCGTGCGTCTTGGGAACACGCGCATACCATGGGAGCGCGGAACCACAATCTCTGCGGGCGAAATACAAATCGCCAAGAGCAAAATCGGGGTCAGGCCACTCGGGCTCGAGGCGAGCCGCTTCACGCAAATTGCGCAGCTTGGTCTCATCGTCCGCGGCAATCAAGCCGCGAATATAGTGTTCGAAAGCATCCAGGCGGACCGGCCGCTGTTTCTTGGAGAACTCCGCGAGGCCGAGGGGATACGAGCGCTCGTTGGCGGACACGGTGCGCCAGGCCAGTTTCGTGGAAAGATCCATCAAGGAATCGAGCGGGCCGCTCTCGCGCACCGGCGGCAAGAGTTCGGTAGCGTCAACGCGGAGCACGCGGGCTTCCGCCATCATCGACGTGCCGTCCGACGCAAAGCTGCCGAGGACCACGAAATCAGCGTCGAGATCTTCGGCGATGCGCAGCATGGTCGCGCGGCTGAGTTTGGCGGTAGCCGGCAAGCCGTAGCGTTCCAGCTGACCCATGCGGCCGGAGTGCGAGTAAACGGACTCGCCGGCTGCGGACAGCCGCTGAATGGCCAACTCCTCGAGGCCTTCGCTGAGCCAATCCAGATGCGGGGAGGCGCCGCGATTTTCAAAGGGGAAGACGAGATAGACGCCCTGCGGAGTTCCGGGTGGTCTGGCTGGTTCGGCGGCGCGCGGCCGGGCCGAAGTCTGCACCGCCCAAGGAAACGCCAGCAAAAGCAGAGCGGAGGTACCCGCTAAAACACGCGCGCGAATTCCGGCGGCAAATGATTCCATGCTGGTTTCATTGTAACAGAGGAAGTATGTGCGAAAGCGCACACCAGCGAGGAGCAGTTCCCTGCCGGGAAGGGAGGAGCAAACAGGGTGCGGCTGATGCTACTGGGCGGCGTCCGCAATCTTGGGAGCGAGGATCTCTTCCATGGCGGGATCTTTGAGCACCGCGGAAAACGCCGGGTCCTTCCTGACCTCGCCAAGCGCGGTGTAGCCTTCGTCTTTAGCTTTGCGCAGGTACCGCAGACAGTGCTCGAGATCTCCCGCTTCCGCGAAGGACTTGGCGAGCATGAAATAAAAGCGCCCGCGATCGCCGACGGAGCGGTCTTGCAGCAGCGAACCGGCTCGCGAGCCGTTGGTCTCAAAGAGCTTGGGATCGATGGCCAGGGCGCTCCGGAACGCGGCAATAGACTGCTGGTATTTCTTGTCGCCGAAATAGGCGTAGCCCAGGTTGCTGTAGAGCACGGCCATATCGGTGCGAATGTTCAGTGCTTTCTGGTACGCGTGAATGGCTTTGCCGTATTTCTTGCGCTGATACCAAATGGTGCCGATATTGTTCTGCGCGTCCGCGTACATGGGGTCCATCTTGGAGGCGCGCTCGTAGTATTTCAGCGCGAGGGCCAGGGCGGTTTGCTGATGCAAGGCAATCCCCAGCTTGTTGAGGTACACCGCGTTGCGCGGCTCCTGGTCCGCCAGCCGTTTGTAGATTCCGGCGGCATCGCGGTATTCCTTGCGCACCATATATAGGTCCGCAAGCTGTTCGTCGGTAAGTTGAGGCTTCACCACGATCACGGAGGGATCCGCCGCCGGGGACTGCGGGGGTCCGCCCGATTGCGCACCGCGGGGCGCCACCAAGGGCGGCCCGGAAGTGTCGTCAAAGGATTGGGATTGACCAGCAGACGGAATCGCAACGGCAAAGAGGAGAAAAGCAACAGGAAGCGCCAAAGAGTACTTCGACATGGCGAATCACCCTTACTCCGGCTTGGGCGTAGGTTTGGCCTTGTCGGAGTCCTTCTTCTTGCCCCCAAAGATACCAAATATCTTCTGTAAAGGATTCTTTTTCTTTTCGCCGGGCTTCGCCGCGTCATCCGGCTGGGTACCCTGCCCGGTCGCGTCCGGCGGCCGGTTGGGATCATAGCGGGCGGTGGGTTGCGCATCCGGGTTGCCGGGGCTGCCGGGCTGGTCCGGCTGCTTTTCGCCGCCACCAAAAATGTGCGAAAGCCATGAGCCGCTGGAGGCGACCGCGCCGCGCCCGCCGTGCAACTCGCAAAACTGGGTGGGAGCGGAGCCGGCAACGTAGATCTCGGTGCGGGTGATCGGGCAGTTGGGAGTAGCCAACTCGAGGCTTTCCGGATCGATCAGCACGGTTTGCACGCCATCGGGCATGGTGAATTCTTTGACGTCGCGATAGGCGGCCATGGAGGTGGCGGCCTTCATGAAATCGGCCCAAATGGGCGCGGCGGTGGCGCCGCCGGCGAGGCCGAGGTCGCGATTGTCGTCGAAGCCGATCCAGATGACGCAGACGAGGTTCGAGGTGAAGCCGGCGAACCAGCCGTCGCGGGAAGTTCCGGTCTTGCCGGCCGCTGGAAGAGTGAAGCCGCGTGCGCGCACCGCCGCGCCGGTGCCACGACTCAAGACATCCTTTAGCAAGCTATCCACCAGGAAGGCCACGCGGGGGTCCAGCGCTTTGCGCGTTTGCGGCGTGAACTTCTCGAGGACGGTGCCGTCGGCACCGACTACCGCGTGCAAGAACTGAGGTTCGGCGCGCGTGCCCACAGTCGCAAATGCGGTGTAGCCGGCCGCGACATCCACCGGCGTCATTTCATACGCGCCGAGGGCTACCGCGGGAGTCGCTTGAATGTTGTTGCCCAGTCCCATTTGCCGGGCGATTTGCACCACGCGGCCATAACCGATCTGCTCGGCGACTTTGACGGTGGCTACGTTGAGCGAGTTGGTCAGCGCATCGCGCACGGTGACGCGCCCGAGAAAACGTTCGCCGTAATTGCTGGGCGTGTATTCCTTGCCGTCGAACTCGAAGGTGGTAGGCTCGTCGTCGACGGTGGTGGCGGGCGTGATGACCGGCTGGACGCCTTCCACGGCATTCTCAAAAGCGGCGGCGTACACGAACGGCTTAAAAACGGAGCCAGGTTGCCGGTGCGCCAGCGCGTGATTCAATTGGCTGGTGCCGTAATCCCGGCCGCCGATGACTGCTTTGATTTCGCCGGTTCGCGGATCAAGCGCCACGAGTGAGACTTGCACCTGCGGGATCGCTTCGGTCACGCCGCGCTTGGCGTTTTCCTTCTTCCACTTCTCGTAGCGCTTGGCGAGCAACAAGTCCACGCTCTTCATGCCGGCATCGACAGCCACGGCGGCGGCATGCTGAAGAGCGGGATCGAGGGTGGTGTACACGCGGAAATTTTCACTTTGCAATTCGTTCTCGGAATATTTGTCGAGTAGATGGTCCTTGACCATGTCGACGAAAAAGGGCGCTTCACTGCCGGAAATCGCGGTGCGCACGAGCTTCAAGGGGGTGTGCTTGGCGTCCTGCACATCCGTTTCGGCGATGTATTTGTTCTCCAGCATCTGGTTCAGCACGCGATCGCGGGCTTGCGCGGCGCGCTCCGGGCGGCGGTCGGCGGAGGAATAGTAGTTGGGCGCGCGGATGATTCCGGCGAGAAAGGCGCATTCGGCGAGCTTGAGTTGGCGCAGGTCCTTTCCGAAGTACGCAACGCTGGCTTCGGAAAAGCCGCGGATGCCAAAACTGCCGCGATTGCCGAGATAAACTTCGTTGGCGTAGAGCTCGAAAATTTCCTGCTTGGAGAAGCGCTTTTCGAGTTCCATGGAAACCATGGCTTCGGCGAGCTTGCGCCGCCAGGTGCGCTCATTCGAGAAGAAGAAAGTGCGCGCGACCTGCATGGTGATGGTGCTGGCGCCTTGATAGTGCTGGCTGGAATGGCGAATGTCGGCCCAGGCGGCGCCGGCGATGCGGATGAAGTCGAATCCGCCATGCTCGAAAAAGCGTTTGTCTTCGGCGGAGAGAATGGCATGAACCAGGGTCGGCGGCAGATCGTCGTAGCGGGCGGGGCGGCGTTTGTCTCGCGCGCTATCAAACAGATTGCTGATCAACGCCGGTTCGATTTCCGCGGTGTCCAGACCGGCGCCGCCGGAGAGCGGGCGGATGGTGCGGATGCTCCTTGCGCCGAACTGCACGGAAAGCGCATTGGCGCCGGCAAAGTAGGAAAGCTTGGAGGGACGGACATCTACGGTGCTGCCGTCTACCTTGAATTGCCCGGTGGCGCCGGCATCTTCCTCCGGACGGTAGCCTACGCGGGTTAGATAGGTGGTGAGGTCCTGCGGAGTCCATGTCTGGCCGACGGAAATGTGCTCGGGCGCGGAGAAAATCTGCGTGGTGTTCTGCAGCACGTGGCCGGAGAGCCGCGCATCGATCATGCGGGAATACTTGATGTAGTAGTAGGTGAAGACGGACGCCGCGGTAAGAAAGACCGCGGCGATGATCCCCAGGATCGTTAAGCCGATGATCGAGGTAAAGAATCCTTTTTGAATGCGAATACGCAAAGAGGCGCTCCCGCGGGCTGAATCTCTATTCTCTCGCATCATGCGCCGCTGGCAAAGCCAGGGTTGAGGTGTTTTTGCGTTGCACTCGGCGCTAGGTCAGAGACTTGACCTCGCTCGAGGGCGTGAAATGGAGTTCCATCTGATAGACGATGAGGTCCACGGGAACGCGGTAGTCGAGGGAAATCTTCACCACGGCCTGGCTGGAAATTATTTTGATGTCTTCGCGTTTCGCGGGAATACCCAGGTCTTGCATGGCCCGGTAGACGTTGTCGCGAATCTGGTCTTCCGAGTAGTGGTTGACTACCGCAAAACGCGCCAGTTCCTGCATCTTGTCGGAGAGCTGATAGTCGGCTACGTAGGATGGCAGGATTTTGACCGCGGCGAATATGGCTGCCAACAGGATGGCCAGGTAAATGACGGTTTTGAGCTTGCCCGCGCCCCTTTGCGTGCGCCGGTTCACTTTGCTCGATTCGCGCCGCTGCTCGGCTTCAAACACAACTGTCTCCATGAACTTAGCGGGCCGGCTCCGGCGTGGTGCGCCAGACGACGGTAGCGCTCGCATGCAACAAATAAAACGTAGCACTCTGGCGCAGGGGTGTCGACGCCATCGCGCTGCGCCTGTGCCTGAAAGGCAACGGGAAGCGGGTTTTGGCGGGGGCAAAGATTGTGGTTAGTAGGCGCGGCCGAAAATGGCGCGCTCGGGGGCCGGGGCGGCGCAGTAGACACATTTGCCGCTGCCGCCCGGCTGCTCGAGAGGGATGCAGCGCATGGTTGCGCGGGTCTCTTCCTTAATCTTGGCTTCGCAATCGGCGCTGCCGCACCAGAAGGCTAGGGCGAATCCGCTCTCGACGGCGCGCTTTAGTTCTTCGATGTCGCTGGCATCGTGGGTGTTGGCTTTGCGGAAGGCCAGCGCTTTGTCGTGCATGGATTGGTGGATTTCCGCGAGCAGGCGCTGGATGGTTGCCGGCAATTCGTTTAGCGCTGCGCTGATTTTGCCTTCGCGGCCGGGGCGGTCGCGCCGCGCCAAGACTGCGGCCTGCTTGGCCACGTCCTTGGGGCCGAGTTCGACGCGCACGGGTACGCCGCGCATCTCCCAATCGTTGAACTTCCAGCCGGGGCTTTGCCCTTCGCGTTCGTCGAGGGTGACGCGGATGTCTGCCTTGGCGAGCTCGGATTTGAGCTGTTTTGCGGCGGCCAGGACGGCGGCTTTTTCTTCGTCGGTCTTGAAGATGGGCACGATCACGGCCTGATAAGGAGCCAGCTTCGGCGGGAGTACGAGCCCTTGATCGTCGCCGTGCACCATAATGATGGCGCCGATCATGCGCGTGGAGAGACCCCACGAAGTGGTCCAGCAATGCTGCAACTGGCCGGTCTGATCGAGATAGCGGACTTCGAAGGCTTGTGCAAAATTTTGGCCGAGATAGTGCGAGGTGCCGGATTGCAGCGCTTTGCCGTCGCCCATCATGGCTTCGATGGAATAGGTGATGTCCGCGCCGGCAAATTTTTCTGCGTCGGACTTTTTGCCGGGGATTACTGGAATCGCCGCGTCGTTCACCGCGAAGTCGGTGTAGACGTCCAGCATCTGCCGCGTTTCGTCCATGGCTTCCTGCTGCGTGGCGTGCGCGGTGTGGCCTTCTTGCCAGTAGAACTCGAGCGTGCGGAGGAAGAGTTTCGTGCGCAGCTCCCAGCGGACCACGCTGTTCCACTGATTCATCAGTACGGGAAGATCGCGATAGGATTGGATCCACTTGGACCACATGTGGCCGATGATGGTCTCGCTGGTCGGCCGGATGACCAGCGGTTCGGAGAGTTCTTCGCCGCCGCCGATGGTTACGACGGCGAGCTCCGGCGAAAATCCTTCCACGTGATGCTTCTCTTTGTCGATGAAACTGCGGGGAATCAGCAGCGGGAAGGCTACGTTCTGGTGGCCGGTGGCTTTGAAGCGGCGGTCGAGCCCCTGCTGAATGTTTTCCCATAGCGCCCAGCCGTACGGGCGCACTACCATGCATCCGCGCACCGGAGCGTAGTCGGCGAGTTGTGCTCGCAGCACCAGCTGGTTGTACCACTCGGAAAAATCCTGTGCCCTTGTCGGAAGCTTCTCTTCAGCCATGCGCCCGTTTGTCCGTTCTAGCGAGAAAACTTCGCCGCCCGTAAACGAAAAAGCGTAGCGGACGCGCTGCGTCGTGTCAACGAAGCACGCGGCCGCACTGGAAGATGATGGGAGAACGACTATTCGCGGTACCAGCGGAAACCATGGCGCTGTTCTTCGGCTGCCTTCTTGAGGAGATCGAGATTCTTGCGCGGGTCGAGGTGACCGCAGGCCGTGAGAATTCCGTTCAGCAGGCACATTGGCGCGGAATAGGACGCACCGAACGACGGCGTTTCCACTGACGCCACAAAACATTCGTCGGAGAAGCGCGCAATCGGCGACACTAGCGTGTCTGCTATACCCACGCAGTACGCGCCGTTCGCGTGCGCTTGCTGCAATCCTTCCACGGTCTGGCGCAGGCCGCGCCGGAAGCTCAGCGCGATGACCAAATCGCCCTTTCCCGCGGAGCGCGTCAAGTGCACCGCTTCACCGGACGTAACCGCACTAATCGAAGGGAGTCCCAGCAAAATCAAATGATAGTGAAAATAGCCGACCAGGTTGGCAGCCAGGTCTCCGCCGAGAATAATGATGCGCGTGGCTTTCTGAATGCGCTTGGCGAGCGCAGCCACGCGATCGGGATCGAGCGTGTTGCGGAATCGCTGCATGTTCTCGACATCCCGGTCGACCGCTTCGCGAATATGCTCCGCCAAGCTCGAGCCTTTGGTCTTGCTGGTCTGCATGGTGTCCATCGAAGTCGCTTGCGACACCGATAGTTCGTGCAGATAGTGCTGAAATTCCTTGTAGCTCGCGAATCCCATCTTCAGAATCACACGCACCGCAGTCGCCGGATCGACGCGCAAGCGCTTCGCCAATTCCCGCACGTTGAGCAGCACGAACTCGCGCGGATTCTCGAATACCGGCCGGAACAACTCCTGCCGCTTGCGCGTAAGGGACGTGAACGTCTCCGCAAGGTTTGGAGGCCTACCCGGCGATGCTCCGTTTCTGCGGTTCATAAGGGGCTCATAGACAGGGACACAGTTACTCCTGCCCTCGGCAATTGTCAACACGCCGCCGCATCGGCCCCATCACGTTCAACGGAATGCAACACACGTTGTCATTCATCGTATGGGCCTAAATGCCCATAAAAACTGCTTGACACTCGCATTTGGCAGTCATAGAGTGTCGCTCAATCGCAATGCCGAGTGGAACATTGCATCAGTTGTTGCAGAATGGGTACGGCCGTCGAGGCACTTCTGCAGGGGATCACCAAATCCTGGGAATTCACATCGGTTGCCTGAAAGCAGGAGGCCTTATGACTTTGCTCCGCACTCGCGCGCTGTCGCCGCTAGCCAAACGCTCCGCCGCCCAAGTCTGCGCGTTGTTCTCTTTCGTCTTGTTCCTCGCGTGTTCCAGCGTCTTCGGGCAAGGTTCAGGTACTGGAGCCCTGGCGGGCACGATCACCGACGCCACTGGCGGCGCGATCTCTGGCGCGTCCGTTCAACTGACCAGCAAAACAACCGGCGAGGTCCGCACGGTGAGCACTGCCTCCATTGGCTCATACTCGCTTCCATCCTTGCCTCCAGGTGCCTATTCGGTGAGCGTCTCCAAAGACGGATTTAAGACTCTCACGATTTCGCAGGTCGAAATCACCATTGCAGAAACGGCAGGGTTGAATCTCAGAATGGAAGTCGGCGCGAAGAACGAAACCGTAACGGTGGAGGCGACGGCCGAGGAACTGCAGACGGAGTCGAGCACGCTGGGCCGAGTAACCAGCGGCGAACAAGTACGCACTCTGCCCCTAGTGAGCCGCAACTACACGCAGATCATCTCGCTTAACCCTGGCGTAGCGGCGGACGTCACGGACGCCGGCGCTTTGGGCCGTGGCGCCATGGGAAATGGCGGGGCACCAATCGTTTCCAACGGCGGCACCATCAACGACAACAACATCCAGATGAACGGCGCCGCTATCAACGACTTGCAGAGCAGCGGCACATTCAGCGGCGGCGTGGCGATTCCGAATCCTGACACGATCCAAGAGTTCAAGGTACAAACCGGGCAGTACGACGCGTCCTACGGGCGCAATGCGGGCGCCAACGTGGATCTGGTGACCAAGGGGGGCGGAAATGAGTTTCACGGCGCTGCCTGGGAATTCCTTCGCAACGACGCCCTCAACGCCAACACGTTTTTCCGCAATGCTACAGGTCAGCCCAAGCCCGTGCTGAAGCAAAACCAATTCGGGTTTGATTTTGGCGGCCCGATCCGCAAGGACAAACTGTTCTTCTTCACGTCCTATCAAGGAACCCGCCAGCGGAACGGCATCGACGTCAACTGCTCCAGCTCCATCAATACGCCCGCCTTGACCGACGATCGATCGGCAGCCGCTTTGGGTACGTTGTTCGCAGGACAGCGGGGGGTTTTTCAAAATGCCTTTGGCGGCGTAGGCCCCGCAATTGCTGCTGACGGCTCAAACATTAGCCCGGTAGCGCTCGCGCTTCTGCAACTCAAGCTGCCGAACGGCCAATTTGTGATTCCCACGCCGCAGACCGTATCAACCGATCTGAAACAAGCGTTCGACAGTCGGGGATTTTCCGCCTTCAGCACTTCCTGTCCGTACACGGAAGATCAATTCATGACCAACAGCGACTGGCAAATGAACGAAAAGAGCAAACTGGCCGCGCGGTTTTTCTTTGCCAACACCGATACCATTTATTCCCTGCCCCAAGCCAATTTCGGCGGTGGGACGGCACCGGGTTTTCCGGTCGCTTTGAAGAACAACTTTCGCAATTTCACTTTGACGCATAGCTACATTTTCAGCCCTTCGTTAGTCAACCAAGCCGTGCTTGGTTTCCACCGAACGTTTGCGGTCTTCGACCAATCGAAAGTGTTCAACTATTCGCAAATAGGCGCAACGGTGCCGGGATTCGATAACACCATTCCTGAAATCGCCATCGACTTTCCCGCGACAAGCGGTCTGACGCTGGGCGGCAACGGGCAAACGATTCAAATCGCGCAAAATAACTACAATTTCCAGGATTCTCTGTCCTGGACGCACGGACGCCACTCGTTCCGCTTTGGGGGTGGAATCGCCCGCGAACAGTTAAACAACATCGGCTTTCACTATGTTGGTGGCGAGATTTTCTTGAGCTGGCCGGATTTCCTGCTGGGTCTCGACGGTCCCAGTAACGGCACCGGAGTGATCAGCAACGTGTTTGGCTCAATCGACTTGCCCGGAGTGTTCGATCGCGCCTATCGCGTGTGGGAAGGTAATGCGTACGTGCAGGACGACATCAAGCTAACGCCACGCCTGACCGTAAATCTCGGCTTGCGCTACGACCGACTGGGAGATCTGGCGGACACGAAAGGTCGCAATGCTTCCTTCGACGCGTCCCTCGCCGACAAGAACCCTCCTTTGGCCGGCACTCTGGCTGGTACGACCGTCCCTTCTAACTATTCAGGGGGGGCCATTCCTGCAGGCGTCACGCAACTTAACAATGCATTCGGGATGGACGGCGACGGGCAGAACACCTGGAACCCACGCGTCGGCTTCGCTTGGCGCATTCCGCACAGTGAGCGCTACGTCTTGCGTGGAGGCTACGGCGTCTACCATTCCCGGTACACGGGCCAGCCGTTTATTCAACTCCTGACAGCGCCGCCGTTCGCGCAAATTCGCCAGCTCGTTGGCCCGGACAACGCGGCCGCATCCAACCAAGTTCCTTTCGCCCTCGATGTGCCGAGCTTCCCTTCGTTCGTGCCCTACTCCCCCACGACTCACAACACCATCACCGTCTTCGATCCACACTTTCGCCCACCTCTAACGCATGAATATAGCCTGGGCCTGCAAACTGAAATCGGCAATGGGTTGATTCTTGAGACCAGCTTTTCGGGTGCGCGCGGCCTGCACCTGATTCGCGAGCGATCGATCAATCAGGCAGGTTTGGCCAGTGCGTCAAACCCGATCCGCGGCCAGACAACCAACACAGTTGCGAATATCCCGTTGCGCGTTCCTTTCGAGGGCTGGAATTCCGCCAACATGCTCCAGATCGAGTCCTCCGGCGCTTCCTGGTACAACGCGCTCCTCGTCAGCCTGCTAAAACGCTTCTCCAATGGCTTGCAGTTCCAGGCGTCCTACACGTTCGCCAAGGACCTCGCCACGGACTCGACTACCAGCACCGGACCCAACGGCGGCGTGGCCTTCGGCGACCAGAACAGCGCGGCACAGCGGTATGGCCCGGATCTCTTCATCCGCAAGCACCGTTTCATCGTCAACTATTCGTACGAATTCCGGACTCCCTTCAAGGAGCATGCGTTCGCACGGACCGCCTTGGGAGGATGGTCGATCGCCGGCGTCACAACGGTGCAGTCCGGGCGGCATCTCACCGTCACGTTTACCAACGGCGCCAGCGTTTTTGGAACCACCAATGACCGCGCTAGCTTGTCAGGAACCTGCCAACCAGGTCACTACACAACCGGCGGCGGCGTCAGCAGCCACTTGGGCAACTACGTCAACGGCACCTGTTTCGCTGCTCCTCCGATTGTCGGCAATGAGGAACCGCCCGGCACGTGTGTGCCCACGCAGACTCTGCCCGATGGCAATTGTCCCGCCGTTGCAACGGGCTTCGGCAACTCGGGAGTCGGCATACTCGACGGGCCCGGCCAGAATAACTGGGATATTGCTCTCCTCAAGAAATTCAAGCTGGGATGGCCACGCGAAGGAGCGGGATTGGAGTTTCGCACCGAATTCTTCAATACCTTCAATCATTCGCAATTTGGCGATCCCGACACGACACTTGGATCGCCGACGTTCGGGCAAATTACGACCACGATCGTTTCACCCAGAGTGCTTCAGTTTGCGTTGAAGCTTTCATTCTAACTTCGCGCGGGCCGCTGCCTTAGGGCCAGCGGCCCGCTTAACTTGAATCAGGAGGATCAAGTGCGCCAGCCAACACGCTCGAAACTTGTTTTCGCGTTTACTCTCTTCGTCGTCAGTTGCGGCATCGCTTTTGCCAAAGCGCAAAAGCCGACTCTGCCGCCTCCGGTCCCGAAGGAGTCGTCCGCGAAAGCCGCTGCCCCGGCTAGCACAGCCAGCGCAACGAGCGCCAGCTCCACGCACGAGCTCACCGCCGCCGACCTCGAAGCTTTCTTCGACGGCTTCTTGCCGCAGCAAATCGAAAAAGCGGACATCGCCGGCGCGGTCATCGCCGTGGTCAAAGACGGCAAGCCGATCTTCGAAAAGGGCTACGGCTATTCTGACGTCGAAAGCAAAAAGCCGGTCTCGCCGCAGGACACGCTGTTCCGTCCCGGCTCCATCTCCAAGACTTTCACCTGGACCGCCGTCATGCAGCAAGTCGAACTCGGTAAGCTCGATCTCGACCACGACGTCAACGACTACCTCGATTTCAAACTTCCCGCCACGCACGGCAAGCCCACCACGCTGCGCGACATCATGACCCATCGCGGCGGCTTCGAAGAAACCATCCGGGATCTCTTCGTCGCCGAGCAAAAAGACCTGACCCCGATGGCGCAGTATCTTCCGACACACATGCCGCGCCAGATTTATCCGCCGGGCACCATCTCCGCTTACTCCAACTACGCCACTACCGTCGCTGCCTACATCGTGCAGCGCGTTTCCGGCGAAAATTTCGACGACTACCTCGACAACCATATCTTCAAGCCGCTCGGCATGAAGCAGGCCACGTTCCGCCAGCCGCTTCCCGATAGCCTCAAGCCATACATGTCCACCGGCTATGGCCGCGGCTCCGAAAAAGCCAAAGGCTTTGAGTGGGTCGAAGTAGCGCCGGCCGGCTCCGCCTCCGTTTCCGCCGACGCCATGACCCACTGGATGATCGCGCATCTGCAAAACGGCAAGTACGGCGATGCGCAAATCCTCAAGCCGGAAACCGCGATCGCCATGCACTCGCGCCAAAAAGGCTGGCCCGACGGTATCAACGCCATGTGCCTGGGCTTCTACGAGCAAACCGCCAACGGCCATCGCGCCATCGGCCACGGCGGCGACACCGAAGCCTTCCACAGCAACCTGCATCTGCTGCTCGCCGAGGGCGTCGGACTCTTTGTCTCCTACAACAGCGCTGGCGCCCCGGGCAAAGGCGATCCGCGCGGCATGCTCTGGGACGCTTTCATCGACCGATACTTCCCCGCCCCGGCCGCCGCGCCTGAACCCACCTTGGCCAGCGCCGCGCAGGACGCTGCTTCCGTCGCCGGTGCGTATGTCTCCAGCCGCCGCTTCGAGACCAACCTCCTCGCCATCACTTCCTTGCTCGGCCAAGACAAAATTCAGGTCGATCCCAAGGACAACACCATCTTCATCGAAGCGCTCAAGGGCGAAAACGGCAAGCCCAAGCACTACCGCGAAGTCGCTCCTATGGTCTTCAAAGCTGTGGACGGCAAAGACAAAATCATCTTCAGTGAAAACAACGGACAGCGCGTCGCCAACATCGACTACCCGTTCATGCCCTTCATGCCCTTGGATAGCGCGCTCAATAACCAGCGCTTCAACTATTTTCTGATCTGCTTCGCTCTCGCGGTCATCGTGCTCAACATTCTGTTCTGGCCGGTCGCCTGGGCGTTCCGCAAGCACTACGCCAAGCCACTCGTTCTCAGCTCCAGCGCCCTCAAGTGGCGCCGTTACGTGCGCATCGTGTGCGTGGTGGATATCCTCTACCTCATCGGCTTGATCAGCATTGTCAGCGGCTCCGATATCGTCGGCGGCCTCAATTCAGACAAAGCCACCAAAATCCACCTCGTGCAAGTCATCGGCTTGCTCGGCGGACTCGGCTGCATCATCGCCATCATTGCCGCGCTGAAATCTTGGGGCGACCAGACGCAGTGGTTCTGGTACAAACTCTGGAATACGCTGCTCGCCGCAGGCTGCGTCTTCTTCTTCTTTTTCATCTGGCACTGGCACCTGCTCAACTTCAACCTCAACTACTAGCCCGCAGCGCACGAGCGCGAACGTAGAGGCTTTCCTTTACGGCGGCCTTTCTCATTTGCATGTCGGGTGCTGGCACCGAGCTGAGGCTACAATCGCGGCCCGGTCCTTACTTCGTTAATTTCGCTACCTCTTTACGTCGTTACTTCGCCACGACCGGCAGCTCCACATTCGACGGGAACTGCTTGGACCTATAGATATGTTGCGTGGCTTTCTGGTAGTCGGCGGCTTCGGCCTTGAAGATGTTGGGTACGTACTTCTGCGGATTGCGGTCGATGATCGGGAACCAGGTGCTCTGCACCTGGACCATGATGCGATGCCCTTTCAGGAAAACGTGGTCGGTGGTGTGAATGTCGATCGCAAAGGGCGTCACCTCGTTGGCCACCAGCGGCTCCGGCTTCTCGAAGCTTTTGTGGAAGCGTCCGCGGAAGACGTCGTTGGCGATCATGAGTTCGTAGCCGCTCATCTTTCGATCGCCCGCGATCTGCTGCGGATACACGTCGATCAGTTTCACCACCCAGTCGCTGTCCGTGCCGCTGGTGGAGGCAAAAAGGTGCGCCACCACGTCGCCAGCAACCGTGATGTCATCCGTCAGCACATCGGTCTGCCAGGTCAGCACATCGGGCCGATGATCCACGAACCGCTGATCCTCGAGCAGCCAGGTGCCCCAGCGACTGCCTTCGGCGTACGTCTCCTCCACCGGACGCGGGCGATACGGCACCGGATTCGCCGGATCGGAAACGTAAACATCGAACGCAGTCGCATCGGACGGCGCGTCGAACGAAAGGTTTCCGTCAGCGCGGAAATAAAGTTTGCGATTGGTGACACCGTCGCGCGGCGGCCAGGCATCCCAGGATTTCCAGATGTTCGATCCGGTCTCGAACACCGTGGCTTCATGCGTGGGGCGCGCTCCTTTATCGTGCAGCCAGTAGGCGAACCACGGCGCTTGGATTTCCTTGCGGAAATACTCGCTGGTGTTGCTGGCGAAATCGATGTTGCCGAGTTTCCGTCCCGTGCCGCCGGCCCAACTGCCATGGCGCCACGGACCGGCAGCCAGATAGTTGAAATGATTCGTGTCGTTTTTCTCGAGCAGCTCGTAGATTTTTACCGGGCCGTAGAAATCTTCCTGGTCCCACCAGCCGGCTACATTCAAATTCGGCACCGTGAGCTTCAGGTCGCGGAAGTAGCGCGGAAAGGCCTGCTTCTGCCAGAACTCGTCGTAATTGGGATGATTCACAAAATCGTCCCAAGTCGGAATTTTCCCGTGAAGATATTTTGCGTTGGCGTTCGAGAGGGGACCGAGCGCGAGATACCACTCGTAGGTATCGTACTTGTCGAACTGAAATTGCTGCGTCTCTTTTCCCGCTTCCATCATCGCGGCGTACTCGAAGCCGTAGCTGAGGCGAAACGCGCCGTTGTGATGAAAATCGTCGCCAATAAACATATCCACCGGCGAGGCCTGCTCGGAGACAGCCTTGAGCGCGGGATGCGGCTCGAGAATCGACATCGCGGTGAGCCATCCGCCGTACGAGATGCCCGCCTCGCCGGCGCGCCCGTTATTGTTCGGGACATTCTTGAGCAGCCAGTCGATGGTGTCGTAGGTGTCTGTGCCCTCGTCGATCGATTTCGCGTCTTTGCGGTCGCGCGGCGGCCGCTGCATGACGAAAGCGCCTTCGGAACCGTATTTGCCTCGGATATCCTGGAAGACAAAAATATAGCCGTCGGCAAACATTTCTTTATAGAGGCCCAGCAGCGGAGTGAAGCCTTTGGCGTCATCGCTAAGCCCGTAAGGCGAGCGTGTAAGGAAAAACGGCAGCGCTTCCCTGGCATCTTTCGGCACGTAGATTTCGGTATGGAGCTTCACGCCGTCACGCGCCGGAATCATCGCGTCCGTCTTGGTGAAGAGCGCGCTGTAGTCCGCCGGCTTGGTCTCTTCCTGAGCACGCAGCGCAAGTGGAGCAATCGCGGCGAAGATGGCCGAAAGCAGTAGCAATTTGCGAATCACGATCGATGTCATTGTTTACGCTCCGTGTCTGTCATTATGTGCAATGGCGGCCGACGACCAGCGCCATGGTCAATTTCTTTGTAGCTGTGCCCGCCGCGGCCGGCGCCAGGATTGCCGCACCTATTGAGCCGTGTCGCCAGTCCAACCGGGACCGCGCAGCGCCCGCCCGGAATTCGCGCCAGTCAGCTTGCCGTGATCGTATGCCAGCTTGCCATTCACGAAAACAAAGTCCACGCCTTCGGAGAGCTTGGTGGATTGGGTGTACGTCGCGCGATCGATAATCGTAGCCGGATCAAAAATGGTGATGTCGGCGAAGAAGCCAATCTTCAGCAAGCCGCGATCCGTCAAGTGCTCACGCTGCGCGGGCATCGAGGTAATTTTGCGAATGGCTTGCTCGAGCGGCATAAGCTTCGCGTCGCGCACGTACTTGCCGAGGAATCGCGGCATCGAACCGAACGCCCGCGGATGCGTATGCTCTTCGTACAGCGGCCCGTCCAGCGACATGGCGCCGGCGTCCAGCCCGATGGAAGTCCACGGCTGCTTCAAGCCGGTAATCAGATCCTGCTCGCTGGCCATGAAATACAGCGCGCCGGTCTGGCCCTTGTCCGCGATGACGAAGTCCATCAGCGCGTCGAGCTCGGATTTACCCTGCGCTTTCGCGACATCGGCGACGGTCTTGCCATTGAATTTCTTCAGCTCCGGATTTTCAACGCCGGAAAGTAGAACGCCCGCACCGCCGCCGCAATCGACGAACAAGTTTTCCCATTCTTTGTGGTCGACGGCCATTTCGGTTTTGATGCGTGCGCGAATCTTCGGATCCTTGATGCGCTCGAGCAGCTTGGCCATGCCGCCATTGGCGACCCAGGGCGGAAGCGAGGAAGCCAGCGCCGTGCCGCCGGCGATATAAGGATACTGGTCGGCGCGAATGTCGAGGCCGGCGTCACGTGCGGCCTGGATTTTGGCGACGACTTTTACCATGTTGCCCCAGCGGGGTTTGCCGGAGACTCTCAAGTGGAAGACCTCGACGGGGAGGCCGCCTTCGCGGCCGATGCGAATGGCCTCATCGAGGGCTTCCATTTCGGAGGCGCCTTCGCTGCGCATGTGACTGGCGTAAATGCCGCCGTACTGACCGGCAACTTTTGCGAGTTCGATCAGCTCTTCGGTTTTGGCGTAGTGGCCCGGAGGATAAATCAGCGCGGTGGAAACGCCCATGGCGCCATCTTTCATCGCTTGCGCGACTAGGGCGCGCATTTGGTCAAGTTCGGCGGAAGTGGGAGCGCGATCATCGTCGCCGATTACGGCTTCGCGAACTTGCGCGGCGCCAACGTAAGTACCGAGATTTATCGGCGTGCCGCCCTTTTCGAGGCGCTTGAAAAAGCCATCTAGCGTGGTCCAGTCGACGGTGAAATGAAATTGCTCGAGCTGCGGTTTCATGGGCGCGAGCGTCTTTTCGGTTTGCGGGGCGATGGAACCGCCTTCGCCTGTGATTTCGCTGGTGATGCCCTGGGAGAGTTTGCTGATGGCGCGGTTATCGACGAGAAGAGAAAACTCGGATTGGCCGAGCATGTCGATGAAACCGGGGGAGATGACGTCTCCGGCGGCATCGATTACTCTTGCGGCTTTCGCGTCCGGCAATTTGCCGATGGCGGCGATGCGGTC
>DATNNV010000070.1:0-5925 GCA_035601655.1 Candidatus Dormiibacterota bacterium
CCCCAGTACCTCCACTCGCTGCAATTCCTTATCGCTCATCGCTGTCCTCGCCACCGCGGCCTCCTCAACTGGCCGCAGTCTAGGGGACATTTCTAATGTGCACGCAAGGGGACATTTTCAACGAGGCACAACAGGAAAATCCTCGCGATTGTTAACCCTCTTTCTAAATACCTGATTTGCCCAGATTTGAAATGTCGCTTTTGTTGAGGCCGGAAGATGGTTCCGGCAAGAAGCCGAAAGCGGGTCAGCGGTTCCAGAACTTCATGACTGCCGAATAGTCGAGGTCTTCCTTGGAGGCGCCTTTGACGGCGCTGTAGGTCTCGCGGGCGGCAGCGGTGGCCGGCAGGGGTACGCCGAGCTGATTGGCCAAATCCAGGGCCAGGCCTAAGTCCTTGTGCATCAGGCGCAGGGGAAAGCTGGGGACGTATTCGCCCTTCAGCAAGTTCGGGGCTTTCACGTCCAGCACGCCGGAGCGCGCCATGCTCGATTGCAGGACTTCGACGAGCTTTTCCGCCTGGAGGCCGGCGCCGCGCACGAGCGCAATGGCTTCGGCCAGGGCGCCCACTTGCAGGGCGAGAATCGCGTTCATGGCCAGCTTGATGGTCTGGCCCGCGCCGTTCGGACCCAGGTGAAACCATTTCTTCCCGAGCACGCCGATGACTGGCTCCGCTTCTTTCAGCGTTTCCGCGTCGCCGCCGATCATGAAGACCAGTTCGCCCTTGCGGGCGCCCCAATCGCCACCGGTCACGGGCGCATCCAGAAACTTGACGTCCCGCTCCGCGCAAGCGGCGGCAATCTTGCGCGCCAGTGCCGGAGACACGGTGCTCGAGTCCATGTAGATGCTGCCGCGCTTGAGCGCGGCCATGGCGCCGCGCTCGCCCCAGAGGATCTCTTCGAGAGCCGGAGGATCGCTGACCATGGTGATCAGAAAATCGCTCGCCGCGGCGACCTCATGCGGCGATGACGCGAGCTTCGCGCCTGCGGCCACTAGTTCGTCCGCACGCGAGGCGGTGCGGTTCCACACCGTCAGCGGGTACCCCGCCTTTAGAATGTTCATTCCCATCGGGCGGCCCATCAGGCCGAGCCCAATCACACCTACCGCAGGTTTCAAAGTGCGCCTCCGGAAAACGCCACATTGTAGCCGATTCGAGGGAAAGGCGGCGTCACTTGCCTAGGCGCAAGAGGAGCGCGACTCGGTTTAGGTGAGGAGGAATGGGCCAAGCTGGATTGATGGTGCAGCGAAGAGGGCACGATTTATCGTGCCCCTAGCGAGTAGGGGTGGCCGGGAGCGGTAACGTACGCGGGACGACGTGGGTCAGGCGGTCTTCGGGCGGTTGGCGATGGGCAGAAGAGAAGATCCTCCACCGCCACCGCTGGCACTGGCGCTGCCACCAGCGCCTGCGGCTGCCGCAGCGGACTTGGCTTTCAGATGCTCGGCCTCCGGCGACTGCTCGGCAGCGGCCTCTTCCTGCGCACCGCTCGGCGCGAGCGAGCGCGTTCCCGCTGCTTTCATTTCGGTATCCGGCTTGGCTTCGATCTTGACGATGTATTGGTACGGAATCTCCCAGCGAAAGTGTTTGTGCTGCCCGCGCGATTCGAAGGTCTGTTCGAGAAAGATCGAGCGGCCGGAATCGGCCACAAAGGTACCCGAAGCGGGCAACAGGATATCGCCGGCGCGGTATTGCACCTCGACTCGGCGTCCGAGGAATGTAGAGTAGCGAGCCATGCTGGTCCCAGTGTCCGAACCGGGTAGTAATAGGGTCAATAGTACGAAAGGACTCCCACCCGAAGGCGTGTGGAAAAGGTGCGGAAATAGCGGCGCAAGGCCGCAGTGCCTGTGGAAAAGCGCGGCAAAATTCGCTGCGCTATTGCAAAGAGGCAAACGAGAGGTAGTCGGGACGATCGGAAACGAGCTTGTGGCGGAAGGCTTTGCGAATCTGGTTGCCGTGTAGCAGGAACGTGCCGGGCATGCGCTCGACGTCTCCCGCGGGCAGGCCCACAAAGTGTCCGGACATCCAGGCCATGAGCATGCGGAAAAGGCTTTCGCTGTTGAGATATTGTCGCGGCTTGGCGCGCAGCAAGCCAAAGGTCTGGTACAAGCGGGCTTCCGGATCGCCGAAGCGCGGCACATCTGCCAAACCGTAGGGCGCGAAGAAAACCTGGGCCTTGGTTTCGGTGCCCAAATGCACGAAGGCCAGGCGGGGTCCCTGGGCCTGTATGGCGGCGCGCTTTTGGGAGAGTTCATCGACGGCTTCGCGGCAAAAGGTGCAGCCGAAGTGGCGGAGGAAGACGAGAAGGAGCGGGGACTCGGCGGAGAGAGCGCCCAGAGGCTGGCCGGTCTGGGAGAGGTAAGAGTTCAGCAGCGATGGGTCGACGGTTTCGGTGCGGGGCAAAGCAGAGCTCCTTCGGCAGACAAAAAGCAGTTTAACACGCAGCGGTGCGGCGAAAATCGCGGGGGCCGGAGAAAGAGTGTGTGAGAAGTCCAAAATCCGGACCGCAGCGGCTAAAGCCTTGTTGATTTCGCGGCGGTCACGGCACGGCTGAAGCCGTGCCCTCCCACAAATCACGGTTCTCGCACAGACTCCGGAGGAATGCGGTGAAACTAGCACTGCGAAAGGGCGGCGGGCTAGCGGCGGGCCAGTTTAACAGCGTTGTGGCTTTGCGCTGCGAGGCGGTTGGACTCGAGATAGCCCTTGGCCGGTGCTTCGCCTTTCAAATAGGCATCCCAGAAGGCCAAAGCGGCGGAATTGGTATAGCCGAGAATGGCGTCGCCGCGGGGCGCGGCCTGCGTCGATATGGTGCGCGGGGTGATGAAGGACATATGGCTGGCGCCCTGGATGAAAACGTGGAACTTGTCGCCTGGCACGCTGCGATCAAAGGGGATTTTGTGCCAGGCGGGGCTGGCGACCGGACCCAGGCTATCCAGCGAACCGGTCACGCCGAGATACGGCAGCGAGATGCGGTCGAAGGAGTGTTCCGTCAAACCGAACTGGCCGGGCCCCTGGGGCGACAAGCAGAGCACCGCTTTGACGCGCTGGTCGACAAAAGTGGTTGCGGGATGGCCGGGCATATCGATGAGCGCACCGGCAACGGCTTCTGCGGTGTAGGAACCCATGGAGTGTCCGGCGACGCCGATGCGGTCCGCATCGATTTTGCCCTGAAGGCCGGGGATGCGATTCTGGAGCGCGGTGAAGGAATCGATGACGAAGGAAATATCTTCGGGGCGGCTTTGCCAGAGGGCCGGCTTTTTGACGGCGTCGCGGACGGCCTGCATGAACCGTACGTCTTCTGCTCCCCCGTTGCGGCGAAGGAGGGCGGAATCCTCGTGGGTGGGTTGAATGGTGACGTAGCCGTAACTGGCCCAGTGGCGGATGAGCGAATCACAACAGGTTTGCGAGCCCCCAGCGCCATGGGAGAAAAGGATGACCGGGTATTTGCCGGGCTCGGCAGGAAAGAAGACGCGGAGGTGCAGATCTTTGTTGCGATTCGCGTCGTGCAGCAGGAGGTCCGAGACTTCGCTGACGCTGTGTGGGCCGGAAGACAGGTTGTACCCGTCGCTGGCGGTATTAGCGGCGTGGGTTCCGGTGAGGGCCGCGGTAGTCGCAAGCTGCGAGCCGGCATTTGCAGGAGTTTCCGAAGGCGAGGGGCGCGCCGCCGAGGGGGGCCTAAAGCCGGGGCCGCCGGTCTGGCGGGTGATGACAAAGGCGGTACCGGCGCTGAGGGCGGCGATGAGCAGGACATTGCTGATCTTGCGGATGGCGCGGCGCCTGCGGATGAAATCCTTGGGCAAGGAAGGGAGAAATCTCCGGGGATGAGGACTGGGAGGCACGGATTGAGCGTTTCGGGAAGAGTGATGTCGCGTCGTATCTTGCAACCCGAGAAGAAGCATAAGGTTGCGGATGGGCAGCAATAACCAGGAATGGCGGTGGTGCAAATGATCCGAGCGAACTGCGCCGGACATGGTGACTCCTTTGGGCTGGATAGGCGCTAATAGAAGAGAGGGCCGCGGGGCGAAGCGTGGAACGTCCTCTCCATCAGGGGTCCATCAGGGGGGTGGGAGGAAGCCTGACCTAAGCGCAAAGGGAACTATAGCAAAGTACCACGGCGTTGGGTACTCCGAACGCCTAACCCTCAGACGAGGAAGACCCAGCGGATGGGTGCATAGGCTTGGGATCTGAAAAAGCTAAGTGCGGCTGGGAATCTCCGGTGTATTTCCGGACGTAATTTTTGACGGAGAGCTTGCGGGCCGTGTTTTCGGAGCTCATGTAACGAATGGTGCCAAAGATGGGGCGCTCGGGGCCCCAGGGACGGTCATACCGGCCGAGCACCCAAAAGATTCCAGAGTAGGAATTGGGGTCGCGGCCGTCCAGGCCGTATTTATTGTTGAGATGAATCGTGGTGGAGGCGGCTTCCTGCGGGGAGGGGGACCATTCGAGGATTTTCTTGCCCCAGAGCATACGGAGGTAATTATGCATGCGGCCTTCGCGGACGATTTGAGTTTGCGCGGCGTTCCAGAGGGGGTCGTGGGTTTTGGCAAACTCGAATTGCTCGAGCGAATAGAGATGTTGGCGGGTGTCGCGGGCATGTTTTTTCAGCGTTTTCTGGGCCCATTCGGGAAGAGAGGCGAATTGGTCGTAATCCTGGCGGTGGGAGCAGAAGTTGTAGCCGACTTCGCGCCAGGTGATGAGCTGGTCGAGAAAAGATTCGGCGGTGGGACTCATGTTCCACCAGCCTTGGCGGCTGCCGTTGGCGCGAAGCGCTAGCTTTTGGGGATTCCAGAGCTCGAGAGCGGCGAGGGCGCCGAAAACTTCGTGGACGGAAATATGGCCGAAATGGAGATACGGGGAGAGGCAGCTGGTGGCGTCGACTTCGGGATCGTTGCGATTGCCGGAGTAGTCGGGGAATTTGCGGTCGAGGAAGTTGCGCATTTGCTTGCGGGCGTTCTTGTAGCCGCCGCGAAGCTCCGCGGGCGAGACGTGGTGGTCGATGGGAAGTGTACGTAGCGCCGCGGGCTCGGCGGCGAGTAGGGCGGCGGAGGCTGAGGGCCACTTCGCGGTAATCAGCTTGGGCAGGGAGGGAGGAACGGGCAGCGGTTTTGCGAGGGGATCCGCCCGCGGGAATTCGGAAAGATGCGCCGGCAGAGCTTTCTGAAGGAAGCGGCGGAAATCGAAGGCGCGGGAGAAAACCTGATCAGTGGCGCGGAGCGGAAGCAGGCCGTTGGAGTCCACGGCTTCGAGGCGGACGGAGAGTTTTTTGGCGGCGGCAGCGACCATATTTGGAAGGAAGAAGCAGGGAAAGTCGTCGGCGATGACGGCGCAAGCGTCAGCGGCCAGGGTTTCGAGAAGACCGCTGGCGGCGCCGGGCGCGGGTTCGATGTAAGGGTAATAAAGGATGCGGTGGCGTTCGCAGTTGCGGGCGTTGTCGGCCATGCCGTCCAGGACGAAGCGATGGAGACGGTCACTGGCCCATGGATAGTCGCAGCGCAATGCTTCGAGGATCAGTAGCGGCTTGGCGAAGGAGTGGCAGTGTTCGATGGCGCGATCGAGAGCGAAATTGTGCGCGAGGCGGCGGCTGGCAATCATCCAGTAGAGGATGTAGCCGGCTGCTGGGCGCAATGGCGCACGATTGCAGTCCCGGATGCGAATCGCGGGAACGGGAGACACCAATTTCTCCTGAAAAACGGGCCAGCATGGGCGGGAAACGGAAGGAAAGAATAGCGGAGAGGGGGATGGGTTGCAAAGGGAACGTATGGATCGATCTAGATGGCGCTGCAGCGGGAGGTGCCAGCGCTCCGCTACAAGGTGAGGCGAGGGCGGAGATTCTACGGCGGATTATTGTTGCCGAGATGGGGCGCAGCAGTGCTGCGCCCCTACGGGCGAGTCTCGCGGCGCTGCAAAGAAGACTTGTGGCGGGGTGCAACGCGAG
>DATNNV010000071.1:0-101648 GCA_035601655.1 Candidatus Dormiibacterota bacterium
GGGGGGGTTGGGGCGGGCGAAGTACCCGCGGCGGGCGCGGACCTGGTAGCCCTTGTGATCGGGGGTTTCGATGCGGATTTTGTGGTAGCGGCCGTCGAGGATGGAGTTGCTGGGGGCGTAGGCGACGGAGTACTGGTTGCGGAGTTCGTCGCCGATATCCTGGAAGGAGACATCGAGATCGTCGACATGGTAGGGGAAGAAGGAACGGCCACCGGTCTCGCTGGCGAGCTGCTCGAGGATCTGGTCGCCATCGGTCTTGTGATATTTGCGGTCGTTCATCTTATTGGGGTCGGTTTGCGAGAGGGAAACCCACTGGGTGCTGGTGCTGATGGTGTAGATGACCACGCTGGTGCGCTGGGCCATTTCGATGGCTTCGGCGCGGGTGTGGTTGGAGAGATTGTCGTCGCCATCGCTGATGAGAATCATGACGCGGCGGACGACGTCGGGCTGATCGCCGGGCGGGCGCGGGGGATGGCTGAGTTCTTTTTCGCAAGCGGTGTAGACGGCGTCGTAGATGGCGGTACCGCCTCCGGCGCGGGTGCGCACGATTTGATCGCGGAGGGCGCCAGCATCGCCGGTAAAGGATTGAAGAATTTGCGGCTCGTCATCGAAGGTCATGACGAAAGCTTGATCCTTGTTGCGGCGGAGGACGCTGAAGAGAAAATTGATGGAAGCGTCCTGCTCGAACTTGATGCGGTCGCGGATGGAATTGGAAGTATCCAGCAACATGCCGATGCGGAGGGGGAGATCGGTCTGCTTGGTGAAGTAGCGAATGTCCTGGGGTTTGCCGTCGTCGAGGATCTTGAAGTCTGACTTGTCGAGGTCGGGGACGAGCTTGTTGCGGTGATTGAGGACGGTGAAGAGGACGTCGACGAGGTTGACGGTCTGCGTGATTTTTCCCTGGCCTTGCGGGGAGGTGGGTTCCTGCGTGGGCGGCTGCGGCTGCTGAGGAGCTTGAGCGCGATCGCTGAGCGGAGCCGCGAGGAGTACAAAGGCCAAGAGAGTGAAGAGAAGTCCGCGTCGCATCAGAACCGATTATAAGTACGGGGCTAGCGCAGCGTCAATTCCAGCGGGGTTCTCTGCGGCGGCGGTGACCAGGTGGTGCAGGAATTCGCGGAGAGGCGGCGGCAAGGGCGCGCGGAGGTCTAGCCATGCACCGGTGCGGGGTTGCGCGAAGCCGAGGCGCGCGGCGTGGAGGAAATTGCGGCCGAGCGGCGGGAGAGGAATTTTTCCGAGGAGCAATTGTGGCGCTGCGCCGTAGAGGGTGTCTCCGACGACAGGATGCTTAAGGGCGGAGAAGTGCACGCGGATTTGGTGGGTGCGTCCGGTATGCAGCGTGACTTCGACTAGCGTGGCTGGGCCGATGCGAGCCAAGACGCGCCAGTCGGTTAGCGCTTCGCGGGATTTTCCAGCGATGGCGGTGCGGCTGGCGGCCATGCGGGTGCGGCGGCGGGGATCGCGGCCGATGGCGAAGTCGATGGAGCCGTGGTCACCTTTCAGGGCGCCGTGGACGAGGGCGATGTAGGTCTTCTTGATTTGGCGCTGGCGGAAAGCTTCGGAAAGCCTGGCGTGGGCGAAATCGTTTTTTGCGACGAGGATGGCGCCGGAGGTTTCGCGGTCTAGGCGATGGACGATGCCGGGGCGGAGCGCGTCTCCGCGGGTGGAAAGAGATTGGCCGCGGCCGAGGAGGGCGTTGACGAGCGTGCCGGTGGAATTGCCAGCGCCGGCGTGCACGGTCATTCCGGCAGGCTTGTTGATGACGATGAGGTCGGCGTCTTCGTAGAGGACGTCGAGGGGGATATTTTCGGCGGTGGCTTGCAGCGGCGGGCGGGGCTGCGCGTCGACGGTGATGCGCTCGCCGCCTTTGAGCTTGAGGGAATCCTTGGCGGGGTGGCCGTCGACGAGGATAAGGCCGGAGTGGATTAGTTCCTGGATGCGGGTGCGGCTGAGATCGGGAAGGAGAGAGGCGAGGTAGCGGTCAAGGCGAGAGCCAGCGTGTTCGGGGGCAACGATGAATGCAGAGGGCACGGCGGAGATTCTATCAGCAGAAGGAACGGAAGACTCCTTGTAGGGGCGGGTTTATCCCGCCTTCTGGTGTGCGTATCGCCAGGCACAGCCCAAGAAGGCGGCGTAAAGCCGCTCCTACGAGGCTCCTCTGTGATGCAAGAAGGGACAGGATTGCAGGAGGAGCGCGGAGCATTATTTCCAGGGCGGGTGGAAGACGTGCGACGGCGCTTGGAATTTGCGCCAATCAAATTCCAGAGAGCCGGAAAGGGGCCAATCGAAAGGATGCTTAACCAGTCCGGCGCGAACCGGATTCTCCAAAACGTACGCGGTGACGGCATCAAAATCCTCACCGGAGCGAATCACATGGTCGTAAAAGCCCTTCTGCCAGAGGTTCGTCGGGCCCAGTTTGCGAGCCTGGGCAGCGGCGGCCCCTTTGAAAGCGCGCATGGCGTCCGACAGGTCGCAAGAATTGTCGCGCGCGGCCAGAACGAAATGGCAATGATCTGGCATAAAACAATAAGCGTGGACAGCGAAATGAAACTTTGAGAATTGCTGCGCGGCGATTTCGATCAACGCTTGTGGGATGCGGAGGTCCCGGAAATAGGCGCGGTGGCTGTCGGTGCAGGCGGTGACGAAGAAAGCGGAGAGTCCGCGATAGGCGGACGGGAGTAGTCGGTTGGGTTTGCGGAATGGTTGAGGCATGCCGGGCGGAGGGTAGCAAAGGCCGGAGAGGTGGGGAAGAAGAAATAGAAGCGAGGGAGGTGACGTTACGGTTTTGGTCTGGCCGGGGTTTACAGCGCAGGCGGCGTAAAGCCGCCCCTACAAAGAATCGGTGCCGCCGCTCGGTGATGGAGGGGTGGCGCCGCGGTGGCCGAAGAGGAGATCGAGGAGGAGGAGGATTGCGCCGATAGTGATGGCGGAGTCGGCTACGTTGAAGGCGGGATAGGCGTAGGAGCCGAAGAGGACTTCGAAGAAATCGGTGACCGCGCCGTGGACGATGCGGTCGGTGACGTTACCGGTGGCGCCGCCGAGGAGGAGAGCCATGCCTGCCAGAGAGAGCTTGGAGGCGTTGCGGCTGGTGACGAGGAGCCAGCAGATGGCAGCGATGACTACGAGCGCGCCAGCGATCAGGAGGATGCGCGTGCCGGCGCCTGCGGATTGCGAGAAAACGCCGAAGGCGATGCCGGAGTTGCGGCTGTGGACGAGATAGATGAAATTGTGGATGAGTTCGTGGCGCCAGCCCTCGAGAGTTTGCGTTTCGAACCAGGCTTTGCTGGCACGGTCCAGCGCGACGATGGCTAGGGTTAGCCAGAGCCAGCGGAGATTGGAAGTGCGCGTCATCAGCGCGCGTTTTCGATTTCGGCGAGAGCTTCGGTGCAGCGCTCGCAGACGGTGGGGTAGCGGGGATTTTCGCCTACGTGGATGGAATAGTTCCAGCAGCGGTCGCACTTTTTCCCGTCGGCGCGCTGGATCAGAACTTCAAGCGAGGGGACGAGATCGGATTTGTAGCCGGCGTCGCTGGCGCTGAAAAACTCGACTTGCGAAACGATGAACAGGCCGGGGAGTTGCGCGAGATAGTGATGGAGCTTGGTTTTCAGGTCGGGCTCGGCGTTGAGTAGGACTTTGGCTTCGAGGCCGGAGTTGATTTTCTTTTCGTTGCGCGCGGCTTCGAGCGCTTTGAGAACTTCGGCGCGGACTCTTGCCAGGAGTTCCCAGTTGGCGACGTGCGCGGGGGAGATGGCGGTGCGCAGGTCGCTTTCTTGCGCGAATTCGGTCATGTGCACGCTGGGAATGGCTTCGCCCGATTTCGGCAGGTATTTCCAGATTTCTTCCATGGTGAAGACGAGGATAGGAGCGGCCAGGCGGACGAGGGCGCTGGTGATGGTGTAGATGGCGGTTTGCGCGGAGCGGCGGGATTTGTTGTTGGCCGCTTTGGTGTAGAGGCGATCCTTGAGAACGTCGTAGTAAAAAGAGCTGAGATCGACGACGCAGAAATCGTGCAGGGCGTGGTAGACGCGGTGAAATTCGTAGTTGGCGTACCACTCGCGGGATTTTTTCACGAGATCGGCGGTGCGGGAGAGCATCCACTGGTCCATCTCGTCCAACTGATCGTTGGGGAGCGGATGGCGCAACGGATCGAAATCATAGAGATTGCTGAGGGCGAAGCGAAAAGTGTTGCGGATCTTGCGATAGGCTTCGCTGAGCTGGGTCATGACCCGGTCGCTCATTTTCACGTCAGCTTGATACTCGACGGAGGCGACCCACAGGCGCAGCATGTCCGCGCCCCACTTTTCGCAGATTTCTTTGGGCTCGATGGAATTGCCGAGCGATTTGGACATCGGGCGGCCTTGCTCGTCGAGCGTCCAGCCGTGGGTGACGATGCCTTTGTAGGGCGGATGCTGCTTGGTGCCAATGCCGATGAGCAGCGAACTGTGAAACCAGCCGCGGTATTGGTCGGGGCCTTCGAGGTAGACGTCGGCAGGCCACTCGTGGCCTTGCAGCACGGCGAGATGCGAGGAGCCGGAATCGAACCACACGTCGAGAATGTCGTTTTCCTTACGCCATTTGGCGGCGCCGCAGGAGCACTTGATTCCGGCGGGCAACAATTCTTCGGCTTCGTGTTTGTACCAGGCGTCGGCGCCTTCTTTGGCGAACCACTTGACGACGTTGCGAAGCGCGGAGAAATCCTCAAGGCGCTTGCCGCAGGCGTCGCAATAAAAAACGATGATGGGCACGCCCCAGAAACGCTGGCGCGAGACGCACCAGTCCGGGCGCTCCTTGATCATTTCGTGCATGCGGTCTTCGCCCCAAGCGGGAATCCATTTTACGGTGGGGATTTCGTCGAGCGTTTGCTGGCGCAGCGTTTTGGGCCGGTCGTTGGGCTGCGTATCCATACTGATGAACCACTGCTCGGTGGCGCGGAAGATGACGGGATTGTGGCAGCGCCAGCAGTGCGGATAGCTGTGCTTGTAAGGGTGATGGCCGAGGAGCGCGCCGCGATCGTTCAGGAGTTTTACGATGATGGGATTCGCAGCGAAGACGTCTTTGCCTTTGTATTCGGGGAGGCCTTCGAGATAGACGCCGCGATCGTCGAGCGGCGCGTAGGTTTCGAGGTTGTAGCGCTGGCCGGAGTAGAAGTCGTCGACGCCGTGGCCGGGAGCGGTGTGCACGATGCCGCTGCCTTGATCGAGAGTGACGTAGTCCGCGAGGATGCCCGGGACTTGCGTGGGCAAAAAAGGATGCTGGAAGAGCATGCCTTCGAAGTCGCGGCCTTTGTAGGTGGCGATGGTGCGAGCTTCCTTGATGCCAGACTCGGATTGCAGCGCGGCGACGCGATCGGCGGCTAGGAGAAGCTGGCCTTCTTCGGTTTCCACGACGGCGTAGTCGAAGTCTGGATGGAAGGCGAGGGCGCGATTGTGGGGGATGGTCCACGGCGTGGTGGTCCAGATGACGGCGCTGGCATCGCCGGAAACTTTCGGAGCTGCGCCTTTTCCGCCGCTGGCCACCTTGAAGGTGACCCAGATGGACGGGCTGACGTGATCTTCGTACTCGACTTCGGCTTCGGCGAGCGCGGTGCTGTCGTAGAGGCACCAATAGACAGGCTTGCGGCCGCGATAGACGTAGCCCTTCTCGATGAATTCGAGGAAAGCTTCAGCGATGGTGGCTTCGTAACCGAAATCCATGGTGAGGTAAGGCTTTTCCCAGCGGCCAAAAATGCCGAGGCGCTTGAACTCGCGGCGATGCTGGTCGACGTAGCGAGTAGCAAATTCGCGGCACAGGCGCCGGAATTCGGCGGGCGGAACTTTGCCCTTGCCGCCAAGCTCCTTTTCCACTTGCGTTTCGATGGGGAGGCCGTGGCAATCCCAGCCGGGAACATAGGGAGCGTAATGGCCAGCCATGCTTTTGGTCTTGACTACGAGATCCTTGAGGATTTTGTTGAGGCCGGTGCCGAGATGGATCGAGCCGGTCGGGTAAGGCGGACCATCGTGGAGGACAAAGAGCGGCTTGCCCTCGCGCGATTCGAGGATGCGATGATAGATTTTCTCTTCTTCCCAGGCGGCGAGTTGCTTGGGCTCGTTCTGGGGCAAACCGGCTTTCATGGGGAAATCGGTTTTGGGGAGATTTAGCGTTTTCTTCAGTTCGAGTGGCTCGGCCATGTCGGTGAGTGCTGGAATGCCCCTTTGCTTGGCGTGCGTGTACGTCTTTCTTTCGCCGGTCCGTACGCACCGTACGGAAGTTCAGGTATACGGCGGGAAACATCGGAAAGCAGTGTAATTGCGTATGTTACAATGAATAGCGGTGCGGTGTCAGCCGCTGTCGGCTAACCGGTAGGCGCAACCTTTCCAGAGGAGCGCGAATCATACGGTTGAGGACGCCGAATGCAGCGGAAGTGCGTCTAACGCGAGGGGCAAGACGTGGCGGATTTACCCAATCTAATTCCTTCCGAGCTGAAGAGGCCGGTGTCTGCGGAAGCACACGCGGCTGTGCCGGTGCCTGCCAATTCGGTGCCAAAATTCGGGCGGCCGGCGATGCTGATGCCGGACAATTTCTGGTCAAATCTCAAGCAATTCCTGTTTGAGCGTCCGGTAAAAGTGCGCGGCGATTTCAAGTCGCCGCTGATGCCCACGGAATACGGCGATAGCGTGGGCGGGAACCTCAAGGAGTTTTTCAGTTCGCGGCCGGTGCCGAAAGGGCCGGTGAACAGCCGTTTTGCGGTAGCTTGGGGCGCGAATTTCGGCGGATTCGGCGATCGCATTCGCGAATTCTTTTCGCCGACGAAGATGGCGCCGCTCCCTGCAGGAATCAAGCCGGTCAAAGTAAAAGATATCTGGTCGAAGGACGAAAATTTTGGCTGGAGCCAAATCATCGCGTTTGGCGCGCATGGTGTGTTGTTGTTCGCGCTGCTGTTCGTTCCGCTGTACTTCACGAACTTGCTGCCGTCCACGGAAGCGAAAGGTAAGCTGGACGTGACGCCATTGGATATTTCGCCGTACCTGGCGAAGCTCCCGGCGGGAGCGACCAAGGCTGGAGGAGGCGGCGGAGCGAATGACCACACGCTGACTCCGGTGAACAAAGGCAAACTGCCGAAGTTCAAGATGACGCAGTTCACGCCGCCGCAGGTGAAACCCTTTGAGAATCCGAAGCTGCCGATGGATCCTTCGCTGCTCGGGCCGCCGGATTTGAAAGTGCTGAACAACCCGAACCTGCCGACGTTCGGCGATCCATTGGCCAACGGGAATTCGGAGTCTTTAGGGCACGGCAACGGAACGGGAATCGGGAGCGGCACGGGCGGAGGATTAGGCCCGGGCGAAGGCGGGGGAACGGGCGGCGGATCGTTTCGCGCTGGAGTGAATGGCGTGGGATCGCCGGTGTGCATCTATTGCCCACTGCCTGAATATTCGGATGAAGCGCGGAAAGCCAAGTATCAGGGATCGGTTACGTTGGATGTGACCGTGACGACGGATGGGCGCGTGATCAATCCGGTTGTCGTCAAAGGCCCGGGCCTGGGCTTGGAAGAGAAAGCCATGGCGCAAGTGAAGAACTGGAAGCTGAAGCCCTCCATCGGGCCGAACGGTAAGCCGGTCAACGCTCGCGTGATTATCGAAGTCGCTTTCCGCATCTTTTAGATCACACGCATAAAATGCACTTCTGCGCCGGGCAACCAATCCGGCGCGCTGCGATTCTCATTCGGCAATCGCGGCTCGCTTCGTCGAGGATTGGCCAAATAGAGGCGGGCACGGAGGCCCACCCGTGCGAGATTTCTTTCGTTCGCTGTCTTCCCGGCAAGATTCATCTGACAACCTGATTACGCGGATTCGCGCTAACTTTCGCGAAGCGCTTCGGCCGATTCGATGGAAAGTGAGCTCGGCCAATGGAGCGCCGCTGCATCTGCTGCGTTTGTCGGCTTCGCCGCAGGCCGGACGGGCGCAGGGCGTATCGTTGGTGACGCATGCTGGCGTTGTGGCGGTGCTGGCGATCCTGGCGCTTCATTCCGGCAAACCGACGGGAGCGCTCCCGCAAGATGCAAAATCAATATTTGAGCCGTTGAAGTTTCCGACCAGTCTTTTCGCGCGAGAGGCGGGGCCGCATCCCGACGCGGGTACCGGCAGCGGCGGCAATAGGGTGCCCATTCCCACGACGGCGGGAAATCTGGTACCGATCTCTTCGATTCAAATCGTGAGGCCGTCGTTGCCGCCGCAACAGGAATCGCATCTCCCGGTGCCTCCGACAATCCTCGATCCTTCCGCGGCACCAGTGCTAACTCCGGTGGACAAGATCGGACTGCCGTGGATGAACAACGATACCGGCTCGCCGGGTCCGGGCGATTCAAACACCATCGGTAACGGCCCGGGGAAGACCATGGGCGATGGTCCCACGGATGGCCCGGGCGGCGAAAGCACGGGCAGAAAGTACAGTCCCGGCATGACGCTTCCGACATGCTTGTATTGTCCCAATCCCGGATACACAGACGAAGCGCGCGAGTCCAAACTTCAGGGCATGATGACGCTGCTCGTGCTGGTCGGCACGGACGGCCGGGCAAACGACATACGCGTGGCGAAGGGACTTGGGCTCGGACTCGACGAGCGCGCGCGTGATGCCGTGCGTGCCTGGCGCTTTACCCCGGCGCGCGATGCGAGCCGTCGCCCGGTGGCGACCTGGATTACCATCGAAGTTGTCTTTCGGCTATTCTGAACCGCAACGCGCCCGCGTGTTCTCTTATCGGACACTACGAGTGCGCGTTCTGCAGGATGGCAACTACGCATTTGCGGGCGAAATCTCTTCGGGCGGGCTTCGCTGACTCTGCTACGATGGCCAGCATGAGCACAATTTACCGGGCCGCCAGTTTTCTGGCCATTCTTTGTTGCTATGGAGCGGTGCATTCCGCCAGCGCCCAGACCGGCGGGCTGGATTTTATCGCTCGAGTTACGCCGACCGCGGCGCGTCCCGAACCGGTGCGGCAGTTCACGTTCTATATTCTTACCAAGAGCTACGTGCAGATCGCCAAGGAAGTGGAAGCGCAGGACGAATTGCCGTCGCGCGAGGAATTCATTGGTGGCTTGAAGCTTTCGCCGGAACTCAAAACCTGGCTCAAGGCCCACGAAATCATGGATCTGACCATGCCGGGGCTGGACAAAGCCGTCACACCAGACGAAGTGCTTAAGGTGCCGGAGTTTTTGCTGGCGTATCAACGCTCGAACAGCGGCGGAGTCACCAACGGCATCCCGAAGCCGAAGTACACGGATGCGGACAAGGCCGACCACCCCGACAAATACGAGAAACAACATCAGGAGTACCTGGTCGCGTTGAAGAAATTCATCGCCGCGCATCCGGAAACCGAGAGCGGCATGGAGCTGGAGCTTGATGCCGTGAATCCGCAGCGCAAATGGGCCAAGCTGGAAAGCGACCACAAGAAACGCGTACAGCGCATGGCGCCGGAAGTGGCGCAGATGAAATACCTGGTGGCCAAGGCAGACACCGATCTGGAAGGGCGCGGCGCCGTCGGAGGCCTGGCGGCGGGCAGCTACTGGATCAGCTCGCTGAATCTCGACGCGAACGCCGGCGATATGCGCGTTCGATGGGATGTGCCCATCACGGTGCACGCAGGGCAAACGGCCCGCGTCGAACTCACCAACCTGAACGCCGCTGACGCCCGCGCGACGACAACTCCCTGAGGCTGAAAAGCAAGCGCGATGGGGACGCCTCTTCTCTGGGTCGCTTTCAACGTATTTATTCTCGTGGCCATTGCGCTGGACCTGGGACTCCTGCATCGGAAACCGCACAAGGTGGGACTGCGCGAGGCGGCGCTGTGGACCGGCGTCTGGGTGGCGGTCTCGGTACTCTTTGGCGCGGGAGTTTACTTGTACGCCGGCCGGCAGCCCGCGCTCGAGTATTTCACCGGCTATCTCATCGAGAAAGCGCTGAGCGTAGACAATCTTTTTCTCTTCCTGGTGATTTTCCGGGCATTTTCTGTGGACGACCGAGTGCAGCACCGCCTCCTGGAATGGGGAGTGATCGGCGCGCTGGTGATGCGCGGGGTGATGATCGCGGCGGGCGCGGAGCTGATCGAACATTTTTCGTGGACCATGTACGTGTTTGGCGCGTTCCTGGTTTACGCCGGCATTCAGATGCTTTTCTCCAAAAAAGAGAAAATACATCCGGAGAGCAGCAAGATCTTCCAGTTTGCCAATCGCCACCTGCGGGTGACGCATGACTATCGCGGCGAGCACTTCTTCGTGCGCAACGCGGGCAAGCTTTTTGCCACGCCGCTATTTCTGGTCTTGCTGGTGGTGGAAATCACGGACGTGACGCTGGCGATTGATTCGATTCCGGCAATCTTCGGCATCACGCATGACCCCTTCATCGTCTACACGTCGAACGTGTTCGCTATTCTGGGACTGCGCGCGATGTACTTTCTGCTCGCCGGCGCGCTCGGACGGCTGCGCTTTCTTACCGCGGGACTCTCGGCCGTTCTGGTCTTCATTGGCGGTAAAATGATTGCCGAGCGGTGGGTCCATATTCCGGTGCACGTTTCCCTGAGCATCGTCGCCGGGATTCTTTTGATCGCGCTGGCGGCTTCGCTTTTGCTGCCTGCGAAGGAAACAATCTGAGCAATTTCGATGGGCGGCGCTCGTTCGGCCGCGTGGAGGCAAAAATCCGTGAGCCCGGAAAGTGGCGAAAAAGCGAGTCGAAAAATGATCGAAGAAAAAGTACAGATCCGCACCGAGGACGGCGTGTCCGACGGCTTTCTCTACCGGCCGGAAGGCGCGCGTGTCCCCGGCGTGATTCATCTTACGGATATTACCGGCATCCGGCCGGCGCAGTGCGGCATGGCGCGGCGCCTTGCGGCGGAAGGTTACGCCGTGCTGGTTCCGAACCTCTTCTATCGAACGTCAAAGGTGCCCGTTTTCGACTTCACGCCGAACTGGGGAGACGAGCGAACCACCAAGCGGCTCGGCGAACTCGCCGGCCCGTTGACTCCGGATGCGATGGAGCGCGACGCCTCGAAGTATGTCAACTTCCTCACGGCTCTCGAGTACGTCAGCGATGGCGGCATTGGGGTAGTCGGCTTCTGCTTCGCTGGCGCCATGGCCATGCGCATGGCGGCGGCACGGCCGGACAAAATCGCGGCTATCGCTTCGTTTCACGGCGGCAGGCTCTTCACGGACGCTGCAACCAGTCCGCATCTGGCGCTCTCGCGCATCGGCGCGCGGCTCTATTTCGGTCACGCGGTCAAAGACAACAGTATGCCGGCAGACGCCATCGCCAAATTTGATCGCGCGCTGGAAGCCTGGGGCGGAACGTATGAGAGCGAAATCTACGAGGGCGCTTTACACAGTTGGACGGTGCCGGACAGTCCGGTGTACAACCAGCCGCAGGCGGAGCACGCTTTTGAAAAACTCACCGAGCTGTTCGCCGCAACGCTGGGCTAATCCCAGGCGGCGCGAGCCGGGACCACTAATCGTCTTCGAAAGCCACTTCGTCGATGTAACACCACATCCAATTTTCGCCCGGCTCCAGCGAGCGGACAATCGGATGGTGCACCGCATGAAAATGTTTGGTGGCGTGCTTGTTCTTCGACGAATCGCAGCAGCCAACTTTACCGCACGTCAAGCACAAGCGCAGGTGCACCCATTCGTCGCCGATCTTGAGGCACTCTTCGCAGCCTTTTGTGTGCGCCTTCACTGGCTTGATTTGATCGAGATGCGTGCATTCGACGGCCATAGTTCCCCCCGGTTCTCTTACAGCGCAGATTGAATCGGAATGCGCACGCTAAAGCGCGTGAAGCCTGGTTCGGACTTCAGCGTGACCAGCCCGCGGTGCTTCTGCACGATGCGATACACAACATCAAGCCCAAGCCCGGTGCCTTCGCCAACGCCCTTGGTGGTGAAAAAAGGCTCGAAGATGCGCGATTGCACTTCAGCCGGAATGCCCGGCCCGGTGTCGGCGATCTCCACGACGACGTAATCATTCTCGCGAATGGTGCGAATCGTCAGCGTCCCTTTATCTTTCATGGCATCCGCGGCGTTGTCGATCAGGTTGGTCCACACTTGATTGAGCTCGCTCCCATATGCCATCACCAGCGGCACATCCGGCGCATATTCGCGCTTGATGGCAATGCCGCGTTTCAGCTTGTGGTTCATGATCGTCAGCGTCGTTTCCAGACTCTTCTTGATATTCACTTCCTGGAGCGGCGACTGATCCATGTACGAATATTCTTTGATCGCTTTGATGAGCTCCGAGATTCGCACGGTCGCTTGTTCCAGTTCGTCGGCGATGCGCTCCATCTCCAGAAGCGTTCCGAAGCGCTGCAGCTCTGGTCCCAAAGAAGGGCCCGCCAGCGCCACAAAACTCTTCAGGTGTTCGTCCGTGAGATTCGCTTCCGCCAGCGACGGAGCGAGTTTCCAGGCGTCCGCCACGTGCTGGGCTTCCAGCCAACTCTGGATGGCTTCCTCGCGCTCGACGCGCACGAATTCGTCCTTGTACTCGGCGGGCTTCAACTCGTTGCGAATCTGCTCTTCGCGCGCGGCTAAAGCGCCGCAGTCTTCCGGCCCGATTTCGGAGTTCCGGCTGGCATCCCTCAGCCGCTGCAAACAATCGCGCAGCGCGGATGCGGACCGCCGCGCGGCAGCGGACGGATTGTTCAACTCGTGCGCCAATCCAGCCGAAAGCTTTCCCAATGCGGCGAGTTTTTCCGTTTGCTGCTCGATGCGCGTGAAATCCCGCACGCGGTCGGCCAGCAGCCCGACCAGACGCTGCGCCAGGTCCGGCAACCTGTGAATCAGCTCGCTGAATTTTTTTGACGGGAACGCCAGGGCTCTTGCGGGCTTCACCGCGCGGGTGGTCACCGTGAAGATCTTCATGCGCGAGAACGGCAAAAGCCCGCCGACGTTCCCCGCGCTTACAGTGAAGACCGGGCTGTCCGGTCCGGCGCTTTCGCGCCGCCCGCGAACCTCACCCTCGAGCAGGATATACATTCGGTCGGCGGGCGTGCCTTCCTGGATCATCCGTTCGCCGGGAGCCGCGCGAAAAAGGGTGCATTGCGCAACCACCCACTCGAGGTCAGGCTGCGCTAGCTCCGCGAACGCAGGCACCTTTCCCAGCTCTTGTGATAACGATGCTATCTGCGAGGGATCAATGGCCGATTCCGTGCCCGACCGCTCAGACTGTTCGCTCATAGGCTCCTGCCGCCCGCGATCTCACTGCACTTTGGCCAGATATTGATGGATGAATTGCACCACGACCGCGCCTTCGCCCACTCCCGACGCCACGCGCTTCACCGAACCGTGCCGCACGTCGCCCACGACAAAAATGCCCGGCACGCTCGACTCCAGCAAAAACGGATCGCGCTCGAGCGTCCAGGACTTCGGCTTCTTGCCGTCCAGGATCAAATCGGGCCCGGACAAAATGAAGCCCCGCGAATCGCGCTCGACGACGTCGGGCAGCCAGTCGGTCCGTGGCTGTGCCCCAATGAAAATAAATAAGCTGCTCGCAGGTAGCCGCTGCGGCACCGCATCGCCGCGCTGAATGGTGATGGCTTCGAGCCGCGCTTCGCCGTGCACTTCCGTAAGCCCGGTCTTGGCCCAGACCTCGATACACGGTGTCTTTTCGATCTGCTCGATCAGATAGTGCGACATCGTGGCAGCCAGCGATTCGCCGCGCACCAGCATGATCACTTTTTCGGCGAATTTCGCGAAGTGCATGGCCGCTTGCCCCGCGGAGTTCGCGCCGCCCACTACGTAAACGGTTTCGCCGCGGCAAGCCATCGCTTCCGAAGTTCCGCCGCCGTAATACACGCCGGCGCCTTGCAACCGCTCGATGCCCGGAATTTGCAGCGTCCGCCACTGCACTCCCGTGGCCAGCAGCAGCGCGTGGCAGGAAATCTCCACGCCGTCCGCGAGTTTCAGATACCGGTAGGGTCCCTCCACGCGCACCCTGACCGCCTGCTGCGGCGAAAGAATCTCGACGCCAAACTTTCGCGCTTGCGCTACGGCGCGTCGCGTCAAATCGCCGCCGGTTAGACCCTCGGGAAAGCCGAGATAGTTTTCGATGCGCGAGCTGAGCCCCGCTTGTCCGCCGGGAGCTTCGCGCTCGATCATCACGGTGCGTAACCCTTCGCTCGCACCGTAAACCGCAGCCGCAAGACCCGCGGGCCCGCCGCCCACAATTGCCAAATCATAGAACTCCGTTTGCGCATGCGTTCGCAAACCAAGCTTGTCCGCCACAGCCGGCAGCGGCGGCTCCGCGAGCCGCGCGCCATCGGGGAAAAGAATCAAGGGAAGCGTATCCGCTTCCGGCCCTAGAGAGGCAATCAGCGCGCGCACTTCCGCGTCGCTCTGCGCCAATTCCACGTCGATCCATTGGTACGGCACCTGGTTGCGCGCGAGGAAGTCCCGCAACTCGTACGAGCGGTTCGACCAGCGCGTGCCGAGAACGCGAATGCCTTCGTACGGCGGATGGAACGCCGCGGTCCAGTCTTGCAGCAAATCATCCAGCGCGGGATACAGCTTTTCTTCGGGTGGATCCCACGGCTTCATCAGATAGTAGTGCACGCGCGCTTCGTTGATCGCGTCGATCGCGGCATTCGTATCGGCGTACGCAGTCAGCAGCGCGCGCTTGGCTTTCGGGTACAGGTCCATGGCTTCGGCGAGGAATCCGACGCCGTCCATCAGTGGCATGCGCTGGTCGGCCAAAAGAAGAGCAACGGGATTGTTGCGCGCCTTCAGTTCGCGCAGCGTACCCAGCGCGGTCGTTCCGGAGTTGGCGCGCATAATGCGATAGCGGTCCGCATACCGGGTGCGCAAGTCACGCTCGATGGCGTGCAGCACCTCCGGATCGTCGTCCACAGTCAATAAGACAGGCTTGGGCATATCCCTCAGATGAAATCAGTGCGCGATTCGTTACGGCGGCGCCGAAATCAGCGTCTCACCCTTTGCTGCGCGCTCTCGACACGCTACAATTCTGCGGCACTCATGTCCAGTCCCCTCGCGTCCGCCATCGCCGGCCTGGCCTCGCCGGATAGCCAAGCGCGCGAAGCAGCCGCTCGACAGATTTACCGCCAAGGCCGCGCACCCGCCGACCGCGTCGCTCGCATCTGGTGTTCAAACACCGGTCTGAGTTCCCTGCTAATGGGACCAAATCCGGCGGTTACCGTGGGCCTGGCAGTTACGCCGGAAACCTTTCGCGCGATTCGAGAAGCCAACGGCTCGCCTCGCCTGGCCGAAGTTCCGCCGGATCAAGATGCCGAGGAATTCGAGCTGCATTTCCCGGACCGAGTCATGCTGGACGTGCTGACCACTAAAGAACCCGGCGGACCAGGCGCGATCGCGCGCTACCTTGCGAAATTTGGCGAAGGCATCCAGCAAGTGGAATTCCTGTGCCACAACGTGGACCGCGCGGCCGCCATCCTAAGGGAAGCCTTTCAACTTACGCCCATCTACCCGGCCACCCGCAGGGGTGCCGATGGCACGCGCATCAATTTCTTCCTGGTAGGTGTTCCCGGCGGAGGCAAGGTCTTGATCGAACTCTACGAACGGCAGGATTCCGCGGCGCGCTGACGGTTCACGCCGCCCGGACAATCTCTCGCCATGCCCGCAACACTTCGCCCACGGTCCACGCTTGCGCAATGCACCCGCGCGGAGTAAACGGCGCATCGCCATCGAAAATCTCGCTGAGCGTACCGAGCCCGCTGGCATAAATCTCTCTTCCCAGCGGCTCCAGCAAGCGCAATGCAGCGGCGCGATCTTTGTGCACCCGCAGGTGCGCCAGTGCGAAATGTCCCAGCAGCCAGCCCCATACCGTGCCCTGGTGATACGCGCCGTCGCGCTCGCGCGGGCCGCCTCCGTAATGCCCCACGTATCCCGGCTCTCCGGGAGCCAGGCTGCGCAAACCATGCGAAGTCAGCAAGCGAAACGCGCAAACGCCCACAACTTCTTGCTGCTGCTCCGGCGTCAGCGGACTCACCGGCAAGCTCACTGCAAAAATCTGGTTGGGGCGCAGTGACGCGTCATTTCCCTGCCCCGGCACGTCAATCACGTCGTAGCAAAACCCGCGCTCGGCATTCCAGAATTTCTGGAAGTTTTTCGTGGCTTTGGCAGCCAGCTTTTCGTAGCCATCGCTCGGTTTTCCCAGGCGTTGCGCAAATCCCGCCATCGTGCTCAGCGCATTGATCCACACTGCGTTCACTTCCACCGGCTTCCCCGTGCGCGGCGTAACCACCCAGTCGCCTACTTTCGCGTCCATCCACGTCAGTTGCACGCCCGGACCGCCCGCGTACAGCAATCCGTCCACGGGATCGACATGAATGTTGTACCGTGTGCCGTTCACATGCGCGTCGATCATCCCGGCCAGCACCGGAAAAAGCTTCGCGAGTGTCTCGGAGTCTTCGGTCTCCGCCAAATATTGCCGCGCCGCCTCGAAATACCACAACCCCGCGTCCACCGTGTTGTATTCCGGCTTGCCGCCCGCATCCGGAAAATTGTTCGGCAGCATCCCGCCATCGACAAACTGGGCGAACGCCAGAAGTATCTGCTTCGCGACTTCCGGCCTCCCCGTCGCCAGCGTCAGTCCCGGCAACGCGATCATCGTGTCGCGCCCCCAGTCGGCAAACCAGTGATATCCCGCAATGATGCTGCGCCCATCCGGCCGGTCCGGCAGGCTGCGCTTCACGATGAACTGGTCCGCGGCCAGCACGAGCTGCCAGATCCAGGAAGGCGCATCGCCCGCCGCGTTCTCGTTGGCGGCTTGCCACGCGCCGAAGAGCTTCACCTCATGATTGGCTTGCGCCGCCAGCGCGGTTTCTCCGTCGAGCGGCGTACTCGCCTCGGTGCTCAAGACGATCGTGAAGGATTTCCCCACTTCCAGCTTCGCGCGAAACAGCGCCGCGAAAAGGTTGTCCTCATGATCGTCGAGGCCGCGTTCACGCTCCGCCGGAAGGTAACAATTGCGGTACCATTCGCTCCGCGGCTCGCACGATGCTTCCGTGCTCCGCAGATAAAATGGCGTGGCCTCCGCAAACGGCTGCACCATCACGCCGCTCTCCACCGGCTCGATGGTCATCCGCCAATCACCCGCATGCGTTGTCGAGTGAAAATCGCGGTAATTCACCAGCGCCTTCAGTTCCATCTCCAGCGGACCGCTCGCCCTCACCAGCGTATATTGCACATAAGTCGTGTTCTCGCCCTGCCGCATCCACACGCGTTTTTCGAGCAGCGCATCCGCCAGCGCGTAGGTCCACACCGGCTTGGTTCCTTCAAGCCGAAAACTCTCTACTGCAAGAAATCCTTTGGGATCCACCGTGCCGCCAGCCCAGCGATGCGTCGCCAGCGGATAATCCGCTCCCGCGTAACGCACCGTCTCGTGCAGCACCGCTACCAGTTGCGTGCGCCCCACGGGCGGCTGCAACGCCGCCATCAACAGCCCGTGATAACGCCGCGTCATGCTTGTCCCCATCGTGCCGGACGCAAATCCGCCAATTCCGTTCGTCACCAGCCACTCGCGCGCATCCGCCGCGTCCAGGTCGCCGCAAATCTCGCGCCCGAACCGCACCTCCGCTTCCGGCAACGGCACCTCGGCTGCCTCCGCCTTGCCCGCCCGCGGACGCTTCGCCGCTGTTGCCGCCGTCTTCGTTCTTGGCGTTCTGGGCGCTCCGGCCGTTTCAGCCGGCTCGCCAGCCGGATTCATGCGCGCTTTTTTATCAGCCATTTGTCGTTAAGTATTAATCTCAGCTAGCCATTCATCGCGTCGATTCCCGTTTCGTTTTCCGTCGCGTTACTCACCGCTCTGTTCGATCAGCTTGGCCACCAGCCCGGTCCATCCGGTTTGATGGCTCGCGCCGATCCCCGCCCCATTGTCACCGTGAAAGTATTCGTGAAACAGCACCAGGTCCTTCCAGTGTGGATCGCTTTGGAACAGCTCCAGCCCGCCAGCCACGGGTCGCCGCCCGTTGTGCCCGCGCAGGAAAATGTGCACCAATCGCCGCGAAATCTCGCCGGCCACGTCCCACAAATCCATTTCCTTCTTCGAATGCGTCGGGCACTCCACCTTGAAGTCTTCGCCGTAGTAGTGATGGTACTTCTGCAGCGATTCCACCAGCAGAAAGTTCACGGGAAACCAAATCGGTCCGCGCCAATTCGAATTCCCACCGAATAATCCCGTCGACGATTCCGCCGGCTCGTAATCCACCCGGCTCGTCTGCCCGTTCACATGCACTTCATACGGATGATCTTTGTGATACCGCGAAAGCGCCCGCACTCCGTACTCCGACAAAAACTCGGTTTCATCCAGCATGCGGTAAAGCACGCGCTTCAACTGCTTGCGGCTCACCAGCGAAAGTTGCCGCCGCACTCCCCGCGCCGACCGCTGCGTCATTTCGATGTGTTCCGGCACGTCCGGATGATTGTCGATGAACCACTGCATCCGCCGCTTGAATCCCGGCAAGCGGTCCACGATTTCCGGCTCCAGCGTTTCCACCGCGAACAGCGGTATCAGTCCCACCATCGAACGAATCTTCAGGAAATGTTCCTCGCCGTTCGGCAGTTGCAAAACGTCGTAGTAAAAACCATCTTCGTCGTCCCACAAGGAAATGCCGCCCGAGCCGAAATCGTTGATCGCCCGCGCGATGTACACGAAATGCTCGAAAAACTTGCTGGCCACGTCCTCGTACGCCGGATCTTCCTTCGCCAGCTCCAGCGCAATCGCCATCATGTTCAGGCAATACATGCCCATCCAGCTGGTTCCGTCGGACTGTTCCAAGTGTCCGCCGGTCGGCAGCGGCGCCGAACGGTCAAACACTCCAATATTGTCCAACCCCAAAAATCCGCCCTGAAAGATATTCATCCCTTCGGGATCTTTGCGGTTCACCCACCAGGTAAAATTCAGCAGCAGCTTGTGAAACACTTTCTCGAGAAACGCCCGGTCCGCCACTCCGCGCACGCGCCGGTCAATCTTGTAAACGCGCCAAGCCGCCCACGCATGTACCGGCGGGTTCACATCGCCAAACGCCCACTCATAAGCAGGCAATTGCCCGTTCGGATGCATGTACCACTCGCGCAAAAGCAGCACCAGCTGGTCCTTCGCAAAGTCCGGATCGATCAGCGCCAGCGGAATGCAGTGAAACGCCAAATCCCACGCCGCGTACCACGGATATTCCCACTTGTCCGGCATCGAGATGATGTCGTCGTTGTAGAGATGCGTCCAATCTTTGTTCCTGCCGTTCCAGCGCTCCTTCGGCGGCGTTGGCCCCGCCGGATCCCCTTCCAGCCACGTTCGCACATCGTAGTGATAAAACTGCTTCGACCACAGCATGCCCGCCAGCGATTGCCGCATCACGTTCTTCGCGTCCTCCGACAAATCCTTGGGCACCCGCGAAGCGTAAAAATCGTCCGCCTCTTTCATCCGCGTGGTGAACACGGCATCGAACCCTGCCGCAAAATCGTCCGTTCCCGGCACGCCTTCCCCTCGCTCCGCGTGTCCCGGCGAAGAAATCGTCCCGGTTTTCGCCGATTCCGCGTCCATCGACGCCAGCGGCTCCATGTCCGTCAGCCGCAGCTTCAGCGTCCGCGATTCTCCCGGGCCCAGTTGCAGCGGGTAGTACGCCGCCATCTTCGTCCCGGTGTGCTCCGGATTCACCGCGCCTTTGTTTCCCGCGATGATGTATTCGTGAAACGCGTCCTTCACGTACGGCGAGCGATTCTTCGCGTTGAACAGCCGCGCTTTGTTCGTTTCGTTTTCCGTGAACAGCAGCTCCGGCTGTCCCGCGCAGAGCAGCCAGCGCTTTCCGTACTGCCAGTGCTGCAACTCCGCGCACACGCTTCCCGGCACGTTCGCTGCCGCGCGCACCACCGGCCGCCGCAAATCCCGCCCCCACGACCACGTATTGCGGAACCATAGCGATGGCAGCACATGCAGCGACGCAGTTTCCGGCCCGCGATTTACCACCGTGATCCGGATCATCATGTCTTCCACGTCGCACTTCGCATATTCCACGAAAATGTCGAAGTAGCGGTTTTCGTGAAATGCTCCCGTATCCATCAACTCGAATTCCGGAGCCGCCCGCCCTCTCCGCCGGTTTTCTTCTTCCAGCCACGCATACGGAAATTCCATTTGCGGATATTTGTACAGCATCCGCATGTAGCTGTGCGTCGGCGTCGAATCCAGATAAAAATACTGCTCCTTCACGTCCTCGCCGTGATTTCCCTGATTTCCCGTCAGCCCGAACAGCCGCTCTTTCAATATCGGATCGCGCCCGTTCCATAGCGCCAATGCGAAGCAAATCGTCTGATGCCGGTCCGATATTCCCCCGATTCCATCTTCTCCCCAGCGATAAGCGCGCGACCTCGCATGATCGTGCGGAAAAAACTCCCACGCCGTCCCGCCCGGACTGTAGTCCTCGCGCACCGTTCCCCATTGCCGCTCGCTTAGATACGGCCCCCACCTCTTCCAGTGCTTCTTCCGCGTGCGTGCTTCTTCCAGCCGGTGGTCTTCCGTAGTTTGCAGTCTTGGCATAGTGGCTGTTCCTCTGCTAAATCCTGTGCTCGTTCCTCTGCTCGATCGTTTCCTCGATACCGTGCGATCCTCTGCCGGACCCTTTGCCGGACCCTTTGCTGGACCCTTTGCTAGACCCTTTGCTCGACCGTTCGCTGAAATTGCCCCCGCTATCCTCGCACCTTTGCCCCTTTCTCGCACCTTCCCCGTCATTCTTTCTCCGCCTCCTCTTCCTTCCGGCCTCCGCTCCCAGTAGCGCCACGATAAATCGCGCCCTCTTCGCCGCCGTTGTAGGGGCCGTCCTTTTAGGGCGGCCGGACCCACCTCCCGCGAACGCCGCGGTATGCCGGACCTCGATTCTTTAGGGGGTCGGACCTTTAGCTCCGACATTAACCCCGCCTCTTTCAAGGGCTTTAGCCCCTGAAGAAAGCTACCCAGCATCTTGCGCACGCCCAGCTGGCATGAATAAAAGGCCGAGTTCTACGACTGGCTCAACGCTCGTGTAATCGGGCGTGAGTTTGCCGGTCTTGTACTTGTCTCCGTTGAGGCAGTCGATCCAAATGCGATCAGATTTCTCGAGGTAGCTCTCGCGGGTCCCTGTGAAGGATAGTGTGTACCCAGGCCCGAGCATTCTTCGGTGTGAATCAATAACAGTCCGCTAGCTTCCGGCGTTTTCTGCGAATTTGTTTCCACGGCTGATATTCAGGTCGGGGGAACCTTCCCCTCAGCTCGGCGCGGACTTGGGCGGGGACGTTGCTCGCTTCCCAGACCATCGTCGAGAAAGCTGTGGGCGGCGCCCATCCTTCCGAACTGTCGGAGATTTCCTCGACCCAAGTTTCAATTCGGTCCTGGGGAGGCTCGACCTTTCTTGTCTGCGCGCCATTCACCCGTTCACTGCCAGTTATCCAGCCGCTTGGTGTTAGGTGACGCTCGATTTGGTGTTCGTCAGTGGCCATTCGCTGCTTCGCCTTCCGGTGGGTGCCCCCAAAGTCCAATTGTCGCGACCTTAAGGAACTCTTTCCGACCGTCTCGGCGCCTAATTCATTATACTGCATTGGAAATGAGGGCCCAGAAGTGAGCCGGCTAAGGGGATTTGTAAACAGGTTCTTTGGCAAACCAAACGCGCAGCCTGACATCGCATCGGGTGCGGACCAAGACCGTCCCGCTACGGAGCCGGACTCGTCGATGCTGCGTCTACGCAAAACGCCCTATCAAAAGGGCGACCTAATCGGCCAACACTATGAAGTGCTCGACCTGCTAGGGGAAGGTGGTTTCGGCGTTGTTTATAAAGTGTATTCCCGTGAACTGAACGAGGTCTTCGCCCTCAAAACATTCCGCGACGAGTACCTTAACGATGATGCAACGCGAGAGTTGTTTCGTCGGGAAGCCCAGATTTGGGTCGAAATGGAGCGCCATCCGTACCTCATGCGCGCCTATTATGTCGAGGAAATTTCTCATCGCCTTTATATCATCATGGAGTACATCGATCCAGGCGAGGCTGGGCTGAACTCGCTTGAGGGATATCTTCATTCGCAGCCACCCGACCTGCCCCAGGCTATTCGTTGGGCCACACAGTTCTGCTACGGCATGGAATATGCCTACTCGAAGGGTCTCCGCTGTCACCGCGACATCAAGCCAAGCAACATCATGATCGCCTCCGAAAAGATAGTTAAAATCTCCGATTTTGGACTGGCCGGAACCGCACATAAGGCGCAAGTCTCAGCGCGCATTTCGCGAGGCGAAGAGCGCAACGGCGCAGCCGTCTTGAGCCAAACAATTCCGGTGGGCGGCACGCTCACCCACATGGCCCCAGAGCAATTCACCGATTCGGCATCCTGTGACCAGAGAAGTGACATCTACAGTTTCGGTGTAGTGCTTTATCAAATGGCCTCCGGCAAGCTTCCCTTCGAACTAGCGCCTTCAAGCATGCCAATGGAAAAGGGCCGGGGCCAATCCGAGATCATGTGGAAGCTTCATTCAGAAGCGCCTGTCCCGCGCCTGAATTCAAAACTCTTTCCCGTTATCCAGCATTGCCTTGAGAAGAAGCCGCAGAGGAGATATCAGGGCTTCGGGGAACTAAGAAAAGATTTGGAGGCCATCCTTGAACGCTCCAACGACGAAAGGATCACTCCGCCCGCAACGGAGGAGCTAAGGCCATGGGAGTGGGGGCTCAAAGGAGCAAGCTTGAACGACCTCGGACGCTTCGAAGAAGCGCTAATTTGTCACAACCGCGCGCTTTCAAATCATCCAGGGCGGGAGAACGCGACCAAAACTCTCACAAACAAAGCGATCGCGCTGCGTGCCCTCAATCGGTTGGAAGAAGCCATACGGTCCTGTGACGAAGCTCTTACGCTCGACCCAAAGTATTCACCGGCCTGGAATACTAAAGGAAACGCCCTCGGCAAGATGCAGCGCTTTGCAGATGCATTGGCCTGCTACGACACCGCAATTCGATTGGAGCCAGGAAACGCACAGGCTTGGAACAACAAAGCCAGTGCTTTACGACGCCTTGGGCGCGTCGAAGAGGCTCTCCTTTGCCACGACCGGGCCCTCAAACTAGATTCAAGCAACTCCACTTTTTGGACAACTAAGGGGAGCACCTTGTCTGACTTGCGTCGCTTTGGGGAAGCTCACCTTTGCTTTGCCAAAGCCAGCGAGCTTGATCCTCGGGACTCTGCCGCGTGGTTCAACAAGGCTCTTGCCGAGGAAAAACTAGGCCGAACCGCCGACGCGGCTCACTCATATGAGCAGTTTATTATGATTAACGAAGCGACTCTTCGAACCCAACTCGAATACGCTCAGAAGCGGCTGTCAGAGTTGAGGGGTGAGCGAAGCCCTTGACCTGTTCATGACGGGCTGTGGCGCTCTGGCCCCTATGGAGCATGGCCCTCTTACCCTTGTGGCGTCTCTGAAAAAGAGGTACATCTGGGTGGGAGGACAAGATGCACGACGAATACGAGTCAATAAAGGATGTCCTGCGCGGAATGGGAGGCAGCCCAACCGCAGGGGAAGTCTCGAAAGCAATGTCGTCGTTAGGACGTCCAGTGAAAAATGTGGAAGAACTACTGAATCGCGCTGTTAAGGAATCACCGGATGAGTTCCTCAAAACTCTGGACGGCAATACCTATCGTTATCAATGCAGGACGCAGGCTCGGCTCAGGGTTTCTCTTTGAACGCCGGGTGCCGCGCCTTCCGGTTTTGAGGGTGCGGGTTTTGACTCTTCCTTAATAAACGATTCCCGTCGGTCACACTCGACTCCTACCTTAGTTCTCCGCATCCGCGACGACTCACCAGCGCGTGCGGAGACTCTTCCGCCGTCCCATTTTGGGAATTCAACGCCCGGTCGCCTCTAGGTCTCCACGCCTGCCTCCGTATCTCCCAGAAGACAAACCACTTACTAGATACCACTTGACAAATCCCAAAAATGTGCTATGATGGGTTATTATCGCGAGCGACGGATCTCCTCCTCGCCCGCCTTCTTATGTCCCGCCGCCCGGCTGCACTTCTAACTTCCCCACGCTCGATCCCTGACTCCTCGCTCTTTTGCACTTTCTGCACGGTGCTGCAAAAGAGCGAAGCGCATCCCCTTCCCCTTCAATCACTTCCCGCCTCTTTGCAAAAACCGCGGGAGTGCCGTCAGGAGCGCTTTTTCGATCTCGCCACTCGCCACTCGCCACTTCCGCCGTCTTCTTCACTCTTTTGCACCAAAGCAAAAGCCATCCCGTTTCTTTTCAATCCCTTGCGCACTCTTTGCGTGTTTACCCGGGATGCCACCCGGACCGTTTTCCGATCTCGCCACTCGCCACTCGCCACTTCCGCCCGCAACGCCTTTAGAATCAACACTTACAAAAGTGTATCAAAACAAAGGACTTTAACTACCTTTAGAATGAACACTTACGCAAATTCCGGGGGGAGGGCGGGGCTTCCGTTACTCAGGTTTCTTTTCGCCGCCGGCGGCGCTTTCTTCCGGCTGGTCTTCCGCTTTGCGCCACCCGGAAGCCGGGTTGTATTCCTTCATGGCTTTCGCCAGCACTTCGGTCTTCCTGCCGAGATCCTTCTCGTACACCACTCCGTCCGGGCCAACCACGAAGGTCATCACCCCGGACGACCGGTACTCCGCCGGATACGCCACAAAAGCGAATCCCTCGGTCATCTTGCCGTTGACGATGAAACTCTTCGCCCCACCCGCGCCACTCTTCCGCGTCAGGATGCGGTAGTAGTAGCCGCGGTACGGCGTCGGAGCTCCGTTTTGCGTCTTGGCATAGCCTTCCGCAACCGCGGACGCCACCAGCGGCCCGATCGGGCTCTGCGGCTCGCCATCACCCGCCTTCCAATACAGCCCATTGCGCTGCCCCTCATCGCTGAAAATTTTCTGCGCGTACTCGTTGTGCTGCGCGCCGTAGTATTCCTTTTCCGCCGCCACCATCTCCCGGCAAACGTGAATCGTGGACATTTCATTCCGTCCCACGCGCCGGTACAAAATCTCTTTTTTGCCCGCGTCGGTGTCGAAATACCACTTGCCCCCGCTGCTCATCAGCGGTATCGGCGTCGGCCAATTTTCCGCGCCGATATACAAGATCGTGGTTCCATCCGGCTCTTTCACCAGCCGGTGCATTTCCTGGTATCTCCGCACAAAGTTGGCGCGGTTTTCGGCGTCTTCCGTCTCGTCTCCCGACGAAACGATTTCCTTCCCATCCGGCCCCAGGATCGCCAGCATCGCTTTCTCGTCGTTGCCCTGCGCCGCCGTCATCAGCGCCTTGCTCGCTTCGTCGGCCGAGGCAAACGTCTTCTGCCCTCGCTGCTGCGCCATCGCACACGTCGCCAGGCCCGCCGTCAACATCGCGGCTGCCGCGGCCCATTTACAAACATCCGCCCAATGAATTCCGCCGAAGTGCACCTTCGCTCGCCGCATATCGCCATCTCCCTTTTTGAAAATTTCACGCTCTACAGCAGCACCGCGAAACTTCGCTACCCCCTACCCTCTAGTGCCGCCCACCGCCGCCGCGCGATCCGCCGCCTCCGCCGCGTGCTCCACCTCCGCCTCCCCGCCCGCCGCCGCCGAAGCTTGTGCTTCCCCGCGACGAATAACCCCTCGCCTGCCCGCCCCGGTCGTACCCGCTGAACGCTCCAGACCGCGTTCCGCTCTGCCCGCGCGGCTGCGCATATCCTCGCGCCGCCCGCGAATCCCCATTGAACGGCCTGGCCCCTGCACCGGGAGCCCCGCCGCGCCCGCCAAATCCCGCGTTCGGAGGCCGGCCCCCTCCATTGCGCGCAAACGCTCCGCCGCGCCCGCCGTTTCCTCCGCGGCCGCCGTTAAATCCTCCGCGCCCGCCCCCTCGATAGAAAGTGTTGCGGTTGTAAAACGTGTTGCTCCTCGAGTAGTACCGGTTGTGGTTATAAACCGCGTAGCGGTTGTGCCAGTCGAATCCCCAACGATTCCAGCCCCATCCATATCCGCCATAGAATCCGATTCCGAATCCCACGCCGAACGACAAGTACGGTCCGCCATACCAAATCCCTGGATACGGATACCATCCCGGCCACGGCCCGATCGGCCCTCCGTACGCCAACCAGGGATTGTAAGCAGGCACATAAACAATCTCCGGATTGGCCGGCTCAATCACCACCGTCGATCCTTGCGTGGTCACTGTTTGCTGCGGCGTGCTCTTCAGATTCCCCGCTTGTTCCGCTTTCTGCCGCATCACCTGCACCGCGTCCATCACGTCCTGCTGCTGATTGTAGTAAGCGTCGCCCAGCGACGAGGTCCACGACAGGTTCTTGTCCATATTCCCCAGCACCGACGGAAACGCCGCCAGCGCTTTCACGCTGGGATCCCACGGCTGCTGATCCACCGCTTGGCCCAACTCCTCGCCCTTCAAATCCGGATGCGCTTGCACCCACCGGTCCGCTTCCACCACTTGCTCAGGAAAAGTAGCCGCGGCCAGCACCTGCGCCACCAGCGAATCCGGATACAACGCGATCGGCGCCACCAACTGCTGCAACTGCTCCGGCGTCTGCGTGGCATATTGCGGTTGCGAACCTTGCGTCCCTTGATCCCCACCCTGGTCCTGATACTGCGGCTGATCCTGAGCGGGCGGCGGCGGCGCATCCTGAGCCAACGCCCTCTGCGGCCATCCCGCAAACAACAGCGCGACCGTCAACCCACAAACCAATATCTGCTTGCCCATTCGAGCCCTCGCAATCCTCCCGCCTAGCCCCAATAGGTTCATGTCCGGCAACCTCTCCTGAACGTACATAGCTTGAGGCCTCCCATCACCGCGATCTCTATATGAGCCCATTCAATGAGATGAGCGCCGGACTCCCCGCGTTACCGCAAAAATTCTTCTAATGCCCCGAGGTTATCGCGAGCTTCTTCCCATGAATTCGACAATCCACACCATGACCCCTCAGCGCGAACAATCTCTCGCGCTACCCTAACAATCCCCCCGCCCACCCTACTGTGCAAAACAGGACACTCGAGGGTGGCGTACGACCGCGCGGAATTCCCTGCTCGTTCGACTCGACCGAAGGTGACCGCCTCATCGCGGATTCAGATCACTGGGGCGTCTGCCCCATGGCCTCGGTCATCTCATCCCGCGCCTGGATGTACTCCAATTGCGACTGCAGCAGCAAAGTCTTAGCATCCAGTTCGCGCGCCGCGGCCGCCTCCGCCTGCGAGCCCAGCGCGGCTCCCTGCTGCATCTGCTGGGCGAAGACGCGGCGCGATTCCGCACGCAGCGCCAACAGCTCATCCGAAACCTTCACCATCTGCCGCGTGCGTTCCAGCTTGTTGTACGCGGTCTGCACGCGCAGTTCGATTTCTTCCTGCACCCGCGCCAGATTCTCTTCTGCCTGCGCCAACTGCGCTTTGCGCTCGCCGATCGCCGCGTTTCTTCTCCCACCGTCAAACAGGTCGTAGCCCAAGTGCACGCCGAAGGTGCCGAAGTTCCGCGCCAGAAATGGCACGTTGTTCTGGTAGCTGTACCGCGCGAATCCTTCGACATTCGGCAGATACTCGCGCTTGGCCAGACGCACCGCCGCCGAAGCTTTCTCGATTTCCGCCCGCGCTTCCACAACTTCCGGATGCGATTCCAGGGCCGCGTGCAGACACTCTTCGCGCTCGCAGATCGTTCCCACTTGCTGGACGCCCGCCTCGAGCGCCAGCGCCGTCGTCAGTGGCAGCCCGATGGCATCGTCGAGTTGCATGGTCAAATCCGAAAGTTGCAGTTCCGTCGCGAGCAGATCCTGCTTCGCCTCCAGCGCCCCAGCCCGGCTTTCGATCGCTTCCTCCTCCAGGACAATGCCATTTTTCACTTGTTCCAATCGCTCGCTCTGGAGCGTCTCGCTGGCCTGAATTCTGGCTTGCACTGCTTCGCGGTGCGCCTGCGCGATCAGCACCCGGTAGTACAACTGGTGCACACGCAGCGCCACGGCATTCTCCGCCTGCCGCGCTTTGCCCCTTGTAGCCATCACTTCCGCCGCTGCGATGTCATTCGCCGGCTTGATTTTGAGAAGCTCAGTGAGCGGTTGGGTAAGCGAAGTGCCGCTGGTTACGAACGTGTGTCCGCCTTGATTCAACACCACGGAACGCCCAGGGATCGGCGTTCCGTCCACGGTCCCCAGCGCTCCCGCGGGAATCCCAATGAATTGCGAATCGCTGACATTCAGCACCGTGCTGTCATTGCGCAGGATCGGGAAGTACGCGCTGCGCGCAATATCCTTGGCATGCTCCTTCTCTTCAACTTTGTATCCCGCAATGCGCACAATGTGATTGTGCTGCAACGCCAGTTGCACCGCCTCGTCCAGCGTGATGCGGCGAGCAGCAGGCGACTTCGCTTCCTGCGCCGCCAGCTTCACACCGCAAAACCCTCCGACCAAAGCACAAAGCACCACAGCGCGTGAGTTCATGATTTCGTCCCTTGGTTTGCAGAAGTTTCTTCATCCTGAAAACCTAGTTCGCGGTAATTCAATGGCGCTTTCCGCAGCAGCGCGACCAGCAGCAGCGCCGCCACGCAGGCCCACGCTACGAAATAAAATCCGTCAATGAACGTCAGCGTGTAGGCTTGCAGCCGCACGCGCCCGCCGATCAGCCCGACGGCGCGCCCGGTGGCTGCCTGCACTCCGGAGGACTTCACGTACAGCCCCGCCGCAAGCTGCCTCACCGCCGAGTCCTCCACCCAATTGCCTTGCTGCACGTGCAGTCCCAACAGGTTCGAGTGCAGTTGCTCGCGTACCGCGATGTAGTGGGTCATCACCGCGACTCCAATTTGCCCGCCCAGCAGGCGGATCACGTGAAAGAACGCGGAGAATGTCAGCGCCGCCTGTGGTTTCGTCAGTCCGCCAGAAAATATCGCCTGCAACACAATCGTGGACACCAGTCCTATGAAAGCAAACGACTGGCCCACTCCCGTCAACAGTTCCGTTCGGTAAAAGTCCGGCGCCGACCACGCGCTCGTATATCCGGCATTCAGCCACGCGGCTACGGCCATGCACGCGAATCCTGTCGCCATCAGCAGCCGCGAATCGAGGCCCTGCAGCAGTAGCAACGCCGCGATCAACGCAATCACCAGCTGCGGCGCCGCAGTCCAGATCACCGCCGGCCCGATCTGGCTGGCCTCGAACCCATGAATCGACAGCGCCTGCGGCACCAGCACGATGGTCGCCAACAGGCAGAAGCGGAAAAGCGCCAGCGCTACGCCGAGCAGCACCGTATTCCACTCCCGCAGATACGGCAGATCCACCAGCGGGTTCGGACTTCGCAGCCGCCGCACCAGCGAGCCCAGCAAGAAAACCATCGCGCCAAAAAACAGCGCATTGAACAATCCCGAGCGCCACCAGTCCAGCCTCTGCCCCTGGTCCAGCGCCGCAAACAACATCGCAAATCCGGCGCTGGCATACAGAAATCCCGCGAAACTCGGCGCCGGCCCGGTCTTCTTTCGCGCAGGCGCTGCGGGAATTCCGTAGTAGATGCACGCAATCATCAGCGGTGTAAGCACCGCGGAGTTCCAGAACATCCAGTGAAACGACAAATGTTCGCGGTACCAGCCATACAGCGAAGGCGCGATGTTCACCGCGCCGTCCACGAACGTCGCATACAGCGCCAGGGTGAACGGAAGAAACCGCGGCGGAATATTGCGCAGCGCGAAAGTCAGGGTCAGCGGATAAAACGTTCCGGACGTCAGCCCCGCCAGCACCAGCGCGGTCATCAGCAAACTGTAGTTATAGATCAGCGGCAAGAGCAGGCACAGCACCGTAAAGCAGCTCGCCGCAATCATCAGCACGCGGCGCGCCCCCAGCAACCCGCCCAGATAAACGGTGAAAGGCCCGATGAACATCAGCGCGATGTTGAACGCGCTGCCAATCCACGCTCCGTCGTCAAACCCGATCCCCAGGCTTCCTTTCAAATCCGCGGTGCCCAGAGTGAGCATCCGCCCCGTGAGCGTAACGATTCCCGCGCCCAGCACCACGCCCAGGATTCCGATCAGCGGGCTCTGCGAAAGGTCAGCGGGTGTGGCCCCGGCAATCGCCCTGGCCATTTGCGCCGGCGTCGGCGCGTGCAACGCTCCTGTTTGCGAAGCCATGGTACCCTCACGCTCCGCTTAAGGTTTCGTTCGTACGCTGGCGGTCACGGAAAGCCCGGGCCGTAATTGCTCGGCGCGAGCGGCATCGTCGAGCGCGATCTTCACGGGAATGCGCTGCACCACCTTGGTGAAATTCCCTGTGGCGTTGTCCGGCGGCAAGAGAGCAAACTGCGAGCCGCTCGCCGGCGCGATCTCCAGAACCTTGCCGTGCAGCACTTGCCCCGGATACACGTCCATCCTGATTTCCGCCGGATCGCCCACCTTCATGTGCGTGAGCTGCGTCTCGCGATAATTCGCTTGCACCCATTTGGTCTCTGCCACAAACGTCAGGATCTGCGTTCCCGGAGATACCAGTTGCCCGGGCCGCACCTGCCTCTCGCCCACCGTGCCGTCCGCCGGCGCATGAATCTTGGTGTAGCCAAGATTCACCTGCGCCACCGCCAGCGCAGCTTCTTTCGCGTGCAAGTCCGCCAGCAGTTGCTGGTCTTGCGATTCCAGGACCGTTTTGGAGCGCCGCTCCGTTTCCACAGCGATTTCATTGCTGCGCAGCGCCGTTTTTGCCTGTTCCAGATCGGCTTCGCGGCTGGCAGCCTGCGCCGCAAGCCGCTGCTCGTCCGCCACCGCGCCTTCCACCCGCTGCTGCGTCGTCGCGTGGGTCGCCAGCAGCGCTTCCTGGCGCGCGCGTTCCGCGCGTGTACGCACCACGTCCGCCTGCACCGCGTTTATGCCCGCCTGCGCCGCCGCAATCTGCGCGTTTGCCTGATCGATTCCCGAAAGCGCCCTTTGGATCCGCGAATCCTGCAACTCCCGCTGGCGAAGATTGTTGTGGATCGCCGCTTTTCCGGCTTCCACCGCGGCTCGCGCCTGCGCCAACTGCGCCTGATAGTCGTCGTCCTGCAACTCCACCAGCAAATCTCCCGTATGCACCCGCTGAAAGTCCGAAACTTTCACGTTCCGCACGATCCCCGCCACTTTTGTGCTCAGCGGCGTCAGATCGCCGCGCACAAACGCGTCGTCCGTCACCTGCTCGATGCGCCCGCCTTCCCACGCGTTCCAGTCCCGCGTAATGGTCACCACCACCAGCGCCGCCAGCAACAGCACCAGGATAGGCGTTGCATATTTCAACCAGGGCCATCGAGGCTTGGGCTGCGCGGCAGCGTGGTCGGGCGGACTGACAGGCGCCGATGCGGGCGTGGTAACGGGACTTGGGGAAGCAGCAGCCATGGTCCATCTCCTCTGACACCAACGTATTCATTGGGGAAACGTTGTGGCCGCGAGCATACCTCAGAAACCTCTCCCCGGCGAACCCTCCTGCATTGCGCAGGGGGCCTGGCGGCCACGGCAACGCTGACCTCAATTGGCAGCGGCGTTTCACCCCGCTCTTTCGAGGACTGGCTTTTCCTTATCTTCTTCGCGTTTCGCCTTCCTCGCATCCATCTCTGTGTCTGCTCTTTGCTACACTACACGCGCAAACTTGGAGACACCGATGCCAACTCGCGACGATGCCTGGCAACTGCTTTGCGAATACACGCAATCCGAATCCCTGCGCAAACACATGCTCGCCGTCGAAACGTGCGTCCGCGCGTACGCCCGCAAGAATGGCGCTGACGAAGACCTTTGGAGCCTTACCGCGCTCCTCCATGACTTCGATTACGAGCGCTGGCCCAACAATGAACACTCCGCGGACAAGGAGCATCCCGCCGAAGGCGCAAAAGTCCTCCGCGAGCGCGGCTACTCCGAGGAGCTCATCCGCGCCATCCTCTCGCACGCCGACTATTCCGGCGTCCCGCGGCAATCCGCGCTCGAGCACACCCTTTTTGCGTGCGACGAGCTAGCCGGCTTTCTCACCGCCTGCACCTACGTCCGCCCATCCAAAAGCATTCTCGATCTGGAAGTCGATTCCGTGAAAAAACGCCTGAAGGATAAAGCGTTCGCCCGCGGCGTCTCCCGCGAGGACGTTCGCAAAGGCGCCGAAGAGCTGGGCATTCCGCTCGAAGAACACATCGCCTTCTGTATCGCCGCGCTGCGCGAACAAGCGGACGCACTCGGCCTCCGCGGCACTATCGCCGCGGACACATCCGCCGGCACAGCGCAAGGCGCCGCTACCTGATATCGAATGCAGGGCACTGCAGGGAAACGAAACAGTGCGGCTAAGGGCCGCTTTCGTAGGGGCAGGGCCCGCCCGGTGCTTAGTGCACGCGATGCGAGTACAGCATGATCGCCGCGCCAAGCAATGCCCCACTAAGCACCAGCGTGACTACTCCGGCCACCAGCCACTTGGCCGGATTATTCCGCAAGAAAGCGCTCAATTTCGATGTTTCACCGGCGCTAACACTGCCGCCAGCGCGGCTCGCCGCTGCGGCTACCCGTTCCCCGGGGGGGAGGCTCGGCAGTTCTTCAACGAAAGCGACTTTGGCCACGAAGCAGTAGCCTTTTCGCGGAATGGTCCCGACGTAAGCGGGCTGCTCGGGCGAGTCGCCCAGCACCTGCCGCAGCTTATTGACCGTGGTATTGACGTTGGCGTCGAAGTTGACCAGCGAATCTCCAGGCCATAGTTTGTGGCGAATAGCTTCGCGGCTGACCGCGTCCCCGGGCGCTTCCAGCAGCGCCAGCAAAGCCTCAAATACTTTCGTTTGCAGCTTGATACGGACGCTGCCGCGATAAAGCTCCTGCTGCTCCAGATCCAAATCGAAATCGCCAAAGCGCGCGTAGCGCGCCGGAAACCGGAAGGAATTGCCGCTCTGCCCGAGTCGCCGTACCGGCAAATGGATGGGTACTACTACTGGGTTCATCATGCCGTGTATCCCCTTGGCCAGACGCGTCCCTGAGTCTGGAAACTAAAAAGACAAATTCCAAATCGGGACCACTCGCGGAAACCCGGCGGGGTGAGCACTATGGGGCCGGACCTTGACATCCAATTGGCTCCGTTATATCTTAAATTGCATATACAAGTCAAGCTTGGAGATGCCTGTGAACCATTTGCCCCCGTTGAACTCCCTGACGCCGCTCTCTCTGCCCCCACCACTCGATCTCGGAGGCACTGGCTACTGCGCTTCGCTCAATTTTCGGCGCACCGCACGCGCCGTGACCAGACTCTATGACGAGGCGCTGCAGTCCTCGGGGATACGTTCGACGCAGTTTGCGATTTTGGTCGGAGTGCGCAAAGCCCAGCCGATTTCCATTGGCGCGCTCGGGCAGACGCTGGGGATCGATCCGACCACGCTGACACGCAGCTTGCGGCTGTTGCAAAAAGAGGGTTTGCTGACGGTTTCCAAGCGCGGTGTAAGGCGGCAGCGGTTTGTTTCGCTAAGCGCCAAGGGCGACGAAGCGCTCGGGCGGGCTATCCCGCTGTGGCGGGAGATTCAGGCACGGTTTGTCGATACGATTGGCGGCGAGTATTGGTTGAATTTGCGCAGTGAGCTGGAGCGACTCGCAGGCGTCGCAGCGGAGCTGGAAACGGCGCCCTGAGCAAGCTAGTCGAGGCCGTAGCAGGGCACCCGCACTCCAAAAGCTTTCTCTCGCGCTAGTGTGCGCTTACTAAGGCTGCCGCGGCAGGAAGTTCCTCACCACCGCTCACGCACAGACCGCAAAAGCGGTGGCGGACCCTCCTCACAGCAAAGTACGAAGATTTTGAGGCTCGGGCCAAAGCGGCGCGCAGGCTTTTCTCCGCTTCTTCGAGCGGCGCGTCGCGCTTTTGCTGCAAGTCCGCGATGGTCGGGCGCACTTCGCGGTCCGGAAGCACTCCTTCGCCTTCCAGTTTGCGGCCCTTTGGCGTGAGCCAAAGCATCTCGCTGATTTCCAGCACACCGCCGCCTTTTACTTTGCGTTGCTTGATAATTCCCAGCACGCACCCGCACGTCTGGCTGCCGAAAACTTTGGCGCGGCCCGCTTCCTGCATTCCCGCCGAAAAAATCTCCGCAGCGCTGGCCGTGCGCCCGCGCACCAGAATGGCCACCGGGCCGGAATAAACCTGCTCCCCTTTTTTCCCGGCGTACAGCTCCAAGCCCACTTTAAAAAGCCCGCCAAAGCTGGAGACCGGTTTGCCGCTTCGCGTACGGTCCAGCGCAAAGCGGGTGCGCTCCGGCAGGAAGTACCCGGCGATCTGCAGCATGGAAGAAAGCGTGCCGCCGCCGTTGCCGCGCAGATCGAGAATCAAACCGGGAGCGTTGCGCACCTGTTCGAGAGCTTCGTGGACATCGCGCGGAGTGGACGCCTGGAACTCGTCGAAGCGAATGTACGCCGTGCCATCCGGCAATCGTTTCTGCAGCACCTTCGGCGGAAAAGCGTGAATCTCGCGAGTGACGATGGTTTCCCAGGTTGAGCCATCGGCGCGTTGCAGTTGCAATGTCACCAGCGAGCCCGGCGCTCCGGCGAAGATTTCGCGGTAGGCAAGCAGCAAATCGGCGCGCTCGGAGGAATTGCGCACGTGGCGCGCCCCAGCATCGGCCAGGCGCGCCTCGATCGCCTGCCCATCGATCGCCAGGACAATCATTCCCGCAGCGATTCCGTTGCTCGCCGCTTGCGAATCGGCAGTCACCGCGGTGACCACGGTCTTCCCTTCCACTTCGTCAACGCCGAAGCCCACGCTCACGCCCTGGTGCTTCTGGCGATTTTCCCATTCCGTGGCCGTGCTGAAGCGCGTGTGCGCGTCATGCAGCTCTTCGATCATGCGCTTGATGAGATTGTAGAAAACGGCGTCGTTTTGCGCGGCAGCCACCTGCGGCTCGTACTTTTTGCGCACCGCGTTCCAGTCCACTCCGTTGAACGCCGCATCGTAATAGCGCTCTTCAATATCTTTCCAGACGGTGATGAAAACTTCCTTGCGGTCTTTCGCGGAGAGCGCATCTTTCGCCGCAGCTTCCTGGCGCGCCAGCGCAGAGCGCGGCAACGACGCCGACGGCACAAGCGAAAAAAGCAGCGCGACAATTGCGATGTACCGGAGCAGGCTGGGAACACGCTGCGTCATCGGGTCCTCTCGTCTTTGTCCTACCAGAATCGCATGGACTGCAAGACGTTGCCTAGCCACTTTACCATTCTGGTGGCACTGCGGACATTCTGTCCGCACCAGAACGCCGCGAGCCCTCAAAGCCGCTGCGTAGTAGCAAGGATGAGACAGAGAGCGCCTGCGCTGGTAAAATAGATGCGTATGCTTACCCAGATTGCAGGCATGGACGCCACCGGGGCAGGGCGCCCGCGGCGCAAAACCCACGGCGTCATGGTCGGACATGTGCGCGTGGGCGGGGGCGCACCCATCGTCGTCCAGTCGATGACCAATACCGACACCGCGGACATCGACGGAACATTCCGCCAGACCATGGAACTCGCCGAAGCCGGCTCCGAAATCGTCCGCTGGACCGTGAATGTCCCGGAAGCGGCAGCAGCCGTCCCCGAAATCAAGAAGCGCCTTGCCGATGCGGGATGCCACGTGCCGATCATCGGCGACTTTCACTACAACGGCCACGTACTGCTGACCAAAAATCCAGCATGCGCCAAAGCGCTCGACAAATACCGCATCAATCCTGGAAACGTCGGCGCCGGACAGCGCCGCGACGAACAATTCTCCACCATCTGCAAAGTCGCCGTCGACAACGGCAAGCCCGTGCGCATCGGCGTCAATGGCGGCTCCCTCAATCAAGAGCTGGTCATGCTCAAGATGCAGGAGAATACCGACAAGAATCTGGGCAAAGAATCCGAAGAAATCATCAACGATTGCATGGTGCTTTCCGCGCTGCAATCCACGGACCTCGCGCTGGAATCGGGATTGCTCACCGAGCAAATCATTATTTCCTGCAAGACTTCGCGCCCGCGCGATTTGATCACCGTATATCGCGATTTGTCCGCCAAGACGCAGCAGCCGCTGCATCTCGGCTTGACCGAAGCCGGCATGGGCATGAAAGGGCAGATCTGGTCCGCGGCCTCGCTGGGCGTACTGCTATATGAAGGCATCGGCGATACCATTCGCATCTCCCTGACGCCCAAACCCGGCGGCGACCGCCGCGAAGAAGTCTACGCCGCGTGCGAATTGCTCCAAGCCCTGGGCCTGCGCTCGTTTTCGCCCAGCGTTACCGCCTGCCCCGGATGCGGTCGCACCACCAGCTCCACCTTTCAAGAGCTCGCGGAAAGCGTGCAAGCCTACATTCGCGACATGATGCCCGTCTGGAAGACGCAATACGACGGCGTCGAAACCATGACCCTCGCGGTCATGGGCTGCATCGTCAACGGCCCCGGCGAATCCAAAGCCGCCAACATCGGCATCAGCTTGCCCGGAACCGGCGAAGCCCCCCGCTGCCCGGTCTACATCGACGGCAAAAAAGACGTCACCCTCGAAGGCACCTACGACGAACTAGCCGTCGCCTTCCAACAACTCGTCGACAACTACATCGCGAAGAAATATCCGCGAAAGACCGCCGAGGTCGCGTCGAGGTAGCCTCGATACCTACGCAATTCAGCGGCGCAGCTGGATTTGGCGGGCGATAGGATTGTGGTGTTGATCCCGGAACCCCAAGGCGTTGCATCGCGTCGAGTAAGGCGGGGAGGCTACGGGATGCGCGGGGACTGGGGCGTGGCCAGACCGCGCAATCTCTCCAGCAGCGTCGTGCGCGCCCGCGGATAGGCCTGCCGGTCGTCCAGCAACTGAAATGCCCAGTGCGCGCCCATGGCCACGGCGTGAATCTCAAAAGCCAGCCGCGTGGGATCCATCTTGGGATCGAGGTGCCCGGCTTTCTGCGCTTCGTAAATCGCGCGGGTGAGCACCGCAATCCATTCGTGCATGATTGCCGCGATGCGGTCGCGCACCACGCCGTAACGCCCATCGAATTCAAAGGACGCGGCGCTGAAGAAACATCCGCCCTCAAAAACCTGCTTTTCCACCAGCGCCAGCCAGTGGTCCAGCAGGCTCCACAGCCGGGGCATGCCCTTGCGCGCGGCGATGGCCGGCCGCGTGACCCGTTCGATAAAAACCTGGCGCGCCGCTTCCACCGTGGCCAGTTGCAGATCTTCCTTGGAACCAAAATGCGCAAAGAGACCGCTCTTGCTCATGCGCAGCATCTCAGCAAGAGAACCGACCGTGAGTCCGTCGAGCCCCTGAACCGAAGCGATATCCACGGCGCGCGCCAGAATGGCCTGCCGCGTACGCAGTCCGCGAGCTTGGCGGCGAGGAAGCACCTTTTTTCGGGAGGCACGAGCGCTTTGCGGCACGGCGGAACTATAGCACAACCTAATCATAAATAGCACGAACGTTCGTATTTATGTTATGCTCCTCCCCGGTTTTCCCACGGAGGTGCGGCCATGACTTTCTACAGACTTCGCCAGTCCTTTCTCCCGCTCTTCGCACTCCTTGCCGCACTCGCCGCTCCCGCCTTCGCCTTCGCCCGCGCCCAGGAAATCCCGCTGGAGTATTGCGATGCCCTGCCGGTGATTAAAGTCGCGGCTGCCGGGCGCCCCGCCTGGTTCCTGGTGGACACCGCCGCGACCTCCATGCTCAATCTCGAGTCTTTCGCCCAAGGAACCTCGCGGAACATTCGCGTAACTTCGTGGAGCGGCACGCTGGCCACCAGCGCCAAAGAAATCACCTTGTCCGAGCTGGTTGTCGGGCAAACCAAGCTGGTGAAGTTCTCGCTTCCGGCGATCGATCTTTCCGCCATCGGAAAAGCTTGCGGCCGCAAAATTGATGGCATCCTCGGCGTGGATCTGCTCGGCAAAATGGGCGCGACCATCGATCTACAGCGTCAAATGTTGCGTATTCGCACCGCCGAGGAAGAGCGATCCGCGGCGCTCGCCGAAGAGATGCTCCGCGACACCCACGGCTGCCTGAAAGCTTTCAATGACTCCGACGAGAAGGCTTTTGGCGATTGCCTCGATCCGCGGATCGCGCTGTTCACAACGCAGGAAGAATTCCACGGCCGAGAAAAAGTCATAGGTTATTTCCGCGACCGCTATTTTCACCAAACACCCGCCGCGCAACTGGACCTGCGCGAAAGATCGTTCCACGCCATCGGCGAAGCCGTCTGGTACGAGTACGAATTCACCATCGATTCAGCCCGCGGCCGCTTACACGGACAAGGCATGGCCATGTGCAAAAAATCCGACGGCCACTGGCGCATGGCCAGCATGCATCATTCCGTACTGGAATACGATGCCGCGGTCTCCTCAAAGCGCAAGCCGTCGACGCCCGATATCTTTGCTCGCAATCCCCTGTAGAGCGCACCGCCGTGCCAGGGCCAAGCCACGCACAGCGTGACCCGCGCGTAGCCTGTCTTCCATAGGCTGCTAAGCACCGTGGCCGTGATAGAATTTGCGTTTAATTCTTGGTACCGCATCGCGAAACGGAAAACCAAAAGATGAAAATCAGCCGCGAAGACGTCGTGCGGGTGGCCGAACTGGCCTACCTCGATCTCAGCGAAGCGGAGCTCGAGATGTACCGCGCGCAAATCGATGAAATCCTCGAATACATCGGCAAGCTCAACGAACTGGACACCGCCAACGTCGAGCCCATGGCGCAGGTGCTCGCCGACGACCAGACGGCCGACGCCACGCTGCGTGAAGACGTGGAAGTGCCCTGCCGAGACGCAGTGGAAATCCTGAAGCAAGCCCCGGACCCAGAGCCTCCGTATTTTCGCGTGCCGAAAGTAATTGAACGCTAGAAGTAACGAACTAACGAAGTAAAGACGTAAGGAAGAGCTGACGCGATGGCGGAGAAGTGGACAATTGGCAGCGTACGCGAAGCGATTGCGGCGAAGAAAGTCTCAGCGCGCGAGCTGGCGGGCGAATTTTATGAAAGGATCGCCGCACGGAATCCCGAGCTGAATGCATACCTCGCGCTTTCGCCGGAGCGCGCCTACGCGCAAGCCGACAAAATCGATGCGCTGGCCGCGGGCGGGAAGCCGCTGCCCCCGCTGGCCGGCGTGCCGATTGCCATCAAAGATGTAATCAGCACGCGCGGCGTCAAGACCACTTGCGGCTCGAAAATCCTCGAAAACTATATTCCGCCATACGATGCCACCGCCGTGGAGCGCTTGGAAGCCGCCGGCGCGGTGATTCTCGGCAAAACGAACTGCGACGAATTCGCCATGGGCAGCTCAAACGAGAACTCCGCGTACGGCGCGGTGCGCAATCCCGAAGCCACCGACCACGTACCCGGCGGCTCGAGCGGAGGCTCGGCCGCCGCGGTAGCAGCCGGCCTGGCCGTAGCGTCCCTGGGGACCGATACGGGCGGATCCATCCGCCAGCCGGGATCTTTCTGCGGTGTTCCCGCAATGATGGGGAGCTATGGGCGGGTTTCGCGGTACGGGCTAATCGCGTTTGCGTCATCGCTGGACCGCATCGGGCCGTTTGCGACCAATGCGAGGGACGTTGCGGCGATTATGCAGGTGATTGCCGGGCGGGACGCGAACGATGCGACCTCCACGACGGCGCCAGTGCCCAATTATCGGGCCGAGATGGAGAAGCCGGTCAAAGGCATGCGCATCGGAATCCCGAAAGAGTATTTCGGCACCGGAATGGATGACGGAGTACGCCAGAAGATCGAGGCGGGAATCAGCCTGTTCCAGAAGCTGGGCTGCGAACTGGTCGAGATTCCCATGCCGCATACGGATTACGCGATTGCTACCTATTACGTGATCGCGACGGCGGAAGCGAGCTCGAATTTGGCGCGGTATGACGGAGTGCGCTACGGCTTGCGCGTGGACGACGCTTCCCTGCTGGAAATGTACCGGAAGACGCGAGGTACCGGGTTTGGTCCGGAAGTGAAACGGCGCATCGTGCTGGGAACTTATGTGCTCTCGGCTGGGTACTATGATGCTTACTACCTTAAAGGGCAGAAAGTGCGGGCGCTCATCGCGCGTGATTTTCGGGAGGCGTTTACGAAGGTGGACGTGATCGTGACGCCGACTTCGCCGGTACCGGCGTTCAAATTGGGCGAGCGCACGAACGATCCGCTGCAGATGTATCTTGCTGATATATATACAGTTACGGGATCCTTGGCGGGAGTTCCGGGCATTTCAATGCCTTGCGGAAAGATTGGCGGGAAGCTGCCGGTGGGGCTGCAGATTTTCGGGCCGGCGTTCGGGGAAGCCAGCGTCCTGCAACTGGCGCATGCGTTTGAGCAGGCCGGGGGAGCCACACTCTAGATCAGGATTGGGTGAAGCGAGACGTGTCCAAGAGCGAGGCGGGCATCGAGAAAGTGCGAAAGAAGCTGGGTGAAACGCAGCGTGAGTTGCTGCGGGCAGCGGATTTGGTGCCGGCCGAGCAGTGGCGAGCGGCACCGCAAGAGGGCCGCTGGTCGGCCGGCGAGGTAATCGCGCACTTGATGATGGTGGAGCGGGCAGTGCTGCGTGCGGCGGACAAAGTCACGCACAAGGAACCCAAGCACTGGCCTTTTTACCGGCGGTTTCATATGCCGTTCGCATTGGTGGAGAGAAGGTTGATCCGGCGGAAGTCGCCGATTCCGCTGGCTCCGGAACTATTGAAGGAGAAGGAGCAGATGCTGGCGGAATCTCGTGAATTGCGCGAGCGCACGCTGGCGTTTTTGGAAGAAACAAAGGGTCGGGATTTAAGTGTATACCGATGGTCGCAGCCGTTTCTGGGGACGCTGAATGTGTATGAATGGTTGCAATTCGTGGCCTGCCATGAAATACGGCACACGAAACAGGTGCGGGAGATTGCCGCAGTGCTACCGAAAAGCGTAGGAAGTTTGCGCAAATAAGAAGTTTTTTCCTACCTATGGCCAGCGGGCCTGAACAGAGTACTAGTTGGGAATCGAAGGAAGATCGAAGAGAAATGCAGCGATTCTCGGGGCGAAAAAGCTAAATCCAGGGAAAGTACTAGCCTGCAAGTTCCCTACTGTACAGAACGGAACGACTATTGCTCTACAAAAGGCGCATCTTCTATGCTTCTGAAAGCATCCTAGAAGATAGAGGGCGAAGAGCAAAGGACACGGCCATGGTAACCGTAAAATCTAGCCAGAAGATCTTCACCGACTCGGAAGTAGCGACCTTGACGGGCATTTGCGTCGAGCACCTGCACAACTTCGCGAAGAGCCGGCACCTGGGGTTCATCGCGCGAGCTGCAGAAGCGGCGGGCGCGAAGGCGGACAATTGGCTGTTCACACTGTCTGACCTGATGGTGCTGGTGACGCTGTTTCCGAAATGCACGCACTGACGCACTGATCGGCTCAGCAAGCTAGCAGGTCTGCGGACGTGCGAGCGCGAGTGAATTTGCAGGCTAAGGAATTTTGCAGGCTCCCGAAGGTTCGGGAGCCTTTTTTGTTTTTAGGGGCCCCCCGCCACGCACACTCGAGCCGAGGAGTTAAAGTTTTTTAAAGATAGGGGCAGAAGGGGGTGGCACCCCCCCCCGTGTTTTCGCAAAGAGTGCGCAACATATTGAAAATGCATTGGTTAGCCGTCACTCTCCTGCACAGGAGAGCAGCAAGAGTGCGTAAGCTATTGATTCTAAAGGGTTCGATTTTTCGCTCTGGAATGAGAGTGCGAGAGCGGTCCGGCCGCCCTAAAAGTACGGCCTCTACACTGGCCTGGATCCTATCAAAGACTTGGGAGGACTTGGGAGTCCGGGATCATCGATGTAGCTTCCAGGCCTGCGCCAATCAGGAGAATCGGCGTTCCTCGGAGGGTCTGGCGCGTTGCGCGGTCGGCTGCCTACCCGCTCCCCCCTGGGTTTTGCGTAAGTGTTGATTCTAAAGGAGGTTAAAGTGCTTTGTTTTGATACACTTTTGCAAGTGTTCATTCTAAAGGAGTTATGGATGGCTAAGCCGCGCCCACCGATGTCGACGCATCAAGTTGATGAGACGGCTGCGGAAAGGCCCGCAGGGCTGCGCGGACTCCGCCCTGCGCTACAGGTTGCGGGGCATCGCTGGAGCTGGTGTAAGAAAGCGCCGTGCCAGCAGGAGGGGCCCGCCTCCCCCGACGGGGCAAGCAGAAGGCGGCCCTACAAACGGCCTGGAAAAACAAAAACGCCCCGAGTCGATCGGGGCGATGCCGGGAACAGCATGAACTGTTGGCTAGTTGGATAGTATACGCTTCTTTTAATAATAGTCGATGACAAAATATGGGCAGGGTCGAGCGTCGATAGGTGGCACTACTGGCCCAGACTGCCCAGACTGGCGCGGCCGGCCGCGGGCGGGCGCCACTACAAAAACCTTCCGGCAAAGTGCCCGGGTGGTGACGGTTGCGGAGGCGTGGGTGCGGGGGTATTCTGCGGGGACGGGGCAAACTGGGCGGTTTGTGGCGCATCGCAAGCTGTAAGAAACCATCCATGGCAATTAAGAGCGTAAACACGGTGATAGCTGGATTGGGCTTGCTGCTCGGAACGAGCAGCTGGGCCGGGCATGCGAGCGAGCCTTCGGTGCCGGAAGCGGGTGAATCACAACAGGCCGGGAGTGCACCAGCAAAAGCGGCGGCGGGGCAGGATGGCGTTGCGCGGACGGCGCGGGGGAAGAAGCTGGTGCTGAAGGACGGGAATTACCAGGTGGTGCGGGACTATGCGCGGGTGGGGGACCGGGTGAGGTATTTGAGTGCGGAGCGGGGGGAGTGGGAAGAGCTTCCGGCGGATATGGTGGACTGGGTGGCAACCGCTAAGGCGGAGCAGGCGGAAGCGAGCGAAGCGGCAGCGCTGGTGAACAAGATCAAGGCGCAAGAGCAGGCTAATCAGGTGGTCGCGGTTATGGATGTAGATGCCAGCCTGCAGGTGGCGCCCGGAGTGTTTTTGCCGACTGGGGAGGGCATGTTTGCGATTCAGGGTAAAGCAGTGGTTCGACTGGAGCAGGCGGGAGCGGGAGTCCGGACGGACAAGAAGCAGTTGCTGAAGCAGATTGCTTCGCCGATACCGATCGTGCCGAGCAAGCGGAACGTGGAAATCCCGGGGGCCAAGGCGAAAGTGCGGATTACCACGGCGGCGCCGGAGTTTTACCTGCGGGAAGCGCCACCGGACCCGGACCAGACGACGACCATCGAGCGGAGCAGCCGTCCGGGGGAGGCTGGGCCCGAGATCGCGCTGGTGCGGGCGACGGTGAAAGGCAATAAAAGGCAACTGCAGGCGATTAAGAATCTGTTTGGGCAAGACATCGCGACGGAAGTGAACGTGATTGCAATGCAGAGGTGGGAAGTGGCGCCAACGGTGTACCGGTTTACGCTGAGCGAGCAACTGCCGCCTGGGGAGTACGCGCTGGCGGAGATTTTGCCGGATGGGATGAATTTGTTTGTGTGGGATTTTGGAGTGGATGGGCCGGCGGCGGCGCCACCTGCCAAGAAATAAGAGGACGGGCTTGATGTCAGTTTCCGCCATTCGACCAGGCGTCCTCTCGAAGACGAATTGGGTGGCGTACCCCAACTTCCCGCGATGGGGCTTCTCGCGAATCACTTGTCCGGTTTGCGCGTTAATCAGGAGTCTCCAGCCTACTCGCAAACTACTGGTCGAACCCAAGACGCGGAAATAAACTGTGAACATGATGAGACGGCCTCCTGTCCAATCCAATCCGTTGTCGTTAACTGAAATCGGGCACTCGGAGCGCTTCACCAACATAATGAAGAGAATTTTCCGTCTCGTATGGGTTTTAGCCGCGAATACGTGTGTCTCTTGGCTGATGTTTACCAGGCTCCGAAGCGTCGGCTTCCCGGCGACCTTGGATTTTCAGTTGTGCTTCGAGTTTGTTTTTGAAGTGGTTCTTCCGGTAGTCGGCATCATGCTTGAGGTTGTGAATTGGAAATTCGCAAGATGGGTTAACGTTGGCTGCTTCACTGCCGCTGGTAGTTTTTGGTTGGCGGCGGCGTTCTGGTGGCGTTCAGACCCATTCTTTGGAGTTTTACTGATTGTCTCCCTAGCGCTACTAGCGGCCGCTGGCTTAACCGAAATTGTCTACCGAGGAACGAGAACTCACGCGTCAAACTGAGCGCAAGTCGCGAGTTGGGCGTAATTGGTAACCAGCATGTGCAGTCGAACCTTGGGGGAAACGCGAGGTTTGACACGCAGGCCGGAACTCTCAAATCTCTGGGGCTTCTTGCTGGGCTCACACTTCGGCGCGTTTGAGGAGATATTGCGCGGCCAGGGGAAGGGCTGCTGCCAGGAAAACGGCGCGCGCTAAGGATCCCCACGGAAACGCGACCGCTAAAGGCTGATTGTTGGTCACCAGCCAGACCAGGGGTCCTGCAAACAGTGTTGGCAGATTGAGATGCGTGGGCACGGTGATGATTTGACGAACGATCAGATACACGCCTACCACCGCAGACGTGTAGATCAGTCCGCCGCTGGCGCTGCGCTTCAACGCAGTCATCAGCGTAGTGAGCCCCAGCAGCGGCAGGCCGAAGATGACCATTATCCAGGGAGCAACGAAGAGCACCGGCAGGTTCCAATTCCTGGTCAGTGTGCCCAGGATCGCCGCCGCAAGATAGGTGGGAACGACTGCCACAAGCACCATTTCGGCCACGCAAATGCCCCAGTGTGTCCACGTCAGCGAAGTCCGGGTGCGCGGTCGCGTCCACAGGTATTCAATCGTTCCGGGCTCGAACTCGCTTCCCGGGGCAGTCGCGCCGAGAAACACCGCGGAAAGAAATCCGCTGAACGACAGTACGCTGAGAACCATGCCGCTCACCAGGTGCACCATCGTCGCCGGGTCGCGGGTGTACTCGGTGCGGTCGAAATGCCACCATCCGTCTTGTTCCGTGAGCCCGTGCATGAGAGTGAACAGAAGGGCAGAAGCTCCAAACATGATCAAGAGAAAGATGAAACGGGCGCGGCTTTCGCGCCAGCATTTCCAGGCGTACATGGATCCTCCTTGCGACTGAGGTGCAGAAACAGTTCCCGCAAGCCAAGCGGGGAAATCTCCAATATGGCCGCGCCCTGGCCGCGCAATTCCGCCGCAAAGCGCTCGGCGTCCCGGGCCACAACGTAGCTTCTGAAGCGGCCGTCGGTTGTTGCGGAGACGACATCCGCAGATTGCGCGACAGGCAGGCCTTCGCCGGAAGCAATCACCAGCCGAAACTCCTGGCGAATCTCTTCCAGCCGCGATTCAAGTAACAGGCGTCCTTCATCCAGTATCCCCACCCAGTCGCAAATCTGTTCCACTTCGCTGAGATGGTGGCTGGACAGAAAGATCGTTCGGCCCTGGCTGACGTGGTCTTCAATGAACGTGCGCAGAATTTCGTCCACCATCACGGGATCAAGCCCGGCCGTTGGTTCGTCCAGAATCAAGACTTCCGCCTCCTGCGCCAGCGCCAGGAGCAGCGCCACCTTCGTTTGATTTCCGATCGACAGCTTCTTGAACGCCATGTTCATGGGAATTTCCAGCCGCTGCGCCAGCCGCGCCGCCGCATCATCCGACCAGCGCGGAAAATATGCTTTGTTCATGCGCACGAGTTCCGCCGGCGTAGCCCAGCCATACAGCTGCTTGCGCTGCGACACAAACGCCACGCGTTCCAGGATGCGCAGCAACTCCGGTTCGCGCGCCGGATCGAGCCCGAGCACCCGCACGCTGCCCTTCGTCGGCCTCACCAGCCCGAGCAGCATGCGCATGGTTGTCGTTTTCCCCGCGCCGTTGCGCCCCAGGAATCCGTAAACCGCGCCTGGCTGGATCCGCAGATTCAGCTGCGAGACGGCGGCTTGCGCCCCAAACGACTTGCTCAAGCCCTCCGTGAAAATGGCCACATCGCTCATGCCTGGCCTCCCAATTTGTCGAGCTCCTCTTCCAACAACTTCAGGGTCTCTTCGCGTGTCAACCGCAGTTGCCGCCCTTCGACCGCCAGCTGTCGCGCGTGCGGCCGCAGGCGCTTCACTTTTTCGCTCTTCAGCAGCCCCGGCAGACCGTCGGCCACAAACGTTCCGCCCCCCGGCACGCTGCGGGTGACTCCGTCGCGTTCGAGGTCCTGATAAGCGCGCGCCACGGTGTTCGGATTGATGCGCAGTTCCGCCGCCAGCTTGCGCGTGGAAGGCAGGGCTTCGCCGGTGCGCAGGGCCCCCGCGGCGACGGCTTGCTTCACCTGGGCCTGCAGTTGCAGGTAAAGGGGCACGCCGGAGGAGGGGTTGAGGTGCAGGAGCATGTTGTACTAATACACTAGTACAGTTCGTGTGTCAAGCCCTTTTCCGGGTGGCGCTTTCTTGCTCACCCCCACGCGGCGAAGAAAGTGACGGGATAACCTGAGGGCAACTGGCTGGTGTAGACTTGCTCGCTATGAAGACTTTCCAAATTGCAGGGTTGTTGGCTTTTGTGATTGGAATGGCGTTTCTCTGTTGCTATGCACCTTGGACGTCGACACCGGCGGGGAGCTCTGCGGCGCACGACTCGCTGGGGTATGGGGCGATCTGGTCGCAGCAGTTTGCCACGGTTGGGGGAGCCCGAGTGGACTGGGGAGCGTTCGCGATGCTGGCTGGTGTGGTGGCGTTTTTCGCGATTGTGATTGGGGCCGCGGCGTATTTTTTTCGTGGCAGGCGCGGGGCGGAAAGAGAAGATGTTTGAGGCCGCGGTCTGATCAGGACCCAGGTTCACAAATCGAACCAGGGGCACCCGGCAGGTTACGCGCGTGGTGCAGCGCTGCAGCTGCGGCAGCGTTGAAGGGGGCACAGATTGAAGTGTGTGCTACTGGCTAGAGTTCCAAATGCAGGCGAAAGGTGGGCACGAGGACGGGACCGCGGTCGCGATTGTAGGCGGGGTTGACGATGCGTTGGAGGCCGGGAGCCGCGTATAGGCCACGCCAAAGGTGCGCGGTGTAATAGACCTCGAGAATATTTTCGCGGCCATAGTGGAGCGCGCCGTCACCGATGAGGAAGCCAAAGCCACCATCGGCGAGGTAGGTTCGGTGGTCTTTGGAAATGGCATTGACGACGAAGGCCAAGCCGGCGCGGTCCTGACGGCGGTGCCACATGGCGCCGTTGGCGCCTAAACCGCCAGCGAAGGTCTGATCGACTTCGGTGTAGGCGAAGGATTCGGTCTTTCCGTTGTCCCAGCCAAAGCGAGCGAAGGCGGTAAGGTTGGTGATGAGATTCTGCTCGAGGTTGGCGCCGAAACCGAATTTGCGGGTGATGTGCCAGGGATGGTGGGTGATGTCCGGCGCTGAAACAATGCCTTTATGGAACTGCGCGACGGCATCGCGATAGATCCCCATATTGGCGTAATTCGTGAACGCCAAGACTCGTACTACGCCGGTTTTCTTCGGAATTACGCCGTGACGCAATTCGTATTCGAAATTCTCCGCGTGAACCTGCCACGGCCGCCACACCAGGTCGATGCCATTGGCGACTTTGGGCATCAGCGTCTCGGCAAAGCGAAAACCCCAATTGCGGTCTTCGTAGTCGACGCTGAGGCCGACGGTGTAACCGCGGGTGTCGGCGGCGTAGTCGTAAGCGCCGCTATTGTCGATGGTCCAGTTGGCGAACTGCAAATGGGGATCGGAGCCGACTGAATTCTGGTCGAAGAAATCGACCAAGCTAAACTTGCCGAAGCGGATTTCCAAGCGGCGGCGGGGAAGTTCGTCGAAGAGCGAGAGAGCGTTGCGCTGGTTTTCGACTTGGTCCTTGCTCAAGGCAAACACCTTGTGGATTATGCCGCGAGCCAGATAGGGGGCTTTGCTCAAAAGAGGGTTGCGTACGATGTCGAGGTTGGGGAATCCGGCGACGCCCAGGCCCGTGCTAAGTGCCGCTCCGCCCGATTCTTCGATGTCGACGAGGAGTTCGGTGGAGTTATTGAGCCGCACACCGGTGTATAGGGTCAGGACGCGGGAGGTGGCCTTCTCATAGTTCGGATTCAGACTGTTTTTACCGCTGTAGAGGGCATGGAACGGAGGGTGGGTCTGGAAGATGAAATTCATCTGTCCCGAGAGCCAGAACCGTGAGTCGCTGAGATGGGGAAACATGACTTGCGGCGGCGGTGGGTCATCGGAAGTTTCAGAGAGCGAAGCGATGATATGGCTTAGTGGCGCGATGCTGCGGTCTGGGGGAGTTGGTGGGATTTTTTGCGCGACCCCAGTCTCGATGGGGACCGGTGGTATTGCATCATCAAAGTAGCCGGTCTGAGCGGTGACCCGGTAGCCAGGGGAAGTAACCTTGACGGGATGAAAGCGATTTGCGTGAACATTTGGCACCAAGACTTCGATCAGACCCTGCGAATCCAGCATGCGGATCAGTTGCTGAGAGGTTTGTTGGGCCTTTCGTGGCGTGTCTCCCACTTCCCACAAGATCCCGCCGGTCCTGGGAGCCAACTCAACCAGGTAGTACCCGTAGTGCCGCACCTCCCGACCATAAAAACTGTGGTCCGCGAACAAGACAAAATAACAAGCGATATGAGCGCGCTGCGCCAGTAGAGCCATGGTTTTCCAGTTGATGGAACTTCCGTGGTCATTTCCTTCGGCCAAAACGACGACCGCCTTTGTGCCCGACCCCTCGTACAGTTTCTCGTATGCGCGTTTCATGGCCTCGTACAAAAGTACAGTGTGGTTCCGTTTGTCGGTCTCTACGCGCAATGAGCCGGTGAAGGCCTGCAAACTGCCCAAGTCCTCGGTGAGTTCTCCCGAGGAATGAATCTCTGCTCCGTAGCTCATCACCAGGGCTTGCGCTTTTTTCCTCTCGAATGCGGAGAGCATCTCGACGGCGGTTTGTTGCTCGAGAGCGAAGACTTTTTGTTGGCGGAAATTGGAGTCGAGTAAGAGAGCAATCTGCTGGCGTCCCGCGCTCTTTGGACCGTCGACAATTTGCAGTTTCTTTCCATCCTGCATGGCTACAATGTCTTTCAGCGAAGCGGGTGGAACTGGGTTCCCGGCCCGGTCTGCCGCATGGAGAATCAGGGCGACCTTCTTGTGTCCGCCATCAGCTGTTCCCGGGTTGGCAGTTTGTGGGACCGCGAGACAGAGCGTCGCAAATAGCGGGCCGGGGATAATAGCGATGATCAGTGCCCCTAAACGCCGGTCTTTCAGCGTCCTCGCATTGAGACGAAGCATTTTCCCGGCCCTTTCGAAACCAAGTTGTTGCTAACTGCTCTCTCCAAAATCCGCCTCTGGTTCTGGCAGCTTGTCGCCATCTCGGGCAAACCACACATATAAGGTTGGCAGCAGGAAAATGCTCAGCGCCAGGGCTCCAATCAGCCCTCCGACAATGACAATCGCGAACGGTCGCTGCGAGTCCGAACCAATGCCACGAGAGAGTGCAGCCGGCAATAGGCCGAGCGTGGCAACGAGCATGGTCATCAGGATGGGACGCAGCCGCAGCACCGCCCCGTCGACCGCGGCGTCTTCAATCGAGTGACCTCGCACGCGCAACTGATTGATGTATTCGAGCATGATCACGCCGGTTTGCACCGAAACACCGAAAAGCGCGAGGAAACCGACGCCTGAAGACACGCTGAAGTGCGTACCGGTGAAAAGGAGCGCGAGCAATCCTCCGATGGGCGCCATCGCCACGTTGCCAAGAAGCAGGAGCGCCCATTTGAGCGACCGGAACATCGTGTACAAAATCCCGAAAATCACCAGCAGGGTTAACGGCACGATGACGAGAAGCCGCGCGTCCGCTCGCTTTTCGCTTTCGTATTCACCGGCCCAGTCGATGTGATACCCGCGCGGCAGTTGAACTTGCGTCGCCACTTTGCGGATCGCTTCCTCGACGGCTCCGCCGAGGTCCCGCCCCCGCACGCTGTACTTGATGGCCACATACCGCTCATTTCCTTCGCGGTAGATTTCGGAAGCGCCTTCCCGCTCTTGGATGTGGCAAAGCTGCCCGAGCGAAACGCGTTCACCGGAAGGAGAAAGCAAGCGGATGTTCTCGATGGCTTCTCTGGTGTTGCGGTATTGCGGAAGGTAGCGCATGACGAGGTCATAGCGGCGTTCGCCTTGCAAAACTTGGGTGAAAGCAGTGCCGCCCACGGCGGTCTGAATCGCATCCTGGACGTCCGCGACGTTGATCTGATGGCGCGCAGCCTGCACCCGGTCCACCGCAACCTCCAGATTCGGCTGTCCCAGGACCCGAAAGACCCCAAGATCTTCGATTCCCCTCACTTGGCGCATCGTATTGACGATCCGGTCCGCGGTGGTTTCTAGAAGCTTGAGGTCGTCGCCGTAAATCTTCACTGCGAGTTCCCCTTTTACTCCGCTGACCGCCTCTTCCATGTTGTCTGCGATTGGCTGGGAAAAATTCCAGATCACGCCAGGGATTCTGTCCAGTTCGCGCTGCATTGCGGCGATCACGCGTTCCTTGTCTTGGAGGAACACCGGCCGCCACTGCTCCTTGGGCTTCAGATCGACGAAGTACTCGGTGTTGAAGAAGCCGGTGGTATCGGTTCCGTCGTCCGGACGCCCCACCTGACTGGTGCACTGCGTCACCTCGGGAAACGAGCAAAGCAGAATGCGCGCCTGGTTCGCCAGCCGCGTGCCTTCACTCGGCCCAGTGCTGGGCGCCAGCGTGCCGCGCACCCACAGCGCACCCTCATCCAGGTGCGGCAGAAATTCCGAGCCGATCAGGCCGCCTACCGTTAGGTAGATGGCGGCGGCAAATCCGATCGCCGCACCGCCCACGGTGACCAACCGGTGCTCAATCGCCCAGCGCACCGCCCGGCGATACCGTGCTTTCAGGAAATCCATGACTGGATTGCGCCATTCTCTTACGCCCTTGCTGAACAACACGCTGGACAGCGCCGGCGCGAGCAGCATGGAAAACAGCAGCGCGCCCACCAGCGCAAACGCCACGGTCCAGGCCATCGGATGGAACAGCCGTCCCTCCACGCGTTGCAGCGTGAAGATGGGCAGATATGCGGTAATGATGATCGCGATTGCGTAAAAAACGGGTCGCTGGACTTCGTGCGCCGCGTCGCGAATTCGCTCCAGAGGCGTCTTATACTCTTCGCCGCTGTGGCTCAGGTGCCGTACGATGTTCTCCACCATCACCACCGCGCCGTCCACCACCATTCCGAAATCCAGCGCCCCCAGCGACAATAAGTTCGCTGGAATGCCCTTCAGCTTTAGGCACGTCGCCGCAAACAGCAGCGCAAACGGCACCGTGAGCGCCACGATGAACGCTCCGCGCGCATTTCCCAGGAACAGAAAAAGAATGATCACCACCAGAAGGATGCCTTCCGTCAGGTTCTGCAGCACCGTGTGTGTGGTGTAGTGCACCAGGTCGCTGCGATCGATGAATGGAACGACCTTCACGCCAGGCGGCAGGATGTGTTCATTCAGTTCCTTGACCTTCGCATGGATTCCCGCGAGCGCCTCATCCGCGTTCGCACCTTTACGCAACAGCGCGATACCCGAAACCACATCATCGTTGTCCACGATCTTGCCGCCTTCACGATGAATCGCCCGCGCGAATTGCCCCAGCCGCACCTTGGGACCCTGCGCCACCACCGCAATATCCTTCACCCGCAGCGGCGTGCCCGTCTTGCTCACAATCACCGTGTTTTCGATATCCCGAACGTCCTTGACCTGCCCCACTTCCCGAATATTGATTTGCTGCAAGCCCGATTCGATGAAGCTGCCACCCGCATTGGCGTTGTTATTCGTCAGTTGCTGCTCCACCTGCGCCAGGCTGAGTCCGTACGAAATCAGTTTGTGCGGATCAACGCGAACCTGGTACTCGCGCGTCGGGCCTCCGAAGCTCGCCACATCCACCACGTCCGGGACCGCTTTGAAATTCTTCTCGATCACCCAGTCTTCTATGGATTTCAACTCCATCACGTCGTAGTTCGGATTCGTGCTCTTCAGCGTGAAAAAATAAATCTGCCCCACCGGACTCCAGTCCGTGCCCATCTGGGGCGCCACGCCCGTCGGCAAGGTCACCTGCGAAAGCCGCTCCAGCACTCTTTCCCGGTTCCAGGCGTTCTCCTCTTCGTCATCGAAAATCAGCTTCAGGTCCGACAATCCAAACAGTGAAAACGAGCGCAAATGCACCACGTGCGGGATGCCGTTCATCGCTGTTTCGAGCGGAATGGTGACTTGCTGCTCGATCTGTTCCGCGGAAATCCCCGGCCACTGCGTGATGATCTCCACGTAGTTGTTGGCCACGTCGGGGTACGCTTCCACCGGAAGTTGGTGGAAGGAAACAGCGCCCCAGGCAAGCAAGAGCAGCGCCCCTCCAAGCACCAGGAACCGGTTTTCCAGCGCGAAATCCACCAGCTTGCGAATCATTTATGGTTCCACCGTGTTCTGGAACACCAGCGCGTTCTGCACCACTTTTTGCCCCGGCTCCAGGCCCGAGAGGATCTCTTGCATGTTGTTTGCTAAGCTTTGCCCCGCAAGGACCTCGGCCCGGCGGAACTTCCCATTCCCGGTCGCCACGTACACCCAGCTCCGGTCGTGCAAATGCAAAATGGCCGTTGCCGGCACCACCGCATGCGTTTCCTTTTTCTCCTCGTGGAACGTCGCGGTGACAAACATGCCCACGCGCATCACTCCGGGATTGCGCACCTCGATGCGCACCTTGGCCGTGCGTAGCGTTGGATCGAGCACCGGAAGAACGTTGCTGATTCGCCCCGTGAAAATCTTATCCGGATACGCGTTCAGGCGAATTTCCGCTGTCTCGCCCACATGCACGTTGGCAAGATCATTCTCGTAAACGTCGCAGAGAATCCATACGTAACTCAGGTCGGAGATCGTGAACGGGTTGGGTGCGCCCAGTCCTGCAACGCCCGCCGCATTGGTAACCTGTTGATCGGTGATCACTCCCGAAACCGGAGCGCGAATATCCACAATCGCGGCCGGATGCTCGACGCTGCCGCCCAGCACGCGCACTCGCTCTGTGGTGTTCTCCACGTCCACCTGGGCCTTGTTCTCGACGTCCTCCGCTGTCTGGAAATCGTTGAGCGAGATAGCGCCTTTGTCGTAAAGCAGCTTGGCACGCTCAAATTGTATTCGGGCTAGCTTTTCGTCAGCGACGGCCTTTCGACAATCTGAGAAAGCAGCGGACATGTCCGCGCTCTGCACGCGCAGGAGGAGTTGGCCCTTCTTCACGGTGTCGCCGAGGCGGGCGTTAAGTTCCACTACACGGCCGGTAGCAATCGAAATAACAGGAACGCTGCGAGTGATGTCCGGAGTGACCACTCCCGTTACGGCTAACTGTGAAGCGAACTGATGCGCGACCGCCGTGGCTAGGGTAAACTGTTCGGGACGATCCACTTGAAGGGCATTGAGATCTTGGTCGCTTTCGACCTTCACCGGAGCAGGTGCTTCTGCCTTTGGATCTCCTTTGCTTGGACCACAGCCCGAAAGGAACAGCTCCAAAACAAAAGGCAGGATCATCGCTCTGAAGCCCGCGAATCTCATTGGATGACCTCACGTCGTACTGCCAGATTTAGTTGGCTTGCCGCGTTCACAAAGTGAATCGGTGCCGCGCCGACGCACGGACGAGCCAAGAAACGGTTCATGAAACCTCCCCGGACCTTTTTTGGCTGAAAACACGCAACCTGCAACGGCGAACTGCTACGCGAAAGTAAGAGCGTGAATTGGCTATGTGTGCGGAGCGCTTCGCAAAGCTGCACTAAGGAGCGAGGGCGCCAGTCTACGTGTTCGGCAGCTATGGGCTTAGAGATGAAGAACGAAGGAAGGTGGAGCGCGACCGAGGAAGGAAACGAGTGTAAGCGAAAGCGAATGGCGAGAGGTCCGCGTGAAAAGCGGCCCGGTCACGCTCAGGGATGAAGAAACCCCGAAGCGCTCCTGGCAAATGTCCGCACGGTTGCGCGAAAGAAAGGCGGCCGCGGCGTCTTTGGTGTCGTCCGCGGGGGCAGCGCAAGATTTCTCAGAAGTCGTGAAGGCCGCTGAAAAGGTGGATGGATCTAAGACTCTAAAGTTTCCCTGACCATCGTTGAGGAGGACAGCGACCGGCCGGTTCGTCCATGCCGTGGTAACGACGATATCGAGAAAATCGTCGCCGTTTACATCGCGCGAGGTGATGCGGAGTCCACCTGTCGGCGCGGTGATGCCCAGGGTCTGGCGTGCACCGCTACTCAGCTGAAAGGCGATCCAATACTGGGTATCCCAGGAGTCGCTATGTCCGATCTGAACGGTGGCAAGGTCGGGCTGATTGTCACCGTCGAAATCGGCGATGGCAAATTGTGATGTGGCTAGCCTGGAAGAAACCGGCCAAGGCTGAGGGCCAGTGGACGCCGCGTTCCCGGAGGCTGCAAAGCCCAGAATGACGCAGAAGAATGCAAATGCGCAACTTACGACTCTGGGCCAAGAGCGATTCAACTGAGGCAATGTTTTCGTGAACACGGACGTAGCAGTCTCAAGGCGGTTCGCCAAACCTTCGATCGACCCTGCGTGATGGGAACGGTCCCCAGCTAGCATCGGGAGAATATCATTCACGTCCGTGAGCGCACAATCTGCCCGGGAAGCTGTGCGCTTAAGGTTATGCCTGGCTGGGGTGGCGCTGGCGGCTTGCGTGATACCGGCGCGGCGGGCGACGAACATCGAACCACTGGCGGCGTTGCGGCACGAGTAGCAGAAGATGTTGGCTGTTGCGAGGAAGCTAGCGGATATCGACTTCGTGGAAGCCGAAACCTTTTAGCATGCTCGATATGGTGCTGCGGGCGTTGTCCGCGGCGGTTTTGAGGATGCCGTCTTGCAGGGCGGCTAGCTGAAGCTGGCGCTCGGCTTCTTCGCGGACCTGGCTTTCGAGGTTGGGATCTGGAGAAGAGAAGAGGCCGGTATCGCGGGAATAGACTTTGGTCCGAGCGTTGTCGATGCGAGTGCTGAAGAGTTCGGCGGCGGGAAGATGAATGGAGACTTTCGGGCCTTGGATTTGCACGTCGCCGGGGTGGAGATTAACGAGATTTATGCCAGCGACTACTTCTCCGTGTACCACCAGCAGCAGGCGATCACCGGCTAGGAATTTCGGCAGGTAGGCGTTGGCGTGCTCACCGGAAATAATTTTGTCCATAGTGTAGCTGACGGTTTCGAGGCGCTGGAGCTGCTGAATTTGACGAACGACGGTGGGCTGATCGACGTTGATGAGGGTTTTTCCGCCGCGCAACATGCTCATGAGATGGAATAAGCCGAAGCCGCTGGCCATCCACACGAGCGCTCCGATTAAAGCAACGGTAAGAAGCGCGCCTAAGACGGTGCCGAGAAGCCAGGAGCGCAAGGTGCGGGAGTTGGCTGGTTTTGCGGGAGTTGGCGGCTCGTTGGCGTGTGGTGCGTGGTCGATGGTCATGCGTTTGTCCGGCAATCTTCAGTGTAGACCAAGTCAAGAAGCTCATGATCACGGGCAGACGGATTGTTTCGAAGCTGGACGATGCGGCAGGATCTTACGGCTGCCAAGTTAAAATAGGCCACAGAATCCAAGTCAAAATGGCAATGGGAATGGCCACCGCGGCAATGGCGGTGAACAAAATGATGGCGAGGAAAAGCCAGTCGCGCCTGATGTTGGAGCCGGGCTGTTCCTTTTCGCGGATGAGCAGCTTGTAGTTGCGGCGATTGGCTTTCCAGAAGACATGGAAAACATCGCCGGCTACGGGAATGGCGCCCAGCGCGGTTTCTAGAAGTACGTTGGCCATCATGCGGACGAGAGTTACCTTGGGCACGCCACGGCGCCAGGACGCGAAGATGATGAAGAAGGAGGCGATACCGGCCATGGCGTCGCCGATACCGGGTATCCAGCCGATCAAGGCGTCGAGGCCAAAGCGAATGTGGGTTCCGGGGATGCGGAACATGTCGTCGAGGAGGGCGGCGACGTAATCGAGGTGTTCGTTGGAGGCGAGTTGGCGGGGCATACGCTAGCTACTATACAGCGGGCGCACAGCGGACGAAGGAGTTGCTGCTATTTGTCCAGCCTGAGGAGTGGATGCGATCTTGCGGTGAGGTCGGCGCTGGGCGCGGCAAGCCATTTCTTCAGTAACGAGGTTACGCGCTGTTTGATGTTGTGGAGGGCCGGATTGCGGCGGCGAGATTCTCCGACGATAACCGTCAGGTGCGCCTGCAAGTAATCCGCATCGGTACAAATCTTTGGTCGGGTACCCATGGATGCTCCTACGGCGCAAGTTGCCTTGAGGCTAAAACATTTATCGCAAATAACAGTCTTGGACCGAACAAAACTCCCTCGTCAGTGGGGCTGCTCCGTGACGGGATCGATGGCGACTGGCGGCGCGGGGGCGTGCAGGCCTCGTGCAAAGCCTTGCTTTATCAGCATGAAAATGGTGGCGCGATTTTCAAGCATGGTTTTCAGCCAGGCGAAGCGGCCCATCTGCGGGAAGTAAATGCCGCGGAAGCAGAGGCGCGCGATAAAGATGTTGATGCGATGGCCCAGCGGCTTGTGGTTCAAGGAATTCACGGCCTTTTCGATGGCCTGCGGACTGTAGGAGCTGGCCCAGCCGATGCGAACTTCTTTGTGAGCTTCGTCGATGCTCATCTTCAGGGGCGTATGGGCCATGGCAAAGGGAATGAACTCTTGCCAGTGCTTCGGGCGGGTGAGGCGGCCCGCGGCTGCCAATTTTTTGTACAGCGGGGTGCCGGGCAGCGGGGTCATCAAACCGAAGATGGGCAGGCCTGGAGGCCAAGTACGGATTTCCTTGAGAGTTCGCTCGGCCACGCCGGGGGTGTCGTTGTCCATGCCAAAGATGAAGGAGGTGATGGCGAAGACGTTGCGCTGGGCGAGGCGGTCGAGCACGGCGGCATATTCACCGGGCTTGTTGAAGCCTTTTTTAACGTCCGCAAGGTTGGCGGGATCGATGGATTCCATGCCGATGAAGATCCATTTGCCTCCGGCGGCGGCGATGAGGTCAACGAGTTCTTCGTCGCGCAGGAGATTGGCGCTAATTTGAGCGACCCAATGGACTTGGGCGTTGGCGGCGATGATGTCTCGAAGCAGAGACTTGGTGCGTTTTACGTTGATGGCGAAATTGTCGTCGATGAAAAAAACGGCAATCTGGCCGCCTTCGGCGCGGGCGCGGGCTTTGAGCAGCAAGAGTTCGTTGACCACGCTTTCATTGGTGCGAAAGCGGATGGAGTCGCCAAAAAATCCAGTGACGGTGCAAAACTCGCAGCCGTAGGGACAACCGCGGCCGGACTCGACGGGAATGATGCGAAAGGTTCCCCAGCCGGCGCCGACGCGCTTGAGGAGGGGATGTAACGCGCCGGGGAGCAAATTGAATTGTTCCAGCTTGATTTTGTCCCAGGGGATTTCCGGATAGGGTTGCAAGGATGGTTTGCGCTCCTGGCCAAAGTCGTCGACCGGGGCGTAGACGTCCTTGAGCGTGCCGCGCGCGGCATCTTCCACGATTCTGGGCCACGTCTCGTCAGCCTCACCAAGGGCAACCGCATCGGCATGGCGCGAGCCGCCGTCACGCCCGAGAGCCTCATCGGCCATTTCGGTGACGTGAGGGCCGCCCATTACGACTTTTACGCCGACGGCACGCACGGCGTCCGCCATGCGATAGGCTTTGGCAATCATTCTGGTCATCGCACCGATGCCGACGAGTCCGATATTTTGTTCACGGACGTAGCGGGCGATGCCTTCTTCGTTCATGGGCTGGGCGTTGCCGTCAATCAAGACAACTTCGTGGCCGGCCGGGGTGAGTGCTTGCAGGAGGAACATCCAAAGATGCGGCATGAAGTTGCGGGTCACACCATTATCTGGGTTGTACAGTAGGATTTTCATGAAGTGGAATTTTCGGAGTGGGGACTGCGTGCTGCAACGCCTCGCGTTACAACTTACAGTGTTCCAGGTCAGATTGACAGTCCGAAATGGCCAGGACGGTGCCTGCGGCAAGACCTGGTGTGCAACGTTGCACACCGGCCATTCCGGGCGATGCTTCGGAAATTACTTCGTTATTTGCGGATGGTGCGTGCGCTAGCGAGTGCTGTGCGGCGCTATTGCGGCGGAGTGCCTAGCAACTGCTGGGCGGAAAAGACTTCGCGGAGGACGGCGAGAACGTCGGAAACCCGGAAGGGCTTTTGGAGGCGGCGGGGAGCGGAGGCGGAGGCGTCGGAGGAAGGCTCTTCGGTGTAGTCGCCGGTCATGAAAATGAGGGCGGGCTTGGGGGCGGGTGAGGAGGCGAGGAGAGTTGCGGCGGCGTCCTGGCCGTTGAGTGGAGTGCCGTTTACGGAAAGATGCAAATCGCAAATGAGGGCATCGAAGCGGTGGCTGGCGGCGAGGGCGAGAGCTTGATCTGGAGTGGCGGCCGAGTGGACTTGCAGGCCGTGGGCGGAGAGGCCTTCGTCTAGCAACATGCGAATGCTTTCTTCGTCGTCGAGGACGAGGATGGAGCGGCCCTTGAGGATGTCGGACGGAGCAGGGACGGATGGAAATGCGCTTGGGGCCGGCGCGGGCTCTGGAAGCTGCGGAGAAGCCGGCTCGATGGCGGCGGGCAAATAGACAGTGAAGGCGGAGCCTCCTGCGGGAAGGGCTTCAGCTTCGATGGTGCCGCCGTGTTCTCGGACGATGGACATGCAGATGCTGAGACCGAGGCCGGTTCCGCCGCCGGGCCGCTTGGTGGTGTAAAAAGGATCGAAGAGGCGGGGCAGAGCTTCGGGCTTGATGCCAACGCCATCGTCCTGAACGGTGACGGCGAGGCGGCCGTTGGATTGAACGAGGCGAATCTGAATGCGGCCGGTTTCGCGGACTTCGCGGATGGCTTGTTCGGCGTTGCTGACGAGATTGAGGAAGACCTGGATGAGCTGATTGCCGTCACCGATGACGCCGGGCAAAGCGGGCTGGGGATGAAAATCGACGGCGACGGAGTTGCGGCGAAGGGAATGCTCGTGAAGCTGCAGAGTGCGTTCGATGAGGCTGTTGACGTCGAGCGACTTCTTCTGCGGAGAAGCGGGGCGGGAGAATTCGAGCAGGTTCTGGACGATGCGGGCGGCGCGGCGAGCCTGGCGATGCGTGAGTTCGAGCTGGCGCTTGGCGGATTCGCCGAGACCGGGGCGTTCGTTGAGGACTTCGGTGATGCCGAGAATGGCGGTGAGCGGATTGTTGAGCTCGTGAGCGACGCCGGCGAGCATCTGACCCATGGCGGCGAGCTTTTCGGCTTGAATGAGCTGCTCTTCGAGGCGCTTGAGGTCGGTAACGTCGCGGCCGGAAATGACCACGCCTTCGATCTTGCCGGCTTCGTCAAAGAGCGGGCTGAAATGGCAGCGAATGCGGCGATAGCCGCCCTGCTTGTGGCGAACGCGGACTTCGAGCGAGCCGAAAGCGAGGCGTCCGCAAAGAATTTCGTCGAACAGAGAGCGGAGAGCGGGGCGGTCTTCGGCGTGAGTGCGGTCGCCGAGTTCCATGTCCGGAGCATCGTCGGGCTGGAAGCCGAGAATTTCGCTGATGCGGGGACTGATGAAGGTGTAGTGGGCGGTGGCGTCGAGAACGAGGATGAGGTCTGGGAAACTGTCGATGAGGCGGCGAGCAAATTCCTGCTCCTTGTGGAGGCGGCGCTCCATTTCGCGGCGCTCGGTGATGTCCATGACGGCGCCCTGGTAGCGCACGACCTGGCCGGAAGAGTCGCGGACGGCTGCGGCGGTGTTAAGGCAGACGATGGAGGTGCCGTCCTTGCGGATCAGAGTGATTTCGCGGCCTTGCATGGCGGTCTGGCGCTCGACTTGATCCTTGAGGAGTTTCCGTTCGGAACGGTCGATGAGGACTTCCTCGACTTTGCGGGAGAGGAGCTCGGCTTTGGAATCGTAGCCCAGCATGCGGACGAGGGCGGGATTGCCGTCGAGAATGGAACCGTCGGGCGTGGTGATGTAGATGCCTTCCTGGAGGCTTTCGAAAAGCTCGGTGAAGCGGGCTTCGTTCTTGCGGAGGGCGGTGACGTCGCGCGCGAGGACGGTGAGGCCGTGGACCTGGTCGCCGCGGGTCATGGCGTGAGCGACGCAATCGAAATAGAAGATGCTGGAGCGATTCTTGAGGCGAATCTGGATGACGCCGGTCCAATGACGGCGCTCGATGAAGCGGGGCAGGGCACGGCGGACGAGATCGGCGCCGTCGCCGCTGCCCTCTTCGATGAAATCGGTGAGCGGCTTGCCGATGATCTGCTGGAAGGGCAAGCCGAGCAAATCGGCAAAGCTGCGGTTGACGGCGCGGATTTCGCCTTCGAGGCTGAGGGCGATGAGGAGGTCGTCGAAGGAGTCGATGAGATCGCGATAGCCTTGCTGGGAGCGGCCGATGATTTCGAAGAGCTGGTCGAGGTGCTTGTCACTGGGTGGAGCGACGTCGCGATGCTCGATACCGTGGACGAGTCCGCGAAGCTCGGCCATTTCGCTGCTGCGTTTCCAAGTGTAGGCGACAAATAAGACGACCAGGGTGACGAGACCGACGGAAAGGGTTCGCGAGTTCTCGGTGAGCGTGCGAATCGTGGGCCAGGCGAGCCACAAGAAGACGACGGTGATGACGATCAGAAGGAAGGAAGTAGCACGAGAGAGCTGGGTCTGACGCTTTTCGAATTGTTCAAAGCGCGAAGTGACGGTGCCGCGGTTTTCGCCGGAGGGCGATGCAGGGGCAGCGGTGCTGGCGTCGCGTTGGTCTCGAATGGGCATGGAGAGACGAGCGGGCAAGGCCGAGACCATCTCAGCGCAAGCGCCGCCCAAGAGCTTCCTAAATTATTTTAAGAACGCAGATCGGCCTTCGGCAATGCGGGATCGCGGCAAGGTTCCTGGAACGCACGTATCGGATACGCAGCTAAAAGGAAATGGCGCCCCGGGGTTGAGACCGGAGCGCCATGTGGGATTGCGTGTGTTGGACACCGGCTAAACTTCGGTAGCGGCGTCGGATTCGGTGTCTTTTTGGAGGAAGTCGAGAGCCGCAGCCTCTTCGGCGGTGAGCTCGGCGGCTTCCGGGATTTCCTCGATGGGCGCGGGAGCGGGCATTTCCGTCAGCAACTGCAAGCTGCGGTAATGCTCGAGGCCCGTACCGGCGGGGATCAAGCGGCCCATGATGACGTTTTCCTTGAGGCCGCGGAGGTAATCGACCTTGCCGGCAACGGCGGCTTCGGTGAGCACGCGAGTGGTCTCCTGGAAGCTGGCGGCCGAGATGAAGGAATCGGTCGAGAGCGAAGCCTTGGTGATGCCAAGGAGAAGCGGACGGCCCGTTGCCGGGCGGCCACCATCGGCGATGATGCGGTCGTTCTCCTCGCGGAAGCGGAACTTGTCCACTTGCTCCTCGAGAAGGAACTGCGTGTCGCCGACGTCTTCGACTTTGACCCAGCGCATCATCTGGCGCGAGATGGTCTCGATGTGCTTGTCGTTGATGTTGACGCCCTGGAGGCGGTAAACCTCCTGAATGGCGTTGACCAGGTAGGATTGCGTGAACTTTTCGCCGAGTACGGCGAGCAAGTCGTGCAGGTTGAGCGGGCCATCGATAAGCGCTTCGCCCGCGCGAACGTGATCGCCTTCCTGAACGTTGATGTGCACGCCGCGAGGAATGGAATATTCCTTGGAGGTTTTGCCATCGTCGGTCTCGACATAGATTTTGCGCATGCCCTTGGCGATATCGCCGTAGCGGACCGAGCCATCAATTTCGCTGATGACGGCAGGATCCTTGGGCTTGCGGGTCTCGAAGAGTTCGACAACGCGCGGGAGACCGCCGGTGATGTCCTTGGTCTTGGTGGTCTCGCGAGGAATTTTCGCGAGCACGTCGCCGGCTTGCACGTCATCGCCATCCTGCACCATCAAGTGAGCGCGGGAAGGCATGAGGTACTTTTTGCGTACCTTGCCCGAGCTGTCGCGGACCATGATGGCGGGCTGATGCTTTTCGTCGCCGGGAGGCAGAGTAACGACCAACTGCGAGAGTCCGGTGACGTCGTCGACTTGCTCCTCGATGGTAACGCCGGGGCGCAGGTCGTCGAATTTGATGGAGCCCGCGGTTTCGGTGAGGATCGAGAACGTGAACGGATCCCACTCGGCAAGAATCTGGCCGTGGACGACGTGTTCGCCGTCCTGAACGCGGAGGCGCGCCCCGTAAACGACGTGGTAGCGCTCCTTTTCGCGGGCTTTTTCGTCAACGATGGCGATCAGGCCGGCGCGGTTCATGGCGATGAGCGTGCCGCCGCGACCCTCGACGTGCTTGAGGTCGATGAACTTGACGACACCGTTGTTGCGCGCTTCGAGAGTGGAACGCTCGGAGACGCGGGTGGCGGTTCCGCCGATGTGGAAGGTGCGCATGGTGAGCTGCGTGCCGGGTTCGCCGATGGACTGCGCGGCGATGACGCCGACGGCTTCGCCGAGTTCGACCATGCGGCCGGAAGCTAGGTTGCGCCCGTAGCACAGCGCGCAAACACCGCGGCGAGATTCGCAAGTGAGCACGGAGCGAATGCGTACGCGCTCGATACCCGCGCCCTGAACGGCGTTGGCGAGTTCCTCGGTGATTTCCTGGTTGACGTCAACGATGATGGTGCCCTCGAAGTCCTTGATCTTGTCGAGGGAAACGCGGCCGACAATGCGGTCGCGCAGCGGCTCGACTTCGACGCCGGCTTCGATGATGGGCTCGACGAAAATACCGTCGGTGGTGCCGCAATCGCGTTCGTTGATGATGACGTCTTGCGCCACGTCAACGAGACGGCGAGTGAGGTAGCCGGAGTCGGCGGTCTTAAGCGCGGTGTCGGCCAAACCCTTGCGGGCGCCGTGCGTGGAGATGAAGTAGTGCAGCACGTTGAGGCCTTCACGGAAGTTGGAAGTGATAGGCGTTTCGATGACTTCGCCGGAAGGCTTGGCCATCAAGCCGCGCATACCGGACAGCTGGCGAATCTGCTGCTTTGATCCGCGAGCGCCGGAGTCGGCCATGACGTAGACCGGGTTGATGTTGCCCTCTTTGTCCTGATTTTCGAGGGCTTTGAACATTTCATCGGCCACTTTTTCGGTGACGTCGCCCCAGATAGCGATGACTTTGTTGTAGCGCTCGCCGTTGGTGATGGCGCCGTCGAGGTATTGCTGCTGCACCTTGACGACTTCCTTTTCGGCGTTTTCGACGAGTTTATATTTGTCGCTGGGGATGAGCATATCGTCGATGCCGATGGAAATGCCCGAGCGCGTGGAGTAGTGGAAGCCGAGCTCTTTGAGACGGTCGAGCAAGACGACAGTGGATTCCAGGCCAAAGCGCAAGTAGGCGTAATAAACGAGCTGCTGAACGCCCTTTTTCTTGAGCAAGCCGTTGATAAACGGCATTTCCTTGGTCAAGTGCGAGTTGAAGATGACGCGGCCGACGGTGGTCTGGATGAACTGGCGCTCCATCTTGACGGGCTCGGTGTGCGGCACGTCCTGATCATCGTATGCGGTGGTGAGGTCAATGACTTCGCCGGTGTACCGCAGACGGATGGGCGTGAGCAACTCGACTTCACCGCCTTCGAGAGCCAGCTCGACGTCTTCGGACGATCCGAACACGCGGCCTTCGCCCTTGGCGCCGGGCTTGGCCTTGGTCATGTAGTAGATGCCGAGAACCATGTCCTGCGACGGAACGGCGAGAGGCAGACCGTGCGCGGGCGAAAGAATGTTGCGGGAGCTGAGCATAAGCACAGACGCTTCGACCTGGGACTCGGGCGAAAGCGGGATGTGCACGGCCATCTGGTCGCCGTCAAAGTCCGCGTTGAACGCGGTACAGACGAGCGGGTGAATGCGGATGGCTTTGCCTTCGACCAATACGGGTTCGAACGCCTGAATGCCGAGGCGGTGGAGCGTGGGGGCGCGGTTCAAGAGCACGGGATGCTCGCGAATCACGTCTTCGAGGATATCCCAAACGACGGGATCCTGCTGCTCGACCATTTCCTTGGCTTGCTTGATGGTGGTGCAGTGGCCTTGCGCTTCGAGCTTGTGATAGATGAAGGGCTTGAAGAGCTCGAGCGCCATTTTCTTGGGCAAACCGCACTGATTGAGTTTGAGTTCCGGGCCGACAACGATGACGGAACGGCCGGAGTAGTCCACGCGCTTGCCGAGCAGGTTCTGACGGAAGCGGCCCTGCTTGCCCTTGAGCGTGTCGGACAAGGACTTGAGCGGGCGATTGTTGGTTCCGCGGAGAACACGGCCGCGGCGGCCATTGTCGAACAGCGCGTCAACGGCTTCCTGAAGCATGCGCTTTTCGTTGCGGACGATGACGTCCGGGGCGCGGAGTTCCATGAGCTTCTTGAGGCGGTTGTTGCGGTTAATGACGCGGCGATAGAGATCGTTGAGATCGGAAGTGGCAAAGCGGCCGCCGTCGAGAGGCACGAGCGGGCGCAATTCCGGCGGAAGAACCGGAATGACGTCCAGAATCATCCACTCGGGCTTGTTGCCGCTCTTGCGGAAGGCTTCGAGCACCTTCAAGCGCTTGGCGAACTTGATGCGCTTCTGGAGCGAGGGATCGCCCTTCATTTTTTCGCGGAGCTCGTCGGCAAGCTTGTCGACTTCCACGCGGCGGAGCAATTCCTTGATGGCTTCCGCGCCCATTTTGGCGACGAACTGGCCGGGGTATTCCTGCGCGAGCTTGCGGTATTCGTCTTCGGGCAAAACCTGCCGCTCGCGGAGAACCGCGACTTCATTGGGATCGACGACGACGAAAGCCTCGAAGTAGAGGATGCGCTCGAGGTCGCGCATGGAAATATCCAGCAAGTAGCCGATGCGGCTGGGAAGGCCCTTGAAGAACCAGACGTGCGAGCAGGGCGACGCCAGCTCGATATGGCCGAGGCGTTCGCGGCGAACTTTGCTGAGCGTGACTTCCACGCCGCACTTGTCGCAGATCACGCCGCGGTGCTTCATCCGCTTGTACTTGCCGCACAAGCATTCCCAGTCGGTGACGGGGCCAAAAATCTTGGCACAGAACAGGCCGTCGCGCTCGGGTTTGAAGGTGCGGTAGTTGATGGTCTCCGGCTTGGTGACTTCGCCGTGAGACCAGGAACGGATTTTTTCCGGACTCGCCAAGCTGATGCGAATGGAATCGAAGTCCGCGATCAAGCTGGCGCGATCATAAGGGCTGCTGCGATACAAGGTTGTTTCCTTCCTCCCGGGCCTTTCGGTTCGGGGTGCGTTTTGGTGTTTTGCACCAGAACGGCTGAGAACCCAACTGCTGAAAGACTGATACAGCTTGCCGAGATGGGGCGCAGCAGTGCTGCGCCCCTACGGCAGACCCTAGTCGGCGGCTTTTTCTGCCGGCTTTTGGCGTTTCATCAGCTCGACGTCCAGGCAGAGCGACTGCAACTCGCGAACGAGCACGTTGAACGATTCAGGCACACCCGGCTCGATGCCTGGCTCGCCCTTGACGATGGCCTCGTAGATTTTCGCGCGGCCATAGACGTCGTCCGATTTCGCGGTGAGCAACTCTTGCAGGATGTGCGCCGCCCCGTACGCTTCGAGCGCCCACACTTCCATTTCGCCGAAGCGCTGGCCGCCGAACTGCGCTTTACCGCCGAGCGGCTGCTGCGTGATCAGCGAGTATGGACCGATGGAGCGCGCGTGGATCTTGTCGTCGACCAAGTGCGAGAGCTTGAGCATGTAGATGTAGCCGACAGTAATCGGCTGATCGAACTGCTCGCCGGTCATGCCGTCGAACAGGTTGATCTTTCCGGCGTGCGGCAAGCCCGCGACTTCGAGCAAGTGGCGGATTTCCGGCTCGCGCGCGCCGTCAAATACCGGCGTGGCGAACGGAATGCCTTCGCGGAAGCCTTCGGCGTATTCGAGCAACTCGTCGTCGTCGAGCTTCGAGAGCGTTTTCCAGATGACGGTGTCCGAAAAGACTTCGCGGAACCAGCGGCGAAGAGCTTCGGCACGGTTTTCCTTGCTGAGGAGCCGCTTCAGGCTGTTGCCCAATTCCTTGGCGGCCCAGCCGAGGTGCGTCTCGAGAATCTGTCCGACGTTCATACGCGAAGGAACGCCGAGCGGATTGAGAACGATCTCGACCGGAGTACCGTCCGGCAAACTAGGCATATCTTCCTGCGGCACGATGCGCGCGATGACGCCCTTGTTGCCGTGGCGGCCGGCCATCTTGTCGCCGATGGAGAGCTTGCGCTTCATGGCGATATAGACTTTGACCAGCTTGATGACGCCCGGAGGAAGCTCGTCGCCCTTCTTGAGCTTTTCCTTGCGCTCTTCGGTGATTTTGCGGAGGACGTCGATCTGGCGCGAGGTCATTTCCTCGACCTCCTCGATCTTTTCGATCAGCAGAGGATCCTTCTCGTTGAGCTTGAGGCGCTTGAGGTTACGCGTGGAGATCTTTTCGATCAGGTCGCGCGTGAGCTCGACGCCCTTGGTCAACAGGCGCTTGTTGGTCTTTTCGTCGTGCAAGTCGGCCTGGAGAATCTTGCCGCCGAGCAGATCGTTGAGGCGCTTGAGGCGCTCGTCGGTCAGGATGCGGATTTCGTCGGCCAGGTTCTTTTCGAGTTTGAAAACCTGCGTGGCTTCGATGGCTTTGTGGCGCTCGTCTTTTTCTCCGCCCTTGCGGGTGAAGATTTTGACGTCCACGATGGTGCCTTCGATGCCCGGAGGGCAGTAGAGCGAAGCGTCGCGGACATCGCCGGCTTTTTCGCCGAAGATCGCGCGCAGCAGCTTTTCTTCCGGCGTGAGCGTGGTTTCGCCCTTGGGCGTAACCTTGCCGACCAGAATGTCGCCCGGCTTGACGACGGCGCCGATGCGAATGACGCCGCTTTCATCGAGATTGCGCAGGAACGACTCGCTGATGTTGGGAATGTCGCGGGTAACTTCTTCGGGACCAAGCTTGGTGTCGCGCGCTTCGATTTCGTACTCTTCGATGTGAATCGAAGTGTAGTAATCGTCCTTGACCAGCTTTTCGCTGACCAGGATGGCGTCTTCGAAGTTGTATCCGCGCCAGGGCAAGAAGGCTACCAGCACGTTGCGGCCGAGGCCGAGTTCGCCGCGGTCGGTGCAAGGGCCGTCGGCAAGAACCTGGGCTTTTTTCACGCGGTCGCCTACGCGAACGAGCGGCTTCTGGTTGATGCAAGTGTTCTGGTTGGAGCGCTTGAACTTGATGAGCGTGTAGATGTCCGCGCCCACTTCGCGGCTGAGTACGCCGGAGTGGTCGGATTCAACGCGCACGATGATGCGCTCGGAGTCCACTTGATCGACGATGCCGTCGCGCTTGCAGAGCACGACTGCGCCGGAATCGCGCGCGGTGACGCGCTCCATGCCGGTGCCAACCAGCGGGGCTTCGCCGCGAATGAGCGGCACGGCCTGGCGCTGCATGTTCGAGCCCATCAAGGCGCGGTTGGCGTCGTCGTTCTCGAGGAACGGAATCAAGCTGGCGGCTACGGAGACGAGCTGCTTCGGAGAGACGTCGACGTAATCGACTTCGTCGCGGCTCTTGAGCACGAAGTTACCGGCTTGCCGGCAGTTGACCAGTTCGGTGGTGATGCGGAGTTTTTCGTCGAGCGCTACGTTGGCCTGCGCGACGACGTACTTATCTTCTTCCCAAGCGGAAAGATAGAAGCAGTACGGCTCGTAGACCACTTTGCGGCGCTTGAGTTCTTCGTTGAGCTCTTCGACTTTGTCTTTTTCGACGATGTCGCCGGCTTTAAATTCACTGTCGCCGGAATTGACGATATGAACGTAGTCGATGATGCGGCCAGCCTTGACTTTGCGGTAGGGCGACTCGATAAAGCCGTAGTCGTTGATGCGCGCAAAGCAGCTCAAAGAGCTGATCAGGCCGATGTTCGGGCCTTCCGGCGTTTCAATCGGGCAGATGCGGCCGTAGTGCGTGGGATGAACGTCGCGCACTTCGAATCCAGCGCGTTCGCGGGACAGACCGCCAGGTCCAAGAGCCGAGAGACGCCGCTTGTGGGTAATTTCGCTGAGCGGGTTGGTCTGGTCCATGAACTGGCTGAGCTGCGACGAACCAAAGAATTCGCGGATCGCGGCCATAACTGGCTTGGCGTTGACGAGATCGTGCGGCATGGCCGTGGACATTTCCTGGTACACGCTCATCTTTTCCTTGATGGCGCGTTCCATGCGGACCAAGCCGATGCGGAACTGGTTTTCGAGCAGCTCGCCGACCGCGCGGACACGGCGGTTGCCGAGATGGTCGATGTCGTCGACGACGCCGATGTTCTTGCGCAGCTTGAACAGGTACTTGATGGCGGAGACGAAGTCCGGAGCATCCAGCGTGCGATTTTGCAGCGGAGTGTCCAGGCCCATCTTGATGTTGAACTTGAGGCGGCCGACGCGGCTGAAATCATATTTCCGGGGATCGAAGAACATGCCGCGGAAAAGATTGGTCGCCGTTTCGAGCGTCGGTGGATCGCCGGGACGCAGCTTGCGGTAGATTTCGATCAGTGCTTCTTTGGAAGAGCGGATGGCGTCTTTATCGAGCGTGCGGGAAAGCACCACGCCGATGTCGTCGCGCTCGGGGAAGAACACGTCGACTTCGGTGATGCCGGACTCGGCAAACGCCTGCCACAAATCCGCGGTCAGCGGCTTGTTGGACTCGAGCAAAACTTCGCCGGTTTGGCGATTGACGACGTCGGCGACGCTGTAGGCGCCTTCGAGATCAGCGAGGGCTGCGCGAACCTGGCTGATGCGCGCCTTGATGAGTTCCTTGAAGAGATTTTCGTTGATGCGCTTGTGAGCGCCGACGATCACTTCTTCGGATTTCGGGTTGCGGATTTCGTGGGTCAGCTTGCGGTCCACGATGCCGGGCGAAACGTTCCAGAAGAGGTCTTTGTCGCGCAAGGAAATGCGCTCGACCTGGTAAAAGGTGCGAAGAATGTCTTCGTTGGACTTCATGCCCAGCGCGCGCAGGAAGATCGAGCCGAGGAACTTGCGCTTGCGGTCGATGCGCACGTACAGAATGTTCTTGGTGTCGTACTCGAATTCCACCCACGAGCCGCGGTACGGAATGATTTTGCCCAGGAAGTAGCTGCGGTTGTTGGCGGACTCGAAAAAGACGCCGGGCGAGCGGTGCAACTGGCTGACGATGACGCGCTCGGTGCCGTTGATGACGAACGTGCCGTTCTCGGTCATCAGCGGAATATCGCCGTAGAAAACTTCCTGTTCCTTGATATCGCGAATGGTTTTCGCGCCAGTGTCGGGATCTTTGTCGTAAATCGTGAGACGAATAGTGACTTTGAGCGGCGCGGAGTAGGTCATGCCGCGCTCCTGGCACTCGTTCACGTCGTATTTCAATTGCATGGCCACCGGATCGCCGCACTTGTTGCAAAAGGTCGGCGTGTTCTTGTTGAACGTGCCGCACTTGTGGCAGATGACGTCGCCGGTCTGATACGGATTGGTGACCACGGACGCGCCGCAGTTGCGGCAAGTGGCGCGCAGGTGATGCAAGCCTTTCAGGTTGCCGCATTTGCATTCCCAGTTTCCGATCGAATAGTCCACGAATTCGAGCTGCGACATCTCGCGGAAATCGCGAATCGGAAACACCGACGTGAATACCGACTGAAGCCCGCCGTCATCGCGCTCGCTCGGCAGAAGATCCATCTGCAGGAAGCGCTGATACGACTTCATTTGGACTTCAATCAGGTTGGGAATCTGGATCGAGCCTTCAATCTTGGCGAAATCCAGACGCTGACGTTCCCGGACGTGCTGATTGTGATTCGACATTATCTTGGTCTACCTCTTTATGCGCCGCTGCTGGACGGCGCGATTCGGGCAGCATGCAGAAAAGATGAGAAGAGACAAATAGCCGCTGCGCGGAATGACTTGCCCGAAGTCATCAAGCACACGGCTACAGGCGGTCCCTGCGGGACGCTGGAAGTTATGAAAGTGCCCAGCCTCTACTTGCGTAGGTAAAGTCCTCTGGCGCGGCCCGTCCGCCCTTGGAGCCGCGCCTGAATGCAAAGCCTGACTGCGAACCGATCGCGAGTTACTTGATCTCGACCTTGGCGCCGGCTTCTTCGAACTTCTTTTTGATGGCCGCGGCTTCGTCCTTGTTCACGCCCTCTTTCACCGTCTTGGGCGCGCCATCGACGAGGTCCTTGGCTTCTTTCAAGCCCAGGCTGGTGACTTCGCGAACGGCTTTAATGACGTTGATTTTGTTGCCGCCCACGTCGGTGAGAACGACGTTGAACTCCGTCTTCTCTTCCGCCGCCGGTGCCGCTGCTCCGCCGCCCGCCGCCGCTACCACCGTGGCTGCCGCCGCGGAGACGCCGAAGGTTTCTTCCATCTTCTTGACCAGCTCAGAAGCTTCGAGCAGCGTCAGGCCCTTGATTTCATCCAGGATTGTATCGACTTTCGACATGACTGCGTTTTCTCCTCTCGAGATCGAACTAAGATTTTCTTGAGCAGCAGCAGGGAAACCCCGCGCCGCTCAAAATTCCTACGAACTAAACTTTTCCGCCTTCACAGCTTCGCTGACGGTTACCGCCAGATTGCGCGGCAGCGCGTTTAGCGCCATGGCAATGCGTTGCGCCGGAGCATTCAGCAGGAACATGATCTTGCTGATGAGCTCTTCCTTGGACGGCAGATTCGCCAGGTTCTGAATCTCGGCAATCGAGATGACCCGGCCTTCCACCACACCGGCTTTGAACTGAAACGCGGGAACATCCTTGGCGACTTTGGTCAACGCTTTGGCGAGCGCGACCGGATCGGTGTCCGTGTACGCGATGGAATTCGTTCCGCTCAGGTTCTTCAGCAGATTCTCGGCAGGCGTGCCCACACCGGCGCGCTCCGCGAGAGTGTTCTTGACGACTTTGTACTTGCCGCCGGCCGCTTGCACGGCGCGGCGCAGCTTGGTGTCGGCGTCGACGGTGATGCCCTGAAAGGTCGTCAGAATTACGGTCGAGACCTTCGCGAGCTCGGTTTTCAGCTTGTCCAGATCCTGCTGTTTTTCACTGCGCTTTTTCATGATCCCGTTGTCCTCAAGTCCTTATGCTGCTGCCGCCAGGATTTCTGCTTCGGCCAAATCCACCAGAATGCCGGGTCCCATGGTCGAAGTCAGGGTGATCTTCTTTACGTACTTGCCTTTGGCTGCGGCAGGCTTGGCTTTCACCACCGCGTTAATTACGGCGTGGCCATTTTCCGCGAGCTTCACGGCGTCGAAATTGATCTTGCCGATGGCGACGTGCACGATACCGGCTTTGTCGACGCGGAACTCCACTTTGCCTGCTTTGGTTTCCTTAATGGCTTTCGCCACATCAAAAGTCACCGTGCCGGTCTTCGGGTTCGGCATCAAGCCGCGCGGGCCGAGAACCTTGCCCAGCTTTCCGGCGGACTTCATCATGTCCGGCGTGGCAATCACCGCGTCATAATCCGTCCAGCCTTCGATGATCCGCTGCACCACATCGTCGCCGCCGACGAAGTCCGCTCCGGCTTCCGTTGCTTCACGCACTTTGTCGCCGCTCGCAATCACCAGCACACGAACCGCTTTGCCCAGACCGTGCGGCAGAACCACCGTGCCGCGCACCACTTGGTCCGAGTGCTTCGGATCGACGCCCAGATTGATGGCCAGTTCGACCGTTTCATTGAACTTCGTATGATGCGTCTTCTTGATCAGATCGCTCGCTTCCGCCAGTTTGTACGGACGCGCTTCCACCTTCTTGCGCGCATTCTCGATCTGTTTTCCAGCTTTCTTTGCCATTCACTTACCTCTGCGATCCCAGAGCGCCTGAACTTCTAGGCTTCCACGACGTCCAGACCCATGTTGCGCGCCGTACCCATCACGGTGCGCACCGCGGAGTCCAGATTGGTGGTGTTGAGATCGACAAGCTTGATCTTCGCGATTTCCTCGACTTGCTTCTTGGTCACTTTGCCGACTTTATTGCGGTTCGGCTCAGGAGAGCCCTTGGCGATGCCGGCCGCACGCAGTAAAAGAATCGAAGCCGGCGGCGTCTTCAGGATGAACGTGAAAGTGCGGTCGGTGTAGACCGTCACGAGCACCGGAAAAATCATGCCGTCCGCTTCTTTCGCGGTCTTGGCATTGAACTGCTTGCAGAAATCCATGATGTTCAGCCCGTGAGGACCGAGCGCGGTGCCAACAGGCGGCGCCGGCGTAGCTTTGCCCGCGGGCAACTGCAATTTGATGGTCGTTTGTATTTTCTTTGGCGGCATTTTCCCCTACCTAAACTCGTTTAATAGCCCGGGCAGTCAGCCCCGAGCCTTACCCCAATTTCTCGACGCTCGCAAAATCCAGTTCCACCGGCGTCGAGCGCCCAAAAATCGTCACAGAAACTTTCAATCGGCTGTGATCGTTGTCGATCTCTTCCACGTTGCCGTTGAAATTCGCAAACGGGCCGTCCACAATGCGCACCTGCTCGTTGCGCTCGAAAACCACTTTCGGCTTCGGCCGGTCTTGCGGCGTGTGCACGCGATTGATGATGGCGTCCACTTCCGCATCCGAAAGCGGCGGCGGCGCCGTCGCCGAACCTACAAAGCCGGTCACGCGCGGCGTCGACCGCACCACATGCCAGGTGTTTTCGTCCAGATCCATTTCCACCAGCACATAGCCCGGATACGACATTCGGTTCGAAATCACTTTCTTGCCGCCGCGCACTTCCATAACCTCTTCCATCGGAATCAGCACGCGGCCAATCTTGTCCTGCAAGCTGTAAGCGGCCACACGGCTCTCCAGGCTTTCCTTGACCTTCTTCTCAAAGCCCGAGTACGTGTGAATGATGTACCACTGCATGCTCATGAATCTCGATTCCCCTTTACCCTGACTACCTTTACGAGCCAAACGCTTTCAAGATGTAGCTGACACCCTTTTGCACGCCCAGATCGACGATCCACAAAAACACGCCGAAGAAGAAAACCGTGGCAATCACCACGCCAGTCGTGGCGATCACATCTTCGCGGCTCGGCCAGGTCACTTGCTTCATCTCTACGCGCACATCGTGCAAAAACTCGCGCGTGTTGGCGATCGTTCCGGTGACCTTTTCGCCGACGCCTGCGGCGGCTCCGGTAATGGCGTTCCCTGTTGATTCGCCGTTCTTCACTTTCACCGCCTGCGTGGCCATGAATCCCGCCCTCGATCCCTCAGCAACCGTTTCTACTTTCCGCGACCACAAAACTCTGGCAGGGGAGGAGGGACTCGAACCCCCATACCCGGTTTTGGAGACCGGAGTCCTAGCCGTTGGACGACTCCCCTAAGACCAAAACCGATCTGCAGCGTTCCTCCGCAAACCCAAAACTTACTTCACTTCCTTGTGCGCCGTCTGCTTCCGGCACGTATTGCAAAACTTCTTCGTTTCCAGGCGTTCCGAATGCTTCTTTTTGTTCTTCGTCGTCGTGTAGTTGCGGTTCTTGCAATCGCCGCACTGCAACGTAATGATTTCTCGCATGATCTAGACCCTTTTCTTCCGCAAAATCTTTTCTGTTAGAGATGCCAAAACTACTCGATGATTTCGGTGACCGCGCCGGCGCCGACGGTGTGGCCGCCTTCGCGAATCGCGAAACGCAACCCCTTCTCGAGCGCTACCGGCGTAATCAAGGTCACTTCGCAGCTGACGTTGTCGCCCGGCATGACCATTTCCACGCCGGTCGGCAGCTTCACATCGCCAGTGACGTCCGTGGTGCGGAAATAAAACTGCGGACGATAGCCGGTAAAGAACGGCGTATGCCGCCCGCCTTCTTCCTTGGTCAATACGTACGCTTCCGCCTTGAACTTGGTGTGTGGCGTGATCGATCCCGGCTTGCAGACCACTTGTCCGCGTTCGACATCTTCTTTTTCCGTGCCGCGCAACAGCAAACCGACGTTGTCTCCGGCGATGCCTTCGTCCAAAAGCTTCTTGAACATCTCGACGCCGGTCACGACTTTCTTCTGGGTGGGACGGAAGCCCACGATTTCGATTTCTTCAGCAGTTTTTACCTTGCCGCGTTCGATCCTTCCGGTTACTACCGTGCCGCGGCCGGAAATCGAGAAAATGTCTTCAATCGGCATGGCGAACGGCTTATCGACATCGCGCACCGGCAACGGCACTTTCTCGTCCACCGCGGCCATGAGCTCGTCGATCTTTTTTTCCCACTTCTCATCGCCATTCAGCGCCTGCAACGCGGAACCGCGAATGACCGGAACCGTGTCGCCCGGAAACTGGTACGTCTTCAGCAGTTCGCGAACTTCGAGTTCGACCAGCTCAAGCAACTCGGCGTCTTCCACCATGTCGCACTTGTTCAGGAACACCACGACGGCGGGAACGCCGACCTGGCGGGCCAGCAAAATGTGCTCGCGGGTTTGCGGCATTGGACCATCCGTCGCCGCCACCACCAGAATCGCGCCATCCATCTGCGCCGCGCCGGTGATCATGTTCTTGATGTAGTCCGCATGTCCCGGGCAATCCATGTGAGCGTAGTGCCGGTTCGGCGTTTCGTACTCGACGTGCGAAACGGCAATGGTAATGCCACGCTCGCGCTCTTCCGGCGCGTTGTCAATGGTGTCAAACGCGCGGAACGCCACCTTCGGGTTGTGCTTCGACAGCACCTTGGTAATCGCCGCCGTCAACGTGGTCTTGCCATGATCGATGTGACCGATGGTTCCAATGTTCACGTGCGGTTTGGTGCGCTCGAATTTCTCCTTGGCCATGTTCGTCTATCCTCTGCTGCTTGAATCTTCTTCCACTTCCACCAAACAAATTCTGGAGCGGGGGACGGGATTTGAACCCGCAACCATCACCTTGGAAGAGTGAGACTCTACCGTTGAGTTACCCCCGCCCAACAAAATCCAATCTCCCCAAACCGCCCTGAAACTCTGGAGCCTGGGACCGGGATTGAACCGGTGACCTCGTCCTTACCAAGGACGCGCTCTACCAACTGAGCTACCCAGGCCCGAACCGTTCCTTCCCAAATTCCTTCCTCGCGACGCACCTTTAGCTGGCAGCCCGCTCGCCGCGATTTAGTCCGCTCAAGAACATCGCTTCCTGCGATTGCCCTGCGGTAACTTTACTTGCCCAGCGCGCCACGCCGAAATCTTCGCGCTGCATGCTACGAGAGCCTGGTGGACGGGGAAGGATTCGAACCTTCGTAGCCCGCAAGGAGCGGCAGATTTACAGTCTGCTGGTTTTAGCCACTCACCCACCCGTCCCGTGAAAATTCATGGGAACGCAAGCCACTAACTACAACACAGCACTGGATCGTTCGAGGGGCGCAGAGAAAACACAAAACGGACTCGTGTCAAGAGACACCAGCCCGTCGATTTTCGCTGCAAGGATTCGCTCCGCCCTCACTCCCCTGCAAAATCTGGTGGAGCTGGCGGAGGGAATTGAACCCCCGACCCTCTGATTACAAATCAGATGCTCTACCAGCTGAGCTACGCCAGCGCTACCCAAACCGTGCAAGAATAGCAGAGTGGGCACGGAAATTGCAAGAGGAGGGTGCAGGAAATGGAGCACGTGGATGACCAGCTCTGTGGAAAACCCCAAAATCTTGCGACCGGCGTAGCCAATGCATATCCCTTTTCTTTTGTTTTAGTTATCCCGCACAGCGCCTTCCCACCGTTGGCCCTGCCAAATTCGCATTGTCAGCTTAACCCATTGGATGCACCATGGCCTCCTCGCGAATCAAGGCGGGCGTTCCACTAAATGCGAAAACAACATTGGCTCGCGATAACTCTAATCGTTGCTGCTCTCGCCGCTTGTGCATCCGCTTACTGGTGGACTGGCGCGCGCCAACAGAATTCGAGTGTCCTTTCTTTTCTGCCGCGCGATCCCGCCGCTGTCATTTGCATCGATGTCGCTGCGCTGCGGAAATCGCCGTTCCTCGCGCAACTCGCTGCCTGGGCACCGCAACCGCAGAAAGATCCCGACTACGCGCAATTCGTCGCCGACACCGGCTTCAACTTTGAGCGCGACCTCGACCATCTCGCTATCGCCTACGTCAAGTTCTGGGACACGCCGCAGAGTGATCACTGGCCAGACGGCGCCGTCTTCATTGGCGAGGGAAAATTTGACCGTCAGAAAATCACCGCGTATGCACTACGCAAAGGCACCAGATTCATCGTCAGCGGCCACGAAGTTATCTCCCGGCCCGGTGGCATCGACGTCGCCGGAACTCAGATAGCCTTTCTGTCGGACCGGCTCGTTGCCATGAACCCGGGCGCAACGCCGATCCCGACTGATGTGCTCGCCGCGGCGCCAAAGAGATCCATCGGCGACGACTGGCGCGAGCGGTTCGTGCGGCTGGCCGGTTCGCCGGTGTTCGCCGTCATTCGCCACGACACCGCCGCGGCGCTGGCCGACCGCGCGCCCGGCGGATTTCGCTCGCCGCAACTCTCAACTCTGCTCAACCAATTGCAGTGGATCACTGTCGCCGCAAAGCCGGACGGCGACCAGCTGCGCATCATCGCCGAGGGCGAGTCCGCGTCCGACGCCACGACACGCCAATTGGCCGACTTGCTGAATGGTGTTGTAATTCTTGCCCAAGCGGGCCTCAACGATCCGAAAGTGCGCCAGCAACTGGACCCCGCCGTGCGCGAAGCCTACTTGGAACTGCTGAAGGGTGCGGACATCTCGAAGCTGGATCGCGGCGATACCAAGGCGGTCCGCCTAGTCGTTTCCGTCACGCCGAAATTCCTGCAGGCGGCTCGCACGTACGCGCCGCTTGCGCCACCCCCGCCCCCTGCCCAACCAGATACCCGCAAGGCTCCCGCCGCCGCCCCGCGAAAATCCGGCACCTAGCTTTCGAGAATAAACACATATCCAAAATCGATGGGAGGGGGCAGCAACAGGCACGTTCCAATACTGTGTCAGGAGGAAAGCTTAGTCGCCCGCCGGCGTCGTCTTCATATAACGCCAGGGGTTAATCGGCGCATTGTTCACGCGCACTTCGTAATGCACATGCGGTCCAGTCGACCGGCCGCTGATCCCGGTATATCCCACCACTTCGCCACGCTTGATCCGCGACCCGGACACCGCCGAGAACGAAGACAAATGCGCGTACCAAGTGGAAATGCCAAATCCGTGGTCGATCACCACTAACCGGCCATAGCCGGCATGATTCTCCGCGATGGTCACGATTCCATCCGCCGTCGCATGTACCGGCGCTCCGTAATCGGTTGCTACGTCAACCCCCGTATGGAACGCGCCTTCGCCCGAAAACGGATCGAGGCGTTCGCCAAAGCCATCCGTAATGTGCCCCAGCACCGGCCACATTGACGGAGTGTAGGTCGAGTCCGCAAAGCTGATCGCCGGGATCAACCGCAAGCCGCTGGAGGAAACCGCGATGGCCGCCGCATTCCGCTTCAGGAAGGTGTATTGCTCCACGGAACGGTCGAAGGATTCTTCGGGAGAAGCCGGGTTGTCGCCGGTATCGAAAGCTACAGGGTGGTAGCGCAACACGCCGTAAGTCATCGCCACTTCGGTGGCCAGCGATTGCAGGGAATCGAGCCGCTGGTTCGTGTCCTTGACGTTGCTCTGCAACGCCTGGTATTGCTTCTTCAGCGTTTCCTGGTCGTGACGCAGCGCGTTGTAGTTGCCGACCTTCCACAGCATCCGCGAATAGGACCCAACGGCCGCCGTCACCGTGATCCCGCCAATCACCGCCAACACCGCGAGCCCGTGCAGCAGGTACGCTGGCACGATCAGCTTACGCATCTTTCCAGGCGTCGAAGCGATAAAGAATGTATAGCTCTTACCCTTCATAAACGAGCCGGGCCCCTCAGGCCTTAACTACCCAAAATTGTCGAATGCGGGCTTTAACGCTAATCCTGATGCCCGCCGCAGAACAGCTGACGTACCAATCTGAACCGTGAGCCTTGGTTCGCGACGCCCGTACATACTAGTTTCTGTAGGGTTGACCCGTCAATCCTGTATTTTCGGGGATTTTGGACAGGCTGTGCAAACCTGTCCTCTGTCCTTAGGTACAGGTACGGCGGTCGAGCGGTCGAGCACAGTACAGCAGCGCATTCAAGCTTTGCCGGTTTCTCCGGTTAGCAGTGACCTGGCTCCATCGCTTTGCGGTAAACGAGATAAACTCTCAAGGCCATGAAACGACGGTCGAAGGCCCAATCAGATCGCTTGGTTCGCCCCGCGCAGAGCGAAGGGCAAATCATCAAGAAGCTCCAACGTTTCGGTTCATTCGGTGATCCTTCCCGCGGTCTGCGCCTGGGCATTGGCGACGACGCTGCCCTTTTTTCGCCGCGCAGCGGCTTCGAGACGATTCTGACCTGCGATTGGTTTCTCGAGGACACGCACTTCCTTCGCGGCAAACACCCTGCGGACTCCATCGGCTGGAAGTGCCTGGCTCGAGCCGTCAGCGATGTCGCAGCTATGGGTGGCACGCCACGCTGCTTCCTCCTGAGCCTGGCGATTCCGCCAGCGCTCACAGGCGCCTGGCTCGACGCCTTCCTCGTGGGCCTGCGGCGTGCCCAGCGCCGGCTGGGTTGCTTCTTGGCCGGGGGAGACACCACCAGGTCGAATCGTGTCCTGATTCAAGTCACCGTAGTCGGAGAAGTTCGCTCCGGCGCGGCGGTTCTGCGCTCCGGCGCCAAGCCCGACGACCTTATATATGTAAGCGGGCGGCTCGGTGAGGCGGAATCCGGGCTTCGACGCCTTCTGGCTCAGAAGCGCATCGCCCGCTCCGACCCCGCTTTGCGAAAGCACCTGTATCCCGAGCCCCGCCTGCGTCTCGGGTCGTGGCTCGCTAAAAACAGGTTCGCCACGGCCATGATGGATCTTTCCGACGGCTTGTCGACCGATCTCGCCAGGCTTTGCACTGCAAGCAATGTTGGGGCGCGCATCGAAGCGAGCCGCCTGCCGCTACCGTCCGCGGGCCGCGCCCAGCGCAGGGAAGTCCTGAACTTGGCTCTGCACGGCGGCGACGACTACGAACTGCTCTTCACCGTGTCCCCTGCCAGCCGGCGCCAGATCCCTAAGAACTTTGCAAGAGTCAGGCTGACGCAAATCGGGGAAATTACCCGCCAGCGCACTCTGCAACTCATTCATGCCGGCGGCTCTGCCCGAACGCTGGTAGAGGGCGGCTGGGACTCTTTCCGCGAAGGAAACATCTGAATCGCGTGGCAGTTGGTGAGCCCGCCTGTAGCCGTTTCCCGGCCTTCGATCAGTGCCCCAAAACGGTGCAGCCTTCCGAACAGGTTTGTACCTCTCTATCGCGTAGCACCGTTTCCAGCCCTTCGGACAGTTGTTTCGCGCACAGCCCGCGAGCTACAGTTCGTTGGTAATCGCAAGCGGGACCCCCACCCTACTCGGCCCCTCCTGACTTGACCCTTGGCAAAAAATTGACGGCCCACTATGGAGGTGCGCTTGTGCGGAAGATCCTCAGACTGATGGCTTTTTCTATTCTCGGGCTATTGCCCGCGGCGGCGCTGGCGCAACAAACAACCATTCGCGTCAACTGCGGCGGCCCAAGCTACACCGACTCGAAAGGCCAGGTCTGGCAGGCAGACAGCGGCTTCACTGGAGGCTACGCTACAATCAACAGTGTCCCCGTTACGGGAACTCCGGATCCCCTTCTCTTCGCGGAGTATCGCCGGAATCCAACGGGTTACTCGTTTCCGATCGCGAATGGCCAATATCATGTGAATCTTTACTTCGCTGAAGTGACCGCCAAAGCGGAAGTCGTGGGCGGGCGTATCTTCAACGTGAGCCTGCAGGGCGCCACGGTGTTTGCCAACGAGGACATTTTTGCCGAGGCCGGCGCCAACGCTGCGCTGATCAAAACCGCCAACGTCACCGTCGCGAATGGCACAATGGCGGTCGGATTTGCTCACGTATTCGGCATGAATCCCAATATCAGCGCCATCGAAATCGTTCCGGGCTTCGCTCCGCCCACGTTGACCTTGAATTTCAAGTATCCGGACGGCACCCCGGTCTCCGGCAATCTGAACTACGCCATCACCTCCGCTCTCCTCAATTTTAACGGCGCCGCCGCGCTCTCCAACGGCCAGGCGCAGTGCGTGCTCTTTTCCAATCCCAGCGCGCTGGGCATCAGCGCGCAATTCACCGTAACCCTTAGCCTCGCCGACACCGCAGGCAATCAGCTCTGGCAGATCAACCTGGGCATGAACCCCGCCGGCGTAAACCTCGGCGCGGTGCAAAGCTCCTCCCTCAACGTCGTCGTGCAAAAGTTGTAGCCGAACCTGAAATCCAGAACGTAAAAAGAGGGAGGATCCGCGAGGACCCTCCCTCTTTTTTTGCGTTGAGTTGCGTTGAGCAGTTGTTGGCCAGTTAGAAGATAAATTTCGCGGACAGCTGCATCTGCCGCATGTTGGTTGCAGTCGTTGTGTAGGTGTTGAATTGCGTGTCCGAAAAGAGGTTCCGATAACCGGAAAGATTCGGATGGTTAAGAGTATTGAATATCTCCCACCGGAGTTGGAAGTGCATACGCTCGTTGATCTTAAAAAGCTTGCTGAAGGAGAGATCAAGGTCGGTGAGTCCAGCCAGGCGCAGGTGGTTCCGGCCGCTGGTTCCGTCGTTGCCAATGAAGGGTTCGCTGACCGCACTTGCCCCTGCCGCTCCGGCTCCCGGGACAATCTTCGTGGCGTCACCATTGAGCGCGGTAGTTATCGCGCCATTGGCAGGCGCTGACGTGCCGTTCAGCAGCGTGTCGGTAATAGCCCCGGGGACGAGCACGTCGGCCTTGGGACACCCGCCAATCGGCAGTGCAATAGAGCAAAACTGCTCCGGCGCCGCGTAGACGGTGGCTGGGAGGCCAGACTGGGTTGAGAAGATAGCTCCGTTGCTCCATCCGTCAAGAGCATATTTTTTCCAACCGTGAAAGCCCTTGGCGAACGGGATTTCGTAGTTGTAGCTCAAGACGAAGCGGTTGCGGATGTCGAACTGGGAGTTGCCTCGATTGAACGATAGTGGCTTCGCCGCGTTCAAGAGAGCGGGGCTATCGTTAACTAGAACTGCGAGCGCGTCAGAAACGTCGTCCAGGCTGTGAGCCCAAGTGTAGTTGGCGTTGAAACTGAGGCCGTTCTTAAAGCGCCGAATGGCCTCAAATTCAAAAGCATTATAGTTGGAGTGGCCCACGCTCTGGACTTGAGTGACGCCGTCGAAACGCGGATCGATTAAGTTATTGAGGGCGCTGCCCGCATTCGGGGTCTCGTTTCGAAAGACCTTCAAGAACTGGGCGGCCCTGGCATTTTGATCGGCGAGGCTCGTGGCCGGGGCGACCTGATTTGCAGGAGCAACGAGGTTGATCGGCACGCTTACTTGCAGGCGATCATTCCGGGTACCGATATAGGTAGCCTTCAGGACCATGTCAAAGGGAGCCTGGTACTCTATGCTGGCATCCCATTGCTGATTCCGAGGATTCTTCAGATTCTGATCCACCGGACTGAGACTCCCGAAATCGCTCTGGTTGGGATCGAATTTGCCCAGAGCCGCAATCGCGGCTGCTTGCGCTGGCGCTGTGCCAGCGACTAACGCGGCCAGACTGTTGCCACCGCTGAAGTCGCCGACGTTAACGCTGTTGATGAACGGAGCGGAAAACTGCACGTTGGAAATGGGATTCTGATAGATGAAGTCGTACGCTATACCGTAGCCACCGCGATAGACGAATTTGCCGTGGCCAGGATTCCAAGCGAAGCCCACACGGGGAGCCGGGTTCCAGTTGCGGTGGAACGCGTTGCCGCCGACGTCTATGCCACCTAGCGGACCGGTACCGATGGCTCCGATGGGAGTGTGATTGTTGGGATTCAGATTGGAGATAAGGCCTTGCCCCTCAGAAACTCCGCCGGAAGATTCCAGCCGGAACCCAAGATTCAAGGTTACGGTGTCGGTCAATCGGTAATCGTCTTGCACGAAGCCAAAGACATCGAGCGCAAAGTTGTGACGGGTGAAATTACCCACGTTTTGCGTATAAAACGTCGGGAGACCCTGCTGGAAGTCAGCAACGCTGCCGAAGATGATGAAGCCTCTAGTGAAGAAATCGGAAGTGCTCGGAGACTGGTAACGGTTGGCATCAATTCCGACCTTGAAGGTGTGGCGTCCGTGGACATAGGAAACGGTATCCAAGTACTGGAAGGTATTTTGGGTTCGGCCTTGGGGAACGATGAAGGTCTCGCCGAAGTTATCCTTGCCAGCAATGGAAATCGTCGGTCCGAGCGGGAATGGTGAATTCGGAGGAAAATCAGGATTGCTCCGGCCGAACGCAAAGCGGAACTGATTCGTCAGATTGCTGTTGAACGTCGATGTGTAGCCGAACGTTAAAGTTCGTGCCGTAGATGTGACGCTGGCACCGAAACCGGCCAAGTTCGTGAGAACAAAGGTCAACCCGGGTGCGATCTGTAGAACAGGGTTCTGACCATACTTCACCGACAACAGATCCTTCCCGCCGCGGAGAACTTGGTCAATGCGCAGAGTCCACAAGTCGGCATCCAGGCTGTTGGCAGAGCTATTTGTGATCTTTCCGTTCGCGGAACTGGGCGACCCGTTCGACTTAAAGAGGGCTAGGGTCGTGGGATCTGTGATTCCGGCCGCATCGGCGGTCGTGAGGACACTCGCGGTAGTGGAAGAACCTGCACCACGAGTCCGGTCAACCTCTCCGCTACCGAAAAAGAACGTATGGTTCTTGTAGATCGGTCCGCCGAAAGTACCACCGCCCTGGTTTTGAATAATCGGTGTCGGCTTACCGGTCTGATCGAAGAAATCACGGGCGTTTCCAAGGTCGTTGTTCTGGAAATACCAGTAGCCGGATCCGTGAAAATCGTTGGTGCCGCCCTTGCTGATGACTTGCACTTGCGAACCCGAATTTCGGCCGAACTCAGCGTCAAAATTGTTGGTGATGACTTTTACTTCCTGCACGGCGTCCTGGCTCAACACCAGCCCGCCGCCCTCACCCGTGGTGGCGATGTCAGTGGCCGTGACGCCGTCCAAAGTGATGTTGTTGGCGCGTCCGCGAGAACCGTTGGAGTTGAAGCTGCCGGCTCCTAGAAACGGGTTGTCCTTCGTGACTGGCACGGTGCCGGGCGAAAGGGTGGCGAAGATAATAGGATCGCGGCCCTGATTCGGCAGCGCCAAGACTTCTTGAGCGCTAATCGAATCGCTCACTTGCGCGGTGGCGACGTCAAAGGTGGGCAGTGCGCCGGATTCGACTACCACCGTTTCATTAACATTGCCGAGTTGCAACGGTGCGTCGATGCGAGTCTTCTCTCCGCTGCGCACCAGGATCGCCTGGGTGTAGGCTTTGAAGCCGGCTTTTTCTACCGTTATCGTGTAGCTGCCAATGCTCAACTGAGCGATTGAGAACTCGCCGTTCTGACCGGTCGTAACCTGACGCGTTGTGCCGGTATCAAGGTTCTTTAGCGTGATTTTCGCGTCGGCAATGCCCGCGCCAGTTCCGTCCGTGACCGTGCCCTGCACGTCTCCGGTAAGGTCTGCGAGAACCGGAAGCGAGACCATGGAAAATACGGCAACTATGAGCAAGAATCTTGAAAACACCTTTCGCATCTACAACCTCCTCATAAATTGTGTTATTAATGCGCCCCGATCACGCACCCTACGCTGAGCAAGAGCCAACCAGCGCATGCGACGTGTCTCCTGTCGTGTACGAACACACCCCCAACGACCGCAGCGACGGAGTCTTTTGACTCCTCTATGCTGAGGGGAACCTCTACCGATCTAATCCACTTCGCTAGTTACCACCGACCACTCGCTCTTAGGGCAGCCAAACCCGAGGATTTGTCCTCGGGCATTCCACATTGCGCCCGAACACCACAGTCTTGGTTGCCCAGTCTGTAGCAATTCTCAAGCCGCAACAGCTCAGAAAACAGTCATGTTGGAAGTAGCTAATAAATATGGACTTAATGAATCGCAGGGATTGCTTGAGACTGGGAAGCGGGCTTTGACTACCGATAAACATACATAGCCTAATGCATCTACAGATACCCGAACTAAATACACAAATAATTTAGACGTCTTAGTTCGATTTACCCTGTTGGACTTGCGGCGCCGGCGGTTTTTCTTTCGGCGCACCGGGCTCGTCTTCGGTTGGCGCCGTGTCTGGCGTGTCCACTGTGACGCGGTGTTCGCCGGCTTGCTTCTCGAGGGGGACGACATTGGCGAAATCTAGCGCTGGCATTCCGCCGAGCGCGCTTTGCATGAATTCCAGCCAGACTGGTAACGCCGCTCGCGCGCCTGTTTCCTTTTTACCCAGCGAAATCTGCTTGTCGTCGAAGCCGACCCACACACCTGTCGTAATCTGCGGCGTGAATCCGATGAACCAGGCGTCCGTGTAGTCTTGCGTGGTCCCGGTCTTACCCGCCGCTGGGCGATTCAGAGCCTTGGCCTGAATTCCGGTGCCGAACTGAATCACTTCTTCGAGCATCGCGGTCATCGTGCGCGCCACGTCGGGCGAGACCACGTCATGCACTTCCGGATGCGATTCCTCGAGCAAGGCGCCGTCGTAGCTGGTCACCCGGCGGATCATGTGCGGATCGATGCGAATCCCGTCGTTCGGAAACACCGTGAAGGCCGAGACATGCTCGAGCAGTTGCATGTCCGCGGCGCCCAGCGCCAGCGGCAGGTAAGGCGGCAGCGGCGTAGTGATTCCAAAGCGCCGCGTCATATCCACCACCGAATTGATGCCAATTTTTTCCGCCAGCTTCACTGCTGGAACGTTGCGCGATCCGGCCAGCGCCCGGCGCAGCGTGATGGTGCCCTCGAATTTTTCGTCGTAGTTATGCGGCGAGTACGGTTTGCCGCCGCTGAGCACCGTGAATGGCGTATCCACCACGGTGTCGAACGGCGTGGCCCCTTTTTCAATGGCATCCGCGTACACATAAATCTTGAACGAGCTCCCTACCTGCCGCACCGCCTGCGTGGCGCGGTTGAATTTGGAATCCTCGAAGCTGTAGCCGCCTACGAGCGCCTTGATCTCGCCTGTCGAATTGTCGATCGACACCATCGCGCCTTGCGGACCGCATTGCTGCTCGAGCTGCACACGCGCAGTGCTATCGTGCAGCTCCTGCACAAAAAACTGCGCCAGATCTCCGTTCTTCAGCAGCTCGCTGGCCTTTTTGCGGCCGGTCCACGCGAAATCCGCCGGCGAAAGAATCGCACGAAGCGTGCCGATCTTGATCACCGCGCTTTTTTCGTCCACGGACTGCACCAAACCGGTGACGTAACTTCCCTTCTCGATCGCATGCCGCCAATCCTCATCCTCGTAACTGTCCAACCCTCCCAGATTGTCCCGCAAAATGTTCGGCAGGTTGCCTTTCCAGCCGTGGCGGCGCTCGTAAGCGTGCAAGCCGTCGCGCACCGCTTGATTCGCCGCCTTCTGCATATGAATGTTCAGCGTGGTGTAAACGCGCAAGCCGCGTTCGTGCACCGCTTCCGTTCCGTAAGTCGACTCGAGGTACTTGCGAATCTCCTCGAAGAAATACGGCGCCAGGTCGTTGCGCGGATATTGGATGTGCAGCCCCAGCGGCGTGCGTTTCGCGGCTTCTTCATCCGCCGCCGAGATTTTTCCTTCCTCTTCCATGCGGTGCAGCACCAGATTGCGCCGCGCCAGTGCTCGCTGCGGATCGTTCAGCGGCGAATAGATCGGCCCGCGCACCATTCCCGCGAGCAGCGCCGCTTCCGGAAGTTTCAAGTCGCTCACGGATTTGCCAAAATAAAATTGCGCCGCCGCCGCAAAGCCGTAATTCCCGTGCGCCAGGTACACCTGGTTCGCATACATGGTGAAAATCTGCGGCTTGGTATAGCCGCGCTCGATCTGCAGCGCCAGCAGCATTTCCTGCATCTTTCGGCGAAAGCTGCGGTCGCTGCGGTCCAGAAAAAGATTGCCGGCCAGCTGCATGGTGATAGTGCTCGCGCCTTCCGCTCGCCGGTGCTTCAAAATGTTGCGGTAGGCGGCGCCCGCCACGCGGGGGAAATCGATGCCCCAGTGCTCTTCGAAGTGCTGGTCTTCAATCGCGGTCACCGCGTGGTACAAAACTTTGGGGCACTGCTCGTAGGTCATCAGGATGCGCCGTTGCAGCGCAAAACTTCCGACCAGTTGCCCGTCATCCGCGTAAATCTCCGTCACTACCGTCGGCCGGTACGTCTCCAGCGCGCGGATTTCCGGCAGGTCGCTGGCATACACGAAGAGCAGCCCGCACGCCGCGCCCAGCACGATCGCGCACAACAGCAGAAACGCCAGCGCCACGCGGTCAATCAGTTTGAATCCGCGCAGCCGCAACGTGATCGGTGGCAAGCTCAACATGGGAAAGTGATTTTATCGCAGGCTGACCGGATCTGCTCGGCGGATCGGAACTTTGTTTCGCGACTCCAAACGAACCCTATCGCCGCTTAACCCTATGCCGCTCAGATCGCTTCGTAGTAGCGCTCGCCGGCGCAGCCACGGCAAAGCGTGCGACCGCTGGCGATCACTTCGCGCTTGAAGTTGATGCCTTCGCCGCATTCCGCGCAGACAACGCGCGGCCCCTTGAATCCCGGCAAGTCTTCCGGTTGCACTTCGATTTTTACCCATTGTTTGTCGAATAGAATCTCGTCGGCGAGTTCGGCGTACGCTTTTTGCTGGCCCGTATCTTTGGCCAGTTCTGGAAACATTTCGCGCGCCGCTTGCTTCGAGGACTCTTTCGCGGCGATGCGCACCGCGCGGCCCGTTTTCAGATCGACAAATGTGGCCGCAACTTTGCCCCAATCGCGAAATTTCAATGCGCGCTTGCCCAAGCGGCAATTCGCCACCAGCGCCACCGCATCCGTTACGCACCGGTCGATCTCGACGTAAGTAACGATTCTCTTGCGCTCTGCGATCGGATCTTCGATGCCAAGTTCGCACAAACCCAGCATCGCCAGCCGCACGCCCAAGACTTGTCCGGCACAAAGATGTCCGTGCGCGACTGCGGCAAGCTCCAGATATTCGGCGAGCGATTTCATGCGGAAGCTTTTTCTGCGCCGGATTCGCTGGACCAAGGGTGGGGTTTGCGAGCCTCGATGAACGCGAACACGGTCATCAGGATCGCGAGCGCGGCGAGAGCGCCATCTTCAAACACTTTTTGCAGCGTGACCGGCTCGGGAGTTGCGAAGCATCCGCAATTAATCTGCATGTGCAAAAGATAAGCGCGCAAAACCGCTGCAAAGAATCCCACGATCAGCAAAGTGATCAACGTGGCCCAAATGCGCAGGCCAAAGCCAATCAGCAAAAGCACGCCGAGAGCGATTTCCGCAAAGGGCAGAGTCTTGGCGACGAACTGAACGCCCCAGGGCGGCAGAATCTGATAGGAATCGACCGAAAGCTGGAAAAACGTCAGCGCCACGCCGATGGGCGGCCGCGGATGCATCCCCATGGTCAATTTCGCGTACCCCGCGTAGATGAAAATCCCGGCGAGCACCAGCCGCCCGATCCAAATCACCACGCGCCGAAAATTCATGGGGCTGGATTGCATCATGTCCTTGGTCCTTCAGATTCGTCACAGGCAAACTCGAATCTACTTCTGCGCCAGCAACTGATCCAGAAATTGCTTCAGAAACTCGTAGCTGATCTGCCCGGCATACGGATAGGTCTGCCCCTTGGCATAGAAAACCGTCGTCGGCGTCTGGTTCACGTTGTGAATCTTCCCCAGCACAACATCCTTCTCGATCAACGGCTCGAGCGTTCCGGCTTTCACCAGATCGCGCACTTTCTTCATTTCCGCCGCGGAAAGCACCGCCGCCACCGTCCCGTCCACATCGCCCGTCGCTTCCCATTTTTCCTGATTCTCAAACAGCGCCTGCTCGACCGGCTCCACTTTGCCGATGTGCGCCGCAGCCCGCGCGTAAGACGCCGCCACTTTGGAGTGTGCGTGCATCGGCAGCGGAAAATCCCGGTGAATCAGGTACACCTTGCCGGTGCTCACGTAATTGTCCATGGTCTGGCGATTGGTGGCCAAGTAAAGAGTCTTGCAAGCCGGACACTGAAAATCGCTAAACACTTCCATAATCACCGGCGCAGTCTTCGACCCAAACGCCTTGTGCACATCGACATCGGTGACCGGTCCAACGCTGATGAGTTGCGGTGCCGATGGAGCCGCAGCGCGATTGGAGCTAGCCGCCGTCGAAGATTTGACTGGCTTCGCGCCTATGGTCACTTTAGCGGGAGCGGGAGCCGGAGTCGCAGCTCCAGCCGACTGCGCCGCCAAAATCTGCGGCGTCCCGAACCAGATCAAAGCCATCCCCACAACGACTGCCACACTACCGCAAACAATGGCGCGACGATTCACGCAAGCCTCCGAGGTCTCAGATGGTGCCAACATCCAACAAGAAAAATTGATTCTACCCCGAAAACCGCGCAGCGCAGCCCCCGGCTATCTCTACGATTGCTATAGAATTAAGATGCCGCCGCAAGAAAGCGGGGCTACTCGAACGGATCGCCGCCAAGGGGCTTGGGGCTCAAGTCTTAACCCGCAGAAAACAGGCCCCTTATCAACGCCATAAGAAAACTTGACAAGCCTACACTCAACATGTATACTCCCCTTTGTGTTCCGGCAATCACCCGGACACTGATCCTGTTGTCTCCTGTTTTCAACAGTTTACAGGAAACCAGCTAGGGCGCAACGGCTTAGGAGGAATAGCAGTCATGAGTAAGATTATCGGTATTGACCTGGGAACCACGAACTCCGTCGTAGCGGTTATGCAAGGCGGCGAGCCCGTGGTAATCCCCAACCAAGAAGGTGGTCGCACCACTCCCTCAGTGGTCGCTATCACCAAGGGCGGCGAACGCCTTGTCGGGCAAGTAGCCAAGCGGCAAGCGGTGACGAATCCCGAGAACACCGTGTATTCGATCAAGCGCTTTATGGGCCGCCGCTTTGATGAAGTCGGCGAGGAAATGCGGCGCGTCCCGTACAAAGTCGTCAAAGGCGAGCATGACGACGCGCGCATCGAAATCCAGGGCAAGATGTACAGCCCGCCGCAAATCTCCGCGATGATTTTGAGCAAGCTGAAGTCTGCCGCCGAAGACTTCCTCGGCGAAAAAGTAGCCAAGGCGGTCATCACCGTGCCCGCGTACTTCAACGACGCGCAGCGCCAAGCCACCAAGCAAGCAGGCGAAATCGCCGGCCTGGAAGTGGTCCGCATCATCAACGAGCCGACGGCGGCGGCGCTGGCCTACGGACTGGACAAGAAAAGCGACGAAGTGATCGCCGTCTATGACCTGGGCGGCGGCACCTTCGACATCTCCGTCCTCGAAGTCGGCAGCGGCGTAGTCGAAGTGAAATCGACCAACGGCGACACGCATCTCGGCGGCGACGATATCGATCAGCGCATCGTCGATTGGCTCATCGACTCGTTCAAGAAAGCCAACAACATCGATCTCAGCAAGGATCGCATGGCTCTGCAGCGCCTGAAGGAAGCCGCGGAAAAAGCCAAGATCGAGCTCTCGCAAATGATGGAGACGGAGATCAACCTCCCGTTCATCACCGCGGGCGCCAGCGGACCGATTCACTTGCAGGAAAAGCTCACGCGCACGCGCCTCGAACAGCTCACCAACGATCTGCTCGAACGCAGCATGAAGCCAGTGCAGCAAGCTCTCGAAGACGCCAAGCTTTCGCCAACGGAAATCCAGGAAGTTGTGCTGGTTGGCGGATCGACGCGTATTCCGAAAGTGCAGTCGCTGGTGCGCACCTTCTTCGGCGGCAAAGAGCCGCACAAGGGGGTCAACCCGGACGAAGTCGTGGCCGTCGGCGCGGCAATTCAAGGCGCTGTGCTGGCAGGCGACGTGAAAGACATCCTGCTGCTGGACGTCACTCCGCTCTCCCTGGGCGTGGAAACTCTCGGCGGCGTGATGACCGTGCAGATCCCGCGCAACACCACCATCCCGACGAAAAAGGTGGAAACCTATTCGACGGCGGCGGACAACCAGCCCGGTGTCGAGATCCACGTGCTGCAAGGCGAGCGCAAGTTCGCCAACGACAATCGCTCGCTCGGCAGGTTCAAGCTCGATGGCATTCCTCCCGCTCCCCGCGGAACGCCGCAAATCGACGTCACCTTTGACATCGATGCCAACGGCATTCTCAACGTAAGCGCGAAGGACAAAGCTACGAGCAAGGAGCAGACTATCACCATCACCGCATCCAGCGGCCTGACCAAAGAAGAAGCCGAAAAGATGCGCGTCGAAGCGGAATCGCACGGCGAAGATGACCGCCGGCGCATGGAAGAAGTCGAGTCGCGCAACCGTCTCGACGGCATCCTCTATCAAAGCGAGAAGATGATTCGCGAAAACCGCGAGAAGATCGCGGAGTCCGATATCAAATCGGCCGAGGAAGCCATTGAAGACGCGAAGAAAGCCATCAACGAAGGCGGCACCGCGCGGCTTCGCGCCGCAACGGAAAACCTCGAGCGCTCCGTGCACAAGCTCGCCGAAGTGCTCTACAAGGCTAATCAGGCAGCGGGTGCTGCGGCCGGAGCCGGCGGCAACGCAGGAACTGGTGCTGGACCTGCATCTGAAGGCGGCCCCAGCGGCGGCGGACCTGCGGGCCACAAGCCCGGCGACGTAATCGACGCCGAGTATGTCGACGTCGATGAAACCAAGCGGCCCAACTAACGACTGAAGCTCATGGGGGCACGAGGATTGCTACGTGCCCCTGCGAGTTACTTTTTTGCTATCGACTGTTGACTGTCAACTGTTAACTTCATTTTTTATGGCGACATCGACCAAACAGGACTTCTACGAACTGCTCGGCGTGGCGCGAAAAGCCACCGCGAAGGAAATTCGCACCGCTTTTCGCAAGCTCGCCCGCAAATATCATCCGGATTTGAATCCCGGCGATAAATCCTCCGAAGAAAAGTTCAAGCAGTTGCAGGAAGCCTACGACGTACTCTCGGACACGAAAAAGCGTGCCATGTACGATCAGCACGGCTTTTACAGCGACCACCTGCCGCAAGGCGGCCCCGCGGGCCGCGGCGGCGCCGGAACTGCAGACGACGGCGGCGTGAATTTCGATTTCGGCGGATTCGATTTCGGCGGCGAAAACTCCTCCAGCGGCGGCTCGAGCTTCCGCGATCTCTTCGGCCAGTTCTTCAGCGGCGGAGCCCGCGGCCGCCATGCCGAGCCGGAAAGCGAGCCAGGCAGCGACCTCGAGTATCAACTCGAAATCGATTTTTGGGACGCCGTGCGCGGCGCCGTCAAGAAGCTTCAGATCACGCGCCTGGACACCTGCGAAACCTGCCACGGCACCGGCGCGACCGGCACCCCGCAAACTTGCACCGTCTGCGGCGGCAGCGGCACCATCCAGCAGACCGCCGGCAAAATGAAGTTCAATGTTCCGTGCACCCGCTGCGGCGGCACCGGCAAGACCCGCACCATGTGCCCCACCTGCCATGGCGAAGGACGCCTCCGCCGTACCGAGACAATCGACGTGCGTATTCCGGCAGGCGTGGCCAACGGCGCGAAAGTCCGTGTCCCCGGCAAAGGCAACGCTGGAACCATGAGCGCCCCCGCCGGCGATTTGTATTTGCGCATCGTCGTGCGTCCGCACGAAGTCTTCGAACGCCGCGGCGATGACCTATATACCAAAGTTCCCGTCACCGTCAGTGAAGCTACTCTCGGCGCCAAAATCGAAGTCCCCACTATGGACGGGCGCTCGCTCGTGCGCATTCCGCCCGGCACAAATTCCGGCAAGACCCTTCGCCTCCGCGAAAAAGGCGTGCCCAACGCGCGCACCGGTTCGCGCGGCGACCAGTACGTCGAGGTTCAAGTCGTCGTGCCGCCGCCGACCGACGAACGCGTTCGCAACCTCATGAAAGAACTGGAAGCCGTAGCCCCGGGCGATCCCCGGAAAGATTTGTTCAGCAAGTTGGGCGGATAAAGTTTCGCAGCCGAAGTTGGTGGACGCCCCGAAGTTAGTGAAGGCAACGATGTCGCCACGACGAAAAACGCGCGCCAAAGCCGGCTACATGATCAGCGCCGTGGCCGAGCTCTACAAGCTGCACCCGCAAACGCTTCGCCTTTACGAGCGCGTCGGATTGCTCAAGCCCTCGCGCTCCCAGGGCAACACGCGCCTCTACACCGATTCCGACCTCGAGCGCCTCGACGTCATCCTCACGCTGGCCCGCGACATGGGTGTCAATCTCGCCGGCATCGAAATCATCTTGAACATGCGCGAAAAAATGGTCGAGATGGAACGCCAGATGGCCGAATTCGCCACCGTCGTGCAACAAGAACTCTCGCGCATCGCCTCACGCTCGCCGCAGGAAACCTCGAACCACGCCATAGTCCGCGCCAACCCACGCATCACCCGCGGCTAACTCGCGCGAATCTGTAGTGGCGGGTCTTTAGACCCGTCAGTCAAAAGCACGCAGCGCCGAACGACACTTCGATCGCCGCGTAATAATTTGCACCAGTATCTGGCTCCGTTAAGAAATACCTCGCACCCCCGGCACAATCCCTTCCACACGATTTCAACCAGCCACGACTTGCCGCGCGCCTCGCGCACTCGTATCCTGTCCCACATGCCTCTCGAAAATTGCTCCCTCTGCCGCGGCACCGGATGGAAGATGGTCCCCCGCCCGGACGGCGCCGGCCTCATGGCCGCGGCCTGCGATTGCGGCATGGAAGACCGCGCCACCCGCGTCATGGAGCGCGCGCACATCCCCAAGCGCTACGAACATTGCGACTTCGAAAGCTACGTGCCCGATCTCACCGACGGCAAAACCTGGACCGCGCAGCACGTGGAATCACTCAAGCAAGCCAAGCTCAGCGTGCAAGCCTTCGTCCGCGACTTTCCCGTCGCCACGGAAAAAGGCGTGCTGCTCATGGGCCCTTCCGGCGTCGGCAAGACGCATCTCGCCGTAGCCGCTCTGAAAGATTTGCTCCGCCGCGGACACCAGGGTCTCTTCTGCGACTATCGTGAACTTCTCAAGGAAATTCAGGCCAGCTACAACCCGGCCAGCGAATCTACTGAAATGAAAATCCTCGAACCCATCCGCACCATCGAAGTCCTGGTCCTCGATGATCTCGGCGCCAGCAAGCCTTCCGATTGGGTCCGCGACATCGTCGGCATCGTCCTCAACGCCCGCTACAACGAAAAGCGCACCACCATCATAACCACCAACTATTACGACAATCCCGCCACGCAAGGCGAAACCACACGGCTCCCCAGCGGCAAACTCGTGCAGCCCACCCGCGAAGATTCGCTCGACGAAAGAATCGGCGCCCGCATGCGCTCCCGCCTCTTCGAAATGTGCCGCACCGTCGAAATCGTCTCCGCCGACTTCCGCCGCGAAAGAACCCAAGCCGGCCGCGCCCGCGCCTAATTAGAGTGCTGGCACGCACCGAGTGACTGGACGCTAAGGCAGGCTTCTCTTTATCGGGGTTCACTCCCCTTCGGAATCATCCCATTGATACCCGCGACCGTGCGGAATCAACAGCCCACCCGAGTCGCTTTCAAAGCGACCCACCAGGAGGCGATAAGGCTTTGGCCCTGGCGGGCCGTAGAACAGCCCGCAATATGTCAGCTCCATCCCGGATTGCACAAAAGCCGGTGACCGACTCTCTTTCTTAAAGGGTCCGTTGAACACGACGAGAGCGAAATTCTTCTCTTGCTTCGTGCGGTCGAGAAGGACAACGGCAAAATCCTCCACGCCATCTCCGTTGAAATCGCCGGTCGCAACGTACGGATGATAGTCAGGCACGGGTCCCCATTCACCGCCCGTCCCCACCCTCATCTGCTTGATATCGTCCGCGCAGCCGCAGTCTTCGTCGGTTGCCTGGCGGTATTCGGAATGTCGCGCGAGCCAGTTCTTAAGCAACTGCTTTTCTTGAGCATTCAACGTGTGACGACACCAGGCTGGTCCGGCCAAGACAAGACAAGCGATCAGAAGAGATACGTATTTCAAACTCAAGGAGCCTCACTTTCGCTGCGGCCGCCGTCCAAATTCACACTAGCATTCCTAACCTTCGCTGGAAACCTTCAAACGATTCGGGCGCCCCTCCGCAATCAACACGGGCCCGCCCTGCCAACCTGCCCACGCCCGCGTTTCATTGACACGACCGCGACCCGGCGGGTATCCTTCTTAGGCTGCAGCGTTTACACCGCCCGCGGCATCTGTGTCCCTTAGCGACCGCTCGTCGGTCAACCTCCTTGCTGTAAACCCTTTGGGTAATTCGCAAGGAATACTTTCGACTAAAACAGGGATTTTTATCCCGGAGGCCACCAACCATGTTTCCCGACCACGATAACCTGACCGCGGCAGCGGCCGCGCCTGCACCCGAAGCGAATTCTTCTTCCACTTCCAGCAGCGCGACTCCGCCATCCCACGAAGGTGAAGTCCCCAAGTCCGTCGAACCTGACGCCACCGAAACAGCGGCGCAGGTCAACACCGCTACCCAGGAAGCCAACGCCGCTCCCGTGGCGCAAGGCGACGGCGACTCCGGCGCCACCGCTCCGCCCGAGCACGCCGAAGCCAAGCCCGAAGCTCCAGCCAAAGATTCCGCTCCCGCCGCCGCGCCTGCATCCGCCAGCGGCGAAGACTCCACCGCTGCCGACGAAGAAGCCGGCTCCGAGGAGATGAGCAAGCTGATGCAGCAGTACGACGAGCAGCACGAAGCTGCCTCGCAGAAAGAAGTCGTCGAAGTCAAAGTCGTCGCCTACACCGAACAAGGCGTCGTTGTCGATTTAGGGGGCAAGACCGAAGGGCTGATCCCCGCAGCCGAGTTTTCGGACGCGGACGTCCCGCGCCCCGAGCCTAACAGCACCATCGAAGTCCAGCACACCGGCGAACACAAAGAAGGCTACGCCGTCGTCTCTTATCTCAAGGTTCTCCGCCGCCGCGCCTGGGAAAAGATGGACGCCGCCTTCAAAGCCAAGGAAACTCTCAACGGCAAAGTCGTCGACCGCATCAAGGGCGGCCTCGTCGTCGACGTCGGCGTGCGCGCTTTCCTCCCCGGCTCGCAGTACGACCTCAAGCCGGTGCAGAATCTCGATGCCCTTCTCGGCCAGCAAATCCAGGTTCGCATCACCAAGCTGAATCGCCGCCGCGGCAATATCGTGGTCAGCCGCCGCGCCATCATGGAAGAAGAGCTGCACGCCAAGCGCGCCGCGCTTATGGAAACCATCACCGAAGGCCAGATCGTTCACGGCCACGTAAAGAACGTCACCGAGTACGGCGCTTTCGTCGACCTCGGCGGCATCGATGGCCTGCTGCATCTCACCGACCTCAGTTGGGGCCGCGTCAAGCATCCTTCCGACGTCGTCAAGCCCGAGCAGGAACTCGACGTCATCATTCTCAAGTTCGATAAAGAAAAGCAGCGCGTTTCCCTCGGCCTCAAGCAATTGATTCCCGATCCCTGGGTCCATGCCTCGGAGAAATATCTCGCTGGCGGCAAGTACAAAGGCAAAGTCGTTGGCGTGGTCGATTACGGCGTCTTCGTCGAACTCGAGCAAGGCATCGAAGGTCTGGTCCACATCAGCGAACTCAGCTGGTCCAAAAAAGTTCAGCATCCTTCAAAAGTCTCCAAAGTCGGCGAAGAGGTTGACGTCGTCGTCCTGGACATCAAGCCCAGCGATCGCCGCGTCTCTCTCGGCATCAAGCAAGCCCAGGCCGATCCCTGGCTCCTCACCGCCGAAAAGTATCCTGTCGGCACCGTCATCACCGGCAAAATCCGCAACATCGCTGAATTCGGCGCTTTCGTCGAAATCGAAGACGGTTTCGACGGCCTGGTCCACGTCGCCGACGTCAGTTGGACCGGCCGCGTCAAGAATCCTCACGAAGTGTTCAAGAAGGGCGAGCCGGTTACCGCCAAAGTTCTGAAGATCGATCCGGAAAATCGCCGCGTTTCTCTCGGCATCAAGCAGGTTAACGACATCTGGGGCGATTGGTTCAAAGCCCACCGCGTCGGCGAGGTCGTCAAAGGCAAAGTCTCGCGCATCGCCACCTTTGGCGCCTTCGTCGACCTCGGCAACGATATCGAAGCCCTTTGCCACAACACTGAAATCGAAGAACGAAAGCGCCGCGACGAAGGCCCTTCGAGCTTCCGCCCCACCACCGGTCCGCTCAAGAGCGCCGGTCCGCTCGAGCCCGGCAAGGAATACGATTTCAAAATCATCAAGATCAGCCCCGAGACTCGCCGCATCGGCCTAAGCTATCGCGCCGCCATCAAGCAGCAGGAGCGCCGCGAAATCGATCATTACAAATCAGCCACCAAGTCGTCGTCGACTGCCACCATCGGCGACGCCATGAAGTCCAAGCTTTCGGCTCGCTAACGGTTTCTAGGTCAAGTCCGTAATGGCCCGCAAGTCGCTAGATAAATTCGTTTACCTGCGGGCCGTTTTAATGATAGGAAAGGGCAGGTTTAGGGGATGCGCCTGCCCTGCGCAAACCGTTTCAGGTCTTGGGTTTAGATGACATATACTTCGCCGGTGAAAGCGGCGGCGCTCCATTCTTGTATTCCGCGCGACGAGGCATGGGAACGATGACCAAGCAACCGACGTTGACCAAGGCAGACCTCATCGAAGAGGTTCTCCGCATCACCGAGCTTCCCCGCAAGGAATCCGAAACCATTGTCGAAACTATTTTCGATTCCATCATCGAATCCCTGCAAAAAGGCGACAAAATCGAAATCCGCGGCTTCGGCAGCTTCCGCACCCGCGACCGCCGCGGCCGCGTCGGCCGCAATCCCAAGACCGGCGAAAAAGTCGAAGTCCCCGCCAAGAAAATCCCCTTCTTCAAGCCCAGCAAAGAACTAAAAGATTTCGTCAACAACTCCACCGCCGAAATCTCCGCCGACGCGTAGCGCCACTTCCCGGTATTTGTAGGGGCGCAGCACTGCTGCGCTCTTCTCGGCAAACCGCCAACCTTCCACTAGCCTTTCTTTCTCACCTTGACTCTCTTACCCATTCCTCCGAATCGCTCCCAACTCCTTTTTTGCGCTATCCTGCCAACCCATGGATCACCTCTGGACTCCCTGGCGCTACACGTACATGGAACAAGTCGCGGGCGGCCCGCAACCCGAATGCATTTTCTGCGACGCACTTTCCCGCAACAATGACGAACAGGCGCTAATCGTTCATCGCGGGCAGCTCTGTTTCATCATCCTCAATCGCTACCCGTACACTTCCGGCCATGTCATGCTCGTTCCTTACGCACACGTAGCCGATCTGGCGTCCTGCGGTGCGCCGGCACTCGAAGAAATGATGCAGCTGGCCCAGCGCGTGGAGAAAGCCTTCCAAGCGGTTTACAAGCCGGCCGGAATGAATCTCGGTATGAATCTCGGCCTCGCCGCAGGCGCCGGCGTCGCCGGTCATCTTCATCTTCACGCCCTGCCCCGCTGGTTCGGCGATTCCAACTTCATGACCGTCGTAGGCGAGACGCGCGTCCTCCCCGAAGCCCTCGACCAAACCTACAAACGCCTGAAGAACGCCCTAAGCACATAGCGCGCGCCAGTCGTAGGGGCGCAGCACTGCTGCGCCCCTGCTTGGCAACCAAATCAACCGTTTTCGTCTCCGCTCTCGTTCTAATTTTTCAAAACGCTTGGCTGCTCTCCTCCGCAATCATGAAAATCGGCGCGCCGCCCGAAGAAATCGCAATCGCATCAGCAGCCGTCTCCTGACCGCCAGGAGAAGCCAGGCAATCCTGCAGCGCCTTCAGCGAAGGAAAATGAATCTCCGCGATCCTATAAAATGGCGCTTTGCTTCCGTCTGGCTCGCGCATCATTTTGCTCGCTACCATTTTCGTCTTGCCTTCCAGCTTGGCCACCGCCATCGGGATGTGGTGTCCCACGTAAGCCTTCTCGAACGCCGCCTCGTCCTTCGGCTGCGGATACAACACAACAATCTTCGCTCCACTCATCGCCATCTCCTGTTCCGGAAGGTACGCCGTCCATTTTGCCCGCTTCGGCACGGTTCCCGCAAACGCCTCGGCACTGCGAACGCTCGCGAATACGCTAGAATGGAGAACTTGTCGCCCGCGTGCTGGAGAAGCGATTGAACCTCGAACTAACCGAAGAACAAAAGCTGCTGCAAAAATCCGTCCGCGAATTCGCCGAGTCCGAAGTAAAGCCTCTCGCCAAGGAACTCGACGAAACCGGCCGCTTCCCCCGCGATCTCTTCAAGAAAGCCGCCGACCTCGGCCTCACCGGCGTCGCCTTTCCAGACTCCGAAGGCGGCGCCGGCTTCGACCACATTTCCTACAGCATCGTCATCGAAGAAATTTCCCGCTGCTGCGCTTCCACCGGCGTAATTCTCTCCGCGCAAAACTCCCTCTACTGCGATCCCATTCATCGCTACGGCACCGCCGAACAAAAGCAGCGCCTGCTCGTCCCCTTCGCCCGCGGCGAAAAAATCGGCTGCTTCGCCCTCACCGAACCGCAAGCCGGCTCCAACGCCGCCGCCCTGCAAACCAAAGCCATAAAAAAGGGCGACACCTACATCCTCAACGGCACCAAAGCATGGATCACCAACGGCGGCGCCGCCGATGCCGCCATCGTCTTCGTCAACACCGATCCCGCCAAAGGCGAAAAAGGCATCACCGCCATCGTCGTCGAAAAAGGCACGCCCGGCTTCAAAGTCGGCAAGGAAGAGAAGAAACTCGGCATCAGCGCCACTGCCTGCAGCGAATTAGTCTTCACCGATTGCCAAGTCCCCGCCACGAATCGCATCGCCAACGAAGGCGAAGGCTACAAAGTCGCGCTCTCCACGCTCGACGGCGGCCGCATCGGCATCGCGGCGCAAGCCGCAGGCATCGCCCAAGGCGCTTTCGAAGCCGCCCTGGCCTATTCGAAAGAACGCCTCGCCTTCGGCCATCCCATCGCGCAATTCCAGGCCATCCAATTCATGCTCGCCGATATGGCCACCGAAATCGACGCCGCCCGCCTGCTCATCCGCAAAGCTGCCTGGAAGCAAGACACCGGCGCGCGCTTCAGCATGGACGCCGCCTCCGCAAAACTCTTCGCCAGCGAAATGGCCACTCGCGTCACCCACAAAGCCATCCAAATCCACGGCGGCAACGGCTACAGCCGCGAATATCCCGTCGAGCGCCACTACCGCGACGCCCGTATCACCGAAATCTACGAAGGCACCTCCGAAATCCAGCGCCTCGTAATCGCCTCCTGGCTTTTACGCTCCTAGTCTTGGTAGGGGCGCAGCACTGCTGCGCCCCACTTCAGCGTGATTGATCCGTGATGCTGACTCAGAAGCACCGTAGGTGCAAAAGAAGTTAGCCCAGCCCGCAAGGGCTGGGGTTCCCCCCGCCAGCACAAAACAGCACCGAGGTGCGGCACAGGGCCGATCACCCCAACCGCCTCGCTCCGCCGCGCCACCTCCTATTGTAAAATCCCACCCATGACCCAAACCCAACAAATCGCCGACTCCTACCGCGCCGCCACCATCCAAGGCGCCTGGTACGGACCCTCACTAGCCGAACTCCTCACTCAAATCACCCCCGAACTTGCTACCACCCCACCCACTCCCGGCGCCAATTCCATCTCCGCCATCCTCCAGCATCTCCTCCTCTGGAACAAAAGAATCCGCCTCACCTCCGACACCAATCCCATGCCCCCATGGCAAGCCGAAAAAGAATGGGCCGAGCCACCCATCCCCTGGAACGAACTCGTCGCCCGCTGGAACCGCAGCCGCGATCTACTGGAAAACCACATCCGCAATTTCCCAGTCCAGGATCTTCCGAAACAAGTCCCTGGCCGCACCTACGCTTACGAGAAACTCCTCCCCGGCATCGTGCAACACACCATCTACCACTCCGGCCAAATCGCCCAAGTCCTAAGCATCCTCCGCAAGCGCCCACCCTAATCCGTCGTAGCACCCAAATCTTTCGCCGTGGGCAGATCCGTTGCGGCGGCACAAATCCGCCGCGGTCGCGCAAACCCGTTGTAGGGGGCACGGCACCGCCGTGCCCTCTTCGCCATGTGCTCCCCCCTCCCCTTGTAGGGCGGCTTTACACCTTCTTCGTCTTTTACCCGACTTTGCGTCGCGTCTCCGCTAACCATCCCTCTAAGAACGACCGGCATTCACAGGCCTCAGCGCGTCCCGCCTCAACACCACCGGCAAGCTCTGCAGCCCCCGAAAATTAACACTCGGCGCCCTATCCAGCTTTTCGCTATCGACCCTCAGCGCCGGAAATCGGCGCGCCAGTTCGCCGAACGCCACTTGCGCTTCAATCCGTGCCAGCGCCGCTCCCAGGCAGGCATGAATCCCATGCCCAAACGCCAGTGTCCGTGTTCCAGAACGCCGAAGATCCAGCTTGTCGGGCTCCGGAAAGTGCGCCTCATCGTGATTCGTGGATCCCAGAAGCATGGTAACCACTTGCCCTTTCGGAATGGTCTTCCCGCCAATCTGCACCTCTTCGATCGTCGCGCGCGCCGTGCCCTGCACTGGTCCGTCAAAACGCAGCAGTTCGCTGACCGCCGCTCCCGCGATTCCCGGATCGCTCACCAATAACTGCCACTGCTCAGGATTTTGGCTCAGCGCCAGCAGTCCATTTCCCAACAGGTGTGTCGTCGTGCCGTGTCCTGCGGCCAGCAGCAGAATCAGGTTGACGATCAATTCTTCCGTGCTCAGCCGGTCTCCCTGTTCTTCCACCGCAACCAGCTCGCTGAGCATGTCATTTTGTGGCTCGCGCCTTCGTTGCTCGATCAGCGCGCCGAAATACTGAATGAACTCCAGAATTCCCTGCTGCGCTCTCTTCGATTCTTCCGGGCTCAGAACGCGCCCGTTGATTAATTGCCCGAATGCCACCGACCAGGCGCGCAGCCGGTCGCGGTCTCTTACCGGCACTCCCAGCATCTGCGCGATTACCGTCACCGGCAGCGGGATGGCAAAGTCGTGGATGAAGTCGATTTGCCCGCCGGCTTCCTCCCCTGCATCTAGCAAATCCGTGGTCATTTCCAGAATCTGCGGTCTAAGACCTTCCACTCGATGCGGAGTAAACGCTTTGCTGAACAGCGCGCGCAGCCGCGTATGGTTCGGTGGATCCTGGAACAGCATTTGCAGCGCCAGCGCCGCTTGCACAGGATTTGCCTGGCTCTTCTCGCCGTTTCTCGGCGCCGCGCGCTCCGCGGAGAACCGCCGGTCCGTGAGCGCCGTAGCTACGTCGTCGTAACGGGAGATCACCCACCCCTGTCCGCTCGGGTCCGCATGAATCGGATCCTCCAGACGCAGTCGCCGGAAGACTGGATAAGGATTGGCGAGAATATCCGGCCTTAGCAAGTCTTGCAGACTCAGACTTTCGATTTCATCATCGAACATCGTTTGCTCCGGCAATCTGGCGTTAAGAAAACTACGTCCCGTTCTCCAATGCCGGCCCGGTGATTTCCTTCGGCTCGGTCTCAGCATCCTTGGCATAGTGCCCGAGCTTGGCATACCCGTAATAGAAGCTCCACCAGATCAGCACGACGTCGCTGCTATAAGCCCATAACGGCGACAGAATCAGATACTGCTTCGTTGAAAATGTCAGCGCGAGCACCACGCTCACCACACTCTTTGTAAACAGCACCGCCGCCCAGATCCACGTCATCGTCTGATACGTGCTCTTCGCGTCGGAGCGTCCGGCCATTTTGTCGAAACGCTCCTTGCCCGCAGCTTCGTTCCCGGTCACAAACTGCCGCGCGACATACAGCATGATCGGGCGTTTGATCAGCACCGAGCCGGCAAACAACACACCCAGCACCGCATTTTGCAGCGACCGCCCGACCAGCGCGCCCATCGCGCTGTGCGCCAGCGAGAGCGCCGCTAGCGAAACGGCAATGTCTTCGGCAGCGAACAATCCAATGATGTCAATCGATCTCTGCCGCGCCACCCCATAGGCCAGACCGAATAACGGCAGTAATCCGGAGACGGCGAGTGGCATCAGGCTCCGGGAATCGAAATGTGGCTCCAGCAAACGGTAAACGCCATACGTGCAAATCACGTTGATGAAAACGCTCCGCGCCAGACCTC
>DATNNV010000072.1:0-22884 GCA_035601655.1 Candidatus Dormiibacterota bacterium
CGTTCGCATTCACTCCGTGGACCTGAAAGAACTGCTTGGCGATATCAAGACCAACTGTTGCAAGGCTCATGGATGTCCCTCCCAGGACTGCGACGAAGCTTAACGCTTCTCGCAAAACCGGGATGGGTCCATTCCATTAGATCCAGCGGAGGACGTGCCTAGGGGACGTTTCGGTCGGGTGCATTGGACAGATTTTCGCGCCGGGACTGTGAACCACCCTCCCCCGGTTTTGCGTAAGTGTTCATTCTAAAGTGCGTTAAAGCCCTTTGTTTTGATACACTTCTGTAAGTGTTCATTCTAAAGGACTTAGCTCTACTGATTCGGCGGCTTGGATTCGCCAGGCTAAGGCCCGGCGCTACATCTTCCTGGGCTCCTAGGGTAGGAGACCGTAGACAGTGAGTGTGGATTGGCCGGCGACGTAGACTTTGCCGTTGGCGACGGTGGGGAGGGTGAATTTGACGGCGCCGCCTCCAGTGTCGCGGCCACCGGTGGCTTGAGTGCTGTCGTAGAGGAGCGTGGCCAGGTTGGTGGCGTCATAGGCGTAGAGTTGCTGGCTCGTGCTGGAGCCGGTATCGGAGTTGTCGAGAGCCCAGAGAATGCCGTGGGAGGCGCCGCTGGAGGAGATGGAGGGCGTGGCTCCGGGATAGCCGTAACTTCTGGAGGTGGACGACGTGGGGCCGGTGGAGAGCAGGCCGCTATTGCCGGCATTGAACGAAAACGCTTTAACCTGATCGCCGTTGCCGCCGAAATAGACATTGCCGTTCCAATATGCCGGGGAGGCCCACATACCGCCGACGGCGCCGGGGAGTTCCTGAACGATTTGGGAGTCGTCGCTGCCGCAGTTGGTGGCGCACATGCGGCCCAGATTCGTCTGATCCACGAGGTAGATTTTGCCCTCCTTGCCGGCTTGCACAAGGAGCTTAGGATGCGCGCCGCTGCCCAGATCCGGGAGCAGGAGCAAACCGCCTGAGCCGAGGTCAGTGTCGCCGTTGCTCAAGCTGTTTTGGTTGGTGGGCGTGAAGTAGTCGATGGGACCAAACGAGTTGCCGTTGACGGGACCGAGGCGAACGATGCTGTCGCCGAAAGCGTCGGTACCGTTCCAGGAGCCGTTGCCGCTGGCGTAAAAGATGTTGCCAGAGGAATCGGCGGCAGGCCCGCCGCCGGCCATCCAGATGCCGTCGAGTGCGCCGTTCGGGGAGACGTTGTGAACGGCTTCCTGCGCCAGGGTCGCGGCATTGTAGGACATCACCCAGCCGTGATACGGGCCGTTGTCGCAATGGGAGGCCCAGGCAATGATGATGTGGCCGCCGGTCAGGAGTAGCGCGGAACGCTGGTTGTTGATGAGCGGATCGAAGGGAACCAGGCCGCCGGAACTTTCGTTGCCGGTGCCCGGGACTTTGGCTTGAATGTCCTGGGGAGTGACCTTCTCGGCTCCGGTGGCGAGGTCGAGGGCATGAAGGCGCTGATGGAAAGTGGGGGTGCCGGAAGTGCTTTTGGATTTGCTGACGATAAAGATGGTGCGGCCCACGGGATCGATGACCGGAGTACTGACGATGCCGATATCGGGAGTGAGGTCGCCGCAACTTGCGTCGCTGCTGGTGACCCACGTTTCGCCGGAAGCATTGAGGCTCTTGGGCGCGCCCCAGAGATTCTGGCAGGACGGGCTGTCGGCGTCGAAGGCGTAGACAGTGTTGTGCTGCGAGGCGACGTAGATGACGTTGTGTGGAGCGCCGTTGACGGAAAGATTGGCGACCCAGAGAGGCTGGGCGTAAGCGCTCGCGTCGATGGTGCAGGAGAAGAGCTTGCCGAAGGTGGCGGTTTTTACGGTGGAGGTGGTGAGCGCGTATTCCTTCGTGTTCTGGCCGGTCCGGGAAGTGTCATTGTGATGGGTGAACACGCCAACGAGGTCTGTTACGGCAATGGTGGCGGTGGCGGCAACGGTGGAATCGGCGACGCTGCGGGCGGCGACGGTGTGAGAGGCGCCGATGGTACCGGAGGTGGGCGGCGTGTATTTGCCGTTGGCGTCGATGGTGCCCAGCGAAGCCGCATTGCCGCCGGGGATGGTGTCGACTTCCCAAGTGACCGAGGTGTTGGCGCTGCCGGTGACGGTGGCGGCGTAGGTCTGCGTCTGGCTGGTGGTAATGGCGGCGCGTTTGGGAGTGACGGAGACGGTGACGTTGGAGGATCCGCTGGTGATGGTGATGGTTGCTGAAGCGGATTTGCTGTTGTCGGCAATCGAGGTGGCTTTCAAGGTGACCGTGGCCGGGTTGGGGGCCGCAGCCGGAGCGTTGTAGGTCACTGAGCTGGTGGTGACGTTAGTCAGCGTGCCGCACGCAGCGGCGGTGCAGCCGGTTCCTGAGAGCGACCAGTTCACTCCTTTGCTTTGCGTGTCGTTTTGTAATTGGGCGGTAAACGGTGCCGTGAGTGAGACTTGCACAGACTTGGAGGTTGGGCTTACCGCTACGGTGATGGGCGGAGGAGCGGGAGTTGTGATGGTGATGGTGGCGGAGGCAGATTTGGTGTTGTCGGCGATGGAGGTGGCTTTCAGAGTGACCGTGGCCGGGTTGGGGGCCGCAGCCGGAGCGTTGTAGGTCACCGAACTGGTGGTGACGTTAGTCAGCGTGCCGCACGCAGCGGCGGTGCAGCCGGTTCCGGAGAGCGACCAGTTCACTCCTTTGCTCTGCGTGTCGTTCTGCAATTGCGCCGTAAATGGTGAGGTGAGCGAGATTTGCACGGATTTGGAAGCTGGGTTTACGGCAACGGTAATAGGCGGCGGCGCAGGCATGGTAATGGTGATCATGGCGGAGCCGGATTTCGTGCTGTCGGCAACGGCTGTCGCCTTTAGGGTGACGGTAGCTGGGTTGGGCGCCGTTGCGGGTGCGTTGTAAGTCATGGAAGTGCTGGTGACGCTGGTGAGGGTGCCGCAAGCGGCGGCGGTGCAGCCGGTTCCAGACAGCGACCAGGTAACACCCTGATTTTGCGAGTCGTTTTTGAGGGTCACTGAGAAATTCTGGGAATGGCCGGTGGTTACCTGAACGCTGGCGAGATTGAGGGCGACGCTAATCTCGGCAGGAGTTGGTGCCGGCGTGTTGGTAGACCCGGCACAGCCCGCCAAGGCGACGGCGAAGACCGCCGCGAAGATGGCAACCTTATTTCGATTTCGCGCGTACAAGAATGGACGATGCAGGAGCATGAGCATGGGTCTCCGGGCCCGGGAGGCAGGGTGTCCCTGGCGGTTGCGGGACGCTCCGCGAGGCAGGAGGGGCCTGGCGGCGGTTCGGAAAAGCGAGAACATCCCTACGTATTGAATAGCACGAATTTACGAAGGTAGATAGTTGTGCTGGGAGGCAGGCAGGCCTGTCCGAAAGGACAGGTGGGTGTCAGAGAGGTGCAAGTTGGCTAGGAATTGCGCGACCACAAGCGGCGAACGAAAGTGCGCACGCGATCGACGAAGGAATCGTTGGCGGCAGGCGTGGCCTTTTTTGCGGCGGACTGCGGAGCCGGCGCGATGGCGGGTGAAGGTGCGGCAGGCGCCGGCATGGCGGCGGCAACGATTTGGCCTTGGACGCGGCCCTGAAAGATCAGCGTGGGGCGCACACGCACGCGGCGGACGAGCACAATCATTCTGGGATCGAAGTCCGGCTGAACGGCGGCTTTGGCGTCGTAGATCAACGGCGGAACGAAGACCTGGTAAATGGGCGCGTCCTTGACGGCGGGCGGAACGGGCTTTTCGTCGCGGCTGGCGGGAAGGTTGGGCTTGGTGTCGTGGAGATCGCGGCGGACTTCTTCGGCGGTGGCGAGGCGGCTGACTTCCTCTGTGGGCGTGGAGGCTGCTGGAGGCGGAGGAGCGAGCTTGGCGAGTTGCAATTCGCAAGCGCAGCGGCCAGCGGCGGCGCGAAGCGAATCGAGCTGACCGTTGGTTAGCTGGACATCGCCGGCTTGCGGAATGATCATGCTTTGGCCGGTGAGCTGTTGCTCGATGCGTACGGCGCCGCGCGTAGCGCGAATGCACATGGCGCCGGCGGAGTCGAGGCCGACGAGGGTATCTTGCGGGCTGTCACCGATGGAGAGCGGCTGGGCTTTAATCTGCGCGGTGTAGATTGTGACCGCGGGTTCGCGTTCGATATAAACGTGGATGGTTCCGGTGTCGAGCGCCACGGTGACAGCGCCGCCGGACTTGAGCACGGATAAATGCGCGGGGCCGCAGATGGTGATTTGGCCGCCTTCGACGAGTTCGATGCGAGCGCTTCCGGATTTGACGTGAATGTCGGCGCCGCTGCGCAGCAGCGTTTTGACCTGGCCGCGGACGACGTCAACGCTCATCGGGCCGGTGACGGCGATGGCGTCGCCTTCGATGACTCCGATGGCATCGCCGACGTGCTGGTCGTCTTCACGCAGCGCGGGCGCGGGGAACGCCGGCTTAGGAAGGGCGATGCGTGCGGGAAGCGCCAGGATCGTCGGCGAACAAAGCAATCCCAGCGCCGCCAGAAGGCGCGCGCGACGCGAAGTAAAGCTCTTGGACGAAAGTAACATTTTCTCTCTAACGCTGCGTTGCGAGTTTCCTTTGGCCGGGCAGCGGGCTGCCGAAATTCCCGCCTTATACTATACGACGATGGCTACACCCGAAGCAGTCGATACGCCTGAGCGGCAACCGGCTGAAGTGAATGCGCATTACGACACGCGGCTTCCGGAATTGCGGTGGTCGCGGCGGATGCAGATTCCGCTGATTGCGGGGGCGGTCTACAGCGTGATTCGGCTGCTGGGACCGACGCTGCGGTACGAAGTGCTGGGCTGGCAGCATGCGGAGCGCGCCTACGAAGCGAAGCGGCGATGCATTTTTGCATTTTGGCACCGCGTGATCGTTCCGATCGCGTGGTGGGCGCGGAACCGCGGCATTGTGGTGATGAATACGACGGCCTTCGACGGGCAATGGACGCGGAAAGTGATTGAGTGGCTGGGATTCGGAACCGCGCAAGGGAGCTCTTCGCGCGGCGGGTTGCGCGGGCTGGCGGTTATGGCGAAGCGGCTCGAAGAAGGCAAAGATTGCGGGTTCACAATTGACGGACCACGCGGGCCGCGGTACGTGGCCAAGCCGGGGCCGGTGATGCTGGCGCGGAAAACGGGAAGTCCGATTGTTGTGTTTCATATTGGCGTGGACCGCGGGAAGACTTTTGAACGCACTTGGGATCATTTTCTGTTGCCCGCACCGTTTGCGCGCACGGTTTTGCTGTTTGCGCCGCCGATTTACGTGCCGCGGGAGGCCAGCGCCGAAATGATGGAAGCGAAGCACGGCGAAATGCAGCGAGAGCTCGAGCGCGTGCGGGATATTGCAGAGGTCTGGTTTTCGCTGAGCGAAGAGGAGCGGGAGCGGCATCGGGCGGAGTTTTCGCGGTAATTTGCGGCGAGCTACGCAGGGAATCACCTCTTCGGAAATTCTGATGCGGCGCTGTGCGCCTTTGTGGTGTAATCGCATTTGCAACATTTGTTTCACGGAGGGTTCTCTTGATGATTGGCCGCCGCAACACGAGTGGATTTGCCGCGCTGGGTGCGGCCGTGTGGATCATGTGGATGGCACTCCTTGTGATGGCTGCAGCGTGGGGAACTGTTGCCTGCGCACAATCGGGTCCGCCGGCGGATTTGGACGCTTATGTGACGCGGGCGATGAAAACGTTTGACGTGCCGGGCATTGCGGTGGCCATCGTGAAAGACGGCAAAGTGGTGCTGACGAAAGGCTACGGCGTGCGCCGGCTGGGAGAATCCGCGCCGATTGATGCGGACACGCTGTTTGGCATTGGGTCGAACACCAAAGCGTTTACCACCGCGGCGCTGGCCACGCTCGTCGATGAGGGAAAGATTTCCTGGGACGATCACGTATACGAGCGGCTGCCCGGCTTTCAGATGTACGACCCGTACGTCTCGAAGGAGATGACCATTCGGGACTTGCTGTGCCATCGCAGCGGCATGGGACTTGGAGAAGGCGATCTGCTCTTCTGGCCGCATACCACGTTTACGCGCGACGACATTATTTACCGGCTGCGCTTCATGAAACCGGCGACGAGTTTCCGCAGCCACTACGCCTACGACAATCTTTTATATATTGCGGCGGGGCAAATTATTCCGGCGGTGACCGGGAAATCGTGGGACGACTACATTCGCGAACGCATTCTGGCGCCGCTGGGGATGACGCGTTCGACGCTGAGCAACGCGGGTTTCAAGTCTGGCGACAATGTGGCGTGGCCGCATTCGCGGCTGGATGGCAAATTGCAGTCGATTGCGTTCGTTCCGCTGGATAACGCCGCGCCCGCGGGGTCCATCAATTCTTCGGTGAACGAAATGGCGAAATGGGTGATGCTGCAATTGAATCGCGGCAAATTCCTGGATCGCGAAGGCCGATTGTTTACGGAAGAACGGTCAGCGGAGATGTGGTCGCCGCAGACGATTTTGCCAACCGGGGCGCCCGGGCCGCTGGCGGCGCTGAAAGCGAACTTCGCGGCGTACGGACTCGGCTGGGGACTGCGCGATTATCACGGGCGGAAACTGGTGAGCCATTCCGGAGGCGTGGCCGGGACGGTCACGCGGGTGATGCTGGTTCCGGAAGAAAAGCTGGGCGTGGTGATTCTCACGAATGCGGAAGAAGAAGGGGCGTTCGAAGCGGTTCTGTTTCACGTGCTGGATCATTATTTTGGCGTCGCGGGAAACGACTGGATCGGTATTTTTCAAGCGGCGAAGGAGGCGGAACGGAAGGAAGCGGAGGAAATTACGAAGAGCCAGGCGGCTGGGCGCGCTGGAAATTCCAAGCCGGGGCTGCCGCTCGAGAAATACGCGGGCGTATATAAGGATGCCTGGTATGGCACCGCGACGATGCGCATGGAAGCGGGAAAGATGATTTTTAGCCTGGATCACACGCCGAAAGCGGTGGGCGACGTGGAGCACTGGCAATTCGAGACCTTCAAGGTGCATTGGCGGGACCGCGTGATCGAAGATGCGTTCCTGACTTTTACGCTGACCCCTTCCGGGGCTATCGATCATTTCAGCGTGCAAGCAGTGTCCCCGCTGGCGGACTTCAGTTTCGATTATCAGGATTTGTATTTCACGCCGGCCAAGGCGCCGGCTCCTTAGACGGCATGGCGCTGCCTTTTTGAACAAATCGCGTTTACTCGCGGACGCAATCGATACACAATCTTGGGTAGGCTGTTCGCGGCTTTCGATGCTGGCGCGAGCGGCTTTTGGCCCTTCGGCAAGCCCCCAGTCCTGTTCGTCAAGAGGCATACTCACTAACGGAAGAGGTGTCCCATGTCCAAGGCTTGGAAGAACTGGGAAGGGCAGATCGTCAATGGCCGGTTCCCGCTGCGCCAGTTGCTGGGCGAAACGAGCCATAGCGCGGTGTTTGTAACGGAACGGAAGGATCGCGGCGGTGCGAAGGCTGCGATCAAACTGATTGCCGCGAGCGGCAGCGCCGCTGAGAAGCAGCTGGAGCGCTGGCGCGACGTCGCGCGGCTTTCTCATGCGCATGTGCTGCCAATGTATCAGTCGGGCCGGTGCCGGCTGGGCGAGATTGATTTGGTGTTTGCAGTGATGGAGTTTGCCGACGAGACGCTGGCCGAGATTCTTCCGCAGCGCGCATTGTCTACCGACGAAGCGCAGCAGATGCTGGAGCCAGTGCTGGACGCGCTGGTTTTTCTGCATCAGCAGGGGCTCGCGCACGGAGATGTTCAGCCAGCGAACATTCTTGCGGTGGGCGAAACGATCAAGCTGTCGTCCGACACGATTCGCCCGACGGGCGAATCCGGAGAGAGCGGAAGCGTACAGACGTCGGGAGATATCTACAGCTTGGGGATTGCGATTGTGCAAGCGCTGACGCAGCGCTCGCCCCTCGATACGGGAGCTTCGATAGGCCATGCTGCCGAGCAGCTGCCTGCTCCTTTCGATGAGATCGTGGGCCACGCGCTAGATGCAGATCCGCAACTGCGCTGGACGGCGGGCGCTATCGCCGTGCGGCTGAATCCGGCGTCCCCTGCAGCGATGGCTGCAGCCGCGGCGGCTTCTGCACCCACGCCGCAGGCAAGTGCGCCGCAAATCGCCGCTGCAAAAAAAGAAGCTAAGAAAGAGCCAATTGCCGCGAAGCCCGCGGTGCCGGCAACGGTAGCCGTGCCTGCTCCCGCAGCAGTGTCGGCGTCGCGCTCGCCAGTGGCGGTGAGTTCGCCGGCAGCGGTTCCGCTTTCTCCGGTTGCGCCCCTTCCCAAGCAGGCGCGCACTGCTGCGGCACACACCGGTTCGGTGCTTCGCTATGCAGTGCCGATTGCGGTTGCAGCGATTCTGCTGCTAATGGCTTCGCGGGTTTTCCATCGTGGTGCCGGTCCCTCGGCTGCGGATTCGACGGTGGCGAAATCCGCCACTGGACTGGAAGTGGTCGAAGCCAAAGCGCCGGCGGTATCGACGCCTGCGCCGCGAAGCAGCAAGGTTGTGCCGCCGCCGGCGGAATCGCGTTCTGCGCAAGTTGCCGCGCAGCCGCCGGCTTCAAAATCGGCGATGGCACCGAAGAAATCGGCGGAGCCTGCGCCTGAAGTGGCGCGGGAACCTGAACCCGCGCCGGCTGCGCTGCGCTCTGAAGTGCGGCCCGAGGCAGGTGCGAGTTCCAGGGGCGCTGAAGTCCTGCAACAAGTGCTGCCGGATGTTTCCGAGAAGGCGCTTTCGACGATTCACGGAGCTCTTCGCTTGACGATTCGCACGCAAGTCAATGCTCAGGGGAAGGTCGCGGACGCGCAACTCGAATCACCCAGCGGGAGTTCCTTTTTCAACGATCTAGCGTTAAAGGCGGCCCGGCGCTGGCAGTTCCAGCCGCGCGATTCGTCGGGCGGCGCCGCGCCACGCGCTTACCTTTTGCACTTTGAGTTCACGCAAGCCGGCGTAAAAGCGTCGGCAAACCCGCGGCACTGAGCCGCTCACCTGCTATCTGTTCTTCGGCCGCTGCTCCGTCTGACGTGCTGCTTGCGGCGGCGGGCTCTTCGCGGTGCTACCATGTTGGGACTGGCCCAGAGGAGATTTCCATGCGTTGGACACCCGGCGGTGAAAGCCAGGACATTGAAGATCGCCGCGACGATTCGGGCGGCGGAGGCGGCGGCGGGTTCCAGTTTGGCGGCATGCATCTTGGGATTGGCGGCGCGATCGTCCTGCTGATTCTCAGTTTCGTCTTCAAGCAGAATTTCTTTGCGCTGCTGGGCGGCGGCAACGCCGGGCCCGGACCCGCAACCGCCAGCCGGACCAATCCGGCGCGGCCCAATCTCGCGCGGGACGAGGCGGAAAAGCCGCTGGTGCAATTCGTATCCTTCGTTCTGGACGACACGCAGCGCACCTGGACACAACTGCTGCCCCAGCAAACCAACAAAACGTACCGGCACGCCAAGCTGGTGCTGTTTCGCGATGCCATACAGTCCGGGTGCGGCGGAGCCGAGTCCGCCACCGGGCCGTTTTATTGCCCGCAGGACGAAAAAGTCTATCTTGACCTGGGATTTTTCGACGAGCTGAAGCGGCGCTTCGGAGCGCCTGGGGAGTTTGCCGAGGCCTACGTGATCGCGCACGAGCTGGGGCACCACGTGCAGAAGATCATGGGCATCGAAGGCAAAGTTCACCAACTGCAAGAGCAGAATCCGCGCGCGAAAAATCCGCTGTCCGTGAAACTCGAGCTGCAGGCGGATTGCTTCGCGGGTGTATGGGCGCACTCGACGGAGCAACGGGATCTGATCGACAAGAACGACATCGCATCCGCGTTAGGTGCGGCGGCGGCCGTCGGCGACGACCGCTTGCAGAAAAAGGCCACCGGACACGTAAGCCCGGAATCGTTTACGCATGGCAGTTCCGAGCAGCGCATGAGCTGGTTCCGCAAGGGACTGGACTCCGGCTCGGTCGACGCCTGCAATACATTCGCGCAGACGCAGTAACGGGCGCAGCGTTTCTTTCCAGAGCTGACGCATTCCAACACCCGGGATCAGTGCAGACACCTGCGCTTCGGACGCAGAGACGGCCAACCCGCCGAGCAGAATCAGAAACGCACAGTTTAACGATGAATCGCATCATCGGGTTTCCGTGGCGGAACAATGCACACGGGAGTCCATCTTACGCGGGGCGGTGACGCGAAAAAACCGTTAGATCGATAGCTCGCTAGCGACGCCGGCCCTTTAGCCGCTGAAATGCTCGGCGTGTTGGCGCAGCAGAAACTGATCGGTCATGCCCGCGATGTAGTCGCAAACGACGATGTAGCGCGGCGAGGATTGCGCGAGCTCTTCGTAGGACGCCGGCATGGATCGGGGCATAGCCACGTAATAGCTGAACAGCTCTTCGAGGCATCGCACCGAGCGGTCGCGATCCTCGGTGATGGCGGGATGATTGTAAATGTGCGTGAAGAGGAAGCGCTTGAGTTCGGCGTTGCGTTCGGCGGCGGCATCGCTGAATCCGGCGAGGCGGTTTGGGGCGCAGCGGATATCTTCGACGCTCGCCGGGCCGAACGCGCGGAGACGCTGCTCGGTCGATTGAATCAAATCGGTGGCCAGGAAGTCGAGGATGCGTTTCAGCGCTTCGTTGAATTTAAGTTTGTCGCGCCCGGCCGGATGCTCGGCATCGACGCGAGCAAAAGCTTCGCGAAAGACGGGCACTTCTTCGCGAAGGGCGGCGAGGTCGAGCAAGTCCGCCTCGCGGGCATCGTCGAGATCGGCGGTGTTGTAGGCGATTTCGTCGACCCAATCGATCAGCTGCGCTTCGAGTGGCGGGCGGAGATCCAGCAGATATTCCGCGAGCTGGGGAAATTTCATCGGCGGATAATCCCGCGAATGTTTGATGATGCCTTCGCGAACTTCGAAAGTGAGATTGAGGCCGGAAAAATCGAGATAGCGATGCTCGAACTGCTCGACGATGCGCAGAGCGTGCAGGTTGTGATTGAAGCCGGCCCCGTGGGCGCGCATCATCTCGTCGAGTTTGCGCTCGCCGGCATGGCCGAAGGGCGGATGGCCGATATCGTGGACCAGCGCTAACGCCTCGGCCAGTTCGGTATTCGCGCCCAGCGCGGCGGCTACGGTGCGGGCGATCTGCGAGACTTCCAGCGTATGCGTCAGGCGATTGCGAAAATGGTCGGAGTAGCGCGTGGTGAAGACTTGCGTTTTCGCTTCCAGGCGGCGAAAGGCCCGGGAATGCACGATGCGGTCGCGATCGCGCGCAAATTCGCTGCGGTAAGGATGCGGAGCTTCGGGAAATCGGCGGCCGCGCGAGGATTCGGCGCGCATGGCCCAGGGCGCCAATGGTTGGAGAGTTTGGATAAGCCGCTCCCGGATCGAACTTCGCGCGAGGCGCCCGTGCGCTCCGTGATTCGCGCGCGAATTAAGACTTCGGCGAAATCGTGCTCATCCCCTTATCGGCTTCTTCAGCGATGGAGGTGTCGGGAAACTCTTTTTTAATCTGCTCGTAGACGCTCAGCGCTTCCTTGGGATTGCTCGAACGCAGCGTGTTGGCGAGTTCGAGGAGCACCATGGAGCGGGGCACGAGAACGGATTGTTTATCGGCCAGCGCGCGATAGATTTTCGCGGCATCATCCGATTTTCCGGTTCGTGAGTAGATCACCGCGGTTTGATACTGAGAAAGCGCCGCGATTTCCGGATCGCTGGTGTTGCCGATCTTCTTTAGTTCCTCGAGCGCCTGATTCAGGTGCTCGGTGTCTTCCAGGCAAAGTGCCGAATAATAGCGAGCGAGGCGCCCATAGTAGTTGCTGGGATACTTGTCCGCGACCCCGGCAAACTTTTGCTGCGCGGCGTTCGAGCGCGAGAGCTCATCGAGGAAGGCCGGCTCGCCGGGTTGCGTGGGATCGCCCGGTCCGATCCGCGCGGTGTAAATCTTCATGGCGTCGTTGAATCCGGCGGAAGCGTGCAGCGTCTGGCGGTCGGTGTAAATTCTCCAGCCGCTCCAACTGCCAACCGCCACCAGGACGGCGAGCAGAACGATGAGCGTGATGAAGCGATGGGAAATCACAGCTTCGGCGCCGTGCGCGAAGGTTTCCTTGATTTTGTCCTGCTTCAGCTCTTTGCGCGAAATGTGTTCGGACACGGCGGTCTCCTGGGTCGTCTAGAAACGATAATCGTAGCACAGGCGCGATTGGCGCGCCTGCGAGAGGTCCGGTGGCGCAGATTATCCCGGCTGTAGCGCCTATTCGAGTAACCGATGCGGCATGACGAAGGCGGAGCGGGAGCGATATCTGGCTGAGCGTGATAGCTTGGAAGAATGGAGACAGCGTGCATCCATTGTGGAGCGCAACACGCGCTGAAGGATGCGGATGTGAACAAACATCCGAAAGTAAAGTTCCGCTGCTCGAAGTGCGGCCAGTCCACGGTGGTGGAGATCCACAGGCGAGTGGACGCCACGATGGTGATCTCGCCGCTGCCGTCGTTTGCGCGCGCGAATGCTTCGTCGTCCAACCTGCGGCTTCCGCCGGAAGATCCCGGCCTCAAGCTGCCTGCCAGTGCGACGGTTGCGCTCACCGTATTGGAAGGGCCGGCCAAGGGCGCAACCTACAAACTCGCGAAGGCGCGCGTGGTGATTGGGCGCAAGGGCGCGGACATAGCTCTCGTCGATCCGGAGATTTCACGGCATCATTGCCTGCTCGAAGTGCGCGACGAGCACATCAATTTGAAAGACATGGATTCGACCAACGGAACGTTTTTTGACGGCGAGCGCGTGCGCGCGGCCATGCTGCAGGATGGCAGCGAGTTTCGCGTGGGCACCAGCGTGATCCGGGTAAATTTCCTGCCCAAGTGAATCCGTGCTTTTGACCGTGCCTGCTTTTGACGGTGCCGCCGCTTTCGACAGTGCCCCCGCGTTTGACAGTGTAAGATACTGGCGGCCATTCCTTGCGCGCCGTGCATCCCTCTCAACGCATCTCCGCCTGCTTGATCACGCTGAATGAAGAGCGCAATCTCTCCCGCGCGCTGGCATCGCTCAAGGCCGTCGCGGACGAGATCGTGCTGGTGGACGCGGGGAGCACCGACCGTACCGAGGCCATCGCTCGCGAGCATGGCGCGAGATTTTTTACGCGCCAGTGGACCAACTACGCCGAGCAGAAGAATTTTGCGGCGGAGTGCGCCACTTACGATTGGATTCTCTCCGCCGATGCGGACGAGGAGCTGAGCAGCGCGCTGCAAAGTTCGCTGCTGGATTGGAAGAAGCGCGAACCGAAAGCCGCGGTCTACGAAGTGGCGCGGCGAGCCTGGTACCTTGGGAAATGGATTCACCACTCCGGCTGGTATCCGGATTTCCAGCGGCGGCTCTACCGGCGGGACACAGCGCTATTTTCCGGACTCATTCATGAAGCGCTGCGCTTCGCAGGCCGGCCCGGGCGTTTGCAAGGAGACTTACTGCACTACACGGTGCAATCGTTCGCCGAACATGAGAGCAAGGTCGAGCGCTACACCACGCTGGCGGCGCAGCAGATGTATGCGGCGGGCAAGCGAAGCTGGCGCGGCGCGGTGTGGTTTGCCACGCCATGGAGCTGGTTTCAGAATTATTTTCTGCGCGGAGGATTTCTGGACGGCTACCGCGGTGCGTTGATCGCGCAGATGGCCGCGCGATCGGTTCGGCTGAAATATGCAAAACTTGGCAAACTCGTCGAGGATGGGCGACCTCCTGAAGGAAAGCCGGCGCGATGAGAGTTTTGTATATCGATCTCGAACGCGAATGGCGCGGTGGGCAGAGCCAAGCCCTGCTGACACTGCGCGGCCTGCGCGAGCAAGGGCACGAGGTGGAATTGCTGGCAGCGGAAGAATCGCCGCTGGCGCAACGTACAGCGGCCAATGGAATAAATGTCCATACCGTGCGACGCCTGGGGTTGCGCGGCTGGGCCGCGGGAGCCATTCGCAAGTTCACGGCAACACGCCATTTCCAGCTCATGCACTTGAATGAGTCCCACGCTCTTACGGCCGCATGGATGGCCGGAGCGCACCGGCATGTGCCGCTGCTGCTTTCGCGGCGAATCGGATTCCCCTTGCAGAGAAACTGGATCTCGCAGCGGCGCTTCCGCGCCGTCGAACGTTTCGTCGCCAACAGCAAGGATGTTGCCAGGAGCTTGACGGATTCAGGCATTTCCGGGAAACGCATCTCCATAGTGAACGAAGGGGTGGATATCCCACCGCCGGTGACACCAGAGGCACGAGCGGCGGCGCGAAAGCGCTGGGGCGTGGGTGACGCCGAGTTTTTGTTCGGATGCGTGAGCGTGTTTGTGCCGGAAAAAGGACAGCGGCACGTGATCGAAGCGCTGCCCGAGGTGCGCGCCACCCATCCAGGCGCCAGACTGCTCCTCGCAGGCGATGGGGCGTGCCGGAAGGACCTCGAATCGCTGACTGGCCGGATGGGCCAAAAGGAGGCCGTTCTTTTCCCAGGCTTCGTAACGAACGTCGACGAGGTCTACGCTGCTCTGGACGCCTTCGTGTTCCCATCGGAGTTTGAAGGGCTGGGAACGGCACTGCAAACGGCGATGGCCATGGGTCTTCCGTCGATTTCGACGGCGCGCGGCGCCTTGGGAGAAGTTGTAGACGATGAGCGCACCGCGCTGGTGGTCGAACCGCATGCGCGCGAATTTGCTGCGGCGATGCTGCGCATCATGAGCGACGCAACGTTGCGAACGAGATTGAGCCACGCAGGACGGGATGAGATCATCCAGAGATTTTCCGTGGAGCGTATGGTGGCCAACACGATTAGCGTATACGACGGTGTGCTGCAGAGTTGGATGGCGCCGTGAGCGCGGCAGAACTCACGGTCATCCAGCGGGTGGTGCTCGGGCGCATCGGCACGTTCAACCTCCCGCCGGACGCGCACATTCTTGATGCACCATGCGGCTCGAGCGCCGCGCTCTCATTGGCGTTGCGGGCGAAAGGTTTCACCGTGACCGGGGCCGATTGCGATACGGATGCTGCAGCAGTTCTAGGCCAGGGATTTGCCCGGGTGGATCTAAATAAAACGATGCCGTGGCCCGATTGCACTTTCGACGCCGTCATTTCCACCGAAGGCATCGAGCATTTGGAGAGTCACTACACCTTTCTCGCGGAACTTCATCGCATTCTTCGGCCCGGCGGTTTGCTGATTGTAACCACGCCGAACATCACCGCCTTGCGGTCGCGCGTGCGTTTCTTTGGAAGCGGGTTCTTCGGGCGCGATGGCCGCCCGCTCAACGAAAATGCGCGTCATCCGCTGCACCACATCAGCCTGGCGACGTTTCCGGAGCTTCGCTACGAATTGCATATGTCCGGCTTTCGGCTCACCGAGGTGCGCCATACCCATATCAAGCCGATCAGCTACTTCTATGCGTTTTATGCACCGTGGATGTGGTTGTATACGCGAATCGCCTTCCGCAAAGAGAAAGATCCCGTACAGCGCACAAGGAATCGGGAAATCCTGGCGGACCTGCTGTCTCCGTCACTCCTGTTTGGCGAATGCTTGATGCTGATAGCGAAGAAGGCTTAGCGCTTTTGCGGACCGCTGGCGGCCACCCAAGAATGTCCTGCTCCATACCTTGGAAGGTACTGTAGAAAAAGCTTGGCACAAAAAAGATGAAGCGCCAGGCGTCTCCTTCTCGATACGCCACGGCGCTTCATCTGCGACAGTTATCTGACTTTCCTTGTTCCAGGCGTTTCCTCCTATCCGCTTGCTGGACCTCGTCAAGCTATCTTGGGGATTGAACAACCCATCGCCCTTTGGGCTCGAGGAACTCCACGCCGATTACAAAGCCGTCGCCTTGTAATGCCTGGCAGTAAGCTACTCGTGCTGAGGAGCGAAACTCTCCGGTGCGCGAAACGATCGTCAGTCGATCGTTCTTTTCCCAGCGACGCACGCTCACGACCCGCGCGCCCTTCGCGCTTACGTTCTCCGTGAATGTCGATTCCGTGCCCGGCACCTGACGGTGCCCGTCGAGCATCACCGGAATTTCCATCGGGATGCGGTGATCGGCGCGGTGAAACGGATGGCGGATTTTGCGAGGCAGCGTCGGCATTGCTCCTCACAAACACGCGGCGATCCGGGTGAGATTTCGCACGCTGCTCACGCCGTCGTGCTTCATGCGATAAAGCGCCCGATCGGCCGCAGCTAAAAGTTTTTCGGGAGTGTCGCCGTCCTCTGGGAAGGCAGCGACGCCGGCGCTCGCCGAGAGTGCGGGCTGTTCGGCTTCCGCAGCGAGGCGTTCGCGAATGCGGCCGAGGACGCGCGTGGCGATCTCGGGGCCGGCCTCGGGAAGCACCAGGGCAAACTCGTCGCCGCCGTAGCGCGCAGCCGTATCGATGGCTCGCGAATGATTGCGAAGAATCTTGCCAAGACGCACCAGCGCGCGGCTTCCGGTGAGATGGCCAAACTCATCATTGATTGCCTTGAGGCCGTCCATGTCCAGCAAAATCACGCTAAACGGCCGCTGCGTGCGGCGCGAGCGATCGACTTCCGCTTCCAGCACCCCGATGAGCCGGCGATAGTTGGCCAGGCCGGTAAGCGAATCACTGACAGCCATCGAGCGCACTTGATCGAACAGCCGCGCCTGATCGAGCAGCGCGCCAGAAAGCATCAGGATGTAGCTGGCGACCTTGCTGAGCTCCGCCAAGAAGAACGGCCCGTCGAAAAGCTGCCGCGAAAATGCCGCGGACATGTGGCAGATGACGTTTAGAGACGCCACGGAGAACAGCGCGTAGTCGTAGATGCCGGCGGTACTCTTGCCGCGTTTGGTGTTTTTCAGCCGCTCGCGAAAGCAAATCGCCGCGATCAGAAACAATGCCGCGGGCAGCAAGTCCCACGGACGAGAAAGCAGCCGCTCAGGATGCGCGACCGGAGCGGCAGGCGCGGCGAGAAACGCAGCGCTTGTAGCGTAAGCCGCGATGGCCACAACCAGCAGCGCCCCGGCCGTCTCTTTACTCGGCTGGCGCGCCGTCGGTATCCAGCGCTCCACGGCAATCGCGGCGAGCAACAGCACCGCCAGCAGCGTGCGTGCGACCATCCACCCCATGGGTACGCGAGACAACGCGGCAGGACCCGAAGCCAGCAGATCATCGAGACCGAAGTAGCCGACCGTTTCGATAATTCCGGAAAGCACGAAACCGAACGCTAGAATCAGCGCCGTGCGGTCATGCGTGCCGCGAAAACGCACCAGCGCGTTGGCGGCGTAGCAAAAGCTCAACAGCGTTCCACCGACTTCGAGATAAAGATAGATTTGCGGCGAGCCCGCGATTTCCGGCTGGCGCAGATAGAAAACGGCGGCGAAGAACGCAACTGTGACGGCGGCCGAGAAAGCCACGAGAACGCGCGTGTGCTCTCTCCTGAGAAACCCTACGAGTTTGGCCCAACCGCCCACGAAACCCCCCAAATGCCAACGAAACAAGGACAACTCTCGAAGAAAGCACGTTAGCCTCCGTTCTGGCACAGCACTTTGTTATCTGCAAGTCATTGATTTTATTAAGTTTATATACGCAGACGGACGACGGCACCAACCGTGAGACTCGTTGCGAGACACACGTAATAGACCCGAAACACCCGCGTTTCAGTTGTATGCGCTTTATTTAGTTCGAGTTACGAGAAAAGCAAGGCAGCATAGGCAGTCTGGGCCCCAATTCTCACTGTGAGACTGTCTCACGCATCGCTCGCATGGCTTTTTCCACCGAAACCGCTTCAGATTTTCGGCTTCGGCGCGGGCAGCTCCCGCGCCACCACGGTATCCGCAAAGCTGCACGCCTTGTGGCTTCCGTCACAAAACGGCTTGTTCGCCGAGTGGCCACACCGGCAGAGTCCGATCGTCGTGCGGCCCGCCAATCCGAAGGCCTTCCCTTCCGGGTCCACAATTTCGAAATCGCCTTCGATGCGCAGTGAACCGTTGTGATTCACGGTAATCTTAGTCGCGGCCATGTCTCTCCTGGAATGCTCAGTGGTTGCTGCAATTAGTATTTTGGCACAGATGGGTCGACTTCGTCCGACCACGCCAGAATACCGCCCTTGAGGTTGAGCGTCTTCTTAAAGCCCGCCTTGCGCAGAAAATCCACAGCTTCCGCGGAACGTTTGCCGCTCCGGCAGTGCGCCACAATCTCGCGCGACGAGTCCAACTCATGCACGCGGCGCGGCAATTCCCCCAGCGGAATCAGTTGCCCTTTCAGATTGCAAATCTGGTATTCGTGCGGCTCGCGCACGTCCAGAATGAACAGATCATCTCCGCGGTCGAGCCGCGCTTTCAGTTCGCGCGGCGTAATCTCCGGCACCTGCACATCCGGCGCCGGCGCTTCTTCGCCGCGCACGCCGCAGAATTCGTAGTAGTCGATCAACTCGTGAATGGTGCGATTCGGCCCGCACATCGGGCAGTTCGGATTCTTGCGCAGCTTCAGCTCGCGGAACTTCATCGCTAGCGCGTCGAACAAAAGCAACCGCCCGGCAAGACTATCGCCGCGTCCAATGATCAGCTTGATCGTCTCCATCGCTTGAATCGAGCCAACGATTCCCGGCAGCACGCCGAGTACACCGCCTTCCGCGCACGAAGGCACCAGTCCAGGCGGAGGCGGTTCCGGATACAAGCAACGATAGCAAGGCCCGTCCGGCATTCCGAACACCGTCGCTTGCCCTTCGAACCGGAAAATCGACCCGTACACATTCGGCTTGCCCAAAAGAATGCACGCATCATTCACCAGATAGCGCGTCGGAAAATTGTCCGTGCCATCCACGATGATGTCGAAATCCTTGAACAGCTCCAGCGCATTCGCGCTGGTCAACTGCGTCTCAAAACTCTGAATCTCAATCGCCGGATTCAAATTCGAAAGCCGCGCCCGCGCCGCTTCGCTCTTGTATTTCCCAACGTCGTCCGTCCCGAACGTCACCTGCCGCTGCAAATTCGTAAAATCCACCACGTCGAAATCCACCAGCCCGAGTTTTCCCACTCCCGCCGCCGCCAGATACAAACCCAGCGGCGCGCCCAGCCCTCCAGTGCCAATCAGCAGCACTCTCGCGTTTTTCAGCTTGAGCTGCCCTTCCATGCCAACTTCCGGCATGATCAAGTGCCGGCTGTACCGCAGAATCTCGTCGTTGGAGAGGCTGGTCGCCTTCGCGTCGGTCATCGGTTGTGTTTTCGTCGCCATTTTTTCTTGCTTCCTTATCTCTCTACGTCGTTACTTCCCGCCCGCGATCGACGGTACGATACTCACCACGTCCCCGTCTTTCGTCGGCGTATTCTCTTTCGCCAGATACCGGATATCTTCGTCGTTCACGTACACATTTACGAAGCTGCGCAGCTTCCCATCTTCCGTAAACAAGTGCTTGCGCAAATCCGCAAACTCTTTCGTCAGATGCCCCAGCGCTTCGCCCACCGTAGCAGCGTGGAACTCCGCCGAATCGCGCTTCCCTGCATAAACACGCAGCGGAGTCGGAATCATGACCTTCACCGGCATAGCACGCTCCTCACAAAATGTCGCTCAAATTCCAGCCCGCCATCACGCCATAGCAGCCGCAACTACGCCTGCGCGTGCCGTCCAACTTCAATCTCTTCCGCCGAATACGCTTCGCGGTCATCATTCAGCCGCCACGAAGTCATATCCTTCGGCTCGCCGCTCTGCACGCTAACAATGACGTAGCTGTACCACGGCCACGCATGTTCGCGGTCAAACTCACTCGGCCGCGCCGGATGATCCGGATGCGAATGATACCAGCCGACAACCTCCAGTCCCGCCGCTCGGCCCGCCTTCTCCGCATCGCGCACATCTTCCGACGTCACCGCAAACCGGTTACGCGGCGAATCATCCCGCCGGTTCACCAAAGGGAATAGCTCGCGGACCTGACGCGAACCGTCCTCAGCATCGCTCCCCAGCAGCGCCCCGCAGCATTCATAAGGATACGTTTCCGTTCCGTGTTTTCCGATGCGCTCGGCCAGTTCCTGGCTGATCCACAGTTTTGCGTTCGCGCTCATGCCCAATCACTCTTCATCCCAAAATCGCTCATTCAAATATTTCGCCGCCGAATCCGCAAACACCGTAACGATCAGCCCACGCTCTCCGCGGGGAATCCCCTTGGCCACCTGAAAGCATCCCAGCAGCGCCGCAGCAGCGCTCGGACTAACCAGCAAACCTTCCTCGCGGGCCAGCCGTTTCACCAACCGGTATGCGCCCTCCGTCTCGATCTCCAGATTCTCATCCGCCAGCGTATCGTCATAAATCGCCGGACGCAGCGCCGTCGGCATGTGCTTCCAGCCTTCCAACCCATGAAACGCGCTGTCCGGCTGCAAACTGATGCAGCGAATCCGTGGATTCAACTCGCGCAACCGCCGCGTCGTCCCCACAAACGTTCCGCTGGTCCCCAGCGCCGCAACAAAATGCGTAATCCGTCCGCCCGTCTGCTCCCAAATCTCATTCGCCGTCCCGCGGTAGTGCGCCTGCCAATTCGCCGCATTGCTGTATTGATCCGGATAAAAATATTTCTCGCGGTCAGCCGCCACAATCTCGTGCACTCGCCGGATCGCCCCGTCCGTGCCCTCATCCCCAGCAGTAATCACCAACTCCGCGCCATAAGCCGCCAGAATCCGCTTCCGCTCATGCGAAGCGCTGTCCGGCAAACACAATTTCACAGCGTACCCCAGCGCCGCGCCAATCATCGCGTAAGCAATTCCCGTATTCCCGCTAGTCGCGTCGATAATCGTCTTCCCGGCCCGCAACTCGCCGCTCGCCAACCCCGTCTGAATCATGCTCAGCGCCGCCCGGTCCTTCACCGATCCGCCCGGATTGCACCACTCCGCCTTGCCGCAAAATTCAATGTTGGGAAATTCCCCGCCTGCCCGTTCCAGCCGCAGCAACGGCGTGTTACCGATTTGCTCGAGGAGCGACGCACCGGCACGGCCCCCGACGCCCGCTCCCTTGTGCGACAAACTTTGGTCCACAGAAGCCATCAATCTCCGAAAAATCCGCATCCACAAAAACGGCGCGCCCGCGCGCTCCCGTGAAAGGCAGCGAGTTTACTCCGAATTGGATGCCACAGCCCATCTATCGGATATTCCCCTAGTTTACCGCAACTTAGCGGCATCACCCGCGCGCTAGGACTTCGATTACTCGTCCCGAAACCCGATCATTGGAATCCTATGGGAGCGCCATAGAAGACTAGCCGCCCTCTCGTAAACCGGTTCTTTAGGGGGTCGGGGCTTCAGTTCATCCTGAGATTCGAAGGACCCCGACATAAGGCGCTGCAAGGATTGGGCTTTAGCCCCTGAAGATAGTCTTTGATTTCCATTCCGCATTTGTGAGCTGGCTTAGATGGCTTCTGGCCGCCGTCTTCCCGCCGCCCGCTTTACAGACCGCCCGCCCTAATCGTACTCTGTCAAACACCATGTGGAATGTTCACGAACGCTTTGACAAGAAAGCCATCGAAAGCCTGGCCGCCCTCGGCTTCAGCGTCGGCGCCACCCGCGGCGTCGTCCGCGTCGAAAAATACGGTAGCGGCGCCGAATTTCGCCAGGAACCCGACGGCCGCTTTCAAATGACCGTATTGCCCACCATCATGCTCAACGGCCAGTTCACCAAGCTCTGGGACGCCGGCTACCAGAAGTTCCTGCTCACCGACGACGGCCAGAAACTCCCCGCCCTCGCTACCCACCTCTCCAATCTCCGCAAGTTCAACGAAGAGCTGCGCACCGCCCTCGGCGTCCCCACCTTTTACAACGAAGCCCTCGGCTCCGTAAGCCAGATCAGCGTCTACGACCGCGTCAAAGGCCGCAAAGGCGACATCCCCGACACCACCGTAGGCGCCCACACCCCCGCCGACACCCACTAACTCACCCAGTTCCACCGCTTCGCCAGCTCCAAGTTCGCCCGTTCCAACCCGCGCGGGTGCCCCAGCTTCGATTTGTGAACCTGGGTCTTGGGGTTTCTTCTCTCGGGCCGGGTGCCGACGGGTGGCCCGGAGACATCCCGATGCCTGTTACGACTGCGCGAACGGGAGGATCCGAGTTTTCATTCAGTAGACAAAACTCAAAACGCGGAGGGTGCCCCGCCCTCGGTTTGTGAGGGTGGGTCTTGGGGTTTCTTGGCTTTTTCCTTGGTCACAAAACTGCGTCGATCTCGATCAATCCCTTCTCGCCCTTCATCCACTCCGACCAACTGCTCCACGGCCAATCCTTCGGATGCTTCACCAACCCGCGAATCACCGGATTCGCATGCATGTAATTTAGTTTCTCGTTCACCTTCCCCCGGCTGTACACGTTAAAATCATAAAACCGCGCCTGCCAAAATGACCGCAACTCTTCTCCCTCCCCGTCAAACGCGAACGCCAACTGTCCCTGCCGTCCCCGCCTTTTCTGCTTTCGCATCTTTCGCGACACACGCTGCTTCAACATTTGCAGCGCCGTCGATACCGTCCCCTTAGCCGGCTCGCTCATCAGCACATGCACATGATTGGGCATCACCACATACCCAGCCAGCCGAAATCCACACTCGCGCCGCACTCGCGATAGCTCATTCACAAACAGACTGCGCGCCCGTTTTGTCCCCAACAACGGCAACCTGCGATAACAACTGAAGGTCACAAAATGAAGCTCTCCCCGCCCGTAATACCGTTTCAATCCATCCGGCATCGAGCACTCCCAGCATCACTCCAAGACCCACCCTCACAAACCGAGGGTGGGGCACCCTCCGCCTCTCTCTACTTCCCCTGAATTTATCAAAATGGTATCCTCCCCCTCGGCCTGCCATGTCAAGAAAAACTAAATGCCTCCGGGCCACCCGTCAACTCGCCGGTCTCTTCTCTGGCCATGGCAATCTGCTGGTAGCGCGTGTGAAAATCACAACCTATAATCAACATCGCTCGGCTCCTTTCTTCCGAGCCTCGGTCGTCAGCGCAACCAAGTTTACTCGGAGCTAGGAGCCG
>DATNNV010000073.1:0-30527 GCA_035601655.1 Candidatus Dormiibacterota bacterium
TGGCGGCTCAGGGAGTCGATCCGCAAGCCGTGAATGTCGATTGGGTCACGCTGCGCCGCCGCCAGGAAGACCGCGCCAAGGATGACGTCAAGGCCGAACTGATCGTGGACCGCATCGCCAGCGCGGAAAACATCGAAATCACCGACGAAGAGCTGCAGGGCGAACTGGAACACGCGGCCAGCCATAGTGGCGATTCCGCCGAAGTTCTGCGCGCTCGTTTGACAAAGCAAGGCACGCTCGATAGGATGAAAGCGAAGCTGCGGAGTGACAAAACACTCGACTGGCTCGCGCAGAATTCCAACATCCGCACGGTAGCCGCAGCAAGCTCTTAGCAGAAACGGATTTGGAGCCACGCGCGCAAAATTACCCCACATGAAAAACTACGACGAACCAGTCTATCGCGGGACAACGCTTGTCCCCATGGTGGTCGAACAGACCAGCCGAGGCGAGCGCGCTTACGATATTTATTCGCGGCTCCTCAAAGAACACATCATCTTCATCGGCACGCCGATCGACGATCACGTCGCCAATCTGGCCACCGCGCAGATGCTCTTCCTGCAGGCCGAAGACCCGGAAAAGGATATTCAGCTGTACATCAATTCACCCGGCGGCTCGATCACCGCGGGCTTCGCCATTTACGACACCATGCAGTTCGTCAAGCCCGACGTGGTGACCACCTGCGTCGGCCAGGCTGCTTCGATCGCCGCGGTGTTGCTCGTCGGCGGCGCTCCCAAGAAGCGCTTTGCGCTGCCTAACGCGCGCATCTTGATTCACCAGCCCTGGATGTCCGGGCTGGGCGGCCAGGCTACCGACATCGACCTGCACGCCAAAGAGATTTTGCGCATGCGCATGGTCATCAATCAGATTCTGGCAAAACACAGCGGCCAGCCCGTCGAACGCATCGAAAAAGACGTCGAGCGCGACTACATCATGAATCCCGAGCAAGCCAAGGATTACGGGATGATCGACGAAATTATTTTCAAGCACCGGTAACAGCGGCGCGGGCGCGAAAGCAGGCTCAAGAACAGGTTCGGATGCAAATTGGCAATGCTTCCAAACAGTTAGTACACCGTTCAGTTTTCTGATTGGCTCTGGGGAAAAGTCAGCTAGAATAAGTGTTGTGGACTCCGTCGCAAACCAGCGGAGGCGAGGCCCTCATACCAGTGAAAAAATTTAGCACCGACGAGCCATTGCGCTGCTCTTTCTGCCATAAGACGCAGGAACAGGTCGAGAAGCTGATCAGTTCGCCTTCGGACTATCCGCGCGCGTACATCTGCAATGAGTGCGTGGGCGTTTGCCAGACCATTCTGGAAGACGAGAAGCGCGAGCAGGCCACAGCGCCGGCGCGCCGCCTGCCTCGTCCCCCCGAGATCAAGCAATTCCTCGATGGCTACGTCATCGGGCAGGATCGCACCAAGAAGAAGCTGGCTGTCGCCGTCTACAATCATTACAAACGCGTCTTCTTGAACAAGCAGCCGGGCGACATCGAGCTGAGCAAGTCCAATATTCTGCTGATCGGGCCCACCGGCACCGGAAAGACGCTTCTCGCGCAAACGCTTTCGCGCATGCTCGACGTTCCCTTCGCCATCGTGGACGCTACCACCCTGACCGAAGCCGGCTACGTCGGCGAAGACGTCGAAAACATTATTCTCAAGCTGCTGCAGGCCGCCGACGGCGACGTCCAGAAAGCGCAGCAAGGCATCATTTATATCGACGAGATCGACAAGATCGCCAAGAAGGACGAAAATCCGTCGATTACCCGCGACGTTTCCGGCGAAGGCGTGCAGCAGGCGCTGCTCAAGATTCTCGAAGGCACCGTTGCCAACGTTCCTCCGCAAGGCGGACGCAAGCACCCGCACCAGGAATTTACTCCCGTCGATACCACCAATATCCTGTTTATTTGCGGCGGCGCTTTCGTGGGTCTCGAAAAAATTATCGAAAAGCGCGTTGGCCGCCGCTCGCTCGGCTTTCATACCGACTCCGCGCCGACCACGCCGCAGCGCCGGAACACCGAGTTGCTCGAACAAGTGCAGCCCGGCGACCTCATTCGCTATGGCTTGATTCCGGAATTTGTCGGCCGCTTGCCCGTGGCCGGCGTGATGAACGAGCTCGACAAGGGCGCGCTGGTCAAAATCCTTACCGAGCCCAAGAACGCGCTGCTCAAGCAATATCAGCGCCTCTTTGAATTTGAAAACGTCCGCTTGCGCTTTACCGACGACGCGCTCGAGACCGTTGCCGAGCTCGCGCTGCAGCGTAAAGTCGGCGCCCGCGGCTTGCGCATGATTCTCGAAGACCTCATGCTCGAATTGATGTACCACCTCCCGATGCAGCGGAAGGTGCGCGACTTCGTGGTTACCGCGGACATGGTCCGCAGCCGTGAAATTAACTGGAATTTGCTCGAAAAGGCCGGCTAAGGCCGCTTCGCGCAATCTTGGGGGACTCCGGCTTCGCCGGAGTGGGAAGAAGTTCAGGGGCCTAAATGTTTAATCGCGAAAAGCAGGAGATAAAGCGCGTTCCGATGATGCCGGTGCGCGATATGGTCATCTTTCCGCAGCAGATGACCCCGTTTATCGTCGGCCGCGAAGCCAGCGTGCGCGCGCTCGAAGAAGCGCTCACCGGCGACAAAAAGATTTTTCTTTCCACGCAGCACGATGCTTCCGTGGACGATCCGAAGCCGGAAGAGATTTACGCCGTCGGCACGCTCGCCAACATCGTGCAGAGCGTGAAGCTTCCGGACGGCAACATCAAGGTGCTGGTCGAAGGCGTCGAGCGCGCCCGCTCCGTCTCCATCACCGCCGAAGAAGGATTTTTCCGCGCCACCGTGCGCCTGCTTTCCGCGCGCATCGAGCCTTCACCGCAAGTGAATCAGCTCGTCGAGAAAATCACCGGGCTCTACGAACAGTTCATCAAGCTCTCGCAAAGCCTGAACTACGACACCATGATCGCCGCCGCCCGCGTCGATGATCCCGCGCGCCTTTCGGACACCATCGCGGCCAATCTGCAGCTACCCGTCGACGAAAAGCAGGACCTGCTCGAGACCACCGATCCGATGGAACGCCTCAACCGCATCGGCGACATTCTCGAAATCGAGCTCGAAAAGCTCAACGTCGACCGCAACATCAACACCCGCGTCAAGCGGCAGATGGAGCGCGCGCAAAAAGAGTACTACCTCAACGAAAAGCTCAAAGCCATTCAGAAAGAGCTGGGCCGCGGTGAGAAAAGCGAAATCGACGAGCTCAAGAAAAAGATCGATACCGCCGGCATGTCCAAGGAAGTGCACGAAAAGGCGATCCAGGAGCTCAAGCGCCTCGAATTGATGCCGCCCATGTCCGCGGAATCAACCGTCAGCCGCAATTACCTGGACTGGCTGCTCGCCGTGCCCTGGAAAAAGCGCTCCAAGGAAATTCGCGATATCAAGGCCGCTGAAGACATCCTGAATCGCGAGCATTACGGCCTGGAAAAAGTCAAAGAGCGCATCCTCGAATTTCTGGCCGTGCGCCAGCTGGTCAAAAATCCCAAAGGCTCGATTCTCTGCTTCGTCGGACCTCCGGGCGTCGGCAAAACGTCACTCGCCATGTCCATCGGCCACGCCACCGGCCGCAAATTTGTCCGTGTCTCGCTCGGCGGAGTGCGCGACGAAGCGGAAATCCGCGGCCACCGCCGCACCTACATCGGCGCGCTTCCCGGCCAGATCATTCAGATGATGAAGAAAGCCGGCACCGTCAATCCCATCTTCGTCCTCGATGAAGTGGATAAAATGTCCACCGATTTCCGCGGCGATCCTTCCGCGGCGCTCATGGAAGTGCTCGATCCCGAGCTCAATCACGCGTTCACCGATCATTATCTCGACGTCGAATACGATCTCTCCAAGGTCATGTTCGTCTGCACCGCCAACGTCCTGCACACCATTCCGCAGCCGCTGCAGGACCGCATGGAAATTCTGCGCCTCCCCGGCTACACCGAACAGGAAAAACTGGAAATCGCCAAGCGCTTCCTGGTGAAGCGCGCGCGCGAAGCCACTGGCCTCACCGAAGACAATCTGACGCTCACCGACGAAGGCTTGCTGCACATCATCCGGCACTACACGCACGAAGCCGGTGTTCGCAACCTCGAGCGCGAGATTCAGAACATTTCGCGCAAGATGGCCCGCAAAGTCGTCACCGAAGGCAAAGCCGTCACAGCCGATATCACGCCCACAAACGTCAACGACTTCCTGGGCATCCTCAAATTCCGCGAATTCTGGCTCGAAAAGCACAACGAGATCGGCCTGACCACCGGCCTGGCCTGGACCGAAGTCGGCGGCTGCGTGCTCGCCACCGAAGCCGCCATCATGGAAGGCAAAGGCCGCCTCACGCCCACCGGCAAACTCGGCGAAGTCATGCAGGAATCCGCGCAAGCCGCGATGAGCTACGTGCGCTCGCGCGCCCATCAACTCGGCTTGCCGAAAGATTTCTACCGCAACATCGACATCCACTTGCACGTTCCTGAAGGCGCCATCCCCAAGGACGGCCCTTCCGCGGGCATCACCATCTGCACTTCCATTGTCAGCGCGCTCACTAAGAATCCCGTCCGCCGCGATGTCACCATGACCGGCGAAATCACCCTGCGCGGCAAAGTCCTCCCCATCGGCGGCGTCAAAGAAAAGCTTCTTGCCGCTCATCGAATGGGCTTGCGTACCGTGCTGCTTCCGAAGGATAATGAGAAGGACCTGGCGGATATCCCGCAGGAGATCCTCTCTACTCTGACGATCCACTTTGTAGACACCATGGATGAAGTGCTGCAGATTGCGCTCGAGCGTCCGATCGTTCCTTTCGAGCACCCCGAGGTTGCGCCCGTCGCGGAAGCTTTCGTGCCCGGCGCCGAGAAAGACACGAGTTTGACCAACTGAGCAGTGGCGTTCCGGCGGTTGCCCGTTTCGCGGGCCATTGCTGGTGGTTTTTGGTCCGGCGCTGTTCCGGCTGCAAAACGTCTGGTTTGCCCTTCCCTGGCAAATGTTTGTTCGTTCGCCAGTGTTGTGCGCCACCCCGTACACAATCCGGATTTTCAGGGTCAATTTTTCAATCAAAATAAACCTAGGAATATATGGCTAAAGAAACAAACGTGGAAGGCACCAATCAAGTAAGCATCAGCCTCGCTGAGCTCAAAGAAAAAAATATCACCGACCTGGCCAAAATCGCCAAGGAACACAACGTTCCCGGCGCCAGCGGCATGCGCAAGCAGGAGCTCATCTTCCAGATCCTCCGCGCGCAAACCGAAAAGAGCGGCTTGATTTTCTCCGAAGGCGTCCTCGAATGCCTCCCGGACGGCTTCGGCTTCCTCCGCGCCCCCGAGTACAACTATCTCCCGGGCCCGGACGATATCTACGTCTCGCCGTCGCAAATCCGCAAGTTCGATCTGCGCACCGGTGACACCGTCTCCGGTCAGGTCCGTCCCCCCAAGGACGGCGAGCGCTACTTCGCGCTCATCAAAGTCGAAGCGGTTAACTTCGAAGATCCCGAAGTCGCGCGCAACAAAATTTTCTTCGATAACCTCACGCCGCTCTATCCCCAGGGCCGCCTCAAAATGGAGACGACCAAGGACAACATGACCGGCCGCGTCCTCGATCTGCTCTGCCCCGTCGGCAAAGGCCAGCGCGGCCTGATCAACGCGCCGCCGCGCACCGGCAAAACCATGATGCTGCAGTCCATGGCCAATGCCGTCGCCACCAATCATCCCGAAGTCGCGCTCATCGTTCTGCTCATCGACGAACGCCCCGAAGAAGTCACGGACATGCAGCGCACCGTGAAAGGCGAAGTCATCAGCTCCACCTTCGACGAGCCGCCGCAGCGCCATATTCAAGTCGCTGAAATGGTTCTCGAGAAAGCCAAACGCCTTGTCGAGCACAAGCGCGACGTCGTCGTCCTGCTCGACTCCATCACCCGCCTCGCTCGCGCATACAACGCTGTCACTCCGCCTTCCGGCAAAGTCCTCTCCGGCGGTATTGACGCCAACGCTCTCCAGCGTCCCCGCCGATTCTTCGCTGCCGCGCGCAACGTCGAAGAAGGCGGCTCGCTCACCATCATCGCCACCGCGCTGATCGATACCGGCAGCCGCATGGACGACGTCATCTTCGAGGAATTCAAGGGCACCGGTAACATGGAAATCTATCTCGACCGCCGCCTCGCCGATAAGCGCGTCTTCCCGGCCATCGACATCCAGCGTTCCGGCACCCGTAAGGACGAGATCCTTCTTCCGCCCGACGAGCTCAGCCGCGTCTGGGTGCTCCGCAAAGTTCTCAGCCCGCTTTCCACCGTTGAAGCCATGGAGTTGCTGCTCTCCCGCTTGACCAAGACGAAAGCCAACTCCGAGTTTCTCAACTCCATGTCCGCCCCGACCTAGCCCCGGGTATTTCCGCAGTTCCGCCGGTGCCCCGCTTCGCGTCGCACCCAGAAAGCTTTGTTCTTAATTCTGTTATGGCTATCCGCCGCAAAACCGCCATCATCGCACTGGGCATCTCCGCGGCGCTTTTGCTCGCGCTGATTTTCGTTGTGCCCGCTCTCATCAACGTGGATCGCTACCGGCCCCGGGTGATCTCCTATCTCCAGGAGAAAACCGGCAAGCAGATCGAAATCAGCCGCCTGGCTCTCACGTTTTTCCCGCTATCCCTGCACATCGACGATTTTGGCGTCAAGAACCCGCCGCTGTTTCCCGCTGGCTATATCGTCAAGGTCGCGCGCATCGACGCTGTACTGAGCGTCGGCGCGCTACTGCACCGTCAGATCGTCATCAAATCCCTGGTCATGCAGGACTCGGTTTTGAATCTGACTTCCGACCCTGACGGCCCATGGAACTTCGAGAATCCTCAAGCAACGGCTGCGCAAACCACCTTGCCGCTCGGCGTGATTTCGCGGGTGCAGATTAGGCGCGGCCAACTAATCGCCTCGAATCTTCTGCCATCCGACGCCCAGGGGCCCATCTTCTTCGAAGCCCACGATATCTCCGGCGAACTCGAGCAGGTCAACCTCGTCGGCATTATCAATCCTGCTTCTTCCTCCATGGATGGCCAGGGCACGCTGAAAGCTGGCCTTCTGCGCTTCGGCGCCATCGAGTTAAAGAATCTCGCATCGAAATTGCGCTTGGAAGCCCGGCACGCCCTGTTCTCGGATGTCAAAGCGGAAGTCTATGGTGGAACCGCCGCGGGTGATCTCTCCTTTAACTTGTCCGGCAAGAACGCCGGCTTTACGACCAGCGTGCGCTTCAGCGGCATCAACGTGGCCCACCTCCTCGCCGCCTATCCCAACGGCGGTGGGCAGATGACCGGCAAGCTGGAAGGAAACGTAAAGTTAGCCGGAGACATCGCCCACACCCTCCGCCCGCTCGCCGGAGTGCACGGCGCCGGACACGTTACCGTGCGCAACGGCAAAGTGCCCAGCCTCAAGCTCAACGCCAATTTGATGAAGCTCGCGCACTTCAACGATCTCGGCCCGGCCAAAGACGATCCTTCCTCGTTCAATCTGATCACCACGGACCTCGAGCTCTCCAACCAGCGCATTTCCAGCCGCGTCATCGATATTGACGGCTATGGCGTCGATGTCGACGGCTCCGGCAGCGTCAGCATTTCCGGCTCCGACGAACTGGACTACCGCGGCTTGGCCGAAATCACCACCAAGGAAAGCTTCTTCACCAACACCGTCGCCCGCTTCTCTGGAGCCACCTTAAAAGACGGCAAGCTGCAGTTCCCCTTCCGCATCGGCGGCACCATCGATAACCCCATCTTTTCCAAGGGCAAGGGCGACAAGGACGTAGACGCCCCCAAAACTCCGAACCCGAAGAAGTAACTTACGTTGCCTAACCACTACTCGCGACGCGACGCCTCAAGTGCGCGCACAGAGCCGAATCACGCGTCAGGAGCCATCACAGATTCTCGCGTCTGCCGTTCCCTGCGGGCAAGACAATCTCTCGGTTCGAAAGGTTCGGGCGTGTCCCCAACGAGCTTCTGTAACGACTCCTGCCGCGCATCCTCCGGCTTCCTGTGACACCCGGCTTTCCGTGACAAAGGAACTCGCATCGAGCTGCGTGCGCCATGTACTCCTTTCTCTCCGTCCGCGCACACCCCTAGTACCAACCTGTAAACACCGCTTCGATTCGCCATTCATCGCCCAGGGTTTTCGGCGCAATTCGGCGCCCACGGCGAAACGGCCTTCGTCCCTCCATAGCAAGCGTCCGAAGGGCCTAAAGCAGCCGTCAAACTTCACCATCTCGGGAAACACCAGTCCCGCGGTGAATGGCTCTAATCGATGCGTTTTAGGCGGATTTTCTTAGAGTCGCGCAAACAAGCAGACCGCGACTCTAATTCGCCTTGGCATCGTTCCGTCTTGGCTTTTATCGTCGTGGCTCATATCTGCTCTTTCGCGCTCAGTGAGGACCCAAACAATCAGGACGTACAACTGAGGTAACCGCAAGGTAACCGGAGACCGTTTTTCTGTCAAGCACTTTTTTCGGATCGCTCTCTTTCCTCCGTAAATCACCTGTTTTCATGAACAAACGCTAGCGCTCCCAGCCCCTGACGACTTATCCTTCTTTCTTCGGATGGCCGTAAAGATACTGATCCAGATTGATCGACAAGTCCGTTGGGATATCTTTCCAAGCCTGCTCGGGAACGAGGACTGATCCGGCCTCACGCCATTCACCCCTTCTGCGCCAGATACTTCGCCAGCGGCTCCCAATACCTGGGTTTCCATCCGGCATCCAGGGACTCAAACTCTCCATCCGGAAAGCCACGATGATCCAGAGTCACCTTGGTCCCCGCGCCTTGCGCCTTCAGTTCAAACTTCACAACCGAGTATGCCCCCGGCTCCCAATACGACACTCGCCACGCTTGCACGATTCTCTGATTCGCGACCAGCTCCAGATTTCGTCCCACGATGATCCCGCCAAATGTGCTGAACTCACCCCCAACTTCCCGGTGAATCTCCGCCGCTAGACCCGTAAGCGCCGCGAATTGCTTCGAGTCCAAAAGCGCGTTATAAATCCGCTCCGCCGCAGCATGGAACTCCACTTCCTGGTGAATCGTCGTCCGCAGCTTGTTCGCGTCGCTGCTCGGCGTCTTGGCCATTTCCTGCTCGCAGGCAGCCCGCGCCCTGCCTGCTCCAAGCGCCAGCCCGCCCAGCGTCATAGCACCGCCAGTCAGTACCTGCCGCCGCGTCCTTTCGCTCCGCCCCACCGATCGGATGTTCCTCGTCATCATCATTTCCCTCCTTTTGCTTCTCCTGTGCCATCCGTCCTTAGAATGAACGCTTACGCAAAACCCGGGGGACGCGTGCCATTATTATCGGCTAGCCCTCCCGACATCGGTTGGCCACGACTCACCAATCACTGCCTTGCGGCTATCCACTGCCGGACATGCGCTTCCAACACGCTCAGCGGCATGGCCCCGCTCTCCAGCACCGCATCATGAAATCTGCGAACATCGAACTTGGCCCCCAGCGCCTTCTCAGCCGCGGCCCGCAGCTCCCGAATCTTCCGTTGCCCCAGCTTGTACGCCAGCGCCTGCCCTGGCCACACGATGTACCGGTCCACTTCCACGGTAATGTCCTGGTCGGTCTTCCCGGTATTGTCCTTGAAAAACTGGATCGCCTGCTCCCGCGTCCATCCCATCGAGTGCATCCCGGTGTCCACCACCAGCCGCACCGCCCGCCACATTTCGTAACTCAACTGCCCGAATTTCGAGTAAAGATCCTTGTACAAGCCCAAATCCTCGCCCAGGCTCTCCCCGTACAGCGCCCAGCCCTCGACGAACGCCGAATACCCCACGTGCTTACGAAATTCCGGCACGTTCTCCAGTTCCTGCGCCAACGCAATCTGCAGATGATGCCCGGGCACCGATTCGTGCAGTGACAGCGCCTCCATCTCCCACTTCGGCCGGGCGCGCAAGTTAAAGGTATTCACGAAGTAGCAGCCCGCGCGTCCCGCGGCAGGCGCTCCGCCTTCGTAATACGCGGTCGTCTGCGAAGGCGCTTTGAAATCCGGAATGACGCAAACTCCGTACGGCAGCCGAGGCAGCTTGCCGAATTCGTGCGCCAGTTCCGGATCGATTTTCTTGGTGATGATGCGGTAGCCGTTCACCAGATCGTCTGCATCGTCGTAATAGAATCGCGGATCGCTACGCAGGAATTCGGTGAACTCGTGAAACGTGCCCTTGAATTCCGTCGCGGCGATCAATTTGTCCATCTGCGCGCGAATGCGCTTTACTTCGCTCAATCCGATTTCGTGAATCTGCTGTGGCGTCAGATTCGTAGTGGTCTGCCAGCGAATATGAAATGGGTAAGCGGCAGCGCCATTCGGCAGTGCCGTCGCCGCAATATTTTCGCGGCACGCCGGCAAATACGTCTTCTCCAGATAGTCGTGCAACTTCTGAAACGCCGGCGCCACCGAACTCGTATAGATCTTGGCCGCGCGCTCCCGTAGCTTGCTTCGCTCCGCTTCTGGAATACTCGCCGGGAAATTCTCAAACGGCTCCAGCAGCGCGCTCTTGTTCGCTTCCGCCGGAATCAGGTCCGACACCTGCTTCGGCAAATCGCGGATCGCAATCTTCGGCGGGGTGTAGCCGCGTTGCAGCCCGTCCTGCAGCAGCGCCAGCTGCTGCTCTACCTTGCGAGGCAGCTTTTCGAGGCGCGCGAGAATATCTTCGTAGTCGGCGGCATTCTTGTGCGGCATGTTCGCCAGCGCCGATGCTGCATCCTGCTGCACGCCCTCCATCTGATTCATGGGCATCCACAAATTCCGCGGCACCACGCCGCGAAACGGATTCGCATCGTCACCGTACTGCAGGCCTTCTTCCGCCGTATCCAGCAACTCGCGGTACAAGTCGTAGTTGATCTGCTCGCCTGCAGGCAGTGCGTCCCGCGAAATCGCCTTCAGCGTCGCCGCGCTCTCGTCCAAGTGTTTCTTTCGTGCCTCGACCCCCGCCGCCGAATCATCCGTCCACTCCCGCCCATGCCCCGGTAATCCGATCGATGTCGCCATCTCCGGGTACTCCCCCATCCACCTCTTCCAATCCTCTTCCAGATACGCGCGGAACTTTCGCGCGGCCTCTAAGCTCGCATCCGGAGCGCCGCTCGATTGCGCAAACGCGAGCATCGGAAAAAACAAAAACGCTCCACCGAAAAGCATCGGCAAAAAAAAGTCGCGAATCAAACCGTCCTCCTCGCCGCTCCAGCAGCTCCCGCCATTTCCTTCTCGCGCTCGCGTGCCAGCATGACGATTACGCTCGCGGTTTCTTCAATACCCATCGCGGTGTTGTCAATGAGCACGGCATCTTGCGCGCGCACCAGCGGCGAAACTTTTCTTTCGCTGTCGCGCTTATCGCGCTCATGCACTTCCTCGAGCACATCGGCGAGCGACACTTTGTCGCCTTTTTCCTCGTGTTCCTTCCAGCGGCGCTCCGCGCGTACTTCCGGCGAAGCCTCGAGAAATATCTTCAGCTCGGCGTGCGGAAACACCACCGTGCCGATGTCGCGCCCTTCCATGACAATTCCGCCGCCTGCGCCGCAGCGCTGCTGCTCAGCAACGAGAACTTCGCGGACGCTCGCGATGGTGGCTAGGCGCGAAGCGGCTTGCGCAACTTCGGCGGTGCGAATTTCGTAAGTGACTTCCACGGCGTCGAGGAAGACGCGGTTTTTCAGCCCAGCGGCCTCTTGCGCTCCTGTTGGTTGCGACAATTCGATGTGCGATTCGCGCGCCAGCGCTGCGAGGCGCGCTTCGTCGTCGAGCGGGATTTGGCGGTCGAGGGCTTTCAGCGCTACCGCGCGGTACATCGCGCCGCTATCGAGATACAAATAGCCGAGCGTGGCTGCAACGCGTCGCGCCACGCTGCTTTTGCCGGAGCCGGCGGGACCGTCGATGGCGATGGTGAGTTTTCTCATTCGTGTGAACGTGCACTGTAAGGGCGCAAACGGCACGATATCTTGGGCGCTTACGATTCGCAAGGCGGCGCTAAAGCTGGATCGCGGCCGCCTCTGCCTATGCTGGCGCAGCCCGCCGCGGCGGACGCCACTACAAAAGAAGGTGGGCGACGCGAGTTAGAAGCCCATGATGTTGTAGCCGCAGTCGACGTAGAGCGTTTCGCCGGTGATGCCGGAAGCGCCGTCGGAAAGGAGGAACGCAGCGGTAGCGCCGACTTCGGCGGGATCGACGTTGCGTTTCAGCGGGGCGCGTTCGGTTTGCGTTTTCAGCATGTCGCTGAAGTTGGCGATGCCGCGCGCGGCGAGCGATTTGATAGGCCCCGCTGAAATGGCGTTCACGCGAATGGCTCTCGGCCCAAGGTCGTGCGCCAGGTAACGCACCGTGGCTTCCAGCGCGGCTTTCGCGACACCCATCACGTTGTAGTTGGGCACAACTTTTTCCGAGCCGTAGTAAGTGAGCGTGATGATGCCGCCGCCTTCAGTCATGAGCGGCGCGGCGCCGCGCGACACGGCGATCAACGAGTACACGCTGATGTCCTGCGCGATGCGAAATCCTTCCCGAGTGGTGTTTACAAACGGGTGCTTCAGCTCATCAGGCGGCGCGAAACCGATGCTGTGAACCAGGCCGTGGAGCACGCCGTAACGCGATTGCAGTTCTTCGAAGAGCCGCGCGATTTCGTCGTCCTTGGTGACGTCGCACATGAATCCTGCGGCGTTGGGCAATTCGTCGATGAGATCCTTGGCTTCGAGCCCGAGGCGCTCGTTCATGTAGCTGATGGCCAGGCGCCAGCCGGCGGCGGAAAGTTTTTGCGCGATGGCCCAGGCGATGCTGCGTTTGTTGGCCAGGCCAAAGATTACGGCGGTTTTCTGTGGTGCGTCGGTCACGGTGTCCTCATGAGTTTCGTTTGGCGTTTCAACCGAAGGGCCGCCTCAGAAGGCGGACCCTACAACGGCCAAGAAAAAGGCGAATCGCCAGTCTAAAGACTGGCCACTACAGAATCAAATGCGGTGGAAGGCTTTCTCGATTTCTTTGATGGAATAGCGGAGGACTACCGGGCGGCCGTGCGGGCAGCTCATGGGGCAGTCGGTTTTGGCCAGGGCGCTGAGGAGCCATTCCATTTTGGTTTGTTCCAGGGGCATGTTGATTTTGATCGCGGCGTGGCAGGCGGTGGAGGCGGCGATTTTGGCTTGCAGGGTTTCGATGGAGATGGCGGCATTTTCGCTTTCGATGCCGTCGAGGACTTCGGTGAGGAGTTGCTCGGCGTCGGGCGCGCCGACTCCCGCGGGAACGGCTTGGATGGCTACGCTCTTGGGTCCCATCAATTCGACTTCGAAGCCGTTGGCGGCAAGCTCTTCAGCGATTTTCTCGAAGATGACGATTTGGCGCGGCGAGAGATCGACGATCATGGGCATGAGCATGCGCTGGGATTCTACTTTTCCGGCGCGGCGGGCTTCGAGATGCTGCTCGAAAAGGACGCGTTCGTGCGCGACGTGCTGATCGACGATCCAGAGACCTTCAGCGTTTACGGCGATGATAAAACTGGCGCTGACCTGGCCGAGCGGTTTCAGATCGGCGATTTGTTCGGGGCGCGGGAGCGTGGCGGGAGCGTCGCCGTTCGCGCGCGCGAAGTTGGCGGCCCAATTGGGCGCACCGTTGGGCGCGTCGCTCGGCAACTCGTTCGGCGCGAGCGCGGGAGCAGCGGCTGTGCCGAACGCGGTGCCCGGCTCGAAAGCAAATCGTTGCGGGGCTGGCTGCATGGGAGCGGAGGACAAATCGAATCCGCCGTCCGAGCCACCGTCGGAACCGACGCCAGAGCCAACGCCGATTTCTTCCATGGGCGGAATGATGGCGCGCGGGACGCCGCTCTCTGCAGGAGCAGGCGTGACGCCTTCGGGCAGCGACTGTGCGCTGTAGCCGCCGGATACGCCGGTGGTGCCGGGCGCTTGCAGCGCGGAGGGCGGTGCTGCGCCGGCAGCCGCAGCGAAACTGGCGATGGCCCGAGCGTTGGTGAGCGCCTGGCGCAGAACGTCGCGCGTGAAATCGTGAACGAAGTTCTGCCGGCGGAAGCGCACTTCGATTTTTGCAGGATGCACGTTGACGTCGACTTCGTCGTACGGCATTTCGAGAAAGAGCAGCGTGGCGGGGAAAACGGCGCCGGGATGAATGTTGCGATAAGCCTCGTGGATGGCGTGGAGGATCAGCCGATCGCGAACCAGGCGGCGATTCACGAAAATGTAGATGCCGTTGCGATTGGGGCGCTGGATTTCCGGGCGCGAGGTGAAGCCGCTGACGGTTAGCGTGGCTTTTTCTTCTTCGGGATCAAGAGCAGGCTCGGTGATCGCGGCGCGGAACGCGGCGCTGGCGGCGGGAATTTCTACGAGTTCGTCCAGCGCCTGGCGGCCAAAGAGCTGGTAGACGCGATCGGCCATTTTTTCGGCCGGCGAGCAATCGATGATGGTCTGCGTGGGAGTGGTGAGGATGAATTGCTTGTCGGGATTGGCTAGAGCGTAGTGCGTGACCAGCGAGGCGATGTGGCCGAGTTCGGTAGTATCCGATTTTAGGAATTTGCGGCGCGCAGGAATGTTGTAGAAGAGATCGGCGATGCTGAGCGTGGTGCCCGCGGGAACGCCGGCAGGTTTGACGTTGATGAGCTTGCCGCCGGCAAATTCAATGCGCGTGCCTTCGCCTTCGGCAGCGTCCCGCGTTTCAAGGAGCAGCCGGCAAACCGAAGCAATCGATGGCAAAGCTTCGCCGCGAAAGCCGAGCGTGGAGATGGCGTTGAGATCGTCGGCGGTTTTGAGTTTGCTGGTAGCGTGACGCTCGAAAGCCAGCAGCGCGTCGTCGTGAGTCATGCCGTGACCATCGTCGATGACCCGGATCATGCGCTTGCCGCCTTGTTCGGTTTCGATGCGGATGGTTTTGGCGCCGGCGTCGAGCGCATTTTCAAGCAGTTCTTTGACGACCGACGCCGGGCGTTCGACGACTTCGCCAGCAGCAATCTTGTTGGCAACAGCTTCGGGCAATATGCGAATGCGGCTCATGAGTGAGCGGTCCCGTGAGCCGTGGTTTTGGGGGTCGGAGCTTTAGCTCCGACATTTTGTGCCTGCGCCGGTGTGGGCTTTAGCCCCTGAGGAATTGCGTCTAAGAGGAATAACCCGTTGGCCGAACTATATGGCCATTCTTCAGGCTTTTCGACCAGCTTTGCCATAACCGGATTGAACCGAACGTAGTCAGCTTTAATCTTGTATCCAGCGAAGTCTCTAATCCGAGATTCATGAAACCCAGCCTGCCAGATTTCTGTCCTACTTCCGCGAAGTTTGTGTATTTCAAAAGAACTTCCGCCCTTGATCAATTGCATACACTTTTCCAAGCTCGCTGAAGCTGGAGTCAGAATTAGATGGAGATGATTGGGCATTAAGACAAAATCATGCAGCAAATAATTTCCCTTATCCCGATATTCCAGCATCTTACCTACAACAATCTGTGCAGCTTTTATCGCTTGGAACCAAAACGTATTCTCCCAGCTTTTGGTGGTGACAAAATAAGTCGAGCCGGGCGATGTTCGATGTGTGAGTCGACCCATAAAGCCAGTTCCTCAGGGGCTAAAGCCCCATTTTATGCCAAAAGTAATGTCGGACCTAAAGGTCCGACCCCCTAAAGAAAAAGCATTAACGGCATTCACGGCTCATTTCGCTCGCTTCGCGGAGGCCCAGCGAAAGACGTCCAACGCAACGAGGGCCAGAACGCTCAGGCCCGTCAAGATGATCAGCGTTTCCACGCTTGCCAGCATCCACTGGGGCGCATGTTTTCCGGCCAAGTAAGCGTAGAACAGGAAGCCCATGAAGGTGGCCACGGTTACTACACCCAAAACGAGGGGGCGGTTTTTGCGGTGCTGCCGAATGGTGAGCGCAAACAAGGAAGCATAGACAACCAGGGTCAGAACTACTGCCGCTGACTCGTTAATCGCAACGATGGAGGCCATGGCCGCTACTCCTTAATCGCGATGCCCAACTGATCGAGCTGGGTCTTATCCACATCAGACGGGGATTCGGCCATTAGGTCTTGGGCAGCGGTGGTTTTGGGGAAGGCTACTACTTCCCTTAGGGATTTTTCGCCGCAGAGCAGCATGGCTACGCGGTCGATGCCCAGGGCGATGCCGCCGTGGGGCGGGGTGCCGTAGGTGAGCGCGTCGAGGAAGAAGCCGAAGCGGCGGCGGAGTTGTTCATCGGACAGGCCGAGAGCTTTGAAGAGGCGCTCTTGAATGTCCTGGCGATGGATTCGGATGCTGCCAGAGCCGAGTTCGTAGCCGTTGAGAACCAGGTCGTAGCCTTTGGAGCGGATTTCGCCGCGGCGTTCGGGTTGCTCGAGCTTGTCGAGATCTTCGTCGATGATCCCGGTGAAAGGATGCTGGGCGCTGACCCAGGCATTGTCCGATTCGCTCCACTCGAACAGCGGAAAGCCGGTGATCCAGAGAAATTTCCATTGCGTACGGTCGATTTGGTTGAGGGCTTCGCCGAGTTGCAGGCGCAGTTGGCCGGCGACGAGCGCGGCGGCTTCTGTGCCTTTGATTTGTTGCTTGGCGGAAACGGCTACGACCAGGTCACCGGGCTTAGCTCCGGCTGCTTCGGCGAGCTTTTTTACATTTTCAGTACCGATTAGTTTTTCGACCGTGGAAGTGGTGCCTTCGGGCGCGAGTTTGACGAAATAAGCGCCGCGAGCGCCCGCGGACTTGGCCTTTTCGCTGAGCTCGTCGAGTTGCTTGCGCGAATAGCTGGCTGCGCCGGGAGCGGCGAAGGCGAAGACACTGCCTTCGATTTGTAGCTTTTGGCGCGCTTCTTCAGGGAAGCAGTCGGTGACTTCGTGCAGCTCCATGCCGAAGCGCAGGTCCGGCTTGTCGCTGCCGTATTTGCGGACGGCATCCCTATAGAGCATGTGCGGGAACGGCGCGGTGGCGGTGACGTTGGCTACGCCGCAGGCGCGGACCATCACGTTTTCGATGACCCCAAAAATATCTTCCTGGCGCGGGAACGACATTTCCAGATCGAGCTGCGTAAATTCCGGCTGGCGGTCGGCGCGCAGATCTTCGTCGCGAAAACATTTGACGATCTGGAAGTAGCGGTCGAGGCCGGCAATCATCAGAATTTGCTTGAAGATTTGCGGCGATTGCGGCAGCGCGTAGAACTGGCCGTGATGCACGCGGCTGGGCACGAGATAGTCGCGCGCGCCTTCCGGCGTCGAACGGGTGAGCATAGGAGTTTCGACTTCGATAAAGCCCATCTCGTCCATAGCTCTGCGGATTTCGAGGACGATTTTGTGGCGCATCACGATGTTGCGGTGCGGCTTGTTGCGGCGCAGATCGAGATAGCGGTACCGGAGACGCGTTTCTTCCGCGGCGGTGATTTCGTCTTCGATGGGGAAAGGCGGAGTTTTGGCGTTGTTGAGGATGTGGAGTTTTGCGGCGATGATTTCGACTTCGCCGGTGCCGATTTCTGGATTGGGCCTTTGGCGTGCGACGACTTTGCCCTCGACGGCGACTACGAATTCGCCGCGCGCCTGTTCGGCTTTGCCGTGCGCTTCGGGGTTCGTTTCTTTGTTGAAGACGACCTGCACGATTCCGGAACGGTCGCGGATGTCGAGGAAAAGAAGATTGCCGAGGTCGCGCCGTTTGGCGACCCAGCCCATGACGATGGCGTCGCGGTTGGCATCTTTGGCGCGCAGATGCCCGCAGTAGTGCGTGCGTTTTAGGCTGCCGAGAAAATCGAGCAAGAGTTCCTCTCTTCAGGTAGCACGGACTTCAGTCTGTGCCCACAGCTACTCAGGCTTGGCTGATCTGCTGTAAACGGTTGCAATCCAGCCAGCGCCAACGCTGGCACAGACTGAAGTCTGTGCTACTCGTCCCGCTTCAGATGTGCCAGCAAATCCGATTCGGCAATCTTGATCTGTTCGCCGGTAGCGAGAGTCTTCAGAGCCCATTCGCCGCTGGATATTTCATTATCGCCGAGAATGAGCGCAAACCTCGCGCCCAATTTGCTGGCGCGCTCGAGCGCTTTGCCGAATTTTTGCTCGAGGGGCGGGAGTTCGACGCTAATACCGGCGGCGCGGAGATTTTTTGCGGCGCGGATGGCGGTGGCGTGGGCGTTTTGGCCCATCCAAGCGATGTAGACGCTTAGTGACTGGTGACCGGTGACTGGTGACTGGGACTTCGCGTCTTGTAACGAAAGGATTAGGCGGTCTTCGCCGATCGCAAAGCCAATACCCTTGGTAGGCGGGCCGCCGAGAAGCTCTACCAAGCCGTCGTACCGGCCGCCGCCGCAGACGGCGTTTTGCGAGCCCAGGCCGGGAGCGGTGATTTCGAAAGTGGTGCGCATGTAGTAGTCCAGGCCGCGGACCAGGCGCCAGTTTTCCTGGTACAGGACGCCGCGGACTTCGAGTTGGCGCTTTACTTCCGCGTAATGCGCTCTGCAATCCTCGCAGAGATAGTCAGCTATCTTGGGTAGCAGCGCGATGATTTCCTGTTCGCTCGCTAGTTTGGAATCCAGAACGCGCAGCGGGTTAGTCTCGATTCGGCGCTTGCTGTCCTCGCCCAGTCGATCTCTGAATTCGAGGAGCTTCGCGCGAAGTGCCGCGACATATTTAGGGCGGCATTCGTGGCAGCCAATAGAATTGATGTGTAGCGTGGTTCCTTGCAGGCCGGCCTTGTCAAAAAAGGTCATCAGCATTTCGATGACTTCGGCGTCGATGGCCGGAGCGTCCGAGCCGCCGAGGACTTCTGCGCCGATTTGGTAGAACTGCCGGTAGCGGCCCTTTTGCGGACGCTCCCGCCGAAACATCGGCCCCATGTAATACAGCTTCACCGGCTGCGGAAGTTGCTGCATATTGTGTTCGATGTAAGCGCGGCAGACGGAGGCGGTCGCTTCGGGCCTTAGTGAAATTTCATCTACCGCACCAAGCATCGCAGCCGCAATCGCAGCATCCTCGACGTCTTTGTCCAGCTCCTCGATGTTCTTGAGATCGTTCGATCTGCGCCGCTCAGTCAGCGAAGTCCCGACAATCGCCATCGCCTTCTGAATTGTCGTTAGTGAAGCCTGAATTCCGGCGTCATTTGGAAGTTGTCCCTGTTTCACGGACTCACTGGCCGCACGATGTAGATAGGACAAAGAGCGCTCAAAGACGTCTAGCTCTTCCAAGTCTCGAATTTTCCTGGTCCTGGAAACAAAGTCTCGCCAAGCGACCAGACGCGCAAAATCGCCGACGACAAAGGTGTACATTTCCTTCGAAACGATGTCGGTTTCGCCGCCGACGGCGCGGGCGAAGAGTTCAGTGGGCTCGAAGATGGGCGGGCGGATTTCGCCGAAGCCGAAGGTGCGGAAGACTTCGTGAGCGGTCTGTTCGACGCGACTCCACAACGCCGTTTCTGGCGGCAGAAGATCGCGCGTTCCGCGAATCGCTTGGAATTTTGCCTTTGAAGCCATCGTTAGTGGCTCCCTGGAGATAGTGGCGAGTGGCGAGTGGCGAGTGGCGAGTTAAGAGAAAGCTTACGGCGAAGTGCAACAAGCATTTTTTGCAGCTCGTCGATTTCCTGCAATGCAGGTTGTACGTCCGCCTGCTGAGCGAAACTCAGTTCGACGCTGAGGAGAAGTTGCGTTTCGAGTTCGGCAAGCGAGCCTTCAGCATGAGAAAGGAAGAGCAAGAATTCCTTGGTTCCCTGCCTCGCTTGGCCTTCTGCGATATTGGATGGAACAGAAACTGCGGCTCTACGAAGCTGGGAAGTCAGACCGTAACGCTCTTCGGCCGGGAAGCGCATGGTGAGTTTGTACACCAATTTTGCCAGTTTCATTCCTTTCTGCCAAACCAGCAAGTCCTTGTAATGTTTCGGCTTCGGCTGATCACTCATCTTTTTTTTGCTCGCCACTCGCCACTCGCCACTCGCCACTTCTCTCCACTTCTTGCATATAAATATTCTTGTACTGCACGTAGCGTTCGGCGTAGCGGTCGATAGCAGCTTGGTCGATGGGGTTTAGGGTGCGCTTTACTTTGCCGGGGCTGCCTACTACCAGGCTGGCTGGCGGAATGATGGTGCGCTCGAGGACCAGTGTCCCAGCGGCGATGATGCTGCCTTTGCCGATGACCGCGCCGTTGAGGATCGTGGCGCGCATGCCGATCAGGCAGCGCGACTCGATGGTGCAGCCGTGCAGAGTGACGGCGTGGCCGATGGTGATGTCGTCGGCCAGCAGCGTCGGGTATTCGTCTTTCATCACGTGAATGATCGATCCGTCCTGAATATTGGTGCGCGCCCCGATGCGGATGTGATTGACGTCGCCGCGAATCACGCAGAGCGGCCAAACGCTCGAGTCTTCGCCGATGACCACGTCGCCGATAATCACGCAAGCGGGGTCGATGTATGCGGAAGCGGCGATTTGCGGGCGCTTGCCCTGATAAGATCGGATGTCGGCTTGGCGAGTCATGGTTTCAGCAGTCCCTCGAAAGAGCCGGTACGAAAAATACCGCCTCCCGCGAACAAATGAAGATAGCACCCACCCTTCCGCAGTGACAAGGAACCCCAACGCGTAGCTAGTAGCACAGGCACTCCTGCCTGTGCACATCTCACCAGTCGCAATCCCAGCCCCAGTTTATCCTTGACAAATCCCAAAAATGTGTTATAATGTGGTTATTAGTCGGCACTAGATTCTAGGAGTGCCCTTTTACGTCATGCTTTGCCGCCCGGCGGTCCTTCTAATTCCCCTCCCCGACAACTCTCTTCTGCACTCTCTTGCACTGCCGTGCAAAAGAGCGAAGCGCATCTCCTCCCTTTTCAAGGGGTTGCGCGCTCTTTGCAAAAACCGCGGGAGTGACGTCAGAGGCGCAATTCCCATTTCGGAACGCAGGCCTGCAGGTGTGCCTCAGGGCTCGAGGGGCAAGATGCCGGCGCCACCAGAAGGTCAGTCGACGGTGAAGGATGGAGCGGAGGTGCTCGAGCCGAGCTGGTCGAGCCGCGCGGTGATGGCGCGGGCCATGGCGAAGAGGCTGGCTGCGGCGGGGCTGGATTCGCCTTGCGCGGCTACGGGTTGGCCGGTGTCGCCGCCGATGCGGATGCGCGGATCGATTTCGATTTCACCGAGCACGGGGACGCCGTAGGCTGCGGCGGTTTTTGCGCCTTCGCCGTGGCCGAAGATGTCGATGGGTTGGTGGCAGTGCGGGCAGAAGAAGCTGCTCATGTTTTCTACCACGCCGAGGACTTCTACGTTGACCTGGCGAAACATTTCGATGGCTTTGCGGACGTCGGCTAGCGCAACGGTGGACGGCGTGGTAACGACGACGGCGCCCGTGACCGCTACCGTTTGGATCAGCGTGAGCTGGACATCGCCGGTGCCGGGCGGGAGGTCGATGATCAGGTAATCGAGCTGGCCCCACTCGACGCTGCGCAGAAATTGCGTGATGACGCTGTGCAGCATCGGGCCGCGCCAGATCATCGGCTTATCACCAGGATTGAGCAGGCCCATCGAAATCATTTTCACGCCTTGGATGTCGACGGGGATGATGCGCTTGTCCATGGTGGCCAGCGGCTCGGCGGTGGTGCCCAGCATGATCGGGACGTTGGGACCGTAGACATCGGCGTCGAGCAGGCCGACTTTGTGGCCCAGCTTGGCGAGGGCTAGCGAAAGATTTACCGCGACCGTGGTTTTGCCGACGCCGCCTTTGCCGCTGGCTACGGCGACGAGGTTTTTTATCCCGGGGATGGATTGCGGGGCGGGCATTTGTTGCTGTGTTGGACCTGGGGGCATTGGCTACGCTTTCTCGATGCAGCAATCGAAGGGAGTCTCATGGGGGATTGTTTGCTGGTAGGGGCGCAGCAGTGCTGCGCCCCTACGAAAAAAATTGCGTTCGCGCGCGTGGGATGAGGAGATCATGCGTTGGCACCGTGGCATTTCTTGTATTTTTTGCCGGAGCCGCAGGGGCAGGGATCGTTGCGGCCGACCTTGGCGCCGGCGCGCACGGGCTTGGGAGCTTCGGCTTGGCCTGCGCCGGTCTGATACTGCAAATCTTTTTCCTGGCGCTGCTGTTTGCGCTCCATGTCGCGCGCGAAAGCAGGTAGGCGCGCGGGTGCGCTGGGTTCGGCGGCGCGAGCAGCGGCGCTGGCCACAGCGACCTGCGCTCCACCGGAACGAGGAGAACCGGGTGGCGGCCCCTGAGGGCGAGTATCCATTTCGTCGGGCGGGCGCTCGGCTTGCTGAATCTGGATGTGGTAGAGATAGCGGATGGTTTCGTTGTCGATGCGCGCCATCATGTCTTCGAAGAGGACGAAAGCTTCCTTCTTGAATTCGACGAGCGGATCTTTTTGTGCGTAGCCGCGCAGGCCGATGCCTTCCTTCAAGTGGTCGAGCGAAAGCAAGTGGTCTTTCCACTGCGCATCGACGACATCGAGGATGATGCGGCGTTCGAGCCACCGCATCAGCTCCGGAGTGAACTGTTTCTCTTTTTCCTCGTAACGCTTGACTACTGCTTCGGCGGCAGCTTCCGCAAGTTGATCGTGAGCGAGCTGCGTGGGATCAGCGCCGGCGGACTTTAGATCGGTGCCGAATTGCGCGTGCGATTCAGCGAGGAATTGCGCGGTGTTCCACTGATCGGGATGCTGGTCGCGCGGGCAGTAAGTGTCGACCAGCTCGCGAGCAACGTCTTCGGCGATGCCGAGAACGTAGTCGCGCTGATCCTTGCCTTCGAGCGCGGAGCGGCGAATGGCGTAAATGGTTTCGCGCTGCTTGTTCATCACGTCGTCGTATTCGAGCAAATGTTTGCGCGCGTCAAAGTTCTGCGCTTCCACGGATTTCTGCGCGCGCTCGATACGGTTCGAGATCATTTTCGATTCGATGGGCACGCCTTCGGTCATGCCGAGGCGGAACATCAGCTGCTTGACGCGCTCGCCGCCGAAGATGCGCATGAGATCGTCTTCCAGCGAAAGAAAGAAACGCGAGGAGCCAGGATCGCCCTGGCGGCCGGCGCGTCCGCGAAGCTGATTGTCGATGCGGCGGGCTTCGTGGCGTTCGGTGCCGAGAATGTGCAAGCCGCCGAGCGCTACGACTTCATCGTGCTCGGTCTTGCATTGCGCGGCGAAATCTTCGAAGACCGGCTTCCACTGATCGGCGGGCACTTGAAAAATTCTGCCTTCGTGTTGAAAGAGCACCATGGTGACGGCGGGCTGCGCGCCTTCCGCGCCCGCGCCATCGGCGGGAATCACCGCGGGAGCTGACGCGTAGGGCATGGCCAGCTTGTTCTTGAGGAAATGATCGCGGGTCATCTGCTCGGGATTGCCGCCAAGCAAAATGTCCGTGCCGCGGCCGGCCATGTTGGTGGCCACGGTGACAGCGCCTTTGCGTCCAGCCTGCGCTACGACGCGGGATTCGCGTTCGTGCTGCTTGGCGTTGAGCACTTGGTGCGGGACGCCGGCTTTCTTCAGCAGGTCCGCGATGGCTTCGGATTTTTCGATGGAGATAGTGCCGACCAGCACCGGCTGGCCGCGCTCGTGATACTGGCGAATGCCGTTCGCGTAGGAATCGTCTTCCTGCAGGATGCCGGCAACGACCGCCACGAATTTTTCGCGCTCGGTGCGATAGACAACATCGGGATACTCTTTGCGGATGAGCGAGCGATTCGTGGGAATTACGACGACGTCGAGGTTGTAAATCTTCCCGAACTCGGCGGCTTCGGTTTCCGCGGTACCGGTCATGCCGGAAAGCTTTTTGTACATGCGGAAATAATTCTGGAAGGTGATGGTGGCGAGGGTCTGGTTCTCGCGTTCGATCTTCACGCCTTCTTTTGCTTCGACGGCCTGGTGCAGGCCGTCAGACCAGCGGCGACCGGGCATCTGGCGTCCGGTAAATTCATCGACGATGACAACCTGGCCGTCCTTGACCACGTAATCGACATCATTTTTGTACAGCGTGTGCGCGCGCAGCGCCTGGTAAACGTGGTGCATCAACTCGATGTTTGCGGGATCGGAAAGATTGGTGAGGTTAAGCAGGCGTTCGCACTTGCTGAAGCCTTCTTCGGTCAGTGTGGCCTGACGGTGCTTTTCGTCAATCGTGTAGTCGATTTCCTTGATCAGCTTGGGAACGATTTTGTCGATTTTGTAGTATTTGTCGGTCGATTCTTCGGCGGGACCGGAAATGATCAGCGGGGTGCGCGCTTCGTCGATCAAAATCGAGTCCACTTCATCGACGATGGCGAAGTGATGCGGGCGCTGGACGCAGTGCGCCAGGTCGTACTTCATGTTGTCGCGGAGATAGTCGAAGCCGAATTCGTTATTGGTGCCGTAAGTGATGTCCGCGCCGTAAGCCGCGCGGCGCTGTTCGTCGTCGAGGTCGTGGACGATAACGCCAACGCTGAGGCCGAGGCCACTATAGAGCGCGCTCATCCATTCGGCGTCGCGGCGGGCGAGATAATCGTTCACAGTGACGATGTGCACGCCGCGTCCGGCGAGCGCATTGAGGCAAGCGGGAAGTGTGGCGACGAGCGTCTTGCCTTCACCCGTTTTCATTTCCGCGATTTTGCCTTCGTGGAGCACCATGCCGCCGATGAGCTGCACATCGAAATGACGCATGTTCAGAAAGCGGCGGCCAGCTTCGCGAACCAGCGCGAAAGCGGGCGCGATGGCAGGCTCGAGCGCGCGGCGAAGCTGCTCTTTGTAGGGGTCCTTTTCGGAAGGATCGGCGTCCTTGAGCTCTTCCTGAACCTGCGTTTTCAGCTTCGCAAAGCGCGTTTTCAGCTCTTCGTCGGAGAGCGCTTTGGTTTCCGCTTCGCGCGCGTTGATGGCGGCGACGAGCGGCTGAATTTTTTTGACGTCGCGCTCATGCTTGGTGCCGATGAACTTGGCGATGAGCTGATCGACAAATTTCGTTACATCCATGAAGGTTTAGCCGTTTCCTGACGGTAGTGGAATCGCTGGGCGCGCAGAGCAAGCGCACACGCCAGCGCGAACACTATATTGTAACTGGTTGCCAGCGATAGAGCCAAACAGCGTCGTTAGCGGGAAACGGTAGCGACGGGAGCGGAGGCTTCCGCGTCGGATGCGGCGGACGACGAACCGTGCGGGAGGTGGCCGGCGAGGAGGCGGCGGTATTTGCTGCGCTCGTCGAGGTTCATGTCCACGATTTCGAAAGCGATGTCCTGAGCGCGATAGTCGCGCATGAGTGCGGTGGCCTGCACGTTGCGCATGCCAAGCTGGAATTTGAGCTGCACCTGAGTGCCGGGCTGCAAGTGACGGCTGGCGGTGGCCATGCCGCCGGACAAACTGGCGGTCTTGATTTCCAGCATGCACGCTTCTTTCAAATTGGTGCTGACGGCTTTCACGCTCTTTTGCAAGCGCACGCGAGTGTGCCGGCGTTGGCGCACGAACTTCGAGTTGGAAACGACTTGCAGCGGAGCCAGCGCGAGGTCTTCGCGCTCGATGCCGCTGTGCGGGAGAAAATCGATGGCCCAATGCACGTCCAATTGTTCGAGGGCTTGCACCGCGGCAATGCGCAACTCCTGCGGATGGACCCAGCCAAACATTTTCTTGGCTTCCGCAATGCGCTTGAGCGAACTAATGGATTCGGGCGCGTTAATGCGGCCGAGCGCTTCGATAGCTTTCACTCGCAGATACTGTCCGCCGCCTTCGGGAAGATCGCCATCGACGATAGTGAGCAAGCGCGGGAGCGCTTCGCGATCCGAAGTGACACCAATTTCGTCGATGACCAGCGGCATGACCATCGGATCGACGTGGTCCAACAGATCGAGCAGGATGCGGCAGCGCGCCGGAGCGCCGCTCGAGGAAACCTGACGAATGATACGGTCCTGCGCGGTGCGCGGAAAATCCTTCATGCGCCCCGGCAAAAACACCTGGACGGATTGCGGATCGATTTTGCAAAGCAGGCCAACCATGTCGGCAGCCTCAACAGCGGGCCCGCCGCGAACGGTGCTGCGCAGATACTGCACGCCTTCTTCGCCAAGATCGGTAGCCAGATTGGCGACGTGCTCCGCATCGTTGCGCAGGCCGCAGCGGTTGAAGCGCAGTGCGAGCTGCTCCATGGTGGTTTGCGGCAGCAGTTTCAGGACGTTGGTCAAGCCTGCCGCGACCTGGCGTGCGCGCAGCGCTTCTTCGACAAACTCGGGCACGCGTTCTTCGATGCCCATTTTGGCGCGCAGACTGCGCGCGATGCCGGGGCGCTGGTTCTCAACGCCGCTGACGAGATCGAGGGCCTGTTCCATCGCGGAGTAGCAGCGGCTGGTGGCCGCTTCCTGTGATAGGCGGACAAAAGCCGCGCCAACCAGGCCTTGCACTTCGGCATCCTGCTCGAGGTTAAGACGCAGCCCGAGGTGGCGAAGCGCTTCGCCCAGAAGCTTCGGATCGGCCTTGGCGTAAAGTTCGGCGAGTTCGGAAAGGCCGACGGCGGTTTTCTTGCGTGCGTCGGCTTCGTCGCTTTCCGAGCAAGCGGCGTAGTTCTGCAGAATGCTGATGGCTTCGGCGACGTTGCCTTGCTCGATCAATTCGGCAACGTAGGACTGCACGTTACGCGGCGGAATACACCAGGCTTCATCGGAAAGCAACACGGCGCGCTTCCCGCTTTCCGGAACCGCGGCCCAAAACTGGCGGTCGAGAATTTCGCGATGTGTCTCGACCATAATTCCCGCATCGGTCATCTTGTCTTCGTGCGCGCCGAGGATCTTGCGCAGGTTCTCGATCTCGTTATTCATGCGATCGAGCATCTGGCGAACGGCATTGACTTTCACTTCGCCGCGCTCGAAGCGCTCCATGGCGAATTTTATGGCCAGATGCTCGGCGAGTTGCACGAGCACCGCTTCATCCGGTTTGCCTTGCGGAGCTTGCGCGGCCAGGCCGGCAATCGCCGCCTTGAGAGTGTCTTGCGCACGGCCGGGAAGCTGCGACATCTGCTGCTGGAACGCGACGGCCGCTGCGGGACCACCCTGCCCAGCTCCCACATTGCTGAAGCTCGTGAGCGCGCTGAGGATCCCGAGAATTTCGTCTTCGGTCGGCTCGGAGCGGCCTCCGCCGCGACCCGGTCCTTGTCCGGCGCCACCGAGTGCGGCCACTACTGGCGACGTTGTCGAGGCTGCGCTTCCGGATGGAACGAACGAAGCAATTGGGCCGGAGTTTCCTGAGCCCGTCGCGTTGCCGCCGGAGGCAATTCCCGGAACGCCAGCACTGCTGCCGTTCGATGCGTTAACACTATCACCGCCGCTGGCTGGGCTCCCACCCGATCCAGAACCTAAACCAGAACCGGAGCCATACGCTCCAGCAGTTCCCGAGCCTCCATCAACTCCGGAACCTCCACTCCCGCTCCCACCGCCGCTGCCGCTACCGCCGCCAGGACCCGAGCCAATCGCGCCGCCGCCTTGCGAGCCTTGCGCCGCCGCGATCATTTCCAACAGCTTCTGCGGATCGTTGAGCCACTTCTTGAAGTCACTTTGATCGTCGCCGAGCGACGCCGACGCCAACTGCGCAGCCATGCTGGCTTCTTTGTGGCGGGAATCCGTGGCCACGAAACAGACTTCGTTGACGCGAATGCCTGTGGCGCCGGCTAAAGTCAATTTCAACTGCTGCGCCAGCTCGGAAGGCTTGGCCTTGCCGGTCGGGAAGGCGCGAACAAACCGTCCCAGTTCCTCTTCCGTCACCGAGGGAAAGAACTGCACGCTGGCCAGCCCGGCGGTGGACAGCAACTGCGCGAATTGCTTTTCCGCGGGCGAGCCTTCGAGCGGCACGCCGTCCAGCAAGAGCTGCGTTCCGGTGGCGCCCAGAATCAAAGCGGATTCTGATCCGAGCGGCACGGCGGTTCGCAATTCGTTGAAAGCGATACCCAGCTTCTCGGAGGTGCGCACGTGCTCGAAGCTATAGAGCCGTGCGAACTTCAACAAGATGTTGAGGCTTCGTACGAAAGCCCGGCCCGCGGCGACTTTGACGTCCGTCTTCATTTCCTAGGCTTGCTTCCCCGGCTTACTCAATGGAACTTCCCCTCTAGTACGTTAGGTTTGGCGCCCGTACCGGGCAATGGTACAGAAGTTCCATGTATTGAGAATGTGCTCCGCTGGTCAATCACCCAAGGGCACCAATGGGACGGGCAGAAAACCTGCACTGTGGGACGGGGACCGCAAGGAGAGGGACAGGCCAGTGGTCAGTAACCAGCGGCCAGCCAGGAGGGCCCTGCCCAAACGCTCCGGCTGGCGGCTGAATTCCCAGCAGAACTCCCAGAATCTAGCCGCGGGGGAAGTTGCGGCAGCACGCCGCTTCGCAATCGCTCAAGACTTGGTGAACGCGACGCGGCCACGGCGGCGGGTGCGGTTGGTTACCTGCGCCGGCATAGGCAGGCCGCCCAGTTCAAGCAGCAGTTTGCGGAGCCGGGAGCGTTCTTCCAGATCCATATCGACAAATTCGAAAGCCATGGCTTGCGGGCGGGCGCCGCGAACCAAAGCTTGCGCCTTGATGTTACGCACGCCGTGCGACAGCTTCAGCGAGAGGAGCGACCCGGGGGCCAGATGGCGCTCGCCTGCGCCAATACCGCCGGAAAGATTCAGCTCCGGAATAGTAAGCCGGAAATTTTCGCGGAGATTCGTGGTCGTACCAATGAGGTTGCGGGAGAGTTTGAGCCGCGCGTAGCGGCGCTGGCGGATCACCGAAGCGTTTGGTTCCGGATCGGTGGGCTCGAGCGCGAGATCCTTGCGATCGATGCCGATGGCGGCGATTTTCTCAATGCCAACGCTGGGATCGACGCGCATGAGCGCCTGGGCCGCGGCAATGCGCAACTCCGCAGGATAGCTCCAGCGCCACATCTGGCGCGCGTCCAGGATGCGCTGCAGCTCCGCGCTGGCGCCCGAGGCGCGCAGGCGGCCCAGAGACTCGACAGCCTTGACGCGGATAAAGCCCGTCGTCGCGTCATTTTGCACCAGGCTCAGCAGCTTCGCGATGCACTCTGGCTCGCCGCTCATGCCCATCTCGTCGATCGCCAACGGACGAATGAGCACGTCCAGCGAATCGTAAAGCGCAACCAGCAGCCGGGCACGATTCTCCACCGGCGCGTAGGAAAGCTGGCGCACGGTGCGGTCGTGAGCCGAGCGCGGCCACTGCGAGAGGCGCACCGGCAGGATCTTTTCGACGAACTCGGGAGCAAGCTGCGTCAGCAGCCCGACCACTTCCGCGGCTTCGTTGGCCGGGGCGGTCTGCAGCGTCTCGACCAGCCGCTGCACGGCGTCTTCGCCAAGTCCCCGTACGATATTTCCAAGCAGCTCGCAGTCTTCGCGGAAGCCGCAATGCCCGAAACGGTTGGTGGCGTACTGCAGCGTGGCTTTGGGCATGAGTCCCAGGATTTCCGTCATGCCATCCGCCGTATGGCCGCTGCGCAGCGCTTCCTCAATGAACTCGGGAAGCCGCTCTTCCGCGCCGATGCGCGGGCGCAAGCTCTGCGTCGAGCCCGGACGCTGCGTTTCCACGCTATCGAGAGAAGCCAGCGCTTGCTGCATCGCGGGATAGCAACGCTTGGACGCGGCTTCCTGGCTCAGGCGCACGAAAGCTGCGCCCACCAGAGTTTGCAGCTCCGGTTCGCGCTCGATGGACAACTGGTTGCCAAGCCGCCGAATCGCGTCCATCAGCGCGCTGCCGTCGCCGCTGCCGTAAAGTTCCGCGAGATCGGAGAGCCCGATCGCGGTGGTGCGCCGCGCCTCCGGAGCTTGGAGCTCGATGCAAGCGGCATACTTCATCAAGATTTCGTTGCAGGTCTTCAGCTCGCCGCGGCGCAGCATGTCTTCTATAAACACGCGCACGTTGCGCGGAGGCACGCACCACGCTTCGTCCGAAGTCAGCACTTCTTTTTTGTTTTCTTCCGGAACCTGTTCCCAGAATTCCTGGTCCAGAAGTTCGGTGTAGGACTGCACCTGAATTCCCGCGCTGGCCATCAGCTCTTCCTGGGAACCCAGAATCTTGCGCAATGCTTCAATCTCGCTGTTCATGCGGTCGAGCAGTTGCTTCACGGCGTTGACGCGCAGCTCTCCGCGCTCGTAACTGTCCAGCGCAAAGCGAATGGCCACGTGCTCGGCAAGCTTCAGCAGCATGGGCTTGTCCGGTTTTTCCGTGGGCGCTTGCGCCGCCAGGCCCGCCAACGCTTGTTGCAAGGTGTATTGCGCGCGAACGGGCATCGCACTCAGGCGCGATTGAAACGTCGGCATGTCCATTTTCACATCGGGATCTTTGCGCGAGCGTCCCAACTGCGCAAAGAGTCCGAGCATCGAGCGCACGTCCTCCTCGGCAACGGTGTAAACGCCACCGCCAGCTCCACCCGCTACGCCGCCGGCACCCGCAACGCCAACGCCACCACCTGCACCTGGTGCCCCACTGCGCAGGAGCGCCGACGCCGTCAGCCATTTTCCCGGAGCCGCAGATTCCGTCGTAATCGGGCCGAGTCCCCCTGCCCCGCCCCCGGCCCCCCCACCACCACCGCTACCACTGCCAGTGCCCGAGCCGCCACCGCTACCCGGGCCGCCACCGCTACCCGAACCACCTCCGGAGCCGCCACTGCCGCCACCACCAAAGCCAGGACCACTTC
>DATNNV010000074.1:0-26489 GCA_035601655.1 Candidatus Dormiibacterota bacterium
AGGGCCCCGCCAGCCAAAATATTCGCCAGCTTGCGCCCTACCACCGCGTCATGCTCGCTCGCGTACCCGCCCCGCATCATCATATGAATCGCCAGCTTGGCCGCCGCCAGAAACGATTCGCCCAGCACTTTGATCTGCGTCGTCTGCGCGCCTTCCTGCCAGCTTGCCGCGGCACGCTTGAACCCGCCGCGCACCATCCCCAGCGCCGCTTCCTTCGCATCGCCCACCAGCCGGTCGCGATTCATCGAAACGCCGTCTTCCCGCCGCAAAAATCCCAGCTCCCGCGATTCTTCCGCGCTCGTCCCCACTTTCGCCATCGCAATCGTTTCAAACACCGGCTTCAACGCGTGAAACAAATCCAGGTCTTCTCCGCCCGCCGCATGTTCATTCGCGCGGATCAGCATCTCCTTCGTTCCGCCGCCCCCCGGAATCAATCCCACACCCGTCTCCACCAGCCCGAGATACGCTTCCGCCGCCCCTTGAATCCTAGCCGAGTGCAAGCCCACTTCGCACCCGCCGCCCAGCGCCATTCCCTGCGGCGCCGCCACCACCGGCTTCGGCGCGTACTTGATCGCCAGATTCACATTCTGAAATTGCTTCACCGCCATATGCAGCTCGTCCCACTCCTGTTCTTGCGCCGCCACCAGCACCAGCATCAGGTTCGCGCCCACCGAAAAATTCACCGCCTGGTTCGCGATTACCAGCGCATCGAAATCCGTATCCAGCCGCTTCAGCCCTTTGTGAATCATCGCAATCAGGTCCGCCCCGATGGCGTTCATCTTCGCGTGAAATTCCACGCAAGCCACGCCGTCGCCCAGATCGACCAAGCTGGCACCCGCATTCCGTTCCACTTCTTTCCCCGCATCCTTCAACGACTTCAGAATAATTACGCCCTTTGGCTCCTCCACTTTTTTCGACCCACGCACCAGATCGAAAACCGTCGTCGCGCCTTTCTCCGCTTCGTAAAATCCTTTGCGCCCGCTCGCCAGCAATTTCTCCAACACCGCGGGCAGCGCGCGCCCTTCTTTCTGCGCTCGCGCCGCAAACGCTTTCACCCCGATCGCATCCATCATCTCGAACGGGCCAAGCTCCCAGGCAAATCCCCATCGCAGCGCGCGGTCCACATCCACCAGATTGTCCGAAATCTCCGGCACTCGCAGAGCCGCGTACAAACACATCTCCGATAGCCCGCCCCACAAAAACTGCTGCGCCTTATCGCCTTTTTGACCTTCGAGCACCGGCGTCACCAGCGCGCGCAACCTCTCCCGCGTGTCGTCAATCCCTTTCCCCATCTCCAGCGACGCAAATTTCGCCTTCTGCCGCGGCCGGTACTCCATCGTGTTGGTGTCCAGCGTCAAAATCTCTTTCTCGCCCGCGCCTTTCACCTTTTTATAAAAGCCTTGTCCGGTCTTGTCTCCCAACCACCCGCGCTTCAGCATCTCCTCGAGCAGCGCAGGCACGCGATACATCTCGTGCGACTCATCATTCGGCGCCGTCTCATAAATGTTCTTGATCACGTGTGCCAGCACGTCCAACCCTACAAGGTCCGCGGTGCGGAACGTCGCCGACTTCGGCCAGCCCACCGCCGGTCCCGTACACGCGTCCACTTCTTCCACCGTCATTCCCATCGTGCTCATCAGCCGCAGCGCATTCAGCATCGAAAACGTTCCAATGCGGTTGGCGATAAAATTTGGCGTATCCTTCGCCGGCACCACGCCCTTCCCCAGCCGCTGGTCGCAGAAATCGCTAAGGGTTTCGATCACTTCGGGCGCCGTTTTCGGTCCCGGAATCACTTCCACCAATTTCATATACCGCGGCGGATTGAAAAAGTGCGTTCCCGCCCAGTGCTGCTGGAACTCTTCGCTCATGCCTTCGGCAATCAAATGCACCGGCAGCCCCGAAGTATTCGTGGTCACGATCGCGCCCGGCTTGCGGAATTCCGCTACCCGCGCCAGCAGCTTCCTCTTGATCTCCAGATTCTCCGCCACCACTTCGATGATCCAATCCGCTTCCGCCACTCGCGCCAGATCATCCTCAAAATTCCCAATCGTGATCTTGTCCGCCAGACCTCCAGCGAAAAATGCCGCCGGCTTCGCTTTCTTCGCCGCTTCGAGCCCCGCGCGCACAATCTTGTTTCGCTCGCCAGCAGGCGCTCCCGCAGGCAGGTTCGGCGGCACGATATCCAGCAAAATGCACGGCAATCCCGCATTCGCGAAGTGCGCTGCAATCCGCGCTCCCATCGTTCCTGCGCCCAGCACTGCTGCCTTTTCGATGCGTTTTTTCATGACCTGACCTTTTCCCGTGCCCGCATGAACCGCAGGACAGGTTACAAAACCGGCATTCTCCGGTCAAACCAGCCCGCCCGCCCCACGCGATGTTCTAAGATAGAAGTGGTTCGCCGGAGTGGGGTCTTGTCCAATACTATCGATTGGCTTCGCAACGCCAAGGTTCGCTTTCGCGAGTTCGCCTATGGCGCGGAAGACCCGAAACGCGGCCGCCCGCGTGTCGGTCTCGCCCTCGCCGGAGGTTTCGCGCGCGGCATCGCGCACATCGGCGTCCTCCGCGTCCTCAAGGTTGCCGGCATTCCCATCGACGTAGTCTCCGGCACCAGCGTTGGCGCGCTCATCGGCGCCGCCTACTGCGCCGGCTGCCCGCTCGAAGACATGCAGCGCATCGGCTCTACCACCACCTTCGCCGATTTCGGCCGCTGGACGCCTTCCTGGCTGGGCTTGGCCACCAATCACCGCATGGAAAAATATCTTGCCAGCATGACCCTGGCCAAAACATTCGAAGAGCTGAAGACGCCTCTCACCATCGCCGCCACCGATATCAGCGCCGGCGTCTCCGTCTACTATTCCAGCGGACTCCTCGCGCCCCCGCTCCGCGCTTCCTGCGCTTATCCCGGCCTTTTCGTGCCCATTCAGTACGAGGGCCGCACGCTCGTCGACGGTTTTCTCACCGCTCCCGTTCCCGTAGAAGGCGCATTTCTTCTCGGTGCCGACGTTGTCATCGCCGTCTATCTGGAAGCCGGCAACCTCGAAGAGCCGCGCACCTTCACCGATGTTCTCAGCCGCTCTTTCAACATCATTCAGCGCCACGCCGATCTTGCCTGGCGCGCGCAAGCCGACGTCATCATCGAGCCGGACGTAAAACCATTTGTTTGGGACGACTTCACCAAAACCGACGAGATGGTCATAGCCGGCGAAACCGCCGCCCGCGCCGCGCTCCCGCAAATCCGCGCCCTCCTCAGCGGCGAAAAGCGCGACGACCCCGCCGCCTAGCCATCCGCTCCACTGCGCTAAAAACAAAAACCTGTCATTCCCCGGGCAGTTTTTGCCCGGGGAATCTGCTTTTTCTCGGGCCGCTCTTCGCGTCACGCGCTCCCTGCAGCACCCTCCCGCCGAACTTCCACCTTCACCGCATCCCCTTCTCCCTTGCCCCGCTGCGTCAACCACGCTCCCAGGCCTTCCGCAAATCGTTCCGGCGTCAACCGGAAGCTCGCCTCGATCTTGCCTTCCGCCACCGGCAGCGTGTCGTCAAAATCCGCCGAGTTCGTAAAATTCCGCATACAAAACTGATCCAGCCACTCCAGCGGACACGCCCGCCGCTCCCCGCGAATCAGCACTTCGACAATAAATTTCTGCGCGTACATCCCCGGCATCTTAGCACGCCGCTCTTCTCTGCAAATTCGCCTGAAACGTTTCCTTCCGCCTTCTCACTATTTGGCTGAAATAGATGTCTGGTACGTACCGGCGCCGCGCGGCGTATCACTGTCGCCTCCAGTGCCTTCGAAAACCCAAAACGTGTGGCGAGAGCATCGCCGCGCGGCGTTCCGTGTGCCCCAGAGAAAGGAGCCCACGCCTCACCAACTGCAATACGATTGCTGAACGTCTGTTCTCCCGCTTTACCTCGTCTGATGAACTTCGCTCTCCCCATCAGTCCTGCGCACCAAGCCGCATAGTTCCGCTCTCGGTGCCGTCCCGAAGGACTCCGCCTCCGCGACGCAACCTTCCACTTCCGGGAAGGAGCTCGCCCACTCCCGCGCGCCTCTCTTTCCCTCCGTTCGTATGGAGGATTCACGCATGGCTGAAAAATCCGAAAACAAACCAGGTCCCAAGCAAGACGATCTCATCTCCAAGCTCGTGAAAGATCCCAAAGCTCCCCCCGATGCGCTGCTTCTCAGCGGCTTCGTCGGCGCCTCGTCGGAGGAGGGACACACGCGGCTGTATTTGACTGCCACCCTCGAGGATTACGTCGAAATTCCCAACGACGCCATTCTCCTCACCCAGGAAATTCCCAAAGATCAGTCCCCCATGGGCGGTACGCTCCTGTGGATCAAAAGCGATGCCGAACTCATCCACGGCAAAGTCGGCCCCAACCGCCTCAAAGCCAAGTTCCTCGAAGGCCGCATCCAGCAGGAATTTGTCAGAGCGCAAGCCGCCGGAGCTCCCGGCGCTGCAGCCCACTTCGCCGCAGGGCAACAATTTCAGCCCTCGGTGCAGTGCCTCACGGTACAGGCCTGTTCCGTTGCCGGAAACTGCCCGACCACAGACGGCGCTTGCACCGTCGTCGGACTGAACTGCCCATCGCAGCAGGGTATCTGCACCGCCATTGACCCGAACTGCGTCATGCCGACCCAGCAGTTCCCCTGCGCGCAAACGCCCCTCTGCCCGCCAACTCAGAGTCCGGCGTGCCCCACTCATCACGTTGCCTGCACCGTGGACATCCGCGCGTGCATCAACACCGCCAATCCGCAGTGCCCGATTAAAACAGCGTTCTGCCCAACCCCGGCCTGCCCGACGCATCACGTCGTTGCCTGCACTATCGGAGGCCCCGCGTGCGGCGTTACTGGACCGCAATGTCCCGTGCAGACTGCGCTCTGCCAGTCTGTGTTCCAGCCGTGCCTCACGCACAACCAGCCCATCTGCCAGCCATCGTTGGTACAACCTTGTGTGACGCACAATCTTCAGTGCGCACCCTCGATTCACACGCCTTGCCTGACGCAACACCAGCCTGCTTGCAACCCGTCGGTCTTTCTCGTTAACTGCCCGACGCAACATTTGATCCAGTGCCTGCCGTCTGTGCACACTCCGTGCTTCACGGCAAATAACCCCATCTGCCAACCATCCGTGGCCACGCCGTGCTTGACGCAGCACGGGCCCTGCACCGCGCCCCCGCTCTGCCCGATCGCTTCGGGCGGCTTCGGTTGCGGTCCACAAGGCCCAGGTCCGCAAGGTCCAGGTCCGATAGCTGGCGCGTTCGCTGGCGGTGTCGCTAATGCGGCAGCGTTTGGTGCTGGCGCTGGCGCTCCCGCTCCGGCGTTCCACCTCACCTCGCCGGTTATCTGCCAACCGGTGCACACGCTGTTCTGTCCGCAGACGCAGCACTTCGTGCAATGCCATCCCACCATTCTGTGCCACACGCAGCAGATCATTTGTCTGCAAGTGACGCAGGTGGGGTGCCCGTTCCCCAGCCAATTCTGCCCCTCCGCATTCTGTCCGTCAGGCCCGGCCTGCGGCGGAGGCGGCTTCGGCGGCTTTGGCGGACTAGGCCAGTAAGGCCAGATGGTAGGGGCGCAGCACTGCTGCGCCCCTGCTCGGCACGATCCACACGGTCTGCACGACCCAACTGACGCGTTTCGCGATGCGAGCCTTGCTCCGCCCCGTAACCACGGCCCAACGGGGCGGGCGAGGTTCGCACGAAACGCAACGCCCGCGAGAATCACTACTTAAATGTCGAATTGCGGAGCGCAACCGCCATGGTGCTGACAACCAAAAATATCGTCCATTACCTGATGGAACGCGGGCTGGTGAGCCGCGGGTCGGTGGTCGACGGCGATTTGTGGATCGTCGAATCGACACGCCGCAACCGCAACTACAAAGTCATTCGCCGCCAATCGCCCGGATACTTTGTGAAGCAGGTGCAGACCTTCGATCCGCAAGCGATCGCTTCGCTGCGCTGCGAGTCCAGTTGCTACTGGCTGGCCAAGAACGACCCCGATTTCGCGGCCCTCGCGCCGCTGCTGCCCGCGTATCACGATTTCGATGCCGGAGCCAACATTCTGGTGCTCGGCTTGCTCCCCGGAAGCGAGAGCCTCAGCGACCATCACCGGCGCACCGGCGAATTCTCGCTGGAATCCGCGGAGAGCCTGGCGCGGATCCTGGCTACATATCACCGCGGCGTTCCGGCTCGCGCGCGCAAGAGTTCGCTCGAAGCCACTTTTCCGCAGCGCGTGCCGTGGATTCTGTCCATCGACCAATTCAATGCCGCCGGCGCGGGCGCCATGAGCGGCGGCAACACGCAGATCGTCGGCATCATCCAGCGCTATCCGGAATTTCACGCTTCGCTCGAGACGTTGCGCGCGCAATGGAGCGCGCAGTGCTTGATTCACGGCGACGTGAAATGGGACAACTGCTTGCTCGTTCCCAAGGACGGCAACGGCAGCAAGGAACTGAAGCTGATCGACTGGGAGCTTTCCGATTTCGGCGATCCCTGCTGGGACGTGGGCGCCGTTTTTCAGGCGTATCTTTCGTTCTGGATTTTCTCGATGCCCGCGCAGGCCGAAACGACCACCGATGATCTCGTGGCGCGCGCGCAGTTTCCCGTGGAAAAGATGCAGCCGGCGATGCAGCACTTCTGGAAGACTTACGCCGAGCTGATGGAGATTCCGAAACAAAATCAGGCCGAGAAGCTCGAGCGTTCCGTGCGCAGCGCGGCAGCGCGCATGATTCAGACCGCGTACGAATACATGTACTACGCACCGCAAGTCTCCACGAACATTTTGTACTTGCTGCAAGTAAGTGTGAATGTGCTGACCCGCCCGCAGGAAGCCATTCGGGAATTGCTGGGTTTTTGAGAGGAGCGCCATGAACAGCGAAACTACGGCTGAACGGCTGAAAGCGATCGTAAACGCCGTGACGATTTCCTCGGCGACCAGTTTTTCGTTCGCGGGGCAGAAGTTTGACGCTGCTGCCACGCAGCCAGCAACTCCCGGGATGCAAGCAGCACAGGAAAATCCATCGGTGGCGGCATTGCGCAATTGCTTGTACGCCAGTTGCTATTGCAAACCGTTTCCGGCGAAAAGCTTGCCAGCCGCGCCTGCTGCTCCGTTGCCCCCGCGGGATCTGACCGCGGAACTTTCCGCGGCGAATGCCGGGCAGCCGCGCTGGGACACCGGATGGCAGATCGCGCGAATGGAGGCTTCGGGCCAGGTGATCGCGCAAAAAGCCGGCAAAACGCGTTCGCTGTGGCCGGGAGAATTCTTGACTTTCGACGGGCCGGGAGTTCCGCCGCGGCCCGGCAGCCACATCAGCGTCTATTTTCCGCACGAATCGCGCACTATGCAGCCGGGATTTTATTTTGCGTTCAGCGAAGCGGAAAGCGATCCTGCCGACGAAGCGCGGCTGACGCGTTTTTACTGGAACCTGCGCGAAGAAGGCGCGGCGCCGCTGACGTATTGGATCACGCAAACGCTGAACCAATTCCAGGTGCCGTTTCGCTTCAAGTGCCTGACGATTGCCGGGCAATACGAGCGGCTCGATACCGCAGTGCTGTACGTGAGCAAGAGATTCTTCCGCATTTCCGCGGAACTGGTGGCCGGAGGGCGCGAAAAGCTGAAAGGATTCCTTCGGCCGGAGACTCCGTTGTTTACGCGGGAGTTTGCGCCGGGGCTGGCTTTTGCGGAAGACCCCGGCAACGGCGAAAGCTTCGGCATGAACCGCTGCCGCATTCTGGCGGAAGCGATTTGGAGCGCGGCGAGCAAAGGATTGAGCCGGGAGGAAGAGCGCATGACGGAAATCGCGCGCTACTTTGGCCAGTACGGGTTGAGCTTGGAGCGGATTCATTTGAATGCACAGTCCGCTAATTTCTATGACACTCCGGAGTTTGTCCAATGAACGCTTTGAATCAGATCAACACGATGAACACGACTAGCGGCGAAAAAAACGGCACGGTATTCCTGAACACAGCGGCGTCCATCGGCGCGCGGCTGTGCCGCGACGCGTTGTGGGACGGCGCGCGCTGCAACTGGATGGGCGACTCGATGGAATTCGAGAGCAACGCCTGGACCGTGGTGCATCGCGTTTTCGGTCCGGAGCTGTACAACGGCACCAGCGGCATCGCGCTTTTTCTCGGACAGCTTTATCGCGCCACGGGCGAGAAGCCGTTCAAGACCGCGGCGATCGGCGCGGCGCTGCAAGCCGCCTCGCGCGCTGGAGGAATCCCGGAAGCTTCCCGTGCGGGCTTTTATTCCGGGCAGACCGGCATCGCTTACGTGCTCTCGGAACTGGCCGACCTCTTCGACCGCGACGACTTGCTGGAGGCCGCCTTTTCGCTGATCGAAGGCTTGCAGCCGCTGAAGCTGGACGCGCACTTGCTGGACGTGATTTCCGGCAGCGCGGGAGCGATACCGGCGTTCTTGCGCTTCTACCGCAAGTACACCAAGGAAGTTTTCCTGCAGCTGGCAGTACGCCATGGCGAGCACCTGCTGAAGACCGCGAACCAGCACGACGAAGGATCTTCGTGGACCACCATCGCCATGCCCGGGCAGCCGGACTTGCTCGGCTTCTCGCACGGCACCGCAGGCATCGGCTGGGCCCTTACGGAGCTGCATCACTCCATTCAGGACCGGCGTTACCGCGAAGCGGCGCGCGCGGCATTCCGTTACGAACGGCATCACTTCAGCGCCCAGCACGAAAACTGGCCGGACCTGCGCAGCCTGCAAACGGTGCAGCCGGGGCAAAAGGCCGAGCCGTCGTATGCGGTAGCGTGGTGCCATGGCGCGCCGGGCATCGGACTTTCGCGGCTGCGCTGCTTTCAATTGACCGGCGACCCCGAATTGCGCCGAGAGGCGGAAGCGGCGATTCGCACCACCATGAAGGCGCTCGATCCCGGACTCTACGGCGGGCAAGCGAATTTCTCGCTGTGCCACGGGCTGGGCGGCAACGCCGAACTGCTGCTCTACGGCGCGGAAGTGCTGAACCGCAAGGACTGGGCGGCAGCGGCGCAGCACCTGGGCCTGCAGGGCATTCAGATGTACGAGAAGAACCGGATGCCGTGGCCCTGCGGAGTGCTGGGCGGCGGCGAAACGCCAAATCTGTTGCTCGGCCTGGCGGGCATCGGGCACTTTTACCTGCGACTGCATGACGCTGCGGCGTACCCCTCGGTCCTGATCGTGACTTCGCAGACCGAGGCGCTGGCTGCCGCGGCGTGAAGAGTGTCCGGTCAGTTGGCCCGAGGCTTCACTCGCCAATCGGGAGATTGGCGTTCCCAGGGACGGACGGCCCTCCCAGGTGGAGGGTAAACCCGGCTCAGCTACTTCGGCGGAGTTTGTTTCCTGGCAGGAGCCCGGTTGAGCTGGCAGTGCCAATCAGCCTGCTTCCTAACCTGCATCTTCTGAACGACCGCGAACACACGTCAAAGCGCCAGACTAATTCTGTAAAATCGCCCGCTGCGCTTCGAGCAACTCGGAACTTCCAGGTTTGTCCGCGTGACTACAAACCTTCAACATCTCGCGAAAATACTTTTGAGACACATCGCGATTTCCGCTGAGCTGCGCCGCGTGCGCCGCTCCATACAGCGCGCGAAAGCGCCCGGGTTCTTTTTTCAGCGTAGCTTCGAATTGCTGCAATGCTTGCGCAGACTCATTCATCTCCAGCAGCATCTCGCCCAGCAACTCGCGCGCTGGGGCCAGCGGCCCAGGCGTCACGGCGCTTTTCTCTGTCCCATCTTCCAGCTCCGCTGCCGACTTCATCTGCCGCAACGCTTCCTCTTTTTTGCCCGCGGCTAGCGCAGCCCATGCGCGGACCGCAACTTCCTGGATTTCCACCTGCCGAGCCCAGTAGTTTTCGTTGGCCTTCAGGAGCCTCTCCCGGATTTGCTGCAGCGCTGTAGCTGACTCGTTCACCGCCGCCGCTTGGCGCAGCCGCGCTGCGCCTAATCCGCGCGCGAACCACGTCATGGCATCCGTATAGGAAAACGGTGTCTCCCGCAGCGCGAGTTGCGCGGCCTGCTTCCAGTCCTGACGCTCCAGCGCGTACCGTGCCGGGATCGCTGCCAGGGCAAAATAGCCGACCGAGGGGCTGCCAGCGCCGCTCAGCAACGCCTTCGGATCGAAGCGTGAAGCGATCTCCGGCAACGAATTCACTATCTTTTCCGCCGCGTCGTCCTGTCCAGTTTGCAGGTAGGCGTAAATTTCGTAGTCGCTGGCGTGTAATTCTTCCGCCGTCTGACCCTCGCGGCGCGCCGCTGCCGCCGCCGCTATGTTGCTGTCGATGGACTCTTGCCAGTAACCCGTGCGGGTGAACGTATGCGATGGCATGTGTAAGGCATGCGGCGCATCTGGCGCAATTTCCGAGTAGCGCCGAGCGGCCACCAGCCCCCGCTCCGCCAGCGCTGGTACGTCGTAGGTATGGATAATGTAGTGCGCCAGTCCCGGATGTGCCGGCTCCTCCTCGAACAATTTTTCGAGTATCGCGCCCGCCTTGAGCCGCCCGGCGTACGTCTTGTCCGCGGGATCTTCCGAAGCCGCGATCGCCAATGCGTAGAAGATTTGCGCCTCGTGATCTTCGGGATATTTCGCTGCGAGTTCGCCCATGGCGTCGCGATAGGCAATCAAGCGCGCTCGCTGCGGCGAGCTCTCGAAGTCGCTGTACAACTTGCCGGCGGCCGCAATATAAGCCTGTTCTCGCTCCGTCTTTGCGCCCACGGTCTTGCCGCGTTCCGCGCTCTCCCGCCCTGCCTGCGACTGGCTCTTGTCTTTCATTCCCGGCGCGAAAGGATTGCTCCAATCGCTAAGCGCGATTCCCCAGTAGGCGATTCCGCACGTCGCGTCCTTGCTCAGCACCGCGTTGAATCCTTCTATGGCGCGGCTGAACTGGAAGGAATGCAGCAGCGCTGCCGCCCGATCGAATTCCTTCTGCGCCGCTTCGTTGCACGAGGTGGCAAAGTGCACCGTTCCCAATTTCTCGCCAGTCCCGTGCTGATGCTCCTGCGCTATGCTGCGCGACCCCACCAAGGTCAGCAGAATAGCCGCAGTGAGTCGCCCTCTGACCATTTCGCTCCTCCAGCCCGAGTAGTATAGGGGCGTTCCAGGTCGTGTGGAAGACGCGGGCCACCAGCGGGAGCGACGTGGGCGGTCTCGACGCGCACGCTTGTCTGGGCAACGCCGTTTAAGAGGGCACGATTTATCGCGTGCCTCACGGGGGAATGCTGGAGGCGTAAGTTGGGGGCCAAGCGCAAAGACGGCGCTATTGACGCATATAGATATCGCGTGATATAGATATGGGCATGACTGAGATTGATCCGCAAAAGTTCATTCCACTGAAGACGCAGTGGTTTCACATCCTGCTTTCGCTTGCCGGTGGAGAGCAGCATGGGTACGGAATCATGCAGGAAGTGCTGGATCGCACCACCGGCAAGGTGCGGTTGTGGCCAGCGACGCTGTATGGATCGATCAAGCGGCTGATAGAGGCGAACCTGATCGTCGAATCCGACGAGCGGCCGGCGCCGGAATTGGACGATGCGCGGCGGCGGTATTACCGGCTGACGGGTCTCGGCCGGAGAGTGCTGGACGCGGAATGTGAGCGCTTGCAGGAATTGGTTCGAACCATTCAAGCGAAACAAGGGCGAGTAAAACAGGCGCGAGTGAAGCCGGGCTACTGAAACAAGTTCCGCTCAAGCAAGAGTGAGTGAAGCAAGGCATGGTGACGCAATGAACTTCGCATGGCGGATGTACCGGTGGCTGGCGCGCGCGTTTCCGCACGAATTCAAAGTGGCATATGGCGACGAGGTGATGCAACTCGGCGAGGACGTCGTGGAAGACATTGCCAAAAGGCATGGAGCCGCAGGGCTGATCCGGCTGATCGCGGACATCGCCATGCGCGTGCCGATGGAATACCTGAGCGAAATGCGCGGAGACATGCGGTACGCGTGGCGCGCGCTGGTCAAGTCGCCCGGGTTCGCCATGGTGGGCATTCTTTCGATGGGGCTGGGAATCGGGCTGACCACCAACGTGTACAGCTCGAGATGGGCGGTGCTGTTCCGCGAGCTACCGGGAGCGACGAATGCCGAAAGGCTGGTGATGCTGCAACAGTCTTCGGACGGTGATCTTTCTCCGGTGTCGTATTACACCATCGAGCGGTTTCGTGAGCAAAAGAGCCTGTTCGCCGGGGTGGCCGCATTCGAAACCGGTATCCCATTCAACGTGAGCTTGCAAGGCGACCGGAATGGCAAACCCGAACGCGTGTTCGGGCAACTGGTATCACCGGATTATTTTGCGGTGCTGGGAGTGCGAGCCCAACAGGGAAGAGTGCTCAGCGCGGAACTTGATAAGCCTGGTGACGCGCCGGTTGTGGTGATCACCGATCGTTTCTGGAGAAATCGCCTGAACGCTTCTCCCGACGCGGTGGGGCAAATTCTTCGGCTGAACGGGCAAATCGCGACCATCGTGGGAATCACGCCGAAGAATTTCCACGGTGCGCTTTCCATCAACCCTTCGGAGCTGTTCGTTCCGATCACGGCCCCGGGGGCGCTGGCTCCGGAGCTGGCCAACGACGTGCTCCATCAACGCAATGCCAAGGAATTCCTGCCCATGATGTGCCTGGCGCCCGGAGTCACGATTGACGCGGCGGAAGCGGGCCTTGAGGCGATCACTCGCCGGCTCGACGAGCAGGATGGTTCTTTGCCGGCGCGCATTGACAAAGGCAGGCGCGTAACCTTGCTTCCAGCAGGCACCAGCATACCCATTCCGCGAAAAGTGAAGCCCGCGCTGATCGGCTTTCTTGTCGCGCTGATGGGCCTGGTGATCACGCTGGCCTGCATGAATCTGGCCAATATGCTGATGGCGCGCGGCGCCAATCGCCGAAAGGAACTGGCGATTCGCCTGGCGGTCGGAGCCAGCCGCTTCCGGCTGGTCCGGCAGATGATGAGCGAAGGAATTTTGCTTTCCCTGCTGGGCGGCATAGCGGGATTCGCACTCGCGTGCGGTCTCGGCGTGTTGAGCGCGCACTTTAGGGCTTCCCTGACGCTACCGATGGAATCCGAGTTCCACCTGGACTGGCACGCCGGGGTCTTCGCGTTCGGCCTGGCGATTGTGTGCGGCATCGGATTCAGCCTTGCGCCCGCGCTGCAAGCGACGAAAGCCGACCTGACTCCGGCTCTCAAAGAAGGCTCGGCGCTGCAGTTGCCAGGTTACCGGCGCATCGGTCTGCGCAACCTGCTGATGGTGGCGCAGGTTGCGGCATCGCTGATGCTCTTGCTGATGACAGGATTTCTGGTGCTGGGAATCAGCAAGGCCAGCAGCATCGAAACCAAGTTCGACCCGAAGACGATGATGCTGTTGTCCCTCGATCCGGTGCGTGACGGCTACGCGCCTGAAAAAGCGCAAGCGCTGTTCGAGAGACTTCCCGAACGGCTCAAAGCCGCGGGCCTGGCGGGGACCATCGCCCTTGCTGCGCACCCGCCGTTTACCAGCGATGTTGAACCGACGCAATTGTCAGCGGAAGAGTCGCCGGGTTCCGCGCCGGTACTGAAGCCGGTGCTCGAGGAAACTGTGGGCGCGGGCTATTTTGCCACGCTCAACGAGCCGATGTTGGCGGGCCGGGAGTTCACGGAAGCGGATCAACGAAGCCACGGAGATGCATCGAACACTTTGCCCGCGATGCTGAATGAGAGTGCTGCACGCGGCTTCTTCGGAACTGGCCATGCGGTCGGTAAGCGCGTGCGAGACGACAGTCAGTCGTATGAAGTAGTCGGAGTGGTCCGCGACTTGAGGGATGTACAGGGATTCAGCCAATCCATCCTGTATTTGCCGTTGACGTCGCGCAATTTTGCCCGGCCACCGTCCGGCGGCATAACCATTCTGGTGCGGCCGGATGCGGCGCTCTATACCGGAACCGACGCGCAAAGCGCGATTCGCAACGAGATTGCTTCGATCGACCCGCAGCTGAACATCTTCAATATGCAAACGTTGGGCATGTACTTGGATCGCAGCCGGTCGGCGTTGCGGTTTTCTGTGCAAACGTACGGCGGAATTGGCGTGTTTGGCTTGCTGCTTGCCGCCATCGGGCTTGCCGGAGTTACGGCCTACGCGGTCGCGCAAAGACGCAAGGAGATCGCCATCCGCACGGCGCTCGGCGCCAGCAGGGCGCAGGTGTTGGGGTTGGTGCTGCGCGAAGGCGCGGCTCTGGTAGGTGTAGGAACGGTTCTCGGATTTTTGGGAGCGATCGGGTTGGCGAAAATAGTTTCGGCGCTGGCGAATATGTTTACCGATGCGCTGCGAATCGGTACCAACGATCCACGGTTGCTCGTGGGCGCACCATTGCTGCTGGCAGCGGTGGCCATGCTTGCGTGTTACATCCCGGCGCGCCGGTCGACTCAGATCGATCCACTGAAGGCGCTGCGCGAGGAATAGGGGCTTACCGGTTCGTCCTTATCGGACTCCGCTGCGATTATCAAGTCCTTCTTCAATTTGTCGGACAACTGCAAATGGACCCGCTGCCGCGTTGCCTGAGCTTGGCAACTGCAATAAAACGTGCGCCCTGCCGGTAACTTGCGTGCGGGCGGTGGGCTAACATAAACTGATGGCCGGGTAGGACGAACTTAGAACCGTTTGCCGGGCTGGCAGAAGTTCCCGCCATTGCGATTGGCCGCCTGGCAGAGTTGCAGCGAGCGCATCCGTTAGCCGTGCAGGCCATCTCGCACCGTAGGAATGGGCGAGCCGGCTTTTTCCAGGGGGAAAAGGTGCCGACTCCGTTAGAAAATTGGGTGAATGAAGCGGCGAAGCTGACCAAGCCGGACCGCGTGGTGTATTGCGACGGGTCGGAAGCCGAAAATAAGCAGATCATCGCGGAAATGCTGCGCGGCGGCGACACCGTGCCGCTGAACGAGAAGACCTACCCGAATTGCCACCTGCACCGCAGCAGCCCGAATGACGTGGCGCGGACCGAGCACCTCACCTACATCTGTACACCAGACAAAGATGATGTCGGGCCGACGAACAACTGGATGGATCCCGAGGCGGCGAAGCACAAAGTGGGCGCGCTGCTGGACGGAGCGATGCGCGGCCGGACCATGTATGTGGTGCCGTACATTCTCGGTCCGGTGGATTCGCCGCTGAGCAAGATCGGAGTCGAGGCGACGGACAGCCCTTATGTTGTGGCCAGCATGCGGATTATGTCACGCATAGGCAAGGTGGTGACCGACCGTCTGGGCGCGTCGAGCGATTTTGTGCCGGGGCTGCACTCGCTGGGCGATTTGGACCCCATGCGGCGGTACATCATGCACTTTCCGCAGGAAAAATTGATCTGGAGTGTGGGCTCGGGCTATGGCGGAAACGCCTTGCTGGGTAAGAAGTGTTTCGCGCTGCGCATTGCCAGCGTGATGGCGCGCGAGCAAGGATGGATGGCGGAGCACATGCTCATCCTGGGCCTCGAATCGCCCGGCGGCAAAGTGACCTACATGGGCGCGGCATTTCCCAGCGCTTGCGGCAAAACGAATCTGGCGATGATGGTTTCCGCGCTGCAGAGCCAGGGATACAAAGTGTGGACCGTCGGCGACGACATTGCGTGGATGAAAATTGGCGCCGATGGCTATTTGCACGCCATCAATCCGGAAGCGGGATTTTTCGGCGTGGCGCCGGGCACCGGGATGAAAACCAATCCCAACGTGATGGCCGCGCTGACGAAGAACACGCTCTTCACGAACACGGCGATCACTGCCGACCGCGAGCCCTGGTGGGAAGGAATCGGCACCGAGCCTTCGGCGGGATTGACCAACTGGAAAGGCCAGGCGTGGGATTCGTCGAAAGGCGCGGCGGCGCATCCGAATGCGCGCTACACCGTGCCGGCGAATCAATCGCCGAGCATTTCGCCGAAGTGGGAAGCGCCGGAAGGCGTGCCGATCTCGGCATTTATTTTTGGCGGGCGTCGCGCGCGCGTCGCTCCGCTGGTGTACGAATCGTTTGACTGGCAGCATGGCGTGTTCGTAGGCGCGACCATGGCCAGCGAGACCACCGCGGCGGCGACCGGCGACGTCGGCATCACGCGGCGCGATCCCATGGCCATGCTGCCGTTCTGCGGCTACAACATGGCGGATTATTTCGGGCACTGGCTGGAAATGGGCAAGCAAATCCCGAAGCCGCCGAAGATTTTCCACGTGAATTGGTTCCGCAAAGGCTCGGACGGCAAATTCCTGTGGCCGGGATACGGGGAAAATGTGCGCGTGCTGAAGTGGATTCTCGAGCGCGTGGAAGGGCGCGGCCAGGCGGACGAAACGCCGATCGGCTACGTACCGTCGCGCGGCGCGCTGACGCTGGACGGGCTGAAGATCGCGCCGGAAGCGTTGACCGAATTGCTGCAAGTGCACGGCGAGGATTGGGAAGCGGAAATGGAAGATACCCGGCAATTCTTCGACAAATTCGGCAACCGCCTTCCCAATGCGATTCTGGAAGAACATCAGAAACTGGCGCGGCGATTCCAGCGAACGGTCGCGGTGTAAGCGCTAAGCTCTCATCAGATCAACTCAACCAAGAAACTTAGCGATCGTTTGCGGCGCGGCGCGGGCTTACCGGCGGGCTGTCTTCGTCGGCGATGGGAAGATGCTCGCGTTCCCAGTGAAAATCGGGGCGGCTTTCGAGCAGCCGGACGCAGCGGTTCCAGCGCAGGATGCTGTCGTCGTTTCCGGCGGGGCGGAGTTTTTCCGCTTCCGCAAAACAGCGCAGCGCCTCTTCGAGCAGTGGAAGCAGGATGTGTGCGGCGCAGCCGCAGCGAAGTTGCGCTTTCGCGCGGCGCTCATGAAGAAGGCCCGCGTAGTAGTTGCGTTCGTAGGAATCGCGCAGGCTGGCGAATAATTCGGCGGCTTCGTTGTAACGATCAGTCGCGGATCCGGTGAACTGATCCGTGATGGTCAAGCCGAGCAAGCGCGTGGCAAGCTGCTGGCCGGCGTCGACGGCGAGAATATCGCGGCAAATCGATTCGGCTTCTTCCGGCTCGTTCAGGTAGCGGTACAACTCGACTTTGGCGAGCGCTTCCGCAATGCCCGCTTTCGAGATTAATTTTAGTTGCCTTTGCATGAGCCCTCCTGCCGGACGTACGCCGCCGTATCGCAATGCGCTTCAGAAGGCGTCGTGCTCGCTACTTTGCGCCGAAAATCTTGCGCACCACCATGGTGAACGGATCGTAGAACTGATCCACGACGCGTTCTTTCAGCGGGATGATGGCGTTGTCCGTGATGTGAATGTCTTCGGGACAGACTTCCGTGCAACATTTGGTGATGTTGCAGAGGCCGATGCCCAGCTCGTTTTTGAGCAGCGGAGCGCGATTCGCGCCATCGAGCGGATGCATCTCGAGCCCCGCAACGCGCACGAAAAAGCGCGGCCCGCCGAACGTTTCCTTCTTGTGATGATCGCGCAGGACGTGGCAAACGTTCTGGCACAAGAAGCATTCGATGCATTTGCGGAATTCCTGCACGCGGTCCACGTCCATCTGCGAAATCTTCCATTCCACGTCAGGCTTCGGCTGGAACGGCGGAATCTTGCGATTCACAGCGTAATTCCAGGAAACGTCGGTGACCAGATCCTTGATGATCGGGAACGCGCGCATGGGAACCACGGTGACCGGCTCATCTTTCGGCAGCACGTCCATGCGCGTTTTGCAGGTGAGCCGCGGACGCCCGTTCACTTCCGCGGAACACGAGCCGCACTTCCCAGCTTTGCAATTCCAGCGCACCGCGAGATCCGGCGCGAGATGCCCCTGAATGTAGTGCAGCGCGTCGAGCACCACCATGCCCGGCGCGACCGGCACTTGATAGTCCACCGTTTGCCCGCCGCTGGCGTCGCCCCGGAAAACCCGAAAAGTGGTTTCGGCCATGATCGATTTTCGCTCCCTGTCCGCCGCAAAGCGGCCGCTGCTGCGCTGCTACTCTTGCGCTACGATTTCCCGCAAATCCGCAGGCATTTCCGGGACGGGCGATTCGCGCCGCGTCATGGTGCTGCCGTCCTGCACGATGATGTTGTTCTTCTTGCCCCAGCTCGCATCGTCGAGATTCGGATAGTCGATGCGGCTATGCGCCCCGCGGCTTTCTTTTCGCGCCAGCGCGGCACGCGCCACCGCTTCGGAAATCAGCAACATGGATTTCAGCTCGCGCGTCAAATGCCAGCCGGGATTGAACATGCGCGTGCCTTCGACGCCGGTTTTTGTTGCGCGTGCGCTGAGTTTTTCTAGTTCGACGAGCGATTTCATCAGGTCTTGCTCGGTGCGGTAAATGCCCACGAGGTTCTGCATCACTTCCTGCAGGTCGCGGTGCACGGCATAGGGGCTTTCGCCGCCGGTATTCGCAAACGGTGCGAGCAATTCTTTTTCTGCTGCATCGATTTGCGCGGTGTTGACTAGCGCGTGCGAAACGCTCTTCGCGTGCGCGGCAGCGGCCAGCCCGGCGCGTCGGCCGAACACCAGCAAATCCGAAAGCGAATTGCCGCCGAGGCGATTCGAACCGTGCAGCCCCGCCGCCGCTTCACCCGCCGCGAAAAGTCCCGGCACTGTCGATTGCGCGGTCTCCGCCTCGACGCGAATCCCGCCCATCATGTAGTGGCACGTCGGGCCGACTTCCATCGGGCCCTTGGTGATGTCCACGTCGGCGAGTTCTTTGAACTGGTGATACATGCTCGGCAATTTTTTCTTCACGTAATCGGCAGGCTTGTGCGAAATATCCAGAAACGCGCCGCCGTGCTCCGTCCCGCGGCCTTCTTTCACTTCGGTATAAATCGAGCGCGCCACCACGTCGCGCGTGGAAAGCTCCAGGCGCTTGGGGTCGTACTTTTCCATGAAGCGCTCGCCATTTTTGTTGCGCAGGATGCCGCCTTCGCCGCGCACCGCTTCGGTCACCAGCAGGCCTTGCACGCCCGGCGGCCACACCATGCCCGTCGGATGGAATTGCACGAACTCCATATCCATCAGCTCAGCGCCCGCTTCGTACGCCAGCGCCATCCCGTCCGCGGTGTATTCCCAGGAATTCGAAGTGACGCGCCAGGCTTTGCCGATACCGCCCGTGGCGATCACCACGGATTTCGCCTTGAACACGATGAAGCGCCCGCTCTCGCGCCAATAAGCAAACGCGCCGGTGATGCGCTTGCCGTCGGTGAGCAGCCGCGTGACCGTGCACTCCATGAACACGTCGAAGCCTTGTTGCACGCCGCGATCCTGCAGCGTCCGGATCATCTCGAGGCCGGTGCGGTCCCCCACGTGGCACAGCCGCTTGAAGGTGTGCCCGCCAAACGCGCGTTGCAAAATATCGCCCGTCTCCGTGCGGTCAAATAGCGCGCCCCACTGCTCCAGTTCGCGCACCCGCTCCGGCGCTTCCTGCGCGTGCAATTGCGCCATGCGCCAGTTGTTCAAGAATTTGCCGCCGCGCATGGTGTCGCGGAAATGCGTCTTCCAGTTGTCCGCGGCGTCCACGTTGGCCATCGCCGCCGCGATGCCGCCTTCGGCCATCACCGTGTGCGCTTTGCCCAGCAGCGATTTGCACACCACGCCTACTGAAGCGCCCTGCGCCAGCGCTTCGATCGCCGCGCGCAGTCCCGCGCCACCGGCTCCGATGATCAGTACATCGTGCTCCCGCGTTTCGTAATTTGTGGTCACAGAATCCTCAGGTCGTGAATCGCGCCGCACGATACCAATCGAATGTACAAGTCCGCGCAGCCCACCGAAATCAGGCTGCACCAGGCGAACCACATGTGCCGCTCGTTCAGGAACGTCAGCCCGCGCCAGGCTGCAAAGCGCGGCTTGCCGAACGTCGCGCACGAAAAGCAATCCAGCTTTCCGCCAGCCAGGTGCCGCAGCGAATGGCAGGAAAGCGTGTAGCTCGAAAGCAGACAAACGTTCAGCAGCAGCACCAGCGTGCCCACTCCGATCCCGAAATGCCCGTCGAAGCGGAACGCCAGCACCGCGTCGTGCCACAAGAACACCAGGAACAGGATCGCCAAATACAAAAAATAACGGTGCAGATTCTGCAGGATCAACGGAAATTTCGTTTCGCCGCTGTACCGGCGGCTGGCTGGCTCTCCGACGGCGCAGCCGGGCGGATCCAGCAAGAACGCGCGATACAACGCTTTGCGGTAGTAATAGCAGGTGGCGCGAAATCCCAGCGGGCCGGCCAGAATCAGCAGCGCGGGAGAAAACGGCCACCAGTGATGCTGCCGATCGATCAGCGGCGAATAAAATGGCGATAGATACGGTCCCCACTCGAAGAACTTGTTTTCGAACGCCCGAAATGTCGCATAGAGGCTGAATCCGCCCATCAGCACGATCACTGGTATCAGTTCCGTCCACCAGGCATCGCGCCGCAACGTGCTTCCCAGGCGCGATTCCGGCAACAGCGTCGGCGTACCAGCCATCCAATCACCTCCGAGGCGTGTGTAGCGTAGTCAAAAACAGTATTTTTTCAAAACGAAAACTAAAGAATAGTTGCAATCTCCGCGTCGATCGCGACATGCGTGGCGCGCTCGCCGTTGATTTCGAAAGCATCCACCGAAGTTCCGCCGGAATCCGAGAAATGCAGAAAGCGGCTGATGTGGTAGTCCTCGTCGTAAGCCGAGAACAGCCGCTCGGTTTCCTCCCGCGTCAGCGCAAACCCGGAAAGCGCCACGGGAATGCCGAAATGGCCCGCCAGCGACTGGTACCGCGCCACCAGATCACTCAGAGGCATCATCAGTGCGCGCCTTGTCGATTCGGAGTTCATGCGCTCGTTCGTTCACGCCAGCTTTCCATGCGGCGCATTCTACACCGGAACGCACTCGGATGAAGCCCCGATTCCCGCCCATTCCATCCTTTGTCAACGCGCCCCGATTCTTCTATGATTCTTGGGTCGCTACGGCACGAATTCAGGAGGCAACCCTATGGCCATCGCAGTCGGAGAAACAGCGCCGGACTTCACGCTGAACAATCAAGACAAAAAGGAAGTAAAGCTTGCGGATTTTCGCGGCAAGAAGAACGTCGTGCTGGTGTGGTACCCGCTCGACTGGAGCCCCACTTGCACGAACGAGCACGCTTGCTTTGTCAACGAAATGAAGTCGTTCGAGAATCTCGACGCGGAAGTGCTCGGCGTCAGCGTTGACAGCGTCTGGTCGCACAAAGCCTACGCTGAAAAAATGCACATCCAGTATTCGCTGCTGGCCGATTTTCATCCTCGCGGCGCCATGAGCGAAAAGTACGGCGTGTACCTCGCCGACAAAGGCATCACCGGCCGCGCCATCGCCATCGTCAACAAGGCCGGCAAAATCGCCTGGTTCAAGAACTACGACATCCCCGTAGTTCCCGACGTCAAGGAAGTCGCCACCGCATTGCAAAACGTAAAAGCTGCCTACGCCTAGTCCACTCGCGGCAACGCTCGCAATTCCGCGCGATCCCGTAGGGGCGCCAGCACTGCTGCGCCCCATCTCGGCACCCACCTTCAACGCCGAACATTCGTGGAATTTCTTGCGTAGGGTCCGCCTTCTGAGGCGGACCTTCAGTCTCAACCGACGCAGCTGCCTATCTCTGACCGCCGCGCCCACCCAGGACTTCTCCTAAACCGCCGCCAGCGCCCGATACAACCACGGCGCCACTAGCCACAGCAGCAGCACCAAGCCACCGCCAACAAGCAACGGCATCCTCAAGAACGACCGGCGAACCGTCCCGTGCACTATCGCCGCCACGGAAACCAGTATCAGCAAACACGGCAGAGCAATTTCAAACCAGTTCTGCGCGCCCGGCCAATGATCCGGCAGCGAATTCAGCGCCGGGTCGCGCGGAACTCCCGGAAACTGCAAAGCGAAACTGATAGTCAGCAGAAAAAGCAGCACCACCGCGCTGCTATCGATCTTGCGCGCCGCAGGTTCGCTACTGTAAATCGAAACGGACGGCGTGGGCCGTCGCCGTGGATTTTCCATCTCGAACGGCGGCTTCTCCTCGGGCAGCAAACGTGCCCACGCGATCGCCAGCGGCACCGCCGCGCCGACAATTAACGCCGCCAGCAGCAAGAACGCGAAACGCGGCTGCAACGAAAGCGTAGCCAATAAGAGGAGGCCAGGCATGAAGTCAGAGCGGCGCAGACCGCCGCGGCCCTCAGTGTAACCCGCCGCTATTTCGCCGCGAAGTCGTTGCGCGCCACCACTCCGCCCTTCATCACGAATTTTACGGACTCCAGTTCCCGCACGTTCGCCAGCGGATCGCCGCTCACCGCGATCACATCGGCGTAGTGCCCAGCCTCAATCACCCCGACTTTGCCGCCCCACCCGGTAAGATCCGCCGCGCTCACCGTCGCCGCTTGAATCGCATCCAGCGGCTTCATGCCCCATTCCACCATCTTCGCGAACTGCCTGGCATTGTCGCCGTGCGGATACACGCCCGCATCCGTTCCGAACGCCATCTTCGTTCCCGCCTGAAACGCGCGCCGGAAATTCTCGCGCTGCAGCCGTCCGATTTTCTTTTCTTTTTCGATCGACTCCGCCAGCATGCCCGCCTTCGCCCCTTCTTGCAGGATGAAATCGTCGTTGTAGATGTCGAAAACCAGATACGTGCCGTGTTCCTTCGCCAGCGCGATGCCTTCGTCGTCAATCAGGCTCGAATGCTCGATGGAATCGATTCCCGCGCGAATCGCGTCTTTGATCGATTGCGTCCCGTGCGCGTGCGCCGCCACTTTGCGTCCCAGTTTGTGTGCTTCTTCCGCGATTGCTTTCATTTCTTCCAGCGCGTACTGCGGCGTCCCGGGTTGGTCGCCTTTGCTCAACACTCCTCCGGAAGCGCAGATCTTGATTACGTCCGCGCCATATTTTATTACTTCGCGCACCTTTGCGCGCACGGCCCACGGTCCATCCGCCACCCCTTCGGATCGAAAGTGATATTCCGCGGGCAGCAGATTGTTGTCGCAATGCCCGCCGGTAATTCCCAGCGGCGGCCCGGAGACCAGCATGCGCGGCCCTTCGATCTCCCCCGCGTTGATGCCGTCGCGCACGGCCACATCCGTGAATCCGCTCGCACCCACGTTGCGCACCGTCGTGAAACCCGCTCGCAGCGTAAGCCGCGCATTCTTCACGCCGGTAACGGCCTCTCGCGGCATCGAGATTCCCAGCGCGGCGTACCCGCTGCTGCTTGGATCTCCCGTCAGATGCGTGTGCACGTCGATCAAGCCGGGAAGGCACGTGGCGCTCGAAAGATCGATCACTGTTCCAGCCGATGCCGCCGCCCCTTCGGCTCCCACCGAAGTGATCACGCCATCGCCGTCAAACGAAATCACCTGGTTGCTCAGCATCTTGCCGGTCCGCACATCCAGGAGTTTTCCGCAGCGAACGGAGCCGCCAGGTCCGGCCTCCGCGATCGAAACCAAAAGTAAAAACGCCACTACGCCAAAAAGAATTCGCCGCATGACTCTCCTTCGATACGAAAAATAGCCGCAGCAGAATATATCCACTCCCGCCCGTTTTGGAAACTAACGTCTGCCCGAGCTTCAGCCCCTGCAGTTGTAGAGGCCGTCCTTCTAGGGCGGCCGGATCCCGCCGGCAAACGACCTCACCAGCAGAACCAGTTGCCAGCGCTGTTCCTCTGTCAGCCGGTTCTGGAACGCCGGCATCGGCCGCTTGCCCGCGCTGATTTTGTAAAAAAGCTCGCCGTCCGATTGCGCGGCCATCCTTCCGGGCTCCGTGAAATCCGCGGGCAGCGTTCCGTGCGACCTGGCTTCCTTGCCGTCGCCTTTCCCTGTGTCGCCATGGCACTGCGCGCATCTCTCATTGTAAATTGGCCGCGCCGACTGCAGCGCAGCTTCCGAAGGCATTACCGGATTCTTCATCGCTTTCGCTTCCGGCGGAATCGCCCACTCTCGCCTCTCCGTCGCCAGATGAAACACTCCGAACGCGATCCCCACGATCAGCCACACAAAAACAATCTTCCTCACCGCTCGCTGCCTTTGCTTTTTGTCCGCCATGTCTAAGCGATCGCGTAGGTGCCGCGAAGAGTCTCGCACATCTCCGTTCTGCTCCAAAGGACTCCTCAGAAGATCGCAACTGCCGCCAGCGTCGCAACGCTTTGCCACAAATAGCATCGAATCGATGTACACTCATGCGCGTCTAGCGCCCACGAAGGAGACACACAATGAGCCAGGCCATTCCCGAAAAATACGCCGATCTTCTCGAGAAGCCCGCGTTCGGCAATCTTGGAACGCTGATGAGCGACGGCAGTCCGCAAGTCACGCCCGTCTGGGTCGATTACGACGGCAAATACGTGCGCATCAACTCTGCGAAAGGCCGCGTCAAGGACAAGAACATCCGCCGCGATCCGCGCGTTTCCATTTCGCTCCAGGATCCCGCGAATCCCTACCGCTATCTGGAAATCCGCGGTCGCGTCGTGGACATTACCGAAAACGGCGCCGACGACCACATCAACAAACTCTCCCAGAAATACCTCGGCAAGCCCGTGTATCCGTTTCGCCAGCCGAACGAAGTCCGCGTGGTCTACAAAATCGAGCCGGAAAAAGTTAGCTCAATGGGGTAAAGTGTCGCGCATGAAAATCATGCGCTTCGCTCTTCTCGCTATTCTGGGCTTTTTCGCAGCATCTATTTCTTTCGCCACCTCCGCTTCGCCTGGCGCCGTCACCGAAGATGGCCAGACCATCGATATTTCCGGCGGCGGCAAACTCTATTACCACATCACCGGCGGCGGCTCCGGCACTCCGCTGGTCATTCTCAATGGTGGGCCCGGCTTCGATCACCGCCACATGCACATCGGCACCGCGTTTGACACGTTGGGCAAAGACCGCCGCATCATTTTTTACGACCAGCGCGGCAACGGCCGCTCCGGGCCGCTCAAACCCGGCCAGTCCTGCACGCTCGCGGACCAAATCGAAGACCTCGAAGCGCTGCGCACGCATCTCAAACTCGACAAGTGGGACGTGCTCGGGCATTCGTGGGGCGGCTTTCTTTCGATGGCTTATTCGGCGCGGCATCCTGAACATGTCGCGCATTTGATCATCGTGGATTCGGCCGCGCCGAAATTCAGCGACACCATCTTTCTCTTCAGCCAGATCTTTCCTGAGACGATTGAGCGGCGCGCCGCCTACACTTTCGCCGACGAGTTGGGCGACAAAGCCGCTTCGGACGCGGGCATCCGCGAATATTTGACCATGCTTTTCTACTCCGCGGAAAAGCGCGACAGCTTCATCGCCAGCATTCATTCCGACGCTTTCACCAAGGAAGTCGGCGCGGCGGTGCAACGCGACATCGCGCGCTTCGACCTGAATCCCGAGCTACCCAAGTTCAAATTCCCCACGCTGGTGGTCACCGGGCGCTACGACATCAACGTCGCGCCGCTGGTCGCCTACAAAATTCATCAGGCCATTCCCGGATCGAAGTTCGTGGTCCTCGAACGCAGCGGCCATATCCCGTTCTACGAGCAGCCGGACGAATTCGTCGCCGCCGTCGAATCTTTCCTGAAGTAAGCACCTCGGTGGTAGGGGCGCAGCAATGCTGCGCCCCTACTCGGCAACCAACTCAACCTGAGTGACTCCGTAGGCTCAGCAAAACTACATTCTGGCGGCGACGCGGGCGGCGATGCGGTCGTCGGGCGTGCGCACGATGAGGACCAGGCTATCGGTGAGCGGAATGCCGGCGCTGGGGACGGCGTAGACGTAGCTCCATTCCAGTTTTTCCGGGGCATCGGGATCGCGGGCGGCCACCGGGGCGTAGGGTACGCGGCGCTGCACGCCGAAGTATTTTGCGGTGACGGTCTCGACCGGGCGGAGATCGATGCCGCGCTTCCAATACAAATTGAGGCGCAGCTTGCTGATTTGTTCGCGGGTGAGATAAGTGCGCGCGGAGGTGGGATCCATCTGATCGGCGCAGGGCATATCGTGAATGAAGAATTCGAGGAGCACTTCGTCGGGATATTGGGTGACGACTTCTTCGCCGCGGCGGAAGACGGTTTCCGCATTGTCGAAATCGAGGCGCTTGAGATTGTCGAAGAACTTGTGCGCGGTGACCCGGCCATTGAGGCGGAAGCACGGGCCGCTGGGAATGCCGCCGTCGGTGACCATGTACACGCCGCCATCGTAGTTCCAGATGGTCTTACCGTGTGCGGATGGCGTGTGCGGTTTGCCCGCGGCGCGCTGCAGCGGCGGGCCGGCCAGAGCGGCAGCCAGCGCGAAGCAGGCGAAAGTGTGAGCCCGGAAACGCATTCCGAAATCCCCGCGGAACACTCCGTAGAATTCGAGGATACACCCGAATTCGGCCCGAAAACAGGGCTTGGCGTCTGCGTCACGCCAACGGCCCGGCCGCGCCCGGCGTTCACGGTTTGGACTCCGGGGCCTTCATCAAGAAGGTGATGTCGTCCACTTTATAGAGCACTTTCCCGGGCGATTCCGGCGTCGGCTGGACTTTTCCGGCGCGGACGGCGTCAAACGCGGTGACGAGGCGCGGGAGCACGTCGGGCTTGGCGACCGGGACGTTGTGCGCGCCGAGAACCATTTTGAGT
>DATNNV010000075.1:0-28160 GCA_035601655.1 Candidatus Dormiibacterota bacterium
GAGATGGATTTGAGATTTGGGTGATTGGGGCGCAGCAGTGCTGCGCCCCTACTTTTGGGTACGGCACCTGGCGGGAAAAATGCGAAGGGTTTAGGTGCGCTGGTCGAGTAGGTCTTTTAGGCGGGCGTAGCCGGCGACATCGCGGATCTGGGTGCGACGAGTCGGATAGGAAAAAGAATTAACGAAGAGAGCGCAGAGAAAAACGAGATGGATTTGAGATTTGGGTGATTGGGGCGCAGCAGTGCTGCGCCCCTACTTTTGGGTGCGGCACCTGGCGGGGAAAATTGCGGAGGGTTTAAGTGCGCTGGTCGAGTAGGGCTTTTAGGCGGGCGTAGCCGGCGCGGCTGACCGGGAGGCGGGTGCCGTCTTGCAGAATGGCTAGGCGCGAGTCTTTGCCGTAGGGCTCGATGCGCGCGACGCGTTCGAGATTGACCAGGTAGGAGCGGTGAATGCGCACGAAGGAGTCGGGATCGAGGCTGGCTTCGAGGCTCGCAATCGTTTGCTGCTTCAAATGTTTTTTGCCGGCGCTCGCTAGTGACACGTAGTCGTCCTGAGCTTCGGCGAAATCGAGTTTGGCGACGGGAATGAGTGTCACTTTCGTTCCGTCTTTCACCACGAGCCGTTCGAGAAATTGCTGCGGAGGCCGCGCCGCCGCAGCTAATTCTTCGCCACGGGGCATTTTTTCGCCGATGCGCGATTTGGCGCGTGCGAGCGCGGCTTCGAAGCGATCACGCCCCACGGGCTTGAGCAGATAGTCGACCGCGTGGACATCGAAGGCGCGCATCGCGTACTGGTCGTACGCGGTGACGAAAATGACGGGCACATCGTTGCCGATGAGTTCGAGGACGTCGAAGCCGGTGAGCTTGGGCATTTGCACGTCGAGAAAGATGAGCTCGGGCTTCTTTTCGGCTACGGATTTCACGGCTTCCAGGCCGTTGGCGCACTCCGCGACGATTTCCATTTCCGCGTGCTGCGCAAGCAACTGGCGAAGAACGTGGCGCGCCAGCTCTTCATCGTCGACGATCATGACGCCGATTTTCTTGCCGGCTGAGTGCGCGGGCGCGTTGCTCATGGTTGCGTCTCTTTCGTTTCGGCGGGCAGGGAGAGATCCACGCGGAACTCGTTGCCATCCGCGCGGGCCTGCAAGCTGGCTTGATCGGCGTAACGCGCTTCGAGCCGGCGGCGCACATTGGCGAGGCCCCGGCCGCTGCGCCGCGCGGAAGTGGACTCCGGATCGAAGGTATTGCGAATGGTGATTTCCAGGCGGCCGTCGGTGCAGTGCGCGGCGAGCCAGACAGTGCCGCCTTCGGGAAGATTGGCGATGCCGTGGCCGACGGCGTTTTCGATCAGCGGCTGGAGCAGCAGCGCGGGAATGAGCAGCGGTTTGCATGCTTCCTGAATGTCTTCTTCCATTTGCAGGCGAGCGCCGAAGCGGACTTTTTCGATGGCCATGAAGCGCTCGAGCATGCCCAGCTCTTCCTGCAGCGGGATGCTGGTTTTTTCGCCGAGTCCGAGAGTCATGCGCAGGAATTCGGCGAGGAGGATGCACATGTCGCGGGCTCTTTCCGGGTCGATGCTGGTGAGCGCGCTGATGGAATTGAGGCTGTTGAACAAAAAATGCGGATTTACTTGCGCTTTGAGGGCGCGGAGCTCGGCGTCGCGCGCGAGCAAACCGGATTTCATGACGCGGGCTTCGGCTTCCTGGGAAGCTTCGAGCGAAAGCACCACGTAGTGATAGGCGACAGCGAGCAGGTAGAGCAGAAATCCTGCGCCGAAAAGAATAGGAATGTGCGGAGCGAGGTGCTGCGGTAACTGGGCAAAAGTGGGAAAGCGGGAGAGTGCGTAGGCCAAGCCCTTGGCGATCTGCACCCACGCAAGGCTGAGCAGCGCTGCGGCTATAAGGTGAGTGAGCGCGAGGCGCGAAAGCGGCGTCGTTTCGAGCGGCGCGCCTTTCGCGGGATACCACGCGGCGAGACAGACCAGCACGTAAAGCGCGCTGAGCGGGAGAACGAGAACAATGGATTCGGTCCAACTCAGGTGGCCGGCGGTGGCCATCAGGTACACGAGGATGGCGGCCAGCGGAATCCACGCCAGCAGGTAAGCACCGAATCGACCGCGTGTCAGTAGCGGATGCACTCAGGCGGCTCAGCTCTTGATTTCGACGCCGCCGAAGATGACTGAGCCAGTGAGGACCAGCATCTTTTTCGGCGGAGCTCCCGGATCGAGGTTGTCGTTCGAGCCGGTTTTGTCGTCGTAACCGCCAAAGATGGCTTGGCCGCTAGAGATGACTTGCCAGGTGTCCGGTACACGCAGCTCGACGCCGCCGAAGATGGCGTTTACTTCGAGCTCGGCTTGCGGCTGCTGCATGGCGGCGTGGCTGAGGTCCAGTTCGACGCCGCCGAAAATGGCGTTGATGGTGCCGCCGCGGAAGTCCTGAGTGACGATGCGGCGCTCGACGCCGCCGAAAATGGCCACTTCGTTGAGCGTGTTGCGCAGATCGGAAGCACCCGGGCCGGTGGCATCGCCGGAGGGGTCGTTGGCGGAGGTGGCATCGCCGCTAAGGGCGGCGGCTTGGGCGGCGGCAATACGTTGGCGCGCTTCGTAGGAACTCCACATCACCAGTAAACCGACGGCGATGATGGCGATGGGCCAGAGCTGGCCCCATCCAAAATGCGTGACACCCAGCTCGCTGAGCTGGAACAGAATTCCTGCGATCAGAAGAATGATGCCGAAAAAGCGGGCGGAGCGGCACGCCAGGTTCATGATACCGGCGACGATGAGAATCATGGGCCAGAAGCGATAGATCCGGCTGGCCGGGAAGATGTTCATGTTGTCCAGGAGAAAAATCAGGCCGATGAGGGCGATGAAGCCGCCCCAGAGCAGGCTCCAGCGCGGATTGGCCGAGCCCTTGCCCATTTTGATTCCGACGACAATTCCGCCGCGTGAGATGCGGCCACGATCGCGAAGAGCCATCAGCGGTTACCTCCGGCGGAAGTGGCTACGGTGTTTTTGCGGGTGAGTGCGTTGCCGAGCAGGGCGGCGCCCATGAGGATGAGGATCACAGGCCAGCATGATAGCAATATATCGCGCAGAGCCGAGAGCACATTGGCGCGATCGAATGCCCAGGCTTGGGCGGCGTGGTTCGCGGTCAAAACGGCCGCGGGCACGAAGCCGCCCAGTTCTTCGGCGTTGGCGGCGATGCGATCCGCCAGGCCGGTGACGAACGGATGGACCTGCGCGAAGAGTGCGATGAGGCCAAGGGCCAGCAAAATCAATCCGATGAGCGGGAAGTGGCGGCGGAAACCAGTTGGCCTTGCGGTCATGCGAACCTCCTTGCTACCAGGCCAGAATAGAGAGGGGGCCGGGAAGCGTCACGCGCAATTCGGTGGAAACAAGCGGGTTACCGGCGAATGAGGGAGGCTGGCCGGCGAATGACGGGGGCCGGGAAGCGGCCGCGGGGCGTTCGCTGGTGGGGCTCTTAAACGGGTTCTTGGAGGGGAATGCTCGAATCGGGGCTTGCAAAATCAGGCGAGTGGCACTAGTTTAGGCGCAAGCATCAGATCTACCTTGTTCGTGTTTGGCTCAAATTCTCCCAGAGGTGTCTGCGGATGAGCGTGCAGGTCTCGGAGTCGGGTAACGGTATGAGCAGGAGAGGCGGCGGGCATTGGGTGCTGTACGTGGCGCTGGCGCTGGTGGGGGCGCTGCTGACGTTTGTGGGAGCGCGCGCGCAGCAGAAGGTGACGGATGACGCGACGTTCCGCAATCGGATCGACGAATACTGCGCGGCGTGGAGCGCGGGCAACGCGGAGGCGCCGGCAAAATTTTATGCGCAGGATGACGGGCTGGTGTTTTACGACGCGGCTCCGTTCGCGTATCACGGCTGGAAGGAATATCACGCTGGGGTGCAGAAGGAATTTCTGGACGGCGCGGAGGCCATAAAACTGACGGCGGGAAAAGATTTGAAGGTCACACGGCACGGGCTGATCGCGTGGACGACGGTGACGATTCATCTGTACGAGAAAGCCAAGGATGGGAAGACCGCGGATGTGGACCTGCGGTCTACGGGAATTTGGGAAAAACGCGGCGCGAAGTGGGTGCTGGTGCACGAGCACCTCTCGGCTCCGATGGCTTGAAGCGAATGCGGCGGTGCTCGGCGGCGCACCCCCGCGCGCCGTTTACGCGAGCTGCCGGCGGTACGAATAGGACGGCTCTATGTTGAAAACGATTGGCCATTATTGGAGCGTTTCGCGCGGCTACCGCTTTGCGCCGTGGAAGAGTCCGTATCTGCGCTGGCGGTTCGAGACGTTCCTTGGCAAGGAAGCCGCGAACATGACCGCGCGCAAATTCTTCCACCTGGTGTGGAAGTACCGCGACCAGATGAGCCGGTTTGTGGATTGGGCCGCAGAACGCCGCCGCGCACAACGCCGCCACGCCTAGCGGATCCCATCGATCTGCATGTGGAATTTCGCAAACCCGCGATCCCGGTGTGCGGGTGTTCCTTTCGTTCGGCAACATGCGAAAATGATGGGCGGCAGGAGGCTCGGGCGGAGCGTGGCATAGCGTCCGAGGTTACGTCGAATGGTGCACAGACATCGCGTGGTGATCCTGGGCGGAGGATTTGGCGGGCTGAACGCGGCGCAGAAATTCAAGCGTGTGGACGCGGACGTCACGCTGATCGACCGGCGCAATTTTCATTTGTTTCAGCCGCTGCTGTACCAGGTGGCTACGGGATCGTTGTCTCCGGGCGAGATTGCGGCGCCGCTGCGCTCGGTGTTGCGGCGGCAGAAGAATACCGAGGTGTTGCTGGGCGAAGCGAGCGAAGTGGATCCGGACGCGAAGCGCGTGATTTTGAGCGATGGCACTTCGTTCGAGTACGACTCGCTGATTGTGGCTACCGGCTCGCAAACCTCCTACTACGGAAATGATGAGTGGCGCGAGGCGGCACCGAGCTTGAAATCGATCGAAGAGGCGACCACCATCCGGCACAAGATTTTGCTGGCTTTCGAGCGCGCCGAGCGCGCTGCTTCGCCGCAAGAAGCCAAGGCGTGGCTGACCTTCGTGATTGTGGGAGCGGGCGCAACGGGGTTGGAGCTGGCCGGGGCGCTCGGCGAAATCGCGCGGGAAACGCTCAAGCACGACTTCCGGCACATCGATCCGGGAGCGGCGCGGATTCTGCTGATGGAAGGCGGGCCGCGCGTGCTCGCTGCGTATCCGGAGGATCTTTCGGCGAAAGCGGAAAAGCTGGTGTGGCGGCTGGGAGTGGACGTCGAGAAAAATGTGATGGTCACGGCGATTGACGATGACGGCGTGACCTACCAGCGAGGCGATGCGACCGAACGGCTGGCGGCAAAAACGGTACTGTGGGCCGGGGGCGTGACCACGACGCCGTTTGGACGCAAACTTGCCGAGCGTACGCGCTCGGAAACGGACCGCAGCGGGCGCATCAAAGTGAAGCCGGACCTGACGGTGGCGAACTATCCGGATATTTTTATCGTCGGCGATCTGGCGTACCTCGAGGAAAAGCACGGCAAGCCGTTGCCGGGCGTGGCGCAGGTGGCCATCCAGGGCGGAAGTTATGCGGCGAAAGTGATCAAGGCGCGACTGGCAGGGAAGACTGAGGTTGCGCCGTTCCGCTACTTCGACAAAGGCGACATGGCGGTGATTGGGCGCGCGTCAGCAGTGGCGAATGTCCTGGGGATGCACTGCAGCGGGCTGATCGCGTGGCTCATGTGGTTGTTCATCCACTTGATTTACATCGTGCAGTTTCAAAGCCGCGTGCTGGTATTCGTGCAATGGGGATTCGAGTATCTGACGTTCAGCCGCGGCGCGCGGTTGATTACCGGCGAGGGCGGCGACAAAACGAAGCAATACTGAGCGCGTGTGCGTGTTGCCAGAGTTTACTGCGCCGACGTTACATTCTTTCCGGATTGCGGGGCCGGCGCATTTTTTACGTATTTGTCGAACCAGGTAAGCATTTCCCACAAAGTGTGTTCGATGGATTCGCGCGCGGCGTAGCCGTGGGCTTCGCTGGGCAGCGTGACGTAACGCACCATTCCGCCGTTGCCTTTGATGGCGCGATACATGCGATCGGACTGAATGGGGAAAGTACCGGAGTTATTGTCCGCCTCGCCGTGAATCAGCAGAACCGGGACTTTTATTTTGTCGGCAGCCAGGAAGGGTGACAGCTTGATGTACACGTCCGGGGCCTGCCAGATGGTTCTGCGTTCATTCTGAAAACCGAAAGGAGTGAGAGTGCGGTTGTAAGCGCCGCTACGCGCCACGCCGGCGCGAAAGAGATTGGAGTGCGCGAGCAGATTCGCGGTCATGAACGCGCCGTAGCTGTGACCGCCAACTCCCACGCGGTTGGGATCGATGACGCCCAAGTCGGCGGCTTTGTCGATGGCGGCTTTGGCGTCGGCGGTGATTTGCTCGATGTAGGTGTTGTTGACGGTCTCGGGATTGCCGACGACGGGCATGGCGGCGTTATCGAGCACGACGTAGCCATCGAGCAGATAGAACAACTCGGATGGCCCGACAATGTTGGTGAAGCGGTAGGGAGAGCCGCCCACTTGGCCGGCGACGCCAGGGTCGGTGAATTCGAGAGGGTAGGCCCAGATGACCGCGGGGCGGCGCTCGCCGGGCTGGTAGTCTGGCGGCAAATAGACGGTCATGGACAAATCCACGCCGTCGGCGCGCTTGTAAGCGACCAATTGCTTCTTGATGGCGCGAAGCTGCGGCGTGGGGTCCGTGAATGAGGTAAAGGGGGTGGTTTCCGTCAACGATCCGGGGTCCGCGAAGTTGTCGTTGAACTTAGTGGATGTGCGGATGAAGAAATTGGGCGGGTCGGATTGGGTTTCGCGGCGGGTCAGCAGGCGAGTGCCGCCCGTGGAGAGCATGGCGACGATTTCTTCAAAGGCTTTCGGTTCGCCTTGAAAGATGCGTTTCAGCTGTAGGGTATTGATGTCCAGGCGATCGAGGAATGGGCGCGCGCCGTCGGGCGAAGCGCCTTCGCCTTCGAGGAAAATGAAATTACTCTGCATCAAGATCGCGTTGTGACCGTTAGGCAGCGGCCAGAGCACTGGTGCGCCTGGGTTGTGATAGCGGTCCTGCGTGCTCAGGTCCCAGACGAGAGTTTTTTCGTTGGGGTTGCTGGCGTGAAAGGACAAGGTTTTCGAGGAGTCTGGTTCGGGATTGAAGAACCAGGCGCGGCCGCGAATGGTATCGCGATCGAAGTCGCGCAGAATGGCAAAATCGCCGCGCTCTCCGAAAGAGATGCCGGCAAAGCGCTTCTCGGTGCGGGCGAGTTCGATTGGCTGCGCGGTGGAAGGGAGCTTGATCCACATGATTTTATCGCGCTCGGGGACTTTCTTTTTGGGATCGCCATCGTCGAGAGCTTCCACCCAGACGAGGGTGGCGGGTTGCGTGGGATGCCAGGCAACATCGCGAGGGCCTGTGGGAACGCCGCCGATGGGAGTGTTCTCTTGCAGCGGCAAGCTGGCAACTTTGAAGATGGCTTGCCCTTGGAGGTCGCACACTTCAACGTCCCTGGGAAAATAGGGTTCCGGAACGATGAAAGAATAGGGACGACGAATGCGCTCGAGGAGAATGTGGGCGCCGTCGGGAGCCGGATCGGCGACAGAGAAGATTGCCGGAGCGCCGACGTTGACGGCGGTGCCGGCGTCGACGTCAATCAGCGCGAGCTGCGAGGTGGCGTAGTAATCGAAAAGATCGCTGTCGTGATCGTTCTCCAGCAAGTCTTCGAAGGTGGGAACCGGCGCGGCTTTGCCAAAACTTTCCTGCACGCGCGGCCCCGCGGGAACGGTGGATTCTTTCGGCGGTGCGCCGCGATCGGCGGGAATCAACTGGCACAGCAAAGTCTTGCTGCCGGGCATCCACGAGCAGGGCTGAGGATCGCCGGCTGGGCCGCGGCCGCTGAGGGCGGCGTTCAACTTTACGCCGGCGATGGCTCGAGCTTCGCCGGTTTGCGCGTCGGCGATCCAGAGTTCGATGGCGGAGTTGGTGGCATGGGTGAAAGCGATTTTTCGTCCATCGGGCGACCAGAACGGGCGCGAAACCAAAAAGCCGGCGGGCACGGCGACCTTGGTTTCCGTAGCGTCAGCGACGCGCTTGAGAAGGAGCTTGTTGAAGCGCGGTGCACTGTGCGGGCCGTTGGTGGCGATGTCGATGCGGAGGCCGGCTAAACGGGCGAACGGTTGAGAGAGCTCGGCAATCAGCGGATACAAAACCGGGGAAAAGAAAAGGACAACGTCGCGAGCGCGGCCCACGCTGGCGCGCGGCGTCACCGGCGCATCGAGAACGTCGGAAATGGCTTTGGGCGCGCGCTGATAGCCGTGCTGTGCCAGGGCGCTGCCACCGGGAAGCAGGATGCCGAGAAGGATGGCGATGAGTTGTATGCCCGTCCTGCAAAATTCACCGCAAAAAGCACACAACCTTCGTTCGAGCCTCATTGCTATCCCCCTGGCGCCGCGGCTCGAAGCACACGCCACGCGCTGCACTGGAATAGTAATGCCCGCGAGCTTTCTCTAGAAGAAAAATATCGCGGCGGCGTGATCAGGTCTGAAAGGAAGAATCCTTAGCCACCGGACCGCCTGCCAGCCACAAGGTAATGGGCTATTTCAAGCTTTGCATGTAAGCGATCAGCGCCTTCAAGTCATCGGAAGGCAGGTCTACCGGAGGCATGCCGCCTGCGGTCATCTTTGCGGTGGGATGCTGGAGGCGTGCAGCCATCTGATCGGGCGAAAGTTTGGCGGCGATGCCAACAAGTGCGGGCGCGGCGGCGGTGCCCACTCCGCCATCACCGTGACACGCGTTGCAGGATTGCGCCTCGAAAATGGTTTTGCCTTTGGCGGCGAGCGGATCGGCCAGCGCGACATTGGCGGCAGCCAGGGAAGCGGAGGAAAGCTCCGGCTCGAAGGGTTTGCGCATGAATTCCTGTTCTTCGGTTTTCTGCTTGGCTAGTTGCAGCGCCACTCCGGGATCATGGCGGTCCAGATACTGACTGCGCAGACCTAGCCCAACGAGCACGAAAAGTACGAAGGCATAAGAGCCCATGGCGACAGGGCGCTTCCAGGGCCGGCGCTCGATGCTGCGATCGAGAAAAGGAAGAGCGATAACGGCAGCGACGAGAATCGAGGGAATCACCAGGATGCCGACAACGGAAGCGCTGCCGTGCCAATATTTCAGCCACTGAAAAATCGGCAGGTAATACCACTCGGGCCGGGGGACGTATTGCGCGTCAGCGGGGTTCGCCGGGGGACCCAGTTGCATGGGCATGAAAAAGCAGAGCAAGCCCAGGCCGACGATCAGCAGCGCGGTGAGGGAAAGATCCATTACAACCTGGCGAGGGTAGAAGAGCTCGGGTTTTTGCTTAGGCTCGAATGGATCCTCGGTCACCGGTCCGGCGGCGCCGGCTTTGCGAAAAATAAAAATATGGGATGCCACGAGAGCGAAGATGAAAGCGGGAATCAGGAAAACGTGGGCGACAAAGAATCGCGAGATGGTCAGCGTGCCCATCTCGGTCCCACCGCGCATCAGGCGTTTCAAGCTCTCGCCGATTAGCGGAACTTCGCTGGCGGCGTTGGTGCCTACCGCGGTGGCGAAATACGCGCGCTGATCCCACGGAAGCAGATAACCCGTAAACGCCATTCCTAAGATGAGCGCAAAGAGAGCCAGACCGGAGAGCCACAGGAGCTCGCGGCGGCCTTTATACGCGCCGTAGACATAGGTTTGCGAGAGGTGCAGCAATAGGACGATGATCATGGCGCTGGCGCCATAGGCGTGCAGGCTGCGCAGGAACGAGCCGGCGGTAACGGCTTTGGTGATGTACGCGACGGTGGTATGCGCGTGATCGGCGGAGGGAACGTAATAGAGGGCCAGAAAAACTCCGGTGATGATCTGGGAGATGAAAATGAACAGCAATCCGGATCCGAAGACGTAAGCTAGGCGCGCGCCTCCGGGAATGGGCTCATAGAGCGCGGTGCGGAGCAGCGCGTCCAAGCCGGTCCGGTGATTGAGCCAACCGCGAACTCCTTTGTCAGGCGGCGGGGGAGTAGTGCTTTGTTTATTCTGGGTCGAATGCATCCTCGGAGCAGTCCTTCCTCAGCCGATGACTTCTTTATCGGAAACGAGTTGGCGGAAATATTGGAAGCGCACCTGCAGTTGGCCGTCCTGCACGGAGGTTTCCAGCGCATCCATGCCCCGGAGAGAGGGCCCGCTGACGCGCGTGCCATCCGGCGCAAAAATGGCGCCATGGCAAGGGCAGACAAACTGATTCTTCTCTTTGTTCCAGGGCACCGTACAACCGAGGTGTGGGCAGACAGAAGTGAGAACGAGGAGCTTGCCTTGGGTATCTTTGGTGACGTAAACGGCTTTTTCGGAGACGGCTTTGCGCCAGCCGTCCACCTGCTCGATTTGGATGGTGCGCATGACCGGCTCGGCGAGCGATGAAAACTCGCCGAGTTTTCCGAGGGATGAAAACTTAAGCTCGGTCGTCAGGCGGAGCAACGGGAAAAGCGCGAAGCGAATCAGCGGCACGGAGAGCAGCGCGCCTACAAAGACGGAGCCGACTCCGAGCAACGCGCCAAGAAAAGAACGCCTATTGTCCAGAGCCCCGGACGTTGCAGGGCTTGTCGCCGTAGTTTCCGAATCTCCTGCGCATGCACACATCGAGCTCTCCTATTGCGATGACTTTGCAATCCCGCTCGGACGCGACGGGCCGCGATTGCCAAGAAGGTTGCAGTCGATTTACTTCTTCGCCTGTATTTCCCGAATGTAGGCTACCAGGTTAGCGATCTGCTCCTTGCTCAGTTTTGATTCGTACGAAGGCATCTTGTCTTTGCCCTTGGTGATGATGGTATTCAATTCGGTGTCGGACTTTTTCTGCGCGTCGGCAGAATGGAGATCGGGAATCTTCAGCGTTTCCCCCATCTTCGTCTTTCCCGCGCCGTCCGGTCCATGGCACATGGCACATTTGCCCTTGAACAGACTCTCGCCCGTTTCTTCCGCCGCCGCGGGCAAGCCGAGAAGCAGAAGCAATGATATCGCCCCAGCCGCCAACGCAACCTTATTCATACGATTTCTCTCGATCATCGTGTCCTCCGGTGTGATTTTTTGCAGCATGCGGCATCATCCATTCTCAAGGCAATTCGCCCCATTTTCAAAATGCGTATCGCAAAGAAAGAGTGACCAGGTTGCCCCTGAAGTTTCGCGGCGCGAAGACGTCTTGCGCGGCTTCGCCTCCGGTTCCAAAGGTCGGATCTTCGTGGTAACCGTAATAATCCCAATAGGCTTTGCCGGTCCATTCTCTTGAAAATTTATATTCGAATCCGCCATAAGGATGGAGCCACTTGGAGTTGAGCGGGCCGGTCACGGCGTTGGGGATTAACGCCTGGGGATCTAACCGCAGTTCGCTGCCGGATGTTCCAGTGAGGTTTGCGCCGAGGCGGGCCGTGAAGCGGTGAATCGGGGTGAAGGAGAAATCAAAAAAACCATAGCTAGATTTGTTGGTGTAGGTGGAAAGTTGTTGCACCAAACCGGGCACGTTGGGACACGCCTGAATGCCAGGGCCGGGCTGACCGGCGACGACGCTGATGTAACAAATGAGCACTTGCGAGAAGACGTCGTTGTAATCGAAGCCGATTTCCATGCCGAACTTTTCATTGGGCTGGATGATGGCGGAGACACCGTAAGCGCGGTTGTGCTGCAGGTCGCCTTGCTGGAACTCGTTGTTGCGGCTTTCCCAGATGAGGATATTGCCGTTGAGGTTGAGCCAGCTAGCGGCGTTGTATTTCGTTCTGACCCGGTACTCTTGTGAGTGCGTGGGACTAACGCGCGTGAAAGAACCGTCGGCACTCATCAGCTCCATATCGAATCTGATGTCCCAGTGCGGTAACGGCTTGGCCCACAGACCGAACAAGCCGGAATATTCGTTGATCGGAGGAACTATAGCGGAAGCCGGAGCGAAGCCAGAGCCGCCGACAAAAGTGATCGAGCCATCTCCGTTCAACGTGCAGCCGTCAGGCAAGTTCGCCTGCGTGACGGTCGGCGCCGGAGTTAGCAGGGCGCATGCGCCACGCGCAGCAAGAGCTGGGGTCGGGCCCGGGTAAAAGACTTCATTCTCGGCATCGAAGAAATTGTCAGCGAGAAAGCGATGGCGGAAACGGAATCCTACGCGCGCTCCCAGTTTCTCGGAGAAGCGATAGTCCAATTGGGAAATATTCGACTTCTCATCCTGCTTGAGGAAGTTGCTATTGATGATGATGGAGAGGTCCGGTGGGGAGCTCGAACTGTGAACAACGGTTCCAGGGGCTACGTTCGCGGGGGGCACGCAAGTGAGCGGAACGGGTGAGCCCGGAGTGAAAGAATTGGCGTTGGTCAGCAGGCTAGGGCTGAAAAAAGAGCATGTGGAGGCGTCAAACTCCATGGGGTTGTGCCAATTGCTGTAATGAAATGAATTCTGAAAGCTCAGCTTGTCGGTGATGTGCCAGGTGGCCCCGAAATCGGCGGATGCCGCGACACGGCGGCCGCTGACGGGCCCTGTAGTGCTCTGGTTGCGGAGGTTGCTGCGCGCCTCGCGTCCAAAGAGAGTCTGGTCATACCCAGCGACGCTGGCATCACCGGACGAATAGCTGACGCGCGCGGAGAGATCGAAGTCCCGCCAGTAACTCGACTGAATGTTGAGTTGCTCGGTAGGCGTCTTCGTGCGTGTGCGTGCGTGATCTAGGTAGCTGAAGTAGGCGTTGCAAGTGGGATTGACAAAGCCGGAGGCGAGAAAGGTTCCGCCGCAGGGCTGGCTGGCTCCGGCATTGAAGGAGACTCCCAGATCCACGTTCTGCGTAGGAGAAAGCGGGAAAGGCTGCGCAAAATCGGTCATGCCAGTGTCGCCTTTGTAGTAGTTCCAAATCTGGTCGTAGCTGATGTTGGTTCGAGGCAAGACCTTGATATCCACGCCGAGGCGGTAGGTATTGACGGTGGTCTTGACGTCTTCCAGGAGGAATTGTTCCGTACCCTGGTGAATGGTGGTGAAGGCGGGACCTTCGATAATGTTGCGGGAATATCCCATGCGGAAGCGCACCGGGGAATCCGGCCGGATGGTCAGATTGTAGTCGCCCATTTTGCGGCGAGTGTTTATGGTATGAGGCGAGGTTGTGAGAACGCAGGCGGTGCAAGCTGTTCCGCCGAAACCCGCCGGACCGTTGGCAAAGGGCGTGGTGGGATTCAAAGGATTTGCCTGGGTAGAATAGTCCCAGAAATTTTGATCCTTGCGGAACAGCGCGTCGAACTTGTACCAGGTGTTTTTGGCGATGCGGAGTCGCGAGACCTGATTGGGGTCGCCGCCGTAGCCGAAGTTGCTGAAGTACAGGCGGTCGAACAGACTGCTGTGGTGATTGAGGGAATTCATCTCGGTGGTAAATCCCAGGAGACGCGCGCCTTGTTGTAAATTCACGAAGGTATCGTACGCCTGGGCGTCCCCTGAGATGCTGGTGAGGCGCCCGCCGAATTCGATGGATTGCTTTACATTGTAGTTGCCCTTGTCGATGCCCTTTTGTTCGGTGTCTTCTTGGGCCCGCGCACGGGGCGCCCCCGCGAACAAGAGCCCGCCAAGCGCCACCAGGCCGATGCAGGCCATCCGGTGGTGCATCGTGGTTTTCCATTGTTGCTTGGTTGGTCGCATGGCGGTTTGCCTCAGGGCGTGAAGAAAAACTTGCTGGAATTGGATCCGTGGATGGATTGGTGGCACATCGTACAGGCTTGATACTTCTGCGCCTGATTGTGGAATGTGGGAGTTGCTGGAGGACCGCCCTGGTCGACCGAGAAGGCATGACACTCCAGGCAAAGGAGATTGACCTGCGCACGCTTCATAAGCCGGGGGTTCGAGGACCCATGCGGGGTGTGACAGGAGATGCAGCCTTCGATCTTGATCGTTTCGTGTTCGAAGACGAATGGCCCGGCCTTATCGGTATGGCACTTGAGGCAAACGGTGTCGTCCGTCGCGGTGGCGCGCAATTGCCGGGTCAGGAACCCGCCATGCTGATTGTGACAGTCGGTGCACTTTACGAGGCCCTCGTTGACGCGATGATGGAACGGGCGGTTGAATTGCTGCTTCTTGTCGAGATGGCAGCCGTAGCACAAGGTCGGCTGGCTCGCCTTGAGCAGGAACTGACTCTCTTTGGCATGATGCGGATCATGGCAATCCGTGCAGCTCACGCCATTCTGCAGGTGCACGGAGCGCGCATAGTTGCTGTGCTCGGCTCCATATTCATGGCATTCCAGGCAGCGCGCGCTGATCTCCTGTGCGGAAGCGCCCTTGAAGGCAAAGATTTTTGTTTTATCTCCACCGCCGTCCACGTGCGCCTTTCCGGGGCCGTGACAGGCTTCGCATCCATGCCACTCCGGTCCTTTCTTCGTATCCAGCGTAGTTACAAAGTGCGGTGAAGACTCATAGTTCTTGACGAAGTCTTTCGAGGGCATGTCTTCGTGGCAGGTCTTGCAGGTTTCGAATCCGACGTAAAGCGCAGGATCGGTGGGGCGTGCATACTTTTTTTCGTGGTCTTTGGATTTGTCTTTCTGCGCGCCAGCCGTGGCCGCCGCAAGCAGGAAGGCAAGCGATAAGAGAACTACGAGGATTTGACTTTTGCGAACGCCTGTAGCGCGCATGTATAGTCTATCGCCTCCTACAATCGACCCAGGACTCCCCGCCGCCCGCAGCTTCGAATCGAGTTTGGCAAATCTTGATACTTACTTCTCTCGGAGTTTGTGACACACCATGAGAGCCTCTTACGGGTCGTCACGGTCGGACCTGCCAGATTCCTTGGCGGACGTCCTTCCGTTGCAGTTCAGCGATGGTCATGGGGCGCCTTCTTCGAAAAGTGAACAATCGTAAAGGGATGCCCCAGACAACGACTGTCCAATATTGCACAGTTAGAGACTTTTAATGTTCCGCCGCGCATCCCCAATATGGATTCCTCGCGCGGGGAATGCTGTGACGCACGTCACATAGAAGTGTGACCAACGAACCGAGGAGGGAACTGCCTAGCCTTCGAGTAACTTCTCCAGGTGGGATCTATTCGCGATGATCAGCGTCGCACCATGAACTTCGATCCATCGTTCGCGTTTGAAGTTCGCAAACAGCCGCGAGACCGTTTCCCGCGAAGAGCCAATCATTTCTCCAATTTCCTTATGCGTCAGCGTGAGGGTGGCGCGCAGGTGCCCGTGGTCTTGCGTCGGCGTGGCGGGCAGGTCCAGCAGGAATCGCGCCAGCTTTTCGGCCGCACCACTGGAGAGCCCCAGATAACGAACCTCCAGAAGCGTCGCGTGATAGATCTGGCTTAGAATCTCCGCTACCCTCACGGCGGCCTCGCCGTGTTCCCGCAGAAATTGCAGGAACGCGTCTCGCGGAATGAAGTTAGCTTGCAGCGGCTCGAGAGCCTCCGCGGTGACCTCATAGGGCTTTCCGGACAGCGTGCCCGGCAAACCCACCAGTTCGCCCGGGTTCGCGATACGCACGATGAGGGATTTTCCGTCCACGGAATTTGTCGACAGCTTCACTCGGCCTTGACACAGCACAAACACCCCGCGAGGCTCCTGGCCTTCCACAAACAAGACGGCGTTTTTCGGATACGTCGCCGACGAAGAGATGGCGTCGAGCGTAGCAATCACATGTCGCGGCAAATCGCAGAAAATCCGCTCCTTCACTAACGGGCATGTCAGGCAGCTTTCGATCACTTGCAAGCCGTATGGAGTCTTCATGGTGGCGCCCGGCTGCATTATACGCCGCTTTTTCCTGAGTATGACCCGCGCTCGATAGGCCATCGGCTTACCTTCCGGGGAGCGTGCCGCTCGGGCTTACCGCAGCACTTTATAGCTGGCACCGCGCGAGCCAGAAGCGACACGCGTCACAAGGAGATGTGTCACGCTTCACCGGCGCACTCGGGATTCGTCCGAGCAAGGGTGGCCCCGAGCAGCGGGCGGCCATCCTGACAAAGGCCGCCCGCTAAGCTGAGTTCACAAACAGACGACGCGAATCGGCCTCAGGCACGAACCGTCAAGACCGGGCACAGCGCGTGTGAAATCACCCTATGCGCAACGGCCGGGGACAGGTGCGTGGCAATCACAACACCTTTAACGCTCCGTACCCCGAGCACGATCAGATCGGCCTGATCCTGTTCCGCTACTTCGAGGATCTTCTCCGCTGCCGCTCCGTGCCGCACTATGGCTCTTGGCTCACACCACAGTTCGGCCTCTGCGCCAAGCAGGTCACGCAGGCGCTCGAGCGCCGCCTTTTCCAGTTCTTCTGGACGAACCAACCCTGTTTTGGTGTGCTCGATAACATGCAACAGCGTGAGATGCGCCTGGTGTTCCTGCGCCAATGCAACGGCGTACGCCGCCGCAACCGGCGATCCGTCGCCGAAGTCTGTCGCGTACACAATCTTTCTGAACTTGGCCTCCCGCGGGGGATGGCACGAGGAATGTGGCCCCACCGTGAGAACCGGACACGTGGCCCGGCGCAGAATCTCCTCCGCAACCGACCCCAAAATGAATTTTCCAATTCCTCTCCGCCCGCTCGTGCCCACCACAATCAGATCGGCTTTCTTCTCGGCAGCGGCGGCCTCGACCACTCCCCAAACCCCACCTTCCGCGGTCAAGACTTCACTCTCGCCCCCCGGGAATTGGTTGTGCAAGGTCTGCCTCAGCTCCTGGGTTTCGCGTTCCAGCAAGGCATTGGCTACTGGCCAGACTTCGGTGACCGGCAGCGCATAGTTTTCCGGTGTCTTCGCGTGTACCGCATAAAGCTTGGCACCGAACCGTTGTGCAATTTCCGCCGCAAACGGCAATGCCGCCGCAGCAGCATGAGAGAAGTCCGTGGCGAAGAGAATGTTCTTCAGTTGAATCCGCTTCCGAGCAGCCACTGCTTTCATGGTCCACCTCCGCTTCGCCTCCACTTCTAGCAGGCTGGGCAGCGCGGCGCGGTGCTGGCGGTCACCCCCTCAAGTGACGCACGTCACTTCTGTCTCGCTTGGGAAACGTTTGGGAGTATGTTCGGAAGTGGTGCCGGGGGCCAGAATCGAACTGGCTACGCCCGCCTTTTCAGGGCGGCGCTCTACCACTGAGCTACCCCGGCATTTCTGCAAGTCCTAAAATTGTAGGGGCGTTCGCACGGCCTGTCAATTCGCCTCACCAGGCGCTGGAAAACAAGCGCGCCGACGCAGCCACGCTCATCTTCTGAGACTACGCATAAGTCGCAGCTGCACGCCGCCTGATTTTTTCCGCCGGTAAGTAAGAGTGACGCTGGTCTGGGGGCACCAGTCAGGAGTCGCCAATCACAAGTCACTGCCTCACTGCGACGAATCGTCGAACTCTTTCATCCAGCTCTTGCCCTTTAGCACTTCGCGCGGACGCGTGCCGTCCGGCGGCCCGACGATCCCATCCTTCTCCATGATATCGATCAAGTGCGCCGCGCGGCCATACCCGATGCGCAGCCGCCGTTGCAGCGTGGAAGTTGAAGCGCGCCCCGCCTCGCAGACGACGCGCACCGCATCCTGGTACAGGTCATCGTCCGCCTCTTCGCCGCCCGGGCCACTCACGCCGTCAGCGCCTGCCTCCACCTTGCCGTTCTCATCCTTCGGCGCTTCCAGCAATTCTTCCTGATATTTCGCTTGCGCCTGCTCGCGCCAGAAGTCGCACACCGCGGTGATCTCGTCTTCCGTCACCAGCGGACCGTGAATGCGATGCAGCCGCGCCGAACCTGCCGGCAAATACAGCATGTCGCCCTTGCCCAGCAGCGATTCCGACCCGTTCGAGTCCAGAATCGTCCGCGAATCGACTTTGCTGGCCACGCGGAAAGAAATGCGCGCCGGGAAGTTCGCCTTGATCAACCCGGTGATCACATCCACCGACGGCCGCTGCGTCGCCAGAATCAAATGAATGCCCACCGCGCGCGCCATCTGCGCCAATCGCGTGATCGACTCTTCCACATTGTTCGTGTCCACCATCATCAAATCCGCCAGCTCGTCGATGATGATCACCAGGTAGGGAAGCGGCTTGTGCTCGCTTTCCTCCACGTTGTCAAAGAGCGATAGCGACTGCTCCTTCTTGAACGTGCGATTGTATTGCTCGATGTTGCGCACTCCACGCTGCGCCAGCAGCTTCAGCCGGTTCTCCATCTCCCGCGTCGCGTTGCGCAGCACGTTCGACGCCACTTTTGGATCCGTCACCACCGGCGCGATCAAGTGCGGAATATTTTCGTAAAGATTCAGCTCCAGCCGCTTCGGATCCACCAGCACCATCTTCACGTCGTCCGGGCTGGCTTTGTAAAGGATCGACATCATCAGCGAATTGATGAACACGCTCTTGCCCGTGCCCGTCGAACCGGCAATCAGCAAGTGCGGCATCGCCGCCAAGTCCGTCACGCGAATTCGCCCATGCAAATCGCGCCCCATCGCCAGCGTCAGTTTGCTCGGCGAATTGGTGAATTCCGCCGCTTCGATAATTTCCCGCAGCGCGATCGTCTGCCGGTTGATGTTCGGCACTTCAATGCCAATGGTGGATTTTCCCGGAATGCGCTCGATCAGAATCGATTCCGCTTGCAGCGCCAGGCACAAATCTTCGGTCAGCCCCACGATTCGGCTGTACTTGATCCCAGCTTCCGGCTTGAATTCAAACGTCGTCACCACCGGGCCCGGATTGATCTGCGTCACCCGCCCCTGAATGTCGAACTCCATGCACTTCTCTTCAATCGCCCGTGCCCGCGATTTCAGTTCGCCCTCATCCAGCTTCTGGCTGCGTTCCCCCTCGCGTAGCATCGAAGGTGACGGCAACCGGTAGTTCTGGTGGCCTTTCGCAATCTTCGGGTCCGCGGACTTCTTCGCCTTCTCGCTGTCCCGGTTCAATACAAAAATGGGCGCCTTGTTTTTCGCGTCCTTCGCTGCAGGCCCGTCGTCCTCTTCTTCTTCACGCTGCGTCGGGAACACCGCGCTCTCATCGCGCAAATGAAGGGTCTTCGGCGGCTCATTCAAAATCGCCGCGCCACCCACGCTCTGCATCGGCGCCGGCTTGCGCCCGCCCACGCGATTTTCTTCCACGCGCCGCCGCATGCGCTCTTGTTCGCGCCCTTCGCGCCAGTCGTGCCACCGTTCCTGCGCGCGCTGCAAAAGTCCAAGTTTGCCAACCGCTCCGATCGGCCCCTTCGCGCTCGTCGCCCACGCATGCGTTCCCGCAAACGAAAAGCTCGTGGTCATGAAAATCGCCGTGATCAGCACCGCCAACGCGATCACGTACGCTCCCCAGTTGAATCCGCTGCGCAATCCGCCCGCAATCAGCGTCCCCAGCATTCCGCCGGAAGGTATCGCGCCGCGAATATCCCACACGCGCAGCAGCGAGAGCAGCGCAGGGAGCGACAGCAGCATCAGCCCGTAACCGATCAGCGTGGCCACTGGCGATTCAATCGCGCGGCTGCGCAGCCACCGCCACCCCAGCACCGCCATCGCCATCGGCAAGAGAAAGGCCGCGAAGCCGAAGACCTGGAACAGCAGATCCCCACCGTAAGCGCCTGCAGGACCAATCCAGTTCTCCGTCGCCCGGGCTCCGCCGGGCGACGCGCTCACATTGAACGAGGCGTCGTGCGAATTGTACGAGAGCAGCGCCAGAGCCATCAGAATGGCCATAGTGACGCACAAAAACCCGATCAGCTCATTGAGCCGTTTGTTTTCCGTTGGTGTGAGAAAGCGCAAAGACATTCTCCTCAGCTTTTTGGGGAAGGCTGAGTGACGCGAACAGAAGCGGCGCTGGTGCCCCTGCTCAGGAGGAACCCCCAAATCATACCAAACGCCCCGCCCCACACAAGCCTAACTTCTCCCCAGTTTCGTAGTTCCGCGCTTGGCTCGCTCTGCCAGCCCCGATGGATCCCTGGCATCCCAGCCTCACCAAATCGTGCGAATAGCGGTTGCTCGCCGAATATCGCGATCCGCGGTGACCAGCGGAATGTCTTCGACCATGGCCGTTGCACCAATGATTCGGTCTGCCGGGTCCTTAGGATAGTTCTTCGGTAGCGTCACGGTTCGACTGCACGCCCGGGCCGTAATAGGCAACACTGCGAATTTCGCCTCGATGCTATCCAAGAACGTGTCGATGTTCCCGAAAGTTTCAAAGCGGCCTTTGCTCGCCAGGCCGGCCAGTTCGAGCAGGGTTATGCCTGAAATGGCTAATCCTCCCCCCGTCTCTCGTGCAATATCCATCTCGCGCTTGGCATTGTCCGATACTTTTTCAGGTTGAAAGGCCAGCCAGAGTACAACGTGCGTATCGACCAGGATCACGCGAGGTTGCCCCACTCGCGCAGAGTAAATGCCGGCTTGACGACATCGCCTTTAATCCTTCCTTTACCCTTATAGAAGCCATAGATTTCATCCTGCTTTGGCTCGACAGGGACCAGTTTGGCCACCGGTTTGCCACGCTTGGTAATCACCACGGTCATGCGCTTGGACTGCACCTCGTCCATTACCGCCAGGCATTTTGCCTTGAATACTCCCGCTGCCATGGTTTTCATCGTGCCCTCACAGGTCTTATGACCATGGTCATTATACCATGGTCATGAGCGCAATCGCAAGTTTGCGACGGCCTGTGTTCTGTGGTGATGACGCTAGCGCCCGCCGGTGTGAAAGAACGCCAAAGCGAGCACGATGATGCCGAATACCAGACGATACACTACGAAAACTCTGAGCGTGCGGGTCTGCAGATACCGCAGAAAGAAAGCAATGACGAAGTATCCAGCCACCGCCGAAACCAGAATGCTGATCGCCAGCGTCGAAAGCGGCAAATCCAAGCCGCCCGCCTTGTGCATCTTGATCAGCTTCGGCAGTTCGGTCAACACCGCGCCCGCAATCACCGGAGCCGACAGCAAAAAAGAAAAGCGCGTGGCCGCTTCGCGCGTGAAATTGCGGAACAGTCCGGCAGTGATAGTAATTCCGGAGCGCGATACGCCCGGCCACAGTGCCACCGCCTGTGCCGCGCCGATAACAACGCCGTCGCCCAGATTCGATTGTTCCAGCTTGCGCGTCAGCATCGTCCGCCGGTCCGCCCACCACATCAACAAAGCCACCAGCACTAGCGAAATGCCGATAATCATCGGCTGGCGCAATTCATCTTCGATGTAGTGATGAAACAGCTTGCCCAGGATCGCCGCCGGAATCGTTCCGATGACCATGTACCAGAACAGTCTCCGGTGTTGCGCCACTTCTTCCCCGGGCGCATTCGCCGGATACTTACCGCCCAGCCCGCAAATCGCCAGCGTCAGCCAATCCTTGAAGAAGTACACCATCACCGCGAGCAGCGTCCCGGCGTGCAGCGCTACGTCGAACGCCAGGCCGGGATCCTGCCAATGCAGCAGCCATGGAAAAAGGACCAGATGCGCGGTGCTGCTTACCGGAAGAAATTCCGTGAGCGCTTGCACGAGAGCAAGGATGATGGCGTGAATCAAAGACATGAGCGTCAGGTTTCCTTTGGCGCCGGCCTAGTGCTCGCGCTAGTTGCCAAAAATTTGCGCATTTCGTAGGCGTCCAGCCGGCTTGCGTAATAGCGTTGCAAAGTTGCTTCGATACGATAGCCGTGGCGCTGCCAGAAGGCAATCGCCGCCGCGTTGTCGATTGCAGTTTCCAGCAAGATCGTGCGCACGCCACGCAACGCAAGGTTTCGCTCACTCTCCGCCAGCAGAATCGTGCCCACACCACGTCGCCGGTGCGATTCCGCAACGTCCAGCGTAACAATGTGCCCCAGCGGCGGATTCTCCTTCGTCAGAATGAATCCCGTGATCCGCGAATCTTCCGCGGCCACTAGGCATTCCGCCGACGGCAGTTGCAAGAAATACCGCAACATCATCTTCGAATACGAAATCCCCGGTGGAAAGCACGCCAAATCCAGCTTGTGCAGCGCCGCAAACTCCCGCGGCTCGTAGCTGCGTACCACCATCGCCATTCCTGCGTTTCCTTGCCTTACGGCAAAATGCGACGGGCGGCCGCTTGGCCGCCCGTCGCGCTTTCGTGCGAATTGTGAGGTCCGGTTAAATCAGAGCTTGACCGTCACCGTTTTTACTTCGGTGTAGTTGGCCAGGCCATATTCGCCCAGCTCGCGCCCGATGCCCGACTGCTTGAACCCACCGAACGGAGCTGCGGCGTCGAACACGTCGTAGCAATTCACCCACACGGTGCCGGCGCGAACTTCGTCCGCGATGGCGTGCGCCTTGCTGATGTCTTTCGTCCACACCGCGGCGGCCAAGCCGTACATATTCTTGTTGGCGCGCTCCACCACTTCGCCGATCGACTTGAACTTGAGAATGGTCATGACCGGCCCGAAGATTTCTTCCGTCGCGATCTTCATGTTGTCCTGCACGTCTGTGAAAATGGTCGGCTCGATGAAGTAGCCCTTATCCCCGACGCGATTTCCGCCAGTCGCCAGATGCGCCTTTTCCTTCTTGCCGGCGTCGATGTAGCCCATCACTTTGTTGAACTGGTCTTGATCGACTTGCGGGCCCTGCTCCGTGTTCTTATCGAACGGATTCCCCACGGTGCGCTTTTTGGCGCGCGCCACGGACTTCTCGACAAATTCGTCGTAAGCCTTCTCCTCGACGAAAAGCCGCGAGCCGGCGCAGCAGCACTGCCCCTGGTTGAAGAACAGCGCCTGGTGCGAACCTTCGATAGCTTCGTCCATGTCCGCATCGGCAAAGACAATGTTCGGGCTCTTGCCGCCAAGTTCGAGCGTGACGCGCTTCAGATTGGTTTCCGCGGCAGCTTTCATGATCAGGTGTCCGACTTCTGTCGAACCGGTGAAAGCCACTTTGTCCACATCCATATGTCGCGCGATGGAAGCGCCGGCAGTCGGACCGTAGCCGGGAAGCAGATTGACCACCCCTTCCGGGAAGCCCGCTTCCATGATGAGTTCGCCGACACGCAGCGCCGTCAGTGGAGTCTGCTCCGCCGGCTTCATCACCACGGTGCAGCCCATCGAAAGCGCGGGACCCAGCTTCCACGCTTGCATCAGCAGCGGGAAATTCCACGGAATGATTTGGCCAACCACGCCGACGGGTTCGTGCTTGGTGTAGCAGAAGTATTTGCCGTTCACCGGAATGGTCTTGCCCTGGACCTTGTCGGCCCATCCAGCGTAGTAGCGATAGCACGCGATGGTCAGATTCAGATCCGCCGCGCGCGCCACGTGCGCAGGCTTGCCGTTGTCCAGCGCTTCCAGTTGCGCTAGTTCGTCTGCGTGCTTTTCGATGAGATCAGCGAGCCGGTTCATCAGGATGCCGCGCTGCGAAGCAGTCATCTTGCGCCACGCGCCTTTTTCGAAAGCAGCGCGCGCGGCCGCAACCGCCTTGTCGACGTCAGCGGCGTCCGCTTCCGCGACCTGCGTAATCACTTCGCCGGTACTCGGGTTCACCGTCGGAAACGTTTTGCCAGAAGCGCTGTCGACCCATTTCCCGTTGATTAAGAGTTTAGTGGCGGAAATATTGATTTTCGGGTGTTCCATCACAGCGGGTGCAGTAGCCATTTTTTTTAGTCTCCTCGATTCGATGGTCTGTTTGCGCGCTCACTCGTCGCGGTGGCTCCGGCAAGGTGGGTGCAGGGCAGGCCCCTCAAGCCCTGGGGGGCGCAAACGTGTTGCGAGAAAGAAGGGTATACCCGTGGGCGCAAGTAGGCAAGCGCAGGAAGTTTAGATACAGGAGCCGAGGTCGGTAAGGCGGCGGACACAGCCAGGCCGAACCTGTGTAGTGGCGAATCTTTAGATTCGTCACCAATATCGCGTCCAAGTGCCAGCCTTCAGGCCGAATTTAAAGAGTCAGATACACGACGTGGACAAATTGGTCGCTGGTCAGGATGCCGTGGCCCCAAGTGGCTTCAAGGTCGGCGAAAGGCTTGCTCGCGGCGATGTCGTCCGCGGATTTACCGGCAGACTTCAGCTTCTGCACGCGATCGCGCGTGGTGACCAGCATGTCGCGGAATTTGCCGAGGTCCGCTTTGCTGCCGAGCGGCCCGTGGCCCGGAACGATTTTAGTGTTGTTGTCGGCGAGCGGGAGAACTTTGTCGGCGGCCGCGATCATGCCGCTGACTTTGCCCCCGCTCCCAGCGTCGATGAAGGGATAAAAGCCGGTGAAGTAGGTGTCCCCCATGTGAATCACATTGGCCTTTTCGAAATAAACGTAAATGTCGGAGTCCGTGTGCGCGGGCGAAAAGTGCTGGAGGGTAAGGGTTTCGCCATTGGCCTGCAGCTTGTGGCTTGTGGCGAAAGTCTGTTGCGGCAAAGCGTCGGCGGGCGAGGGTGGAAAGTGCAAGTCCAGAACGGGAATATCCTGCGCGGCGGACATACGTTTCTTTGTGTTTTCGTGCGCGACAACGGTGGCGCCCGCTGCGTGTAAAGGCGCGTTGTTGTCCGCGTGGTCGAAGTGCCAATGGGTGTCAATCACGTATTTCAGCGGAGCGTTGCCGAGCGCGTCGAGAGCCTCTTTGAGCTTCGGCCAGGCCGGCGAAACGAAAGTGTCCACGACGATCTTGCCGTCGGAGCCCGTCAGGACCACAACGTTTCCGCCCGGGCCGGACAGCAAAGTCAGATTGTCCGAGATCTTTTGGGTTTGCATCGGAATCGCGGCAAATTGCGCGCGAAAGGCCGTAGCGCGGTCGGCTGCCTCTTGCGCCAATCCCGGCATAGCTCCGCGGAGCAAGCTGCCGGGAAAAAGCTGCGCCACGAAGGCGCTGCCCGCAAGAGTGGCGGAACTTCGCAAAATCTCGCGGCGCGTCGTTTGCTTTTGCAGAACATCGGAACTCATCAGTTCGCTCCCTTGTGTTGCGAGAGAAAGAGTATATCTGTGGGCGGGAAGGAGGCAAGCTCGGGAGGGCACAGCTCCAGCTGTGCCGTGGGCAGGTTAAGTCTGTGATGTTGTCAGATATTCTGGTTTAATTCGTCGCGAACATGGCTAAGCAGCGGCGGGGGTACGACTACATCGTAGTGGGGGCGGGGGCGGCGGGGTGTGTCCTCGCGGCGCGGTTGAGCGAGGATGCGGCGGCGCGCGTGTTCTTGCTCGAAGCGGGCTGGGCGGACAGGGCGATGGAAGTGCGCATCCCGGCGGCGTTTTCGAAGTTGTTCAAGAGCGCAGTGGACTGGAATTACTCGACGGAGCCGGAGCCGCATGCGCACAACCGCCGGCTTTATTGGCCGCGCGGCAAGGTGCTGGGCGGCTCCAGTTCCATCAACGCGATGATTTACATTCGCGGGAACCGCCTCGACTACGAGCATTGGAAGAGCCTGGGCAACCACGGCTGGGGCTTTGCCGACGTGCTTCCATATTTTATCAAAGCGGAAAATCAGGAGCACGGTGCGTCGCAATTTCACGGAAGCGGCGGGCCGCTTTGCGTCAGCGATTTGCGCTACGTGAATCCGCTGACGCGTGCATTTCTCGCGGGAGCCGAGGAACTGGGAATTGCGCCGAACGCGGATTTCAATGGCGCTTCGCAGGATGGCGCGGGGCTGTATCAGGTCACGCAGCGCGGTGGGCGGCGGCACAGCGGTGCCGATGCGTATCTGAAACCGGCGCGGGGCCGGCCGAACTTGACGGTGCTCACCGGAGCGCATGCTACGCGAGTGCTGCTCGAAGGAAATCGCGCGGTGGGCGTTGAGTATGTGGCCAAAGGCGCGACCCATAGCGTGACGGCGGATCGCGAAGTGCTTCTTGCTGGCGGTGCGATTAATTCTCCGCAGCTTTTGCTGCTTTCCGGCATTGGTCCGGCGGAAGAATTGCAGCGAGCTGGAATCCGCGCAGCCCACGATTTGCCCGGCGTCGGGAAGAACCTGCAGGATCATCCGATGGTTTCGGTGGGTTATCTGTGTACCCAGCCGGTGAGCATGGCCAGCGCGGAATCGCTGGGGAATTTCCTGCGCTATGTTTTCTTCAAGCGCGGGCCGCTGGCTTCCAATGTTGCCGAAGCGGGAATTTTTGCGCGCACGCGTGCGGGACTCGAGACGCCGGATTTGCAGCTTGTTTTCGGCCCGGCGTATTACGTGAACCACGGCTTCGATAAGCATAAGGAACACTGCTTTGGTTTCGGACCCACGCTGATCGCTCCGGAAAGCCGCGGCGAAATTACGCTGCGCTCGGCGGATCCGCTGGCGGCCCCGGCGATTCGCGCCAACTATCTTTCCACGCAGAACGATCTGCGCGTGATTATGGAGGGCGTGCGCTTGTGCCGGCGCATTGCGCATACCGCGCCGTTTCGCCCCTACGCCGGTGACGAATTGCTTCCCGGATCGTCGGTGACCACGGACCACGATATTTCGGAGTTCGTTCGCGGCGCTTTGCAGACGCTGTACCACCCGGTCGGCACCTGCAAGATGGGCAATGACGAAATGGCGGTGGTGGACGCGCGGCTGCGGGTGCGCGGAATCGAGCGCCTGCGGGTAGTGGACGCATCGATCATGCCGCGCATCATCGCCGGCAATACTAACGCGCCCACCGTGATGATTGCGGAGAAAGCCGCGGACCTGATGCGCGGCCCTTAGGAAATTTTCTACAATACGCCTCTGCCGCGATGCCGCAGAATCCACGGGTAGCCCGCTCAGCCATTCCCGGCTACAATATTTTTTCGCCAGGAGTGCCAATTGCCTTCGTCTTCCGCCGCTACGCCCACGACTCCCAATCCCAAATCCAGCGCCCCGGTCATTTTCATTCTCATCACCGTGGCGCTGGACCTGGTCGCCATGGGCATCATCGCGCCGGTTCTCCCCGACCTCATCAAGGGATTTGAAGGCGGCAACGTCGCCCGGGCTTCGGTGCTCATCGGGTATTTCGCCTTTGCCTGGGCCACTATGCAGTTTCTTTTTTCCCCGGTTCTAGGCGCGCTGTCGGATCGCTTCGGCCGCCGCCCGATCATTCTGCTTTCCTGCCTCGGTCTTGGCCTCGACTACATCTTCATGGCGATGGCCCCGAGCCTCGCGTGGCTTTTCGTCGGCCGCATCATTTCCGGGATCACCACCTCCAACATCTCCACCGCTTTCGCCTACATCACCGATATCACGCCTCCCGAAAAGCGCGCCAAGCAATTCGGTCTGATCGGCGCCGCTTTCGGCCTCGGATTCGTCATCGGTCCCGCCATCGGAGGCCTGCTCGGCTCACACAATTTGCGCTTGCCGTTCTGGGTCGCCGCAGGTCTCAGCCTCGCGAACACACTCTACGGCTTCTTCATACTTCCCGAATCGCTAGCGCCCGAACGGCGCGCGAAATCCGCCTGGCACATGGCCAACCCGCTCGGCTCGCTCACGCTGCTCCGCTCGCATCGCGATCTTTCCGGTCTCGCGTCGGCGCTCACGATCTTTTATCTCGCGCACAATGCGCTGCCGACCGTGTTCGTGATCTACACGCAATATCGTTACGGCTGGAACGAGCGCCAAGTCGGTTTCTCGCTCGCGGTCATCGGAGTTTGCGCCGCGCTCGTTTCCGGCGGCCTGGTCGGGCCGTACGTCAAGAAATTCGGCGAGCGCTTCAGCGTGCTTTCCGGACTCTGCTACGGAGTGCTGGGCTTTCTCGGATTCGCTCTCGCCTGGCGTGGCTGGTTTCTGCTCGCCAGCATTCCGCTCATCGCCCTGTGGGGCGTCGCTGGCCCGGCCATTCAGTCGCTAATGTCCCGCCGCGTGGACCACACCTCGCAAGGGAAGCTCCAGGGCGCCATTAACTCACTTCGCTCGATCACCGGAATGGTCGCGCCGCTGATCTTCACGCAAGTGTTCGCTTATTCCATTTCCGCGCGCACCGCTCTCCACCTCCCCGGCGCGCCGTATTTCCTTTCCGCCGTGCTGCTAACCACCAGCTTGCTGGTCGCCGCGTACGTCACTCGCGGCATGGGCCGTTCTCCAGCCGCGAGGCCAGTCGTCTCGCCAGAACCTGCTACCCCCGACCCTACCGCCTAGCATTACCAGGCCCGCGATTAGCGCGGGATGAATTTTTGCACGCGCATGCTGTGGTACACGTCACCGACGTACACGGCGCCGTCTTTGCCCACGGCGAGGTCGTGGCCCCAGTAAATTTGGCCGTCTTGATTGCCGAAGCGGCTCCACTTGGCGAGGATTTTGCCGCTGAGGTCGAGTTTCAGGATCTGGCCGCGGTCGGGTGG
>DATNNV010000076.1:0-6012 GCA_035601655.1 Candidatus Dormiibacterota bacterium
AGCGAATTCCAGAAAGTCGCCAAAGCTGCCGACCTCGGCCGCGCCTTCCGCTACACCATGCAGTGCTGCACTCTGCTCGGCCTCGCCTTCATGGAAAAGGGCCAGCCTGCCATTGCCGCCATCTGGTACGAACGCGCCCTCAAGACCCCCGATATGGACCCGGAAAGCATCCTCGCCTTGCGGTATGATTTGGGTGTGGCCCAGGAATCGGCCGGCGAGCCAGGGGCGGCGCTCAAGAGCTTTACTCAGGTCTATGCGATGAATATCGATTATCGCGACGTTGCCGAGCGCATCGCAGCTCTTCAGAAGCCCACCCACTGAGCCGCCTGTTCCAGGTCCTTCTCCATCCATGAACCGGATCTTTCGCGCATTGCTGGTGGTGCTTTGTTTCGAAATGGGCGCTCTGCTCCTGTATCTTCCGTGGACCGCCTTCTGGGAGCAGAACTATTTCCTTAGCCACTTTCCTTCGCTCATGCATATCGCGCTGCATCCGTCGTTCCGCGGCATCGTGAGCGGAGTCGGCGTGCTGGATATTCTGCTCGCTTTCGGACTCATGGGCTCGCGTCCGAGCCCCAATCGTGTCCCCCCAACCTAATCGGCCGTCCGCGCCCATCCTGTGCTACGTCACGCAGCGCAGCAGCCTGCGTCCCGGCGCGCCTTCACCAGCGGCGGAAGCTTTGCTCGAGAAAATCGCCGCGACGATCGCCGCCGGCGTGAACTGGATTCAGCTTCGTGAAAAAGATCTTTCCGCGCGCGACGGCGCTGCCTTAACCCGTGCCGCCCTGATGTGCGCCTCGAAACACGCCTCGAACTCCGGCGGAGCCAGAATTCTGCTCAACGACCGTCTCGATGTGGCTCTTGCAGAAAAAGCGGCGGGAGTGCACTTGGGCGAGCGAAGTCTTCCCGTCCAAAACGCCAGAAAGCTAGTCAATCAATACCGCGCCGGCGAGAATCCACCTTTCCTCGTGGGCGTTTCCTGCCACTCTCTGCACGCAGCTCAAGCCGCCGCTGCCTCCGGCGCCGACTACGTCTTCTTCGGGCCCATTTTCGCCACGCCCTCGAAGGCCGCCTTCGGGTCGCCTCAGGGCCTCGAGCGCCTCGCAGAGGTTTGCGAGGCCGTCTCCATCCCGGTTCTAGCCATCGGCGGCATCACGCTCGGCAATGCAGCTTCGTGCCTGGCCGCAGGCGCCGCCGGCCTCGCTGCCATTCGCCTCTTCCAGGACGCCGCCGATCTCCCCGGGATTATCCGCTCCCTTCACGCCATGCCCACCGGCTAACCACAGCGTCGCCTTTGCCCGGTCAATTATTCAGTGCCAAGCGCGACGAGTGGTAAATAGCCATGCCGGCGCGGAAGCATCTCAGTTGAAACTAACTTGCAACCTAAATAGGACTAGATTAGTCTTATATTCCTTGTTGCAACTGAATTGCATTGGAGAATCCTTTGCCTCTCGTCCGCACCGCTCTCTTTCTCGCCCTTCTCGCGCTCTTTCTCCCGCTTTCCTCCCGCGCCCAGGAAAGCCCTTACATCGTTACCTACGATCACTATCTCGAAGAACCCGGCAACCTCGAAATCGAGTATTTCTCCACCTTCGGCACCCAGCGCGCCGGCAACAACTTCCATGCCTTTTGGACCGAATTTGAATATGGCGTCACCGCCTGGTGGACCACCGAGCTTTACCTCGCCGGCCAGACCACTTTTCACGACAGCACCATTCTTACCGGCGTCAGGTGGGAGAACCGCATTCGCCCGCTCAAGCGTGAGCACTTCATCAATCCCGTCCTCTACGTGGAATTTGAAAACAAAAATGGCGCCGACAAAATCCTCAAAGAAGGCGAAGGCCACGATTCCGAAGCTGACTTCCTGACTCCCAACGCCCAGGCCCGCCGCGAGCACATCCACGAAGTCGAGCTGAAGCTGATTCTCTCCAGTAACGTAAAGGGCTGGAACTTCTCCGAAAACATCCTCGCCGCCAAGAATCTCTCCAATTCTCCCTGGGAATTCGGCTATGCCATCGGCGCCAGCCGCCCTCTCGCCCTAAAAGCTTCCGCCAAGCGCTGTACCGCGTGCCCGCAGAATTTTGCCGCCGGCATGGAACTGTACGGTGGCCTCGGCGACCGCTACCATTTCGGCGTGCGCGACACTGCCCATTACCTGGCCCCGGTTCTCGCCTGGAACCTGCCCTACGGCTGGACTCTCCGCGTCTCTCCCGGTTTCGGTCTGAACGATAACAGCCACCGATTCCTCATGCGCTGGGGTATCGCGCGGGAAATCTCCGGCTTCGGCTCGATGCTCGCCAAGCTTTTCGGGAGCACCCAATGAAGGCCTGCGTCGCCGCGCTAGCGTTGCCCGCTGTTTTACTAATCGTTTCGCAAGGCCTCGTGCAAAATCCCGCCGATGCTCCTAAGCCGAAGCAAAAGGAATCCCTCTACGCCGAGATTGCCAAAGCTCCCGAAAAAGCCCGCGCCAAACGCAATCCCCTCGAAACCGACTCGCAAGCCGTCGCCGCCGGCCGTATTCTCTTCGAACAACATTGCTCCGAATGCCACGGCGACTCCGCCGAAGGCGGCAAGAAGGGCCCCAATTTGCGAGCCGAAGAAATACAAAGTGCCGCGCCCGGCGCCATTTTCTGGATCTTAACCAACGGTGTAGTTCGCCGGGGAATGCCGGTGTGGTCGAAACTTCCCGAGCCGCAACGCTGGCAGCTCGTCTCCTACCTCAAATCTCTCGGCGCCCAGCCCGTCGCTCCGCCCGCAACCCCACCGTCGCCGTCAGCGCCCGCCCGCCAACCAACGAGGTTCCTGTAGAGGCCGTCCTTTTAGGGCGGCCTTCCGAGCCTTGTAGCGGCCCGCGCGTACTTGCACTCCCCACCCTACGCGCTCAACCACCGACCCATCGGCCGCAGCGATTCCGTATGGTCGCACACCACCCGCAGCGCCGCCGTCACCGGGATCGCCAGCAGCAATCCCATACCGCCCCACACCCAGCCCCAGAACAGCAGCGCAATCGTAATCGCCACCGCATTCAACTGCACCCGCCGCCCCACCACGTGCGGCGCAATCAGGTTCAGCGCCAGAATATGAATCGACGTCAGCACTCCCGCGATCAGCACGAATCCGCTTACCGCCTTGTACTTCGTCAGCGCGATCAAAAACGCCGGAAACCACGCCAGCACCGCTCCGATATACGGCACCATGTTCAGCAATCCCGACACAATCCCCGTCAAAATCGGATAATCCAGCCCGATTATCCAGAAAAACAAGCTGCTCACCGCCATCACCAGCATAGTCACCAGCGTCATCCCCGCCAGGTAACTCCGCAGCACGTCCCGCAGATCCTCCAGCGTTTCCTTCACCGCCGTGCGCCGCGATGCCGGAAAAAGTTGCAGCGTTCCGTGCCACACCTCGCGCTTCTCCGCCAGCATGAAGAACACCAGGAACGGTACGAACGTGGCCTCCAGCAGCAGCGCGTACAGCGAACCCAGTCCCTTCAGAATCAAGTTTCGCACCACGCCCGGTTCAACAGCGCGCGCCGGTGCAGGCGCTGGTCCCGGCGTCGGAGAGATCTGCGATACCTGCCCTTCAATTCCCGCAATCTTTCCTTCCACCGCTCCCGTTGCCTGGCGCAGCACTTGCGAATATTTCGGCCAGTTTTCCGCGAAGTCCGCCGTCCGCGTCCACAATCCATACCCTACCGCAATGACGCCGGCGATCAGCAACAGCACCATGATCATCGCCCCGATGGTTCTCGGCAGCCCCCCGCGCTCCATAAACTCCACCGCCGGATCCAGAAAATACGCCAGCAAAATCGCCAGCAGCAGCGTGATCACCACCCCTTGCGCGTAATACAAGAACAGCAGGATGATCGCTCCCGCGATAATCCACATGCTGAATGCCGATCCGCGTACCTTCACAACGGAAGTTTCTGTGGCAGACACGTCCCACTCCGTTCCCACAACTTAGCACACTAACGCCAATCTTTTCGCCGCAGTCCCTTGTCCTGTTTCGACAATGCAGCAACTCGTGGGGGCGCAGCCCGCCGCGGCGGGCGCCCCATCTCGGCACCACGTCAAATTCCAAGTCTGCTCTTTCCTTCCGATCTCCATCCTTGCCTCTTCGCCTCACCCAACAAAAAACTGCCCTGTGGAATGGGAAATCCAAGCTAGACTATTTTCGATTCACGTTTTCGAGGTGTAGGACCGCCTTCTGGTTACCCCGAGTCGTGTCGGGGAGGCGGGCCGCTCTTCGCTTAAACGTAAACTTAAGGATTCCTTTCTCCTCATGCCCAAAGAACTCTTCGGAACCGACGGCATCCGCGGCCTCCCCGGCGTCGCTCCGCTTGACGACGCCACTCTCTACGCCACCGGCTTGGCCCTCGGCGAATATCTTGGCGGCGAACAAGGCGGCGCGCACGTCCTCATCGGCATGGACACTCGCGAATCCGGTCCGCACATCGCCGCGATCCTGGCCGACGGCCTCCGCAAAGCCCGCGCCACCGTCGCTTTCGCCGGCGTTATCACCACTCCCGGCGTCGCTTGCCTCGTCCGGCAAAGCGATTTCCACGCCGGCGTGGTCATTTCCGCTTCCCACAATCCGTATCACGACAATGGCGTCAAGCTCTTCTCCCACGCCGGGATGAAGTTCCCCGATTCCGCCGAAGAAGAAATCGAACGCGAGATTTTCCGCCACCGCGCCCAGGAACTTTCCCGCGCCGGCGCCCTCGCGCATGAATCCGTTCCGCTCGTCGCTGACGATTCTCTCGACGCCGAATATCTCGATTTTCTTCGCGACCGCGTCATTCCCGGCGCCAGTCTTTCCGGCCTCCGCATCGTTCTCGATTGCGCGAATGGCGCTGCTTATAAACTCGGCCCGGCGCTGTTTCAATCGCTCGGTGCCGATGTCGTCGCCATCGGCGTGCAACCCGATGGCCGCAACATCAACGATCACTGCGGTTCGCTTCACCTGGAAAGTCTGCAGCAACGTGTCGCCGCGGAAAAAGCCACTCTCGGCGTAGCTTTCGATGGCGATGCCGACCGCGCTCTCTTCGTCTGTGGCTCAGGAAGAATCATCAATGGCGATGGCGTCTTGCTCGCCGTAGCCCGCCATCTCAAGTCCGCAGGCCAGCTCAAAGGCAACCGCGTCGTGGCCACTTCCATGTCCAATCTCGGCCTCGAACGCATCCTTTCCAACGAAAGCATCGCTCTCGCTCGCACCGCTGTCGGCGACCGCTACGTCCTCGAAGAAATGCTCAAAAGCGGCAACGTCCTCGGCGGCGAACAATCCGGCCACATCATCTTCCTCGACGATAGCCCCGCCGGCGACGGCCTGCTCACCGCCGTAAAGATCGCCTCCCTGGTCGCTCTCCGCGGCCGCCTCGAATCCCTAGTCGAAGGCCTGAAGGACTTCCCCCAGGTCATCGTCAACGTAAAGGTCAAATCCAAGCCCCCGCTCGACTCCCTCCCCGAAGTCTCCCGCGCCCTGGCCGAAGCTCAATCCATCCTCGGCGATAACGGCCGCGTCGTCCTCCGCTACTCCGGCACCGAACCCCTAGCTCGCGTAATGGTCGAAGCCGAACACGCCGCCGACGTCCAACGCTTCAGCCAATCCCTGGCCACCGCCCTCCGCCAATCCATCGGCGCTTGACCCTGCTTCGAGTGGCGCGCCGGGCATTGTTATGAAGTGGAGATCGTCGATTATCACTGAGCGAGGCGAGGACCAATGGCGAAAACCGAAAGGTTGATGGAGCCTGTACACCCGGGGGAAATCCTGCGCGAGGATTTTATGAAGCCGCTAGGGCTGTCTGTGAATCGCCTGGCTCTGGATTTGCATGTGCCGGCGACGCGGATTGGAGAAATCGTGCATGCGCGGCGACGAATCACTGCGGAGACCGCGCTGCGGCTGGCGCGCTATTTCAAGACCAACGCGGAGTTCTGGCTAAACCTGCAGAACTTCTACGATTTGGAGCGGACCAAACGGTCCGGAAAGATTTCGGAGATTGAGCGGCAGGTCGAGCCG
>DATNNV010000077.1:0-26858 GCA_035601655.1 Candidatus Dormiibacterota bacterium
CCCGCCAGTTCTTCACCAGTTGTTTGATCGCTTTGCGCTGCACCAATTTCTCGTCCAGCACTTTTCGCGCCAGCACCGGCAGCTCCGCATCGCTCGCAAAGCGCAGCGCCACCACCTGGTCGATCGTGAATTCGCCGATGCGCGCCTGCAAATCCGCCGGCAGCAGCCTCTGGCAGCGCAGCCGCTCTTCCAGCCGGATCACCCGGTCCTGCACCTTCAGCGCCATCTGCCGCAGCGAGACAAGACCAAGTGGCAGCGCCACTGACACAAGCACGGGGAGCACCTGAGCCGTTCCGAACCCCAGCTTCACCCACCAGTACAGATTTGTTCCAAGGTTGATCAACAACACCGGCATCACAAAAAAATGAAACGCCGGAACCCACTTCGCGTGCTTCTCGAAACTCTGTTCAGCCATATGCCTGTCCTCCTCCGCAGATTCCTCGTAGCGTCCGCCTATTACTTGCCCCCGTTCAGCGGGAGGCGGGCCGCTTTCTTGCTTGTGCAGGTACAATAGAACCAGGTGCATTATCTCAAAGAACGATGCACCGGAGAGAGAACGAAAATGCCCAAAGCCACCTGGAGCGGCAAGCTAATCGCGGAGAGCGATTCGACCGTGGTGGTCGAAGGCAATCAATACTTCCCGCCTGCCGCGGTAAAATCCGAATTCCTCAAGCCCAGCACGCACACCTCCGTCTGCCCCTGGAAAGGCACCGCCCACTACTACCACGTCGAAGTCGCGGGCATGCGCAACGACAACGCGGCGTGGTATTACCCCGATCCCAAGCCCGCCGCCGCCGAAATCAAAGACCGCATCGCCTTCTGGAAAGGCATCCGCGTCGAAGCGTAAGGACGCCGCAAACGCGTCACTCGTGTTGCGTTATTTCGCCAAGTCGTTCTTGAACACATCTCCGTTGTGCATAACAAACCGCACCTTCTTCAGCTCCTCAACATTCTTCAGCGGATCCCCGCTCACCGCCACCACATCCGCAAACGCCCCCGCCGCCACCACGCCGATTTCGCCTTTCATCTCCAGCATCTCGGCCGCCCGCGAAGTAGCCGCCTGAATCGCATCCATCGGCGCCATTCCCAGTCCCACCATGCGCGAGAATTCCTCCGCCATCGGCTCCTGCCAGGGAATTCCACCGATATCCGTGCCAAACACAATCTTCAAATGCGCCGCCATCGCTTTGCGAAACGTCGTCTCATGCGTCTTCGCCCGCGCGCGGTCCCGCTGCCCTGCCAAAGTATTTTCTGGCGCCCAGTCCGTGTAATACGGCCACAGCGTCGGGCAATACCACGTCCCTTGCCGCTGCATTTGCGCGATCTGCGCGTCCGTCATCTCCAGCCCGTGTTCGATCGAATCGCATCCGCCGTCCAGCGCGCGCTGCAATCCGATTCCATTGTACGCATGGCACGCCACTTTCTTCCCCCACCCGTGCGCTTCGTCCACGATCGCCTTCAGTTCGTCCACCGTCAGCGTCGGCTGCGACACCAGCTTCCCCTGCTTGTCCACCCACGAGCGGTGCGTCATGTACACCTTGAGCCAGTCCGCGCCGTGGCTCAGTTGCTGCCGCGCCGCTTTGCGCGCTTCCACCGGGCCGTCGATCAACTGCGCGCCGGTCGGCATGTCCAGTTCCGGAGCGTAGTCCTCCAAGTTGTATCCGCCGGTCGAGGAGATCGCGCGCGTGGAAACAAACAGCCGCGGCCCCGGAATCGTCCCTTCCTCAATCGCCTGCTTGATCTCGACGTCGCCGTAGCCCGCGCCTTCCGTCTCCACGTCGCGCAGCGTCGTGAATCCCTGCTCCAGCGCCCGCCGCGCCGCGTACGTTGCCCGCGCCGCCCGCAGCGCGATCCCCGCCTTCAAAATGTTTACGTCGTATCCGCCCTTCTTCGGATCCTCGCCCCAAAGAAAAATGTGTGTATGCGAATCGATCATGCCGGGCAGCACCGTAGCCCCGGACAAATCGATCACCTTCGCGTCCGCGGGTATCGCCGTACCGCTGTCCGCCACCTTCTCGATTTTGTCCCCGCGCACAAAAATCAGTTGATTGCTCCGCGGCGCGTTGCTAACTCCATCGATCAGTGTCCCGGCCCGAATCACCGTAAGCGCAGCGCTCGGAGCGCCGGCCGCACCACTCGCCTGCCCCCGCGCGCCCGTTGCAAAACACAGCCCAGCCACCGCCACCATCCATGCCAATTTCCGCATCGCACTCTCCGTCTCCGAGTAGGGGCGCAGCCCGACGCGGCGGGCGCCCCATTTCAACCAAAATCTTCTCGTCATCGCGGCTCTTCTTTCCGCCGCTGGATTATCACGGAACCCCACCCATTTGCAAAGTGCCGTTTGCAATAGAGAAGAAAGCGCTGATCCGGAGAAGCGCTATTCGCGAGGACGAGGCGCGCAAAGCGCGGCTACTGTAGGCTTGCTCGGCCGCCCTAAAAGGACGGCCTCTACATAGTTGGCATCAGGGGTGCGCTGGGGATGCAGTTTGCGCCGAGGCCGCGCCAGCGGCGTCCGGCTTAACAGTGGGGAAGGCATCTCGCTTCAAATGCATATCGCCATCGATCCAGCCCGTGAAATCTGTGCCCGTCGCAAACCCCACATCTTTGCCAGAGACCATCGGCAGAACCGTGCCGGTGGTCGAATTGCCCGCTTTAGCCTCCTGGTAACCACGCACCGGGGCATTCTCGCCGTTGCTCAGGCGCACCGAATTCAGGCTTACCCCGACTTTGCCGCCGTGGCCCATGCGTTTCTTGGCCTCGACGTCGGTAACACTGCCGATCGCCAGCGCGCCCTTCGCAACCACCGAAAGGCCGTCGACCACCACATCTTCCGTAACTTCCAGGTCGACGTGGTCGCTCAGCTTTGCGCTCGCCGAAGACAGTGCCTTCACCAGCTTTAAATGAACCACCGTTCCGCTGCGCAAAATAATCTCCGAAGGGGAAACCTGCACCTTGGGCGCGGGCGGCACCGGCGCAGGCTGGTCGTACATGATCCGTTCCCGCGACGGCGGCGCAGATGCTTGCGGCGCTCTCGGGCCGTCCGCGTCCTTGATCAGCAGAACTGCCGCCAGCGGTACGAAGCCGACATCTCCCTTAGTCGTGCGTACTCCGAAATACTTGTCGAACCGCCCAGTGATCTGCACTTGCTCCCCACATTGCAGCGTGCTGCGAACCTCCAACGTGGTCATCGAACTATAAAGGTACACGTAGCCATCCGACCGCGGGCATTCCACCCGGCCAACGCTCTGCCCCTTGCCGGCCGGGGCAAAGAGGCCAAGGGCGGCAGCGAGGTACAAGGCAGTTCGTTTCATGGGGCACCTGTGGGGTAGGGTTAAAGCGCTACTCCTCTATCCCAACCCACCCGCCGCCCGCTGACAATAGAACACGCGGCGGCACTTGCGGAAAAAGGTACGGTGGCCCGGAAGGATTGCTCTTAGGATTGCTTCAAGATTTGCGCCGGGATTGTTGCGCGGACCAGGTGCTTACGTTCCCAGAAGATTCGGCTGCAAGCGCGAATATCCGTGCTCTTGCGCCCATAGCGTCAGCGGCAGCGCCGCCAGGTCGTCCACGATCGGCACCGCGTGGCCATCCTCGGTCAAATCAATCGTTCGCAAATAAAGTTTGCAGGTGTCGCACGCCTCCACGCGGACGTGCGGCATCTGTTCGGCCACGTATACCGGCAGCTTCTGCTCCGCCGTCTCTCCGCACGTCGGACACAGAATCCGCCGGAACTCCCACTCCTGCAGGCAAAACGAACACAGCAGAAAGCGCTTGCCGCCGTCACCCTCGACCCGCAGCACGCCCAGCAGCGGCCGCCCCTCGCACCGCGGGCAGGTGTTCCGCGTAACTACCTGCGGCGGCGCCACCACCCTCTCTCCCGCGATCTCCGCGCACGGCTGCATCACCGCGCGCGCAAAAAACTGCGCAAAGGCCCCAATCGCCTGATCGCTTACTCCTGCCGTCTTCCAGTAAGCGCTGAGCGCCGCCATCCACGACTCGGCGGGCAGCCCGCCAACCACTTTCGAAGCCGCCACCAGGTTCCCCGGCCCATTCTCCTCCACCAACGCCAGAAATCCCCGGTAGTGCGGCAGAATCTGCGTAAGGTCCGGCTCCCCTCGCGCCACCAGATCTGTCCCGCCGCTCGGGGACTTGAATCCGGTGGCGGCTAGGGAGCCGCTGCTCGCCAACTCGGCGTACACATCTCCCTGGAGGGCCGCCACGTGCCGGTAAAATTTCAGGATTTCCGCTGCGAAGGGAAGGGAAGCCGCGAGTTTTTCCGCGCGGCGCATCCGCGCTTCGTACGGCGCGCGGGTGTTACCTTGCGTGGTCATTGCGGACGCAGCGCCATTTCCGGTGCGCCGTCATGCTGGAGGCGCAGTCATTTCCGCGGCGTAGACCGCTGGCCGGTGATTTCTTCATACCAGCGCGGGTGGAAGCGCTTCGCGAAAGCCAGAGTCACCTCGCCGCGAATCACGGAGCCAAACGCGCCGCGCTCCGCGAACACGCCCATGTACACGTGAATCATGAACAAGCCGATGGTCAACAGCGCCGCCGACGCGTGCGTGAGCACCGCGATGTAGCGCAGGTAGCGCCAGCTCCAGGGAATATATTCCGGCAGCCACAGCACCAGCCCGCTGAGCAGCAGCAGGATCATGCAAACAAAGAAGCCCCAGAACAGCGATTTCTGCCCGCCATTGTAGCGGCCCACCGGCGGCATCTTCTCGTCTTCATTGCGCACGTAATACTGCACCGCCCCGAACCAATCCTTGTCGTCCTGCGTGATGCGCATCTGCGAAGCCCACATGCGGTACATCTGCGCCACGCCCACCGCAAAAATCAGCCCGATCCACGGATGCAACATGCGCGAAACCGGCGCCCCGCCCAGCAGAATGGCCAGCCAGAAAAGCCACGGCGACCAGAACGCCAGCCCGGTCAGCAACAAGTAGACATAGGAGAATCCCGCCACCCAATGCCACAAGCGCTCGTGGAAGGCGTAGCGCAAGACATAGCCCGGGCGTACGTGCTGTTCGTTCTGGCTCACGGCCGCACTCCTCCCTGGCGCTCGACATGGCCATCATCATCGTCGTGGGCCTTGGGACCAACCTTCAGATAGTGCACAAAGAGCCCGATCAACCCGCCCAGCATGGCCACGTTGCCCAGCCACTTCAGCGGATGCTTCCAAAGCTTTACGGTCCACGGAATGCTCGGATTGCTGGGCAGCCCGCCGTACATTTCCGGGTTGGTGATGTCGTGCAGCACGTAGACCACCCCGGTGCCGCCGACGCCCGGCGGATCGTACACGCCCGCATGCGGATAATTGAAATGCTCTTTCAACTGCTTCACGCGGGTATCCGCGATCTGCAGCATGTCTTCCTTGGAGCCGAAGTGCAGGCAGCCCGTGGGGCAGGATTTAATGCAAGCCGGCTCCAGCCCTTCGCTCACGCGGTCGGTGCAGAGGGTGCATTTGTAGACGCGCTTGGTTTCTTTGTTGAATTTCGGAATGTTGAATGGGCAGCCGGTGATGCAGTAGCCGCAGCCGATGCACTTGTCCTGCTGAAAATCCACGATACCGTTGGTGTATTGGATGATGGCGCCGTCGGACGGGCACGCTTCGAGGCAGCCGGGATCCGCGCAATGCATGCACTGATTCTTGCGCATCAGCCACATCAGCGAGCCATCGTCTTTTTCGTGCTCGTTGAAGAGGATCAGATTCCAGTAGTTCCACCGCGTCTCCGGCATGGTTTGATACGTATTGTCGAAGGTGGTGTTGGAGAAGGGCATGTCGTTCCACTCGACGCATGCAACCTCGCAAGCTTTGCATCCAATGCAAGTGGTTACGTCGATGAGTTTCGCGACGGTGTATTCGCGCTGCGTTCCTTCGCCCGGAACGCTGCCGGCGTGCCCGGAAATTTTCTGCACCCGCAATGTAGCCTGGCTCATGGCGTTCCCCTAAACCTTCTCGACCTTGACCAGGAAGCCCTTGAATTCGGGCGTGTAGGCATTGGGATCGAAGACCGTGGGCGACAAAAGATTGACCAGAGTCCTGGCGTTTTTGCCTTCGTCTTCGGCAATGCCGCGGTAGCCTTGATGAATGGGAATGCCGATCTGATAGACCTTCTTCCCATCGATCTGCATGGCCTTGATGCGTTTGGTGACCATCGCTTTGGCGATATATTCGCCGCGCGCGCTGCTCACCTTGAGGGTTTCGCCGCCGCGAATGCCCATTTCATTGGCCATCTCCGCGGAAACTTCGATGAATGGCTCGGGAATGAGCTGCACGTTCATGGGGTTGTTCTTGGTCCAATAGTGATAGTGTTCGGTGAGGCGATAAGTGGTGCAAATCACGCTGAAATCCTTGGCCGTGCCGTACTTATCGTCCGGGGTCTTGAACTTCTTCACCACCGGATTGTGCAACTGCCCGGGATGCAGGAGGTTGGTCTCAACCGGACTTTCGATCGGTTCGTAGAACGTGGGGAACGGCCCGTCCGCGAAAGCGCCGAGCGGGCCAAAGATTCTGCCGACACCTTCCGGGTTCATGATGAACGGACCCATGTGGTCCGCTGGCTTGGAATCTGCTTTGAAGTCCGGAACGTCGTTGCCGACCCATTTCTGCTGCGCTTCGTTCCACCAGACCTGCCGCCGCGATGGATCCCACGGCTTGCCTTCGAGATCGCAAGAAGCGCGGTTGTACAGCACGCGGCGATTCGCGGGCCAGGACCACGCCCAGTTCTGATGAATGCCCAGGCCGGAGGGGTCCGAGGGATCGCGCCGCGCGGTCAGATTTCCGGCTTCGGTGAAGGAGCCGGAGTAAATCCAGTTGCCGCAGGCAGTGGAGCCGTCGTCTTTGAGCCACGCAAAGCCCGGCAACTGTTGCCCGGCTTTTAATTGCACTTTGGTGGCGGGATCTTCCGCGTCCACGAAGGTCTTGCCGTTGATTTCCTTGAGCACTTCGGCAAGAGAGGGATTCGAGGGCACGGTGTAGCCCCAAGTCAGCTTGAGGATGGGATCCGGGAATTTGCCGGGCTCTTTCTTGTAGAGGTCGCGGACTTTCAGGAAAAGCTGCGCGATGATGGCTTGGTCGAGGCGGCAATCCCCGGGCATGGGCACTGCGGCGTTCTTCCACTGCAGCCAGCGGGCGGAATTGGTGAACGTGCCGTCTTTTTCCGCAAAGCCGGCGCACGGCAGGCGGTAGACGGTGGTCTGGATCTTTTTCATCTCGTCCTGAGTAATCCCCGGGGACTTCCAGAACTCGCTGGTTTCATCGGGATAAATCTCGCCGACTACCAGGAAATCAGCCTTCTTTAAAGCATTGATGTTTTTATGAGAGTCCGGGCCGATAGCCACGCCATTCATGCCGAACGCGAAGATGCCTTTGACGATGCCGTTGTACATGTTGTCCCAGAGGGTGATCCAGGAGTAGTTGCGGTCGACTTTCGGCAAATAGTCGAAGGCCCAGCCGTTCTGCTTGGTGGCGGCATCGCCGTACATAGCTTTCAGCCAACTAACGGCAAACTTGGGCGTATTGCTGTAATAGTTGAAGGAATCCCACTGCGCGGGCTTGGAAGCGGTCGGAGTGATGCGCTTCATCCACGCCGCAAAGTCGGTGTCAACGGGAGTCGGCACCTTTAGATAGCCGGGCAAGTTGTCAAAGACGCCGGCCATGTCCGTGGCGCCTTGAATATTCGAGTGGCCGCGCAATGCGTTGACGCCGCCGCCGGCCCTGCCGACGTTGCCCATGAGCAGTTGCAGCATGGCGGCGGTGCGAATGATCTGCGTGCCGAAGGAATGCTGAGTCCAGCCGACAGCGTAGATGATGGTGGCGACTTTCTTGGTGTCGCCGTCCTTGCGGATGGAGGTGAAAAGGTCCGCAATCTTCAGGAACTGATCTTTGGGGATGCCGGTGACGCGCTCGACCATTTCTGGCGTGTAGGTCGAGTAGTGCTTGCGCAGAAGCTGGAACACACAGTTGGGATTCTGCAGCGTCGGGTCGAAATCAACCTTCTCCGGCAGCGGGGGCAGCGACGTCGGCACCGAGCCTTGGCCGGTTTGCATTCCCGCGCTCTGCTTTGGGGCGCCACCGGAACCCGTGTAGTTCCATGTCGCGCGGTCATACGATTGCTTCTGAGCATCGAAACCGGAAAACACGCCGTCGTTTTCAGGAAGCTTAAATGCGGGATTCACGATGAACCCGGCATTGGTGTAGTTCAGCAGGTAATCCTTGGCGATGCGATTGTTCTCGATGGCGTAGCGAATGATGCCGCCGAGACAGGCGATATCGGAGCCGGCGCGGATTTGCGCGAAGAGGTCAGCGACCGCGGCAGTGCGCGTAAACCGCGGATCGACCACGATCATCTTGGCATTGCGGGTGCGCTTGGCTTCCACGGCCCACTTGAAGCCGCAGGGGTGATTCTCGGCGGGATTGCCGCCCATAATCAGCATCAAGTCGGTGTTCTTGATGTCGACCCAGCCATTGGTCATCGCCCCGCGTCCGAACGTTGGTCCCAAACTTGAGACCGTGGGGCCGTGTCAAACCCGGGCCTGATTTTCGATATGCACGACCCCCAGGGCGCGCATCGTCTTTACGACCAGGTAATTGAATTCGTTGGTGTCGGTGCAGCCGCCGGTAAAAGCGATGGATTCGCAGCGGTTGACAGTAATGCCCTTAGCATCCTTCTCGATCAAGCTGTCGTCGCGGGTTTTCTTGATCTTGGCGGCGATTTCGTTCAAAGCATCGTCCCACGATATATCTTCCCAATCCGTGCCGCCGGGCCGCCGGACTTGCGGCTTGAGGAGCCGCCGTTCGTTCATGATGTCCTGCTCGAGAGACGCGCCCTTGGGGCAAAGCGTGCCGCGATTGATGGGATGGTCCGGGTCACCTTCGACGTGGACCACTTGCGGAGTGACGTTTTTGGCGCGGTCGCCGATGGTATAGATGATGACGCCGCAGCTCACCGAGCAATACGGGCAGGTCGAACGCGTCTCGCTGGCGCGGGCGATCTTGAGCTGGCGCAACTCCGCGTATGCCGGCTGCAGATCGAAACCAAATACCGCCGCGGCGGCGCCGCCAATCGTTGTGAGCTTTAGAAAATCACGACGGGTAGCTTGCATTGCTTCCCTCGATTCCCCAAACCGCAAAAGAACTCGGCGCAGAGAGACTTAATATCGTGCACGCCATCGAAAGTCAAGACAAAGACGCATTAAATCATCCGTGATTCGGCTGGCAGAATTTGCGAAGTCCGGCATTTTTTTTGTAGTCTTCGGCCCGTTCGGAGCATCCAATAAAACCGCGAAAAACATCCCGAAAGATTTCGGAGGATGAATGACTGAGCCATCCGCAACTCCGCCCGGCGAACAGACTTTCCTCCAACGATCGATGCAGAAGCGCCCGCCGGTGGCCGAGTTGCTCGGCTTTGAAGTTCCGGAGGCGGGCGGCGGCCGCGCCGTGGTGACCTTGCAGGCCGGCCCACAGCACACCAATCCCATGGGCACGCTGCACGGGGGAATCCTGTGCGACATCGCAGACGCGGCGATGGGCGTTGCGTTCGCCAGCACGCTTGGCGCGGGCGAATCCTTCACCACCATCGAGCTCAAAATCAATTTCTTTCGTCCGGTATGGAAGGCGCTGCTTCGCGCCGAAGGCCGGGTGGTGCAACGAGGCCGCACGGTCGGGTACGTCGAGTGCGACGTGACCGACGAAAACGGAAAGCTGGTCGCCAAGTCCAATTCGACGTGCCTGGTGCTGCGCGGCGAGCAAGCCGCCGGCCGCTAACGGGCACGCGTTTACCAAGTACGTCGCACGAAGCAGAGCCGTCCTGAAGTCAGCGCGGCGGCGCCCAGGCCAAGCCGTCCGGATCATTGCCGGTGGCGATGTGCTTCAGCACTTCGAGGGATTTCAGATCGATCACCGCGATGCTGTTATCCTGGCTCGCCGCCACGTACGCTCGCGCGCCTCCGGGCTCCATCAGAATTCCCAGCGGCACGCGGCCGACTTTGATTCTCTTAATCTCTCTCCGCGAGGCCGCTTCGACGACCACCACATCGTCGCTCTCCGCGTCGGACAGCAGCGCCAGCCTTCCGTCAAGCGTGAATTTCAGCCGGTTGGAGTGCTTGGTCTTCACGTCCAGTGTCTGCAAGACTTTGTGCGTCACGGCGTCAATAATCGAAATCGTTCCACTCTGCGAATTCGCCGCCCAGACTTCTTTGCCGTCCGGCGAGATATCGATACCCTCGGGCCCCTTGCCTACGGCGATCTGCGTTTCCTTCCAGCCGTTTCCGTCGGACGTGCGCTCGATGGCGGTCACGCTGTCCGAGCCGATGTTCGCGGTAAAAATTTGCCGCAGATCCTGGCTGGCCACCAGCATGTGCGTGTATTCCTGGCCGGTGCCCATCAGCCAGTCCACGCGGTCCGCCGCGGGATCGTAGCGCGCGATCAGCTTGTTCGCTTCAGCGGTGAAGTACACTTTGCCGTCGGCAAAAATTGCGCCGTGTGGCCGCCGCAGCGCTCCTAACGCCACCCGCCGCGTTTCCTTCTGCGCCGCAAGGTCAATCATCGAAAGCGTAGTTCCCCCTTCGTGCGCGCCGTAGTTGGTCACGAACGCGAATTTTCCATCGCTCGAAGCCACGATCTCGTGCGGCCCTTCTCCGGTCGGCACGCGCCCGGCCACTTTTCCATTCGCCGGGTCCACAATCGCCAGCGCATTGTCGTCCTTGTTCAACACCAGCAACACCGCGGTTGGCATCTGCGCGGTCGCTCCCTGCGAGAGCAGCCCGGCGGCGCTCCCGCACACAACCATCAACAAAACTCGCGTTCTCGTAATCACGGATCCTCGTTTCATCTCAGAAGATATTTGGTTGGGGAAATGTTCATCTACGCCGACGCACTGCTCGACGCAGGCACATCCGTATCCGTCAGCGCATTCGTCGCCGCCGCGCGGTATCTCACGATCAGCATGGTCAAATCATCGGCTTGCCGCGCACCGCGCGTAAAAGTCTCCACCGACTCCAGCACCGCCTTCTTTACCGTTTCCAGCGGGCAGTCCGCCGTTATTCCGGTGAGCACGTCGCGCAGCCGGGTCATGCCGTAAAGTTCTTCGTCCGGATCCATCGCTTCGGTAACGCCGTCGCTGAACAGCACCAGCGTATCGCCAGGTTCGAGCCGCAGCTTCAAAGCGGTGTACTCCGCTTCGGGAACAAGTCCCACCGGATACGAACCTTCGCGAAAGGCGTCCTGCGCCTCGCCGCGCCGGATCAAGTAGGGGGACGGATGTCCCGCGTTGATGAAGTCCAAGTTGCCGTCCTTATCCAGAATGCCGAAGAACATCGTGGCGTAGCGGCCGATTTCGTGATGATCGCAAAGGAAGCGATTCACATGATTGAAGACCTGCCCTGGTTCGGTTCCCAGCGTCATCGCGGAAAGCAATCCTTGCAGCATGGTGGTCAGCAGCGCGGCGCCCAGCCCCTTGCCGGAAACATCCGCGAGCAGAAACGCGGTGCGATTGTCGCTCAGCGGGAATACGTCAAAATAATCGCCGCCCACCGACAAGCTGGGGAAATTGCAGCCGTTCACCGCCATGTACGGAGACTCGCGGACGTTGCGCGGCAAAAGCGCTTGCTGAATGTCCCGCGCGATGTTGATTTCCTGCTCCAGGCGCTGCCGCTCGCGTTCGCGTTCGACCAGCCGCGCGTTGTCCAGCGTGTTGGCCGCTTCGATGGCCAGCGCATCCAGAATCTGCCGGTCCAGCTTTGAAAACGCCGCGGGCCGCCGCGAATCCAGATACAAAACGCCCAGCAGGAGTCCGCGCTTTATGCCTGCCATGGATTCTTGCGTCGTCGCGCGGTGCACCGCAAACAGCGGAATCACCACCACCGCGCGCAGCCGCTGCGCCACAATGCTTTGCGCCGCCTGCAAATCCATGTCCGCCTGCGCCAGATCTTCCGTGATCACCGGCGATTGCTGCCGCATGGCAAGTTGAATGGCCGTTTGGCTGGGCGCCAGGCTGTCCGGCGGCAGCCGCGAACCGCCGCTGCGCCGCGCCAGCCGCACCTTGAGCGCACCTTCGGCATCCGCTTCCAGCAAGACGCCGCGGTCCGCGTCGGTAACCGAAATGGCGTACGTCAGCATTTCTCCGAGCACCGACTCGAGCGGAAGTTGCGAATGCAGCGTGGTGATCGCGGCCAGCAGCTCGTTCAGTTTGCGCAGTCCGCCGCCCATGGGCTCGGAGCTAGTGATGTGCTCGAAGCGCGTCAACAGCTGCGGTATTTCATCACCGCCGGCGGTCGAAGAGCGGAATACCACTTCATACGAATCGTCCAGCCCGAACGTGATGGTGTCGCCGTCCTGCAGCTCGCGGCTTTCCACTTTTTCGTTGTTCACAAAAACGCCGCGCCGCTGCCCGCGATCCTCGACGTAAAATTTATTGGCTTCGATCACGATCGCTGCGCACGTGCGCGAAATGCGCCGGTCGGAAAGTTGCAGGTGATTGCCGGTTTCCGCGCCGCGCCCGATCAGGAAAGGGGTCTGCGAGACGCGCGCGTAGCGCCGCGCGCCATCCGGCGAGATGATTTCGAGTACTGCTTCGCCCGCTGCAGGGATGATCTCAGTCATGCCGTGTCCGAAGGCTGGATTGTAGCACCGCTAGCCCTGGACAAGGCGTTCTAACAGCTTATTCGTAGCGAAGCGCGACCACCGGGCTCACGCGCGTCGCGCGCCGCGCCGGAATCCAGCAGGCCACCAGGCCGATCGCCAGAAGAAGCAGCGGCACCAGCGTCAGGGTCAGCGGATCGCGCGGAGAAACTCCGGTCAACTCGCTGGCCAGCACGCGCGAGATGGCCACGCTCGCCAGCAGGCCGATGGCAATTCCCGCTACCACCAGCTTCAGCCCGGTGCGAATCACCAGCCTCTGCACGTCGGCGCCCGCCGCTCCCAGCGCCATGCGAATTCCAATCTCGTGGGTTCGCTGTGCCGTGGTGTACGCGATTACGCTGTACACGCCGATGCTCACCAGCAGCAATCCCAGCGTGGCAAACACGGTGATCAGCAGAAATCCAAAGCGCGGCTGCGCGTATGAAAAAGAATTGATGAAGTTTTCCAGCGTGCCGTTCTCCGCCAGCGCTACGCCGCGGTCGGTGTCCCAGATTTCCTGCTGCATCGTTTTCATCAGCGATTGCGGATCGCCCGCCGTGCGCAGCAGCACGCCGCGCATCGCCGAGCCGGTTACGTTGTACGGCACCCACACTTCGGGAGAGACTTTGTCTTGCAGTCCCTGGTTTTTCACGTCGGCGACCACGCCGATCACCTCGAACCAGGCATCCGGTACCGGGTCTGCAAATTTCTCCAGTGCTTTCAAGCGCACCCGCTGCCCAATGGGATTCTCCGCGCCGAAGTATTTCCTCTGAAACGTCTCGTTGATCACCGCCAGCTTTCGCGCCCCGTTCACTTCCGCCTCGGTGAAAGGCCGTCCTTGCAAAAAGTCGATGCGCAAAACCTCAAAATATCCTTCGCTGCAAAGCTGGAAGAGCCCCATCCAGGTTTCTGAGTGCGTCTTCCCGGGAATTTCGATTTCGCTCTCGATTCCTCCGTAAGGTGGAAGCGTACTCGTTTCCGTGGCTTCCACCACTCCCGGCAGCGCTTTCAGCCGCGCCAGCAACGGCCGGAAGAACGCGGTCATCTGCGCCGAGGTTTTGTACCGGTCTGGAGGCAGCGGCAACCGGGCCACCAGCACGTGGTCCGGCCTGAGCCCTAAATGCACTTGGTGCAAAGCAATGAAGCTGCGCATCAGCAATCCCGCGGCAATCAGCAGTGTCAGCGACAGCGCGACTTCGCCCACCACCACGGCGTTGCGCAGCCGGTTGCTTCCGCGGCCGCCGCCACTGGTGCCCTTGCCGCTGTCCCGCAGCGAGTCGTTCAGATCGCGGCGCGTGGCCTGCAGCGCCGGTGCCAGGCCAAAAATCAGTGCTGTTGCAGCCGCAACGCCCAGCGTGAAGAGCAGCACCGCGCCGTTCATGCGGATCACCGCTTCGGACGGGATGATCTCCGGCGGTGTGACCGCCACCAACGCTTTCAACAAGCTCCACGCCAGCAAAGTGCCCAACGCGGCGCCTCCGAGCGCCAACGCAAGGCTTTCCACCAGCAATTGCCGCGCCAGCCGCCAGCGGCTCGCTCCCAGTGCCGCGCGGATGCCGAACTCCTTTTGCCGCGAGGTCGCGCGCGCCAGCAAAAGGTTTGCCACGTTGCCGCAGCCAATCAGCAGCAGCAATCCCACCGCCGCCATCACGATAAACAGCGTCGCGCTAAATTGTCCTACCACCTGGTCTGCCAACGTCTCCAGCTTTACCTTGAAATGTTTCGGATAGTCGTCCGGATAAACCTTGGCGAGATTCTGTGCCAGTACCGCGAAATCGGACTCCGCTTGTTGCATGGTGACGCCCGGCTTCAGGTGGCCCATCATGTACCAATACTCGCCGCGTGCGTCCGCAGCTTGCGGAGCTCGACTCGGCTTGCTCGGTATCCAGACGTCCCCGTCGCCCCAGGCAAACCGCGGCGGCATGATGCCCACCAGTGTTCGCGCGGTGCCATTCAGAACGAATGTTCTGCCAACGATACCTGGATCGCCGCTGAAGTGCGCTTTCCACACTTTGTAGCGCAGCACAAATGTTGGCGCCGATCCCGGCTCGTAGTCCGCAGGCTCCAGCGCGCGCCCCACCAGCGGCTCCATACCAAAAAACTCAAACGTGCCCGACGTTACGAAGACTCCGTGATAGCGCTCCGTGCCCGGCCCGGCCGTGTATAGCACGTCCAGATCGTTGTTGGCGATCACCCGGTCGAAAGCATGATTCTGTTCCATGTAGTCGAGCAGTTCCGGTCCCTTGAATCCGCCGCGGTATCCCGGCCCAGCCTGATCCGTATCGTGAATCTCCAGAGCCACGTAGCGTTTGGCGTCGCGGTAGGGAAACGGCTCCAGCAGCACGTTGTCAATCACGCTGAAAATGGCCGTCGAAGCGCCGATGCCCAGCGCCAGCGTGACCATCGCCACCGCCGCAAACCCCCGGCTCTTCCACAACGTTCGCCCCGCAAGCCGCACGTCCAGCCAAACGCCGTGTGCGCGCGTGTTCCATCCGCCGCGGTTTTCCTTGACGCCTGCTTCGCTGCGCATACGGCCTCCTGCCATGTCTCGCTCAGGGATCAGACGCTACCGTTAGAACTTCGCATTATGTCGCTTGGTTGCCCCATTTTCCCCGCAAAATTCTTTGACGACGGGCCGGAGTCTTTGGCGTCTCATTCTGTGGTAGCGTGTCTGCCGGCTTTGAGCGTATGTCCTTCAAGATGAGGTACGTATGAACGTTTCTTTTGTTCCCACGCGGCTCGCCCGCCTGTCGATTCTAGCTGCCGTCCTGGGTTTTGCCGCAGCCGCTTCTCCGGCGCCGCCGTCGGATAAGCACCCGTTCGGTGTGGCCGACTGGTCCGCCCTCCACCGTGCGCGAGCTATCTCTGTCTCCCCCGACGGCAAATCGATCCTGTATAACGTCACCTTTGACGGCGACAAAGGCCCGGCCAAAAATGAATTTCGCGTGGTCGATGTGTCCGGTGAAAACGGCCGCAAGCTTGACCTTCCCGAGAATTTCGAGCCCTCCGGATTCACCAAAGACGGCGCCGCTCTCTTTGGCGTCTACGAAGTCGAGAAAAAAGGCCAGTTGGCCGTTGTTCCGCTCTCCTCCGGCAGGCCCACGCAAATTCTCGCACTTCCCAATGGTATCCGAGCCGCCAGCATCTCTCCCGATGGAGCGCGCTTCGCAGTGCTCGCCGATCCCGCCGCCAAGGATCCGCTCGCCGAAGTCCACCACGTCATCGAAAACGATGTATCGAGCATTTACGCGGTGGGCGTGAATGGCGGCGATGGCGCCTGGTGGTGCCCTGAGCTGAAGTCCATTACCGACATCGCGTGGTCACCCGACGGTTCCCAGCTCGCCGTCGTCACGCAATCGCCGAAGATCGGTAATCACGACTTTCGCACGACCATCAATGTGTGCGGGCCGGGCGGCGCGCGCCGCGTAACCGAAATCGCCAATTCCACCGCGGGCATCGCCTGGACCGATGGCGGCAAGACTCTGGCCTTCGCCAGCACCACTACCACTGTTTTGACTCCCGATCACTTGTGGACCGTGCCTGCAGCAGGCGGCACGCCCGTGGATCGCACTCCGAAACTCGCAGGCTCCATCACCAGCGTCGCCAACGATCCCCGCGGCACCGTCTGGGTCGAGATGCACAAGGGCACCATCATCGAAATTTACGCCTATCGCGACGGCAAACTCGATCCCGCCTATCGCTGGCCTGCAGGCATCGTCTACGGCGTTCCGTCGCTCTCGTCGTTCGCCTCTTCGCCTGCCGTTTGCGCTTTCACCGTTGGCGATCCGAGCCACGCGTCGAACGTTGCCGTCATGCAGCAAGGCGAACTCAAGCGCGTCACTCACGAAGGAGAAGACACCCTCGCCGGCATCAGCCTTGGCGACGTCCGCATCGTCAAGTGGACCGCCAAAGACGGCACCAAGCTCGAAGGCATCCTTACTCTTCCCGCCAACTACGATTCCGCCAAGAAATATCCGTTCCTGGTTCTTCCCCACGGCGGCCCGGAAGCTAACGACACGCTCGACTTCGACGCCTTCGCGCGATTAACTGCCGGACTCGGCTACATCGTGCTGCAGCCGCAATATCGCGGCTCCACTGGCTACGGCTCGGATTTTCTCGAAGCCATTTACCAGCACTTTGGCGATCGCGCTTACGCCGATGTCGACAGCGCCACCGATTTTGCCATCGCGCAAGGCTGGGCCGATCCCAATCGCCTGGCTATTTTCGGCTGGAGCGCCGGCGGCTTCATGACTTCCTGGACGGTCACGCAAACGCATCGCTACAAAGCCGCGATTGAAGGCGCAGGCATCACCGACTGGCTCAGCTTCATTCCCACCAGCGACATCGCGCAAGTCGACTACGATATGCGCTTGCAGGAAAAAGATCCCGCGCCGTTTCTGCAATTCTCCGCGGTCATGTACGTGGATAAGGTCACCACGCCGCTGCTGATTCTCCACGGCGAAGCGGACCTTCGCGTGCCCACATTTCAAGGCCGCGAATTTTTCGTGTTGCTGGCGGAGCGCGGAAAAACTGTGCGCATGGTCACCTATCCCGGCTCTCCGCATTTCCCCCGCCTGGCCGAGCAGCGCCGCGACGTCTTCCTCGAAATCCAAAACTGGCTCGCCCGCTACAACCCGTAGCCGCTGCGTTTGTTTGCGCGTGGCTCTTTTTGTTTTGGCTTTGCGCGGACGCTCTTTTTCGTACCGTCGCGAATTTGCTTTTTGCGCTGCGAACTTAGCGGGCGGCGGCGTGGCGCCGCGTGACGTACTCGTCGATGTAGGCTTCGAAGAGATTGTCGAGCTGCTTGGCCACGGGCCCTACGGGAATTTGGTGGCCGGCGATTTCGCCGACGCTGATCAGATTGCGATTTGTCGATGAGATGAAGACTTCGTCGGCGGAGTACAGGTCTTCGGGGCGGAGGGTCTGTTCCGCGATGGAGACGCCCGCTTCCGGCGCGATTTCAAACAAAATGCCCCGGGTGACCCCTTCGAGACAGCCGGAGCTGATCGGCGGCGTGAGCACTTTGCTGTTTTTCACGGCGAAAATATTCGCGGCAGTGCATTCGGCGACTTCGCCGCGTTCATTGAGCAGGACGACTTCGTCGAAACCTGCTTTTTGCGCTTCCGCTACGGCCCATACGTTTTGCAGCCAGGAGATGGATTTGACACCGGATAGGGGGGAGGCGGCGTGGCGTCCTTGTTCGCGGAGGCCCAGGCGGACCGGTTCGCGGTATTCGGGGAGGGACGCCGAGTAGATGATCAGGTCGACTTGCGGCACGGGCTCGTCGCTGTGCCAGAAACCGTAGGTGTTGTAGACCAGATAGATGCGGGCGCAGCCTTGCGTGACTTCGTTGGTGCGAATGACTTCGTGGAGATTGACGCGAACTTTTGCCGCGGTGTACGGCATCGGCAGGCGGATGGTGGCGGCGTCTTTTTCGAGGCGGCGCCAGTGGCGTTCGTAGGCGAAGGCTTCGCCGCGGGCGATGCGCAGGGTGGTGAAAAGTCCCCAGCCGCTGATCAGGCCGGCTTGTCCGGGCGAAAGGCGAACCTTTTCGACAGGGAGAAGCTGCTCGTTGTGAAAGACGTGACGATGGATCACTGGGTGTGCCGTCCAGGGCTGAAATGTCCGACACAAAGATTGTACGGGAAGCGGACGGCGGCTGGAATAGCGAGTGCGGAAGTAAGCAGGCCAATCAAACAGGAGGTGAAGGTTTCAGGGCCCTGGCCCCTGCGCGTGCCCATCGCTTGCACTTCGAATATTAACTTCTTCACCATTTCCTGCCCCCGGTTTCCCGCCAGGAATCCTCCAGAAAACACAAAGAGAAGTTGACGTCATGGTATTTTTCCGCTGCTCGTTATTGGTTTTGTAGTTGTGCTGTATGGAACAGACCTTGCCTCTTTGAGCGCGCAAACTACGGTCATCAAGAACTCCCGCACTTAGAAACGTCCTGCGAGAACTTCTGGAAAGAGACAAATGAAAATCCCAGTCACTTGTTTATTGCTTTTCCTGTTTTCGGCAATGAATGCTCTTGCCCAAGCACCGAACCTGCAAACTGCGGGCAACTTTGGCGTGCTGGCCGGAGCGGGAGTCACCAGCGCTGATGCAGGGACCACGATTGTTGGCAACGTAGGAAGCTCGCCTACACCAGCGGTCACGGGACTCTTGGCAGCGCAGGTCACCGGCACTTTGTTCACCGCCGCGAACGCCGTTTTGACCAAGGCGCAGACGGACCTAACCGCTGCGTACCTGGACGCGGCCGGCAGATCGTGTAAGTCACTCACTGGCGCGTTGGGCGGGGCGACCAACCCGAATCTGGGCCCCGGAGTTTACTGCTATTCCTCAGCGGCGACGCTGAGTGGCACTCTGACGCTCACAGGCAGCTCCAGCGACGTTTGGATCTTCCAGATCGGCAGCACGCTGACGACCGCCACCGGCGCCACCGTAGCCTTTGCCGGCGGCGCGTCGCCCTGCAACGTGTTCTGGCAGGTTGGCAGCTCCGCGACCATACAGACGGGCAACCACTTTGCCGGCAATATTCTGGCGTTGACGAGCATCACCCTGGATGGCGGCACGCTGACGGGTCGCGCTCTGGCGAGAAACGGATCGGTCACTATCAGCGGCAAGGAGACTATAGTCAACGCATGCTCGGCGTCCTCTAGCGTGCCAACCATCGCGCTCTCCCCGGTAACCTCCTCGATCATTTGCGGCGCAGCAGGCTCAACCATCACCAAAACCGCAGTGGTCTTGTCGAACGGGATCCCCGTCGCAGGTACCGTGGTCACTTTCAAGATCACCGCGGGTCCAGACGCTGGCAAGACCGGGATGGCTACCACGAATGCCTCCGGTGTAGCATCCTTCACGTTTGCGGCGCCCTTCTCCTTAACCTCAACGGCAGGAGATTCCGTTGTGGCCACCATAGACGGAGGGACGGTGGTCTCGAACACAACATTTGTGACCTGTTCGGGTGCCCCTACAGGATCATTTTGTGCCACGGCGGCAGCCCCTACGGTCAACGTAGTGGCTGTGGTAGCGGGTCCTCCTAAACAGGTGGTCTTCTCGGTGGAAGCTGCAGGTGGATTGTTCTCGGTGGTCACTAACGCTCCTCCGACCACGAATGCTACCGTCGCCATCCCAGCGTTCGATCATGGATCGACCCTGGCCTTGGGAGTCATCGCCACGAAGATCAATGCGTCGGCATCGGCCGTGGTGGAACTGACGGTTACCGATCTATGCGGTAAAACAACGGTATTTGATCCCGTCTTTGCAACCATTACCATTCCCGCGCTGCGCTTCCATTCGAAGCTCCAGCATGCGGAAAAATTCGACTTCGATCATTGGGTCGTTGCGCACTTCAACGGCATCGCCCGTGCCGAAGGGATCGTATTCCTTCAGAACGCTACCCCCGGGGTGGAATCGCTGCTCATTACCGTCAACGGGACGCAGTTTAGAACGGAGCTTTTGGATGGAAAAACCAAAAAGATCGATATCTCATCTGCCTTGTTCCATGGAACCAACAAGGTGACGATTGCCGCATTCGGCGACAGAGGAAGCTCGGTCGATCTGAGCATCTCCGACGGAAAATAAACGTACTGCCGGGTTCGCACTTCACTTTGTCCAGGCTAGCCTGGGTGGACCGAACCCGGTTTTCTTTTCGTCGCCGGTTTGTTAACGCGCTCCGGAGCGTGGCAATGACCACCCTGGCCTCCAACTGCAATTAATGAAGCTGGTCGGTCCTGCGCATTCTCTCCAGGGCCAGGCGAAGCGGCCGAACGACGTAATACGCGACGGAGAGAGCGCGCGGCAATGGCAGAAACCAGCGGTCCCGTTCGGTGGGTTTAAGTTTATGCCACAAATAGCGCAGGAAGATTTTCGCGCGGTCTCGAAAGCGTTCACGAATCTGGAGTTGAGAAATAATGCCGCCCTGCAACCCCCAGCGTTCATCGGGTTCTTCGAGAAAGCGGGTACCGGCGCGGGCAGCCAAGGCTTTCGCAGCGCGATCGATTTTCAGATCCCGCGCCAGTTTCGGGGGCACGTCCGCGGCAAGCAAATCTTGCGCTAAGAGAATGCCAGTGCCCAGGACCCGCTTAAGGCCGAGGTCGTCCGCTTCCTGCAGCACGTAGTCCCAGTCTAGATCAGGAATCGCCAGAATCTCGGCGATGTCGCAGAGCAACTTCAATTGTACCCACTGGTGCTTAGCTGCGTGCACGGAGAGAACCAGTAGGTGAGTTTCCAGGCGCAGAGTTCGTACTTGTTCTCCCGCAACCGAGACCGTCTCTAAGTGCTGAAGGAACCTCTCAGGATCCCCCACAAGACCGGCTACTCTGCTAATACATCGCCAGTGCAGATCCAAACGCACCTTTCCATCGGCGCGATAAAGCAGCAGCTCGTGATTCTCGCGCAAGAATTGGTGCAAGTCGGTAGTTTCCACCCTCTCAGGCGCGTAGCCCCGGTCCATAAGGAGACGCCGTGCCCGCAAGGCATCCTGCTCAGGAACCAAGATGTCAAGATCGCCGAACGCTCGGAGCGACAAATCACCATAGAGCATGACGGCAAGCGTAGGACCCTTGTAGGACACTGCCGGAATACCCTGCGAGTCGAGGCAGTCCAGTATGCCCAGCAATTCCTCGCCGAGTAGCCGGGCCTCCGAAGCCTCCGCCTCGTGCCGCGCTCGTAGCGGCTCAAGCACGCCGCCGGGCACGATATCTGCACAGATGCGCTGGAGGTTGCGATAAGTGAGCGGCAGCGTGTCGTGACGCAGCACCAGCCGAATGAATTGGACCCAATCGATTTCTTTCTGAGCGGCCTCTCTGATCCGCCGCGATATTTCTGCGTTGATCCGAGTGCGCGCGCAATAGAGAAGCAGTTGCACTTCCGCGCTAGTCGCCGCGGTTCGGAGATGTCGAGTCCGTTCCGGGATGGTTTGGTTTTTGATTAACACTCCAGCAGCTCCCGAAATCGAACCGAGAGCCGATCAAAGTCACGTCCCGTCTCAAGGCGGTAGCACGGTGTCGATGCGACGAGTTCACTCAGGGCGTCCAAGTGAGCGCGACACGAGCTCGCCTCCGTGAGCAACACGTTGGGAACCATCTCCAGCAACGCTTCGTCAGGTTCCATCCTGGTGACCACACTGCGTTCCGCCTGCGCAATACGCGGAATCACCACGGCTGCTGGCCGCGCCTCCGGCGCCACTCTGGCGCCATAGACCTGTACCGGGTGAATTTGCCGCTTCCGCCATCCGCGACGTTTGGGAGAGCGCAACAAAAAACTCAGTTCCGGAAAGAAGCCGGCGGTTTGGTCACTGACATCAACCTCCTCAGGAAACGCCAGCACCCGGAAGCCATCCGTCCGGCAACTTAGAAAGACCATGTCATCACTCATGTAGTCAAAATTGGCTCTCAGCGAGGCGACCGTTAAAGTGGACTTGCCTGCCCCGCTGGTGCCTGGAATCAGAAGACACTTGCCGTTTGCGCTGAAACCGCCGGCGTGCAGGCTATACAGCCCCCGCCGCTTCAATATTTCCACCAGGCATATCGTGAACAGAAGATGGGAGGCGATCCACAGGTTGTCGATTTCCGGCTCGCATACGGAGAATAATGCGGAGCCGGAGCCGGGCATGCACAGCACCCGGACGCGATCCTCGTAACAGAGGTAGAGTTGGTCTTCGGCTTCGAAGTAGCTGGCGTCACCGCCCTCGAGTTCATAAAAAGGCTTGGCCCGCCCGGGCGGTTTTCCGAAGCGGTGCGCTTTGGTATTCGGAACGGACTCGAAGTCGAAAAAAATAGGCTGGGCGCACTCGCCATTGGAGGGCAACATTTGGAATCGAGCATCGAGGCAAGTGGCGATCGCGGCCGAGGACGACACCCTGAGCTGCGAGCCGTGGAACCCGTAGGTTCGCGTGCTCTGGCTATTGCTCACGAGCTTGATTGCTCCAGTTCAGTATTTGCAGAAGGCATCACTCCCCGCTGGTCGGTGCCTGAAATGCGGTACATCTCTGCATACAGAGGTCGCGGATCTTGCGTCTCCATAAAGGGCACTTCGTCTTTGACCAGCCAGCAATGGCCTACAAACTCTTCCTTGACCTTGCCCATGCCGAAACACAGGGACACCTCCATACCGTCCCGGCGGAAGAAGTAGTATCGCGTTACGCCGCGCGTGAGACATCCCGGGCGCACCACGGGGCGGCCCTTCCGGATGGCCAGTTCCACGTATTTGGTAATTAGTTCAACGCGATCGCGGCGCGCCGGCGAATAAATTCTCGGCTCCAGAAGAGCTTGCACTCGCGACATTTTTAGCCGCAGGAGGAAGGGAACAGCAGCGGCAACGAACAATACCCGAAAGAAGAGAACTACATTGGGGATGAATCGGGTTCCCATATTTGTCTTGCAGGCCTCGACTGGCGATGAATATCACGGGCCTCACCGGCGTCGAAACCCATTCAATCTGCGGAGCACTCGACGATAAGATTCTTGCTTCGCAGCTCATCGAGCACTTCCAAGATGTCCGTCTCGATCATTTCGGCGGGGGCGTCATATTCCTTCGCGAGCATGCCAACCATTTCCGCCATGCCATGCGTTCCGTCGCACAGTTCCCAAATTCTGTTGCCTACTTCATTCAGCGCGTAGTAGCTCCCGTCATCCATGTTGAAGAGCAGCACATCCTGCGAGCCCTTCTGGACAATGATCTGCTTCTGGCGTCTGGGGCGTCCGTGAAAGTTGGTCATCTTGTTCATACTCATTTTAAAGCACCCAATCGCCGCGCCATTCTCATGTGCGGGCTTCGCACTTTGGCGAATAACAGCTATGCAAACGGATGTAGCGATGCCCTTGTCCGTGTTTTGCGGAGCGGTGCGTGAAGCTTGCGACCGCGTTTACGAAGGCAAGGAGTCGGTTCGGAACTCCTACACTCACGCTCCTTGCATTCACTTGGTGATTATCTGTTTGTCTAAAAACTGAACTTGGTAACCATCCGCAGGAGGCCCAAACACTTGAGCATTGGCTTGCTGTATTTCTTCATAGTTGACTCCGCCTTTCGATTTTCACTTTAACCGCGTTCGACTGGGTGAAAACATTCTATCGACAACAGAAAGCCGCATCGGGTGCTGTGCTGATCTTTCCGAGGCAATTCCGGTGCCCTTCCATGTAGGTGGGGGAAGCAGTTTTCTCGTGTCCAGCCACAAGACCGGCCATTGGGAACGTCGCCATGTGTCTTTTTCAGGCAGTATGGCGTTTCCTGTGGCTCCCTGGACGCCTCAGCGAGGCGGCTAGAATGAAGCGGCTGGACGATTTGCGACAAAACTCCCGCTTGCACGGCACAGAACCGAAATCCTAGAAGGCTTAGAAACATTTGTCTGTGCAAAAGTGCACACGTCAGGCTAGCGGTGGCGTGACTGCGTTTTGCCCGAAGTAAGGGAGCGGTTTTTGGGCACGTTCCAAAATGGGAGTTACGCGCCGGGTGGCATCCCGGTGTTTTTGTGTATGAGTGCGGAAGGGGTGACGCAATGACGTAAGGAGGTAAAGAGGTAAGGGGAGTCGAGGAGCGGAGACGTCGGGCTTTGCGCTCCGGCAGAAGAGAGAGTGAGATGAGGGTCGGAGAGATAGTAAACATAATGCACCCCACCCCCTGGTTTTTTTCGTAAGTGCGGATTCTAAAGGACTTGTAGGAAGCGTTTTTTGTAAGTGCGGATTCTAAAGGGGTTAGGGGCGTGGTTCGCGTAAGTGCGGATTCTAAAGGAGTTGCGGAAGGCAGTCGACAGTCCATAGTTGACAGTGGAAGGTAGTGGCATCCCGGTGTTTCTGCAAAAGAATGCGGAAGTGATGGAAAGGGAAGGGGATGCGTTTCGCTCTGGTGGTGAGAAGTGCAGAAAATGACCCGAAATGGGACGGGGGCGGGCGGCTCCTGGCGAGAAGTCAGGAAACGCTTGTGACGGTACACCTGCGGTTTTTGCAAAGAGGCGGGAAGTGATTGAAGGGGAAGGAGATGCGTCTTGCTCTTTTGCAGGGGAGTGCAAAAGATGCAAAAGAGCGGCGAGCGAGAGATGGAGCGTGGGGAAGTTAGAAGTACAGCCGTGCGGCGAGGCATAAAGAGGGCGCGCAGGGAGGAGATCCGTTGCTCGCGATAATAACCCATTATAGCACAGTTTTTGGATTTGTCAAGTGGTATCTAGTAAGTGGTTTGTCTTCCGAGAGATAGAGGAACGGGGGGAGGCGGAAAAGAGCGAAGAGATATCAAGGTGTCTCAGGACCACCCGTAGGAGATCGGTGGAACTCGAACGGGCTGTCGAAGATGTCAGCGTCGTTTTCGGAGAGCGTAAAGCTCGCCGCAACGATGGGAAATCTCCGACCTTGTGACGCGATCACCCGAACCCGGGAAGACGGAACGACCTTCCCCAGGAGTCTGCTTAGGTTCTCAAGCTCCTCTCGGGTCGCTTCCGTGAGGTCGAGCCCCTGTATGTGGCGGGGAGCTGATACGTATTCAACACCTCTGCAAACGAGGTCGATATTTTCTGAAATACCAGGTCCCATTGGGCTGCGAATCAACAGCGATCCATGGCTCACTCTATACTCCCAGAGTTGAAAATTGCGCTGACTGAAATCCTGCATGGTTTCTTTCCCAAACTACTGAAACGGATTGGGCACTATCTGACCGTTCTTCCAGAATGTGATTCTATTCCAAAACTGTGGGTTCTGCTTGATTTGGAGGAGCTCCCAGTCTGTCGCGCCGAACTTCCCCGGGAGGCCAGTAGAGGCACGTGAAACACCCTTCCAAACGTCGACGCCATCCAAGTTGAAGTGGATGGCGGTTTCTGGGTCGGCGAGCTTTCTCATAACGAAAGTCTCCATGTTGGCCTCGCCCATGGCGGTTGAAGCTCCGCGAGCGGCCGCAAAACCCTGGAGGTTGAAGGCATCCAATCCCATCGCAAAAGGCGTTCCCGTATATCTCGTGAAGGCCGATGGCAAAGTTGTGGCGGGGACGGCGTCCATCGGCGTCGCCAGCGCCACCGTGGAAAACCAAGAGAGCACGGTGCCAGCGTAATTGACGCCGGGTTCCGCGATGCGGGCGGCTACGGGAAGAGCTGCCGCCCAATCTCCCATTCCGCGGTCGGACACAGACGGCGTGTGATAGAGATTTCCAGAGAAGGTAAAGGTCTGTGTGTTTAGTAGGTTGTCCAAAGTAAGGGCTGGCCAGACCCCCGCTTGTGGACCGAAGGGCAAGAGTCCGCTCGTGGTGAAACCCACGGGGAACATGTCTCCAGTAAGGAAGTAGGAGCCATCGCTAAGCACAAAGCCTCCCCAACCGAGGTACGAACCCGCACCGGTGATCGCTCCGCCGGGGTCCAGAGACGTGAAGGACAAGAAGGCATCTCCGCAGAACCAGCCGTCGTCTTCGGAACACAAACCGGCGGGATCAGTGGCGTTGATGGGGTTGTTATAGACGTACGCGTAGCGGTTCCAGGATTGGGGATTGCCAACTGAGCCCGGCATCGGATCCGGAGTCATGAAGCGGCCGAGGAGGCTGTTGTAGTAGCGCGCTGAAGCATTATCCAGTCCCGATTCTGAATCGCGTTCGTAACCGGTGAACTTGTAGGTGTTGGACGTTGGTACCCGTTCCACGCCAAACGGGTAAAGGTCCGAGCGTTCGACCACGGCTCCGGTGGGATCCGTGATCACGCGTGCGGAGCCCAGGTGGTCAGAGAAGAAGTAGCTAACGTTATTGGCGTTGTCGCGGCGCGCGATGCGCTGGCCGTTAAAGAAGACGAACTCCCTGAAAGAAGCGTTGTTGGTGCTCCCGGAGCCATCGGTTTCATCCAAGGCGTTGCCGGTCGCGCCGTACCAGTACACTTTGTAAGGGGATTGGAATGTTACGGACGAGCACGGACTGTTGCATCCACCCGGGAGCGCTGCAAAGGCAGGCCCGCCGTGCGGGGGCGGACAGTAGCAAACCGTCCGCGGTACGGATTTCCATGTGCGGCGGCCGTCACCGTCATAGGCGTAGGTCACACCTGCGGTACTGGTGAGGTTGTTTTCGGCATCGTAGCTGTAGGTGGGCGTACCGGAGCCGCAGGCTGCGTTAAGGATGAGATTGCCCGCGGCATCGTAGTGACCTTCCCCCCATTTTCCGCGCACGAGGATATATGATTTTGGCATTTTGGGGGGATAGGAGGAGGAGGGAGCATGGCGAAGAGGAAGTATAGCGAAGTGGAGATGATCGGGGCGTTGAAACAGATGGAGGCGGGGAG
>DATNNV010000078.1:0-19531 GCA_035601655.1 Candidatus Dormiibacterota bacterium
AAAGCTCCGACCCCCTAAATAGAAATCGGAAGCGACGGAGCGGGCATGGCGAATATTAAAGCAGACGAAATCAGCAAAATACTGCGCGAGCAGATTGCTAATTATGAGCAGACGGTGTCGGTCGACGAAGTGGGGTCGATCATCAGCGTGGGCGACGGCATTGCGCGCATTCACGGGCTGGCCAAGGTGATGGCGGGCGAGATGCTTTCGTTTCCGCACGACATTTTTGGCATCGCGCTGAACCTGGAAGAAGAGGAAGTCGGCGCGGTGTTGCTGGGCGAATCGGCGGAGCTGAAGGAAGGCGACACGGTCAAGCGGACGAACACGATTATGTCCGTGCCGGTGGGAGAAGCGCTGATCGGGCGCGTATTGAATCCGCTGGGATTGCCGGTGGATGGCAAGGGGCCGATTGCTTCGAAGCAGCGGAATCCGCTGGAACGGCTGGCGCCGGGCGTGCTGGACCGGCAACCGGTGCGCGAGCCGCTGCAAACGGGAATCAAGGCCATCGATTCGATGATTCCGATCGGGCGCGGGCAGCGCGAATTGATTATCGGGGACCGGCAGACGGGCAAAACCGCGGTGATTCTGGATACGATCATCAATCAAAAAGGCGGAGACGTTATTTGCATTTACTGCGCAATCGGGCAGAAGCGCTCGACGATTGCGCAGGTGGTGAAAGTGCTGACGGACGCTGGCGCGATGGAGTACACGATCATCGTGGCTTCTTCGGCGGCGGAGCCGGCTTCGCTGCAATATATTGCGCCGTATGCGGCTTGCGCGATGGGCGAGTATTTCCGCGATTCGAAACGCCACGCGATTACGTTTTACGACGATCTTTCGAAGCATGCGCAGGCGTACCGCGAGATTTCGCTGCTGCTGCGGCGGCCACCGGGACGCGAAGCGTTTCCGGGCGACGTGTTTTATCTACACTCGCGTTTGCTGGAACGCGCGGCGAAATTGAACGACAAGCTGGGAGGTGGTTCGCTGACTTCACTGCCAGTGATCGAGACGCAGGCTGGCGACGTATCGGCCTACATTCCGACGAACGTGATTTCGATTACCGACGGGCAGATTTACCTGGAAGCGGATTTGTTCAACAGCGGGATTCGGCCGGCGATCAACGTGGGCATCTCGGTGAGCCGCGTGGGCGGGAACGCGCAGATTAAAGCGATGCGGCAGGTGGCCGGGTCGCTGCGGCTGGACATGGCGCAGTTCCGCGATCTGGCGGCGTTCGCGCAGTTCGGTTCGGATCAGCTGGATAAAGCGACGCAGGCGCAATTGGGGCGCGGCCAGCGGCTGACGGAAATTCTGAAACAGGATCAGTACGCGCCGTTCAGCGTGGAAAAGCAGGTAGTGAGCCTGTTCGTGGCGACCAGCGGTGCGATCGACAACGTGCCGGTGGATCAGGTGCGGCGATTTGAGAGCGAGTTTTTGCAGTTTGTGGAAAGCAGCAACGCGGGGATTTTGAAAACGATTGCCGAGAAAAAGGCGCTGGACGATGGCATGAAAGCAGAAATCAAGAAAGCCGCGGACGCTTTCAAAGAACGGTTTATGACGACGATTAAGGATGCGGCGCCGGCTGCGGACGAGAAGGAAGCCAAGGGCGGAAAAGCGAAGGCTGTGGCTGAGAAACCTGCGGTGGCGGCGCCCGCGAAGTAGCGGCAGTCGTTTAAGAGATTATTGGGAGCGGAAGAATAGCGATTCAAGATGGCGACACTTCTCGATTTTCGGCGGCGGATTCGCTCGGTGAAGAACACGCAGCAGATCACGCGTGCGATGAAGTTCGTTGCGGCGGCGCGACTGCGAAGAGCGCAAGAAGCGGCGCTGGCGGCGCGGCCGTACGCGGTGGAACTGGCGCGGCTGCTGCGGTCGATCATGTCGCGGATTGAAGATCCGGAACATGCTTTGCTGGCGAAACGGCCGGAGCAGAACGTTTTGGTGATTGTATTGAGCGGCGAGCGCGGGCTGGCGGGGGCGTTCAACAGCAACATCTTGCGGAAGGCCGCGGAGTTCATGCGGAAACAGACCGGGAAGAAGATTACGGTGGTTCCCGTGGGGAAGAAAGGGCGGGACTCGCTGAAGAAGGCGGGATTCCAGTTTGCCGCGGAGCATGTGAATGTGCTGGCGAAAGTGGAGTTCGGCGTGGCGCGGGATATCGCGGCGCTGGTTACGGAGCTGTACACGAGGGAAGAGATCGACGCGGTTTATGTCGTGTTCAGCGAATTCAAATCGGTGATGACGGCGAATTTGGTGGTGGAGAAATTGCTGCCGGTGGAAGAGATTCGCGACGAAGACACGAAAAGCTCCGAGGTGGGCGCGCGCGAAGCGAAGAAACCAGACGAGACGCCAATCGACTACATTTACGAACAACCCGAAGCACAATTGCTGGGGAAACTTTTGCCGCGGTACATCGAGACGCAACTATTGCGCAGCATGCTGGAGTCTTCCGCGGCGGAATACGCGGCGCGCATGGTGGCGATGGATTCGGCGACGAAGAACGCCGGGGACGTGATTGAGGCGCTGACGCTGCACATGAACAAGGTGCGGCAGGCGGCGATTACGAAAGAGATTATCGAAATTGTGAGCGGCGCGAATTACGGCGCCTAGGAGATAGCATGGCGGAACAGACGGCAGCTGTCGGACATGTGGTCCAGATCATCGGGCCAGTGCTGGATATTCAGTTTGAGACCGGGCATTTGCCGGCGATTTATAACGCGGTGCGCATTACGGGCGAGGGATTCAATACGCCGGAGCCGATTGATGTGACGGTGGAAGTGGAGCAGCACCTGGGCGAGGGGCGAGTGCGCACGGTGGCGATGGAGCCGACCGAAGGGTTGGTGCGCGGGATGAAGGCGGTGGACACGGGCGCGCCGATTACGATTCCGGTGGGACGCGCGACGCTGGGGCGGGTGATGAGCGTGCTGGGGAAGCCCGTGGATCAGCTTGGTCCGCTGACCAGCCCGACAAATTATTCGATTCACCGGCCGGCGCCTTCGCTGGAGGAACAATCCACAACGCTCGAAATGTTCGAGACGGGCATCAAGGTTGTGGATTTGATTCAGCCGTTTTTGAAGGGCGGAAAGATTGGATTGTTCGGTGGCGCGGGCGTCGGTAAGACGGTGTTGATTCAGGAACTGATTCACAACGTGGCGATGCAGCATGGCGGCGTGTCGGTGTTTGCGGGCGTTGGCGAACGGACGCGCGAAGGAAACGATTTGTGGCTGGAGTTTCAGGAGTCCGGCGTGGTGGTGCCGGGGAATTCGGAGAAGTCGCGCGCGGCATTGATTTACGGACAGATGACCGAGCCGCCCGGAGCGCGGTTGCGCGTGGGTTTGACGGGATTGACGGTGGCGGAGTACTTCCGCGACCAGGAACATCTGGACGTTTTGCTGTTCATCGACAACATTTTCCGCTTTGTGCAGGCGGGGTCGGAAGTTTCGGCGTTGCTGGGACGTATGCCTTCCGCGGTCGGTTATCAACCGACTTTGAACACGGAAATCGGCGAGCTGCAGGAGCGCATCACTTCGACGAAGAGCGGATCGATTACTTCGGTGCAGGCGATTTACGTGCCGGCGGACGATTACACGGACCCTGCGCCGGCGGCGACGTTTACGCATCTTGACGCTACGACGAACTTGAGCCGGCAGATCGTGGAACGTGGAATTTATCCCGCGGTCGATCCGCTGGCGAGCTACTCGCGCATTCTGGATCCGCGGATTGTGGGGGCGGAACATTATGCCGTGGCGCGCGCCGTGAAATCGATTCTGCAGCGCTACAAGGATTTGCAGGACATCATCGCGATTCTGGGTATCGAAGAGCTTTCGGACGAGGATAAGCGGACAGTCGCGCGGGCGCGCAAGATCGAAAAGTTTCTTTCGCAGCCGATGTTCGTGGCGGCGCAGTTTACCGGCAAAGAAGGCAAGTACGTCAAGATTGAAGATACGGTGCGGAGCTTCAAGGAAATCGTGGAAGGCAAGTATGACGATTTACCGGAGCAGGCGTTTTACATGGTCGGCACGATTGACGAGGCCATTGCGAACGCAGAGAAGATGAAGGCGAGCGCCTAGGCGAAATGCTTCCTGAGAACATCCAGCTCATCGTGGTCACGCCGGAGCGGCAACTGCTTCGCGAGACCGTGGTGGAGGTGCAGCTTCCGGGCGCGGATGGGTATCTTGGCGTGTTGCCGGGCCATGCTCCGCTGATCACGGAACTGGGAATTGGGGAGCTGAGTTATAAGCCCGTGGGGAATGCGGAGCCGACGGTGCTGGCGATTATGCGCGGGTTCGCCGAGGTGTTGCAGGACCGCGTTACGGTGCTGGCGGAAACGGCGGAGCGGGCGGCCGAAATTGATCTGGCCCGCGCCGAGCGGGCGCTCAAGCGCGCGCAGGAGCGAGTTTCTTCCGGCGATCCGAACCTGGATTGGGATCGCGTAACGATTTCCTTGCAGCGGGCGCTGATCCGCGTTCAGGTGGCGCGCAAGTATCGCGGCGTGCCGGTGCAGCAAGCGTAGGCGTTTACGCTACTCGCGCACGTTGAAGCGTCGCCTTAGGCGGCGCATCCAATACAATGAATGCGTATGGCTAGCGAGCCAATCACGATGTACACGACCGTTTGGTGCCCGGACTGCCGGCGGGCGAAGGCGTTCATGAAAGAACGCGGCGTTGTTTTTCGCGAAGTGGATATCGAGCAGGATGCGTCTGCTGAGGCGATTGTGATCAAGGCGAACCAGGGTAAGCGCAAAGTCCCCACGTTCCAAGTTGGCGATCGGTATTTTGCGTCCAGCCCGTTTGATGCGGCGCAGCTTGCGGAAGAGCTGGGCGTGCCGCTGAATCGCTGAGATTGCTGTGGGCGATGGCGAGTTAGGCTACGGCTTCGCCGCGGGCGAAGACGGATGTGATTTGCAATGCTTCGTCCAGCAGAACGATGTCGGCGTCTGCGCCGGAGCGCAAGACGCCTTTCTTGAATTCCAATCCCAGCAGAGTCGCTGGATTCAGCGTCAACATGCGCACGGCGTCGGCCAGGGATGCGCCGAGATTCACGATGTTGCGCAGCGCGCGATCGAGCGTGAGCGTACTGCCAGCGAGCTTGCCCTCGGAGTTGCGGCAGACGCCGCCACTCACCGTAACTTCCAAATGACCCAGCATGTAGTTGCCATCGGGCATGCCGGTGGCGGAAATGCCGTCGCTGATGAGGATCACGCCGCCGGCGCCTTTTGCTTGTAAGAGCAGCTTCATCGCCGCTTCATCGACGTGGACACCGTCGGCGATAAGCTCAGCGGAAATTTCCGGGGAGGTGAGCACGGCGCCGATGACGCCGCTGTCGCGATGAGAGAAGGGACGCATGGCGTTGTAGACATGCACGGCGTGGTGCGCACCGCGCGCGATTGCTGCGCGAGCTTGTTCGTAGGTTGCATCGGTGTGGCCTATGGCGACGACCATGCCGGCTTTGCGAGCCGCTTCGATGCACGGCGGTGCTCCCAGGAGCTCGGGCGCGATGGTCAGGATTTGCGCGTGGCCGGCCGCGGCATGCAGAAATTTCTCGAGGAGGTCCGCGGAGGGGAGCTTGATCCATTCCGGCGGATGGACGCCGCGGCGCAGCGGACTGATGAACGGGCCTTCGAAGTGGAGGCCGAGAATTTCCGCGCGCGCGTCGCCGCTCTCGTGCTGGACGCAGATGTATTTCGCGATGCCTGCGATGCTGCGCAGAGTGTCGTCGGGACTGGCGGTGACGGTGGTGGCGACCATGGAGGTGGTGCCGTGGCGAGCCGCCATTTTCGTGACCGCGGTGAGGGCTTCGGGGCTGGCTTCCATGACGTCGTGGCCGCCCGCGCCATGGATGTGTACATCGAGAAACCCGGGGATGGCGGTTTGGCGGGGCGCAGAAATTTCTCGAGCTCCGGCAGGGAGCGTCATTGCTTCGCGGGGCCCGATGGATGCGATGACGCCATCGCGAAGCAAGATGCCGGCATCCGCGACCTCGGCGGTTGGAGTAAAAGCACGGGCGACATGAAGCAGCGTGGCACTCATAGGCAGAGAAGCATCGTAGCGGAATTAGGGCAGCAGCGGAAATAGGGCGGGGCCTCAAACGTGAAGGGCGACGCTAAAAGCAAAAGGGAGGATTCTCTGGAATCCTCCCCGGTGCTGTGCTCTCAAGGAGTAAAGCTGTTGACTTTGCTCGGAAAGAAGCCGTTTACTGGCCGGAGTTGCTGGCGCTGGCGGTGCCCGCTGCCTTCGGCACGCTGAGGTAGCCGGAAGCCGAGCCCTTGGTTACTTTGTTGACGACGAGTTCGAGAGCCGCGCGAGTGCCGCCGGTGTAGAAGAAGATCGGTTCGTTGACGGAACGATTCTTCTTTTCGAAGTTTTTGTCATCGGCGAGAACGTTGATGGTGTACTGGTTCTTTTTGGTATTGGTGTCTTTCAGCTCGACCTGGATAGTGCCGACCTTGGTAGCACCGGCCTTGCGCTGCACGGTGAACTCGAAGTAGTCGCGCTGGCCCATGCGGCGAAGCTGGTCGATTTCATCGTGGTTGCGCGCGATGAGCGTGCCCATTTCGCTGCGGGCCATCTCCAGGCCGTTCTTGGTGGCGTCGAGGTCGGTCCTCACGCCGGTGACGTCGCCGTTGAGCTTGTTGACGTCTTCAATGTTTGCTTTCGTAGCGATTTGTCCCGTCAAATCCTTCTGAACTCCGGTCAACTTCTGGTCGTAAGCCACGGCTGTCTTTTTGGTCTGCTTGCGGGCAGAAATGAGCTGATCTTGCGTGACGTTAAGCTTGTCAGTGACCACTTTCACGTCACTTAGCAGCTGTTGATTCTGTTCTTCCGTTTTGGCGAGTCGTTGGCTCAAAGCGTCATTGCTCTGCTTCAGCGAAGCCTGCGTGGTCTGCTCTGCGTTCTTCGTCTGGTTGATGGCGGTCCAGCCCAAGCCAATGCCGATTAGCGAGACGCAGCCCAGAATGCCAACAGCCAAGCCGACCCAGCGAGGGGTTCCGGTCGAGGTGTGGTGGATGGGTTCCTGAAATTCGCTCATGTACAATTTCTCCTTTAGCGCTTCCGCCCTGCGGGAAGGGAGAGTGCATCTGCCAAACCAAACTCCGGTTTAAGCCTGGTTCGAGTACCTAACTCCATATTTTACTTGAGTTTACGTACGGGTAGACTGTCTAGAAGCAAGCCCGGTGCCTAGGCGAGCAGCAGTAAATTTTACGTGCTTGGGGGCTGGTTTGTAAATTTTGCTGGTTTGTGGACAAGCCTAGGGCGGCGCGAGCAGAAGAACGAGTCTAAACCAACGAAGAAAATCCAGGTGCCTGCAACTGATTGTAAAGATTGTGGTTAGAGGCAGTCAATTAAGCTGCCCGCGAGGTGGCTCCGGAATCCAGTTCGCGCGGAGGGCCAAAATAGCGATCCAGAGTGTTCATGGCGGCGTCCAGAACGAGCCGACAATCGGCGCAACCGCCGAGATGCGTTTGAATCTCGCCCTCGACAGGTTTCGAGAGACGCCCCTCTAAGTACCAACAAATCAAATGGATAGTGTCCCGACAGGTCATTTACAGCCATCCCCTCTGACGCCTTACGCTGAACCGAACCCCAGGATACGAGTGCACTTCGTTCACCAAATGTTCATGGAAGTGCGTCAATATCTAATTACCTGAAGAAAAAGGGTTTAGCTAAAAGGTTCAACAGCCCCGAATAGACGGAAAGCGCACAGATTACATGTTCGGTGACGGAACTGTGCAGGGGACTGGGCATGGGATTGGCCCACTTGCCCGATAGCTGCTAGCGGAGTGGGGTCCCGGTCATTTGGCGCAGGGCGGCGATGCGATCTCCAAGCGGCGGGTGTGTGCTGAAGAGGGATGACACAGCCCCCATTCCGAAAAGCGGCTTCACGATGCAAAGAGCGGCGGTTGCCGGTGGGATAGCGGTCGTGGGGATGCGGTTGTTGTAGGCTCCCAGCTTCTCGAGCGCCCGGATCAATCCATGGGGATTGCCGACCATGCGGGCTCCGGTTTCGTCAGCGGAATATTCCCGTTGGCGAGAGAGCGCGAATTGGAGAAGGACAGCCGCGAGCGGCGCCAGAATCATGAGCAACAAGGCCATGATTCCGCCGGCGCCGCCGCGCTCGCGGTCATCATCACGGCTTCCATAGCCGAGCCAGGGTCCCCAGTGCGCAATCCAAGTAATGGCGCCAGCGATGGTGGCGGCGATGGAACTGATCAGGATGTCGTAGTTGCGGACGTGGGAGAGCTCATGGGCGATCACGCCCTCGAGTTCTTCGTCGTTCATTAACTGCAGTAAGCCTTCGGTGACGGCAACGGAGGCATGGCGCGGGCTTCTGCCGGTCGCGAAGGCATTCGGAGCGGCTTCGGGAACTACGTACAACTTGGGCGCGGGCAGACTGGCCTTGGCTGCCAAGCGCTCCATGACGGCGTAGAGCCGCGGCACTTCCTCCCGCGTAACCGGGCGAGCGCCGCTGGACCATAGAGCGATCTTGTCCGAGAAGAAATAGGCAAACGCGTTGGTGCAAATCGCGAAGGCCAGCCCTATGGTCATTCCGTTGCGCCCGCCAAAATATTGGCCGACCAGCATCAACGTAAGCGTGAGAGCCACCAGCACAAATGTCGTTCGCAAAATTCTCATCTTCGTTCCTCTTTCACCGACCCCGGAACTGCCGCGCGAAGCCGCTGTGCAATTACATTCGCGCTGCGACGGCGGGTGCTTTTGTTTTTGCGCGCTCGAAGCGCATCGCTTCTTTTTGACCATCACGATCGACGATGAGATGGTCGCCGGGCAATACTTTGCCTTCCAGAATTTCCATCGCGAGGGGATCCTGGATCAATCGTTGGATAGCCCGGCGCAGGGGCCTCGCGCCGTAAGCAGGATCGAAGCCTTCGCGCAGGACCAGTTCCTTGGCGGCTGGAGTAAGGGTCAGGGTGATCTTGCGCTCCGCCAGCAAATTCTCGACGCTCTTCAGCAGGAGATCAACGATGCTCATCAGCTGCTCTTTGCCGAGCGGATTGAAGATCACGATTTCGTCGATGCGGTTGATGAACTCCGGCCGGAACGACTGGCGCAGCGCTTCCATGGCTTCCTTGCGCGCTTTTTCCGGATCCTTGCCGGCGAGCTCGAAAATGGCCGTGGAGCCGACATTGCTGGTCATAATGAGCACGGTGTTGCGAAAGTCCACGGTGCGGCCCTGGCCGTCGGTCAGGCGTCCGTCTTCAAGGATCTGCAGCAGCACGTTGAAGACATCGGGATGGGCCTTTTCAATTTCATCAAACAAGACCACCGAGTACGGATGACGGCGGACCTGTTCGGTGAGCTGGCCGCCTTCTTCGTAGCCGACATAACCCGGTGGCGCGCCGATCAGCCGCGAAACGGTGTGCTTCTCCATGTACTCGCTCATGTCGATGCGAATCATGAGTTTTTCGTCGTCGAAGAGAAACTCCGCGAGCGCGCGAGCCAGCTCGGTTTTTCCGACGCCGGTTGGTCCGAGGAAAATAAAAGAACCGATTGGGCGTTTGCCGTCGGAGAGTCCGGCGCGACTGCGGCGCACGGCGTTGGAGACACGTTTGAGAGCATCTTCCTGGCCGACCACGCGTTGCCGCAAGCGACCCTCCATATGCACTAGCTTGGCGGCTTCGCCTTCCAGCAAGCGGCCCACGGGAATACCGGTCCACTTGCTCACCAGCTTGGCGATGTCTTCTTCATCGACTTCTTCCTTGAGCATCGGCGCTTGCTTCTGCATGGCCGCAAAGGCTTCTTGCGCTTTTTGCAGATCGCGTTCCGCCGCGGCGATCTTGCCGTAGCGGATTTCCGCGACTTTGGCGAGTTCGCCCGAGCGCTCGAAGCGCTCCGCTTCTGCTTTAAGCTGCTCGATTTGCTCTTTGAGCTTGCGAATTTTGCCGATGGCTTCTTTCTCGGCCTGCCAGCGGGCTTTCTGGGCGCTTGATTCTTCTTTCAGTTTGGCGAGTTCCTTTTCGATTTGCTCGCGGCGTTCTTTGGAGTGTGCGTCGGTTTCTTTGAGCAGGGCCTGGCGCTCGATTTCGAGTTGCATAATGCGCCGCTCGATGGTATCGATTTCGACGGGGAGCGAGTCGATTTGCATGCGCAAGCTGGCCGCGGATTCGTCGATCAAGTCGATGGCTTTGTCCGGGAGAAAGCGGTCGGAAATGTAGCGGTGCGAAAGGGTGGCCGCGGCGAGAATCGCGGCATCCTTGATGCGTACACCGTGATGCACTTCGTAGCGCTCTTTGAGGCCGCGAAGAATCGCGATAGTGTCCTCGACGGTGGGCTCGTTGACCAACACTGGTTGGAAGCGGCGTTCGAGAGCGGGATCCTTCTCGATGTACTTCTTATATTCGTTGAGCGTGGTGGCGCCGATAGCGCGTAACTCGCCGCGTGCCAGCGCGGGCTTGAGCATGTTGGAAGCATCCATCGCGCCTTCCGCTGCGCCGGCGCCGACCAGGGTGTGCAGTTCATCGATGAACAGGATGATCTGCCCTTGCGCATCGGTAATCTCTTTCAATACGGCTTTGAGGCGGTCTTCAAATTCTCCGCGATACTTGGCACCGGCAACGAGCGCGGCGAGGTCGAGGGCGACGAGGCGTTTTGTTTTCAGCACGTCGGGTACGTCGCCGGAAATGATGCGTTGCGCGAGTCCTTCGGCGATGGCGGTCTTGCCGACGCCGGGTTCGCCGATCAACACGGGATTATTCTTGGTGCGCCGCGCGAGAATCTGCATCACACGGCGAATCTCTTCATCGCGGCCGATCACGGGATCGAGCTTGGAGCGCCGGGCAAGATCGGTGAGGTCTCGCGCATACTTTTCGAGGGAAGCGTAGGTGGCTTCGGGATTCTGCGAAGTGACGCGCTGGCTGCCGCGCACGCTGGTGAGAGCTTGCAAGATCGCTTCGTAGGAAGCGCCTTGGCGCTTCAAGATTTGGCCGGCAGAGTCGCGATCGCGCGCGGCAATGGCCAGGAACATGTGTTCCGTGGAGACGTATTCGTCCTTGAATTTGGTGGCTTCCTGGAACGCGCGGTCGAGTAAGTCGTTCAGCGGGCGTCCCATATTCTGCTGCGCAAATCCCGAGACTTTTGGAAGCTTGGCGATTTCACGATCGATATCCTGCTGCAGGGCCTCGCTGCGGATGCCGAGACGAGCGAGAAGCGGCGGGACCACGCCATCCGGCTGCGACACCAGGGCGGCAAGGAGGTGCACGGGCTCGATTTGCTGATTCTCGTGCTGGGCGGCCACATCCTGAGCGGTACGCAGGGCTTCCTGCGCTTTCACGGTCATTTTTTCAAACTGCAGCATGTCGTCCTCACACCTTCATCGGATTCCAGGGAACCCCCTTCGAGGGCACCTCAGTGTTACCACATTTTGCCGCGCGATGCGTTTGGGCTTTGTACGGTCCCGCAAGATGCTCGCACGATTTGCTGCGGCGAGCGAATCCTGGTGCTCCTCCGCCGCTAACTGGTTCCCGGCGTTCCTGTGGGAGTGGAACTGCTAGACTGTGCGGCTATGCGCATGGAAGAGCTCGAATTCGATCTGCCTCGCGAACAGATCGCGCAGCGGCCCCTGGTCCATCGACAAGACTCGCGGCTTCTGCAGCTTTGCCGAGTGACTGGCGCTGTTGAGGATGGGCGGTTCACGGAGTTCCCCGGTCTGCTGCGCGGCGACGAACTCCTTGTCGTCAACAACGCGCGCGTGATTCCCGCACGACTCTTCGGCAAGCGGCTGGGAACTCGAGCCGATGAGGTTCCGAATGAAGGTCACAACGAAACTTCCAAAGGGCGCGTCGAGGTTTTTCTTTTGCGGCGAGTCGGCGACGACAGCTGGGAAGCTCTGGTTCGTCCGGGCCGCAAAATGCAAATCGGCCAGCGCGTGTTATTCGGGGAAGGTGAACTGGAAGGCGAGGTAGCTGCTCGCGGAGAGCTGGGCGAGCGGACGATTCGCTTTTGCTCGCACGACGCGATCAGTATCACGGACCATCTCGAAGAGCTGGGACACGTTCCGCTGCCGCCGTACATCGATCGCGCTGACGAGGCGAGCGATCGCGAGCGTTATCAAACGGTCTTCGCCACCCGGCCGGGAGCTGTGGCTGCGCCGACAGCCGGTTTACATTTCACGCCGGAGATTTTTCAAGCGATTCGCGACCGCGGTGCGGAGATTTGCGAACTGACTCTGGACGTCGGCCTCGGCACCTTCCAGCCGGTACACACCGAAACGCTCGAGGAACACCCCATCCACTCAGAGTCTTACGAAATCCCGCGCGAGACTGTAGAGCGCATTTGCGCAGCGAAAGCGGCCGGCAGGCCCATCGTGGCTATCGGCACGACTGCCGTCCGTGCACTTGAGGACAGCGCACTGCGTGCCGCTGAAGCCGGTCCAGGCGATTTTGTCCTTGCGGGCAGAGCAGACGCTCGCGTGTTCATCACACCAGGATTTCCATTTCGCGTGGTGGACGCGCTACTGACAAACTTCCATCTTCCAAAGTCGACGTTGCTCGCGTTGGTTTGCGCCTTCGCGGGGCGCGATCCCGTGCTGGCGGCGTATCGTCACGCGGTTGCCGCGGGCTATCGCTTCTATAGCTATGGCGATTGTATGTGGATTCGTTAGGACGTAGAAAAGTGTGTGCTAGCGGTATTCCGGCGGACAGTGCCGCCGCAACAAACTGCAACTGCTTGGACAAGCAGGGAGGCAGCCGCAACGCGGAGCCTCCCTCTCGTCCCTTCCGAAGGAGCCACGGAGACTCCTCGCCTACTCGTTGAAAACAAACACGCGGGTCTGGCCGGCGAAGCGAACTTCCTTAACCTGGCCATTTTCGCTCAAGAGCACGGAGTCGTATGCCGCTTTGTTGCTGCGATCTTCCCAGCGGCCGTCGGATTCGGCGACGACGTCTTTGCCCTTCTGGACGGTGGCTTTGCTGCCGTCGATCATCAGGCGGTACTCGCCGGCTTTCAGATCGGCTTTTCCAACCTTGGCGTTTTGCGCGAGGTTGATAGTCTTGGTAAAGGGCTTGGCGAACGCGGGCACAGTTAGTGCGAGAGAGGCCAGCAAGGCGAAACTGCGGACGAAAGAATTGGTTTTCATGCGTGTCATCTGCCTTTCGGTAAGGATCGAGTCAGCTGGAAACAGAACGATCCGCGAGAGAGTATTGACACGCTCCGCAGGGACGAGTAGGCTCGCCTGCGAGACACATCGCTCTTCCTGGACTAACGGCCGGAAAGACTGCGTGTCAACGCCCCGCGGCTGCCACCGCGGGGTTTTTGCTGTAAACCCCGAACAGCTCAAGTCACCAGCTGCACTGGTATAGACGAATGTCCCCTAGCGAATGTTTCGCGGCGTAGCGAAGATTGTTGTGCTTTCTCAGTCACTAAGGGGTCCTTATCTTATGGAAATAGCAAGAGTTCCATCAAATTTAGCGGCCAGAGTCTTAAAGTTTTGTAAATACTCCTTGGCTTTCTGTTGACGAATGGTGCCGGCTTGCGTCTGCGGCTTAATCGCGCGGATTTGGCGCCAAGCGGCTCGTGCATCAGTTTGTAGGTTCATCTATACTCAGGTGCTCTTTTCGGATACCAGGGATGCGGACCCTCGTACTTAGCGATCTTCACGCGAACATGAGTGCCCTTGACGCGGTGCTGGAAGCAGTCAAGGGGCGCTGGGATTCGTGTGTATGTCTCGGCGATGTAGTGGGCTACGGCCCTGATCCGAACGAAGTGACATCCCGCTTGCGCGAAATTCGCGCCGAAACCATTCGCGGCAATCATGACAAAGCCGCTGCGGGATTAATGGACACCAGCGACTTCAATCCGGTAGCGAAGGCAGCGGTGGACTGGACGCGCAGCCAATTGCTTCCGGACAATCTCGCGTGGCTCGCGGCGTTGCCACAGGGACCATTGGAAACGGCAGGAGTAGTGCTCGTGCATGGAGCGTTCCAGGACGAGGATGAATACGTCTTCACGCCGGAACAAGCGCTGGATGGCCTGCTGGATTCGACGGCGGCCATCACCCTCTTCGGGCACACGCATCACCAGGGCGGATTTTCGTATCAAGACTCGAATCTGGAAGTGCTGCAAATTCGGCCGCGCGCGACGGAATCTTTCGCTGCCCTGCGCATCAATTCGGGCCGGCGGTATTTGTTGAATCCTGGTTCCATCGGCCAGCCGCGGGACGGCGATCCGCGCGCGGCTTTTGCGATTGCCGATCTGGAAAACAACACGGTCGAATTCTGGCGCGTGCAGTACGATATTTCCGCGGTCCAGGAACGCATGCGGCGGGCGCACTTGCCCGAAGCGCTGGTGCAGCGCCTGGTTGTCGGGCGCTGAAGCGGCGACTGAGGAAACGCATTATGGCTGAGTTACTGCCTGAGGCTCCATCACCGCCGGAGGAGAGCGGCGGTGGCCGGCGCGTGCTGCTGCTCGTCGGCGTCTCGGTGGCCGCTGCAGCGCTGGTGCTTTTCGTATGGCTGGGCACCGCGCGGCGCCCAGCGCCTTCGGCTCCTGCGCATCTGGCCTTCAGCGCCGTCGAGCAGTCGTACGCGCCCAACGTCCGTGTCGAAAATGTGGCGTTGAGCCGCGCGGAGAATTATCTCCATCAGGAAGTCACCACGCTGCAAGGCGACTTGGTCAATTCCGGAGAGCGTTCGTTACAGAGCGTCGAGCTCACCATCGACTTCCTGGACGAGATGAACCAGGTAGTGCTGCGGCAGTCGCTCATTAGCTCGGCGCCACAGCCGCTGGCACCCAAGGGCTCCCGCGCGTTCGAAGTTTCGTTCGAGCATGTGCCGTCCGCCTGGAACATGCAAAGCCCGGTGATACGCGTTACGGGTTTGCAACTAGCGCGATAAAATAATAGACCTTATAACTGATAAGTTTATACTATTAGGCATGGAGCTTGCCGCCGAGGTGGAAGCCAGCCTGCGCGAGTTTGCAGCTGGGGGCCCGGTCGAGGTCCGCGAAAACGGCGGCCGCCTTGCGCCGCTTTCGGTTTTGTCCTGGGAGATCCGCGGCGCCGGAGAGAAACCGCTTCTGCACCTGTGGTCCGACCAATACAATCTTACGCGGCGGATTCTCGGTATCACGGATCATTCGGAACAGCGGCTTGCTTTGGCGGTCGAGCGTTTTGGCCGCAGCAAGCCTGACCGCATCGAATTCGTCCGCGTAGAGTTCGAGCGCGGCGCGCGCGAGCTCTCTCGAGCTGAGTTTGGCGAGCGTCTCCGCCACATTCTTGCGGCGCAGTTCCCGGACGAATCGCTCGAATCGCTGACCACCTCTGCCGACCTGGAACACACGCTTTCCGGCAGCTACGCGCGCGGAGTGCTGCGGCGAGGGACAATCCAGGCCGCTTTTCTCGCGGTTGCGGAAGGCGAATCCGCGGACGCCGTCGACAGCACGCTGACGTTCGGGTTGTTGTGGCTGGATCGTTTGCGGCAGTCAAATAGCCGGGGAACGGTCTCGGGCCTGCGGCTCATCGTTCCCAAGAAAGCCGGCGCCCGGGTGGCACACCTGCTTCCGGCCGTGGATTCCAGCATGCGCATTTCGATCTACGAGCTGGACACCACTCGAGAGACTCTCGAACTCATTGATCCCGGAGCGGTGACGAATATCGACATCAGCATCGTGCCGCATCGCGAGTCCGAGGCGCTTCTTGCTCGGGCGCGGCCGGAACTGGAGTCCATTGTTGCCCTGGCTCCGCAGGCGATCACGCTTCATCCGAGCCTGGCGTCGCGCGAAGTGTTTTTGCGCTTTCGTGGACTGCCCTTCGCTCGCTGGCACGAAGGGCGCGTTTTTTTCGCCACATCAGAATCGCGGGAGGAAGTGACGCCCATCAACCGGCTGGCGCTAAAGACTCTGCTCCACGAACTGGAAGTACATCGCCATCCACTGGCGACGGATACGCGGCACCCGCTCCATCGCGCCCGCCCCGAGCGCTGGCTCGAAGCCATCGTCTGCCAGGACATCACGCGCGTCGATCCTGCGCTGGATCCGCGGTTTGTATATCCGCAGGTTTTCGCTAATGCCGGCGGCGAGCACGGAATTCTCGATCTCCTGGCAGTCACGCGTGCGGGGCGTCTCGCCATTCTCGAACTGAAAGCCGCCGAGTCTGTGCGTTTGCCCCTGCAAGCGGCAGGCTACTGGCTGCACATTCGCAAACATCTCGAGCAGGGCGACTTTCCGCGCTACGGCTATTTCAACGGCATCCAGCTGCAGTCCGCCGCCCCGATTGTGTATCTTGTCGCACCAGCGCTGCGCTTTCATCCGACCACGGACACGCTTCTCCGCTACTTCTCGCGCGAGATTGAAGTCGTCCGCGTAGGTCTTGCGGAAAGCTGGCGCCGCGGGTTTCGCGTGGTGCTGCGGCAGTGAATTAACATTTCTCGCCAGCGGCCAATCCGCTGTGACCACATCTTTTATTCAGGTTAAGATGATGGCTTGCTACAACGGAGCCATGCGCGTGCACTTTACTGCCTCGATTCGACAGAACGGAAAGATCACGATAGTGGACCTGACGGGTCACCTGACTTCCTTCGAAAGCGTTGGTTTGCACGATACCATCAGCAACCTCGTTCGGCAGGGACGCAAGCGCATCATCTTGAACCTAAGCGGCCTCGAATATTTGGATAGTTCCGGGATCGGCTTGCTGGTTCGCAACTACATGACGGTGATTAAGGCCGGCGGCGAAATGAAGGTCGTGGGACTAACGTCCCGCGTCGAAGAGATTCTGAAAATCACCAAGCTCTCGCAGGTTCTGGCGGAATGCCAGGACGAAGAAGCGGCGCTACGCAGCTTGGTTGACAACGAGCCGCGCAAATCCGGGTAGCCCTGCGTCGTTTTTCTGGAACAACACCGGCTTCTTGCAGAACCCACGGCAAACGAGCGGATATTTCTGGCCGTAAAAGGAGAGAAGCAGCTAGGGGGTTGCCCTAACTGCTTCCCGGGGTGTGTCCTCGAAGTGGTTTTGATAATTTAGATGCGCCGCAGCAAAAAAGGTTTCCTTTAACTACAAATTTCTTCCAGAAACTTCAAACTGCGGCTAAACGTCAGTAAAACAAATACTTACGCCACCGCTCATCGCGATGGCCGATAAGCCTCATCAGTTGTCGCGAGGTATGCAGCGTAAAGGGACGCGGTTTGCGCGCCAGTTTCAGCCCGGCTTCTTCCGGGGTACGGTCGCCCTTGTTGTTATTGCAGCGGTAGCAGCAAGCCACCAGGTTTTCCCAGGAAGACCTGCCGCCGCGCGAACGGGGCACCACGTGGTCCAGCGTCAGCTCCGAGCTGGGGAAAATCCTCCCACAGAACTGGCAGGTATTGCGGTCGCGCAGCAGGATGTTTTTCCGGGATAGTGCCCGGCTTTGCTGTGGGATATGGCGATACGCCAACAAGCGAATTACGGAGGGCACCTTGTGAGCGTGCGCCGCGGAATGCACTTCAGAACTGTGCATTTCCTCGGCTTGCGCTACACCCTTCAGCAACAGCACCATGGCACGTCGCACCGCAGTCACATTTATGGGCTCGTAGGTCGCGTTGAGCACCAAGACGGGCTCCTGCATCAGCGACGCACGTCGCGGCACCATCGGATTGTGGGTTCTACTACCGGCAGGACTTTCGGAGCCAGGCACAGTTGCGGCAGCCGCATCGGGGGTATGGCGCCCCCGGGAATCGCCCGCGTTTGGCCGCATGGCGCTCATCGCGCGTTCCTCGGGTCTTCCTCACCAAAGCCTGCCACAGGATTGCGAACCGCCCGGGCCACCGTCAGCCCGATCACCGATTTCGCTCCTGCCTCCAGCAGCGCCCGAGAACAAGCATCGAGCGTCGCTCCAGTGGTCATTACATCATCTACCAGTAAGACGCGTCGGTTGTCAACTTGGGTGCCGGGGCGTGTGGCAAAAGCGCCACGAACGGACTCCCAGCGCTCCTCCAGGCTCAGTACCCGTTTGTCGGGTCGCGGTCGCGTGCGCATCAGCAGCACCGCCTGGCGAGGCAAACGCAGCCTTCTGGCCAGAGGCTTGGCGAGCAGGTCCGCCTGGTTGTATCCCCGCTCCTTTTCGCGCACGCGATGCAGCGGAACCGGCACCACCACATCTGCCCGGAGCGCTTCCCGCTCCCGCTCAGCGAGTTCGGCCAGCCGCGCCGCGAACCAACCGCCTAGTGGCTCGATGCGTTCAAATTTCAGCAGCAGGATCGCCCGTACCAGCGCCCGATCATAAAAAGCAAAGCTGCGGACGCGCTCGAAAGCGTAGGTTTTATGCTGGCATGCCGGACACAGACGGCGAGAATCCGCTTGCTCGTTGAATGCTCGCAGCGGCGACCCGCAAATCTCGCAGATCTTCCGTGGTACGGGCTCAAACGACGCGAGACATTCGTCGCAAATTGGCACGCGAGTCGCGTGCGTCAGCAATTGCTCGCAAATCCTGCAGCCCGCCGGGAGCCACACACTGGCTAGCGCGCTGGTGACGTGCGCTAGCCAGCCGCCCACGCCCGATCGCACGCGTGCTTCCGCTGCCATAGCGGCAAAAGCCTACTCCGTTTTGTCTTATAAAGAAATAGAGAAGTAACGTGCCAGTAATTTCAGCAGGTTACAGCAGGCCTTGCTCGAGCTTTTCCTGGCAGCTGATGCAGTTCTTCGCCCAGGGCACCGCTTCGAGGCGCTTCTGTTGCAGCTCTTCCTCGCACGTTGCGCAGGTTCCGTAGGTATTGCTCGAAATCCGGCGCAGCGCCTCGTCAATCATGTTCAGGATGGTGCGGTCCGTGTTCGTCATCCCAAAGAGAAATTCCTTGGTGTACGAGTTAGCGGCTTTGTCCGCTAGGTCCACGGTGGGGTCTTCGTCCGCCGCTCGCCCTTCTTCCTGAGTTCGCGCGATGGTTTTCATCAACTCTTCGCGCCTCGTGCTCAACTTCTTTTTGTAGTAGTCCAATCTTTTCTTGTCCATAGGTCCCGCCCCTCTACGACCTCTCCGGGGCCATCTAAAAACTCCGTAGTGTAGGCTGCCTCATTCGGACTGTCAAGGATCAGCCGCCACCCACAGGCCACATCTGATGCGCTAGCCCTTCATTCGGTTGTTAAACCAAAGATTTGACTTTGCCGGGGCGCCGAGCACAATTAGGACGTTCAAATCTCAGTAGCTGCCGCACTGCCGGACAACCGTCCCCTGCCATGAACATTCTCGACCTCATCGTTGGCAAGCCGCTCAAAACTTCCGACGAACGCGCCGAGCAGATCGGGGCTGCCGCCGGTGTGCCCATCTTCGGTTTGGACGCGCTAAGCTCCGCAGCGTACGGCCCGGAAGCCGCCTTGAGCCTGTTGATGCCGCTCGGCCTTCTGGGCTTGCGGTACATCATGCCCATCAGCTTCGCGATCATCGCCTTGCTGATCATCGTCTTTTTCTCTTATCGCCAGACCATCGCTGCTTACCCGTCTGGCGGTGGCTCTTATACCGTAGCTCGCTTCAATCTCGGCACTTCCGCTGGACTTCTTGCGGCGGCCGCCCTGCTCGCCGACTACATCCTTACGGCTTCGGTCGGCGTGTCCGCCGGTG
>DATNNV010000079.1:0-53875 GCA_035601655.1 Candidatus Dormiibacterota bacterium
CGGGAAGACGGCGTGCCGGCAAACGTGCCGCTGTTTATTACCGAGTCCAACATTTCCTGGCAGTCTTCGGAATCGTTCGTGGATATTTACGGGGCGCTGTGGCTGGCGGATTACATCGCCGGATTTCTGACCGGCGGCGGCGATGCGGTCTACTATTTCCACTACCTGCCGATGTGGCCGAGCCGGGGGCACAACGGATCGTTCGGCACGTTCGGATTTTTCGCCACGGACAAGGATTACAAAATCACGCAGCCGCTCTCGCAGTATTTCGCGAGCCAACTTTTGAATCTCGAATGGGTGCAGCCGGGGGATGGCGCGCACAAGCTGTTCGCGGCGCGGAGCGACGTGCGCGACCCGGCGAATCACACGCTGGTGACGGCTTATGCGGCTTTGCGGCCGGACGGGGACTGGTCTTTGCTGGTGATCAACAAGGACCAGGAGAACGCGCACACTGTGGGGATTCAGTTTGACGACGCCGGGAAGGGAACTGCAGGGCATTTTTCCGGGCCGGTCAGCGTGGCGACGTTCGGTAAAGCGCAGTACGTCTGGCATCCCTCGAACGATGGCGGCACCGCGGATCCGGACGGCCCGCTGTCCCGCAGCACGGTTGCTGCATCGGCCGGAACGCCATTTACGCTGCCTGCGGCGTCGATCACGGTGTTTCGCGGGCGCATTTCCTTCACGGCGAAATAACGCGCACGATGTTGCGCTTGCGGAAAGTTGCGACGGCGTGGGGTGCTCGGCTGGCGGAAAAGCGGGAGCAGGGCTCCCGCACTCCAAAGCACCGATGCTGCTGCGGGCTACTTGCTTGCTGATGAAAGCGGTCATTTTCGCGCGGAAGAGTAGTGGGTGATCTTGCCGTCAGCGACCACGGCAATATAGCGGCCAGCGGAGAGGAACTGCATGACCTTCGAGCCTTTGCGTGCGAGCTGCGCCCAGCGCGACTTGGTCTCGGGATTTTGCTCCAGCCCACGCAGGGGCTGGCCTTCCCACGCGAAATCGATTTGCGCGAGAGCGCGCTTGGCGGTTCGCCGCACGGCGTAGCCTTCGTCGCCGAGGCGAACGGCTTTCGCTTTTTCTAGCAGCGCCTGGCGCCACACCGCTAGCATGGCTTCGTCCAGCGCCGAATTTTCCGCAGGCTTGTTATTCGAGGCGGGCATAACGGTATTGGTTCCGGGACCTGGACTCGAACCAGGATACTCAGCTCCAAAGGCTGATGTCCTACCGATTAGACGATCCCGGAACCGTAGAGGAAAGTTTAGCAGAGCCGCGCATGGCTGCAACAGTGCGAAGGACCGTGGCGAGAAACAATTGCTTGGAACGGATGCCGGGAAAGGGTCGCGCCATGCGCGTGCGGCGCGCCGCCGTGCACCGGGCGAAGGATTCTGCTAAATTGATAAGGCTGTCGATGTTCCCGGAGAGGTGGCCGAGCGGTTTAAGGCGCACGCTTGGAAAGCGTGTGTAGGTTAACCCCTACCGTGGGTTCGAATCCCACCCTCTCCGCCATTCTTTTTTCCGCGAAGCTCTCGGCTGTGCTTCCCCGTTTTTAGCCTGCGTCAAAGAAAGATGGCGACGTAAAGTCGCCCCGACAAATCCGGATGGATGCAGTTTAGTTGATTAGAAGTGGCAACTGGCGGCGCCGCGTTTTTGCAGGTATTTCTGGTGGTACTCTTCGGCGCGGTAGAATTGGCCGGCGGAGGTGATTTCGGTGGCGATGGGGCGGCGGAATTTGCCGCTGGCCTGCGCGGCGGCGGCGGACTTTTTGGCGGCGGCTTCCTGCTCGGGTGAGTGGAAGAAGATGGCAGTGCGGTATTGCGAGCCGAAGTCGGGGCCCTGGCGATTGACCTGGGTGGGGTCGTGAATTTGCCAGAAGGTACTGAGCAGATCGTCGTAGGAAACTTCGGCGGTGTCAAAAGTGACTTGCACGACTTCGGCGTGGCCGGTCTCGTCGGTGCAGACGTCCTGGTAGGTGGGGTCGGCGGTGTGGCCGCCGGCATAGCCGACGGCGGTGTCGAGCACGCCGGGGATTTTCTGGAAGGCGGCTTCGATGCCCCAGAAGCAGCCGGCTCCGAAGGTGGCGATTTCGGTCATGGGATCTCCTGTGCGGATTATTCTACCCGAATTTGTTTAGATGCGTGGAGATAGGCAAAGATTCAGCGGGTTCGGGAGCGCTTGAGGTGGGGAACCATTTGACGGGGACGGGAGCGTTTCCGGTGCTGCGGTGGGTAGCGGCGGCGTGGATGGTGGTGTGGCTGCCGGCGTATGTGCATGTTTGGGGTTGGGCGAATTTGCTGCATTTGTGCGATGCGGCGGTGATTTTGACTTGCGTGGGATTGTGGCTGGGAAATGCGCGGCTGCTTTCGAGTCAGGCGGTGAGCGCGTTGCTAGCGGGTGTGCTGTGGCTGGCGAATGTGGGCTGGCGGGTGGTGACGGGGCGGTTTTTTGCGAGCGGAAGCGAGTATATGTGGGACGCGCATTATCCACTATGGGCGCGGCTGCTATCGTTCTTTCATGTGGTGCTGCCGTGTGCGCTGGTGTGGGGGCTGTGGAAGCTGGGGTACGACCGGCGGGGGTTGCGGTGGCAGGCGGGAATTGCGGCGGTGCTGCTAGCGGCTTCGCGTTTTTTGCCGGCGGAGCTGAATATGAATTATGCGTGGCGGGATCCGGTGTTTGGGCGGGCCTGGGGGCCGGCGCCGGTGCATCTGGCGGTGATTTTTGCGGGAGCGGTGGTGCTGCTGTATTGGCCGACACATTTGGTGTTGAAGAGGGTGTTTCGGGCGGCGGGGTCGGATGGAGAAGAAAGAAAAAGCTAGCGCCGAGACGCAGAGGGCGCGGAGAAATCGCAGAGAAGAACAAAAACGAGAAGACGGAATTTACACAGAGAGCACAGAGGAGACGGAGAGCACAGAGAAAGAGAAAGGCCCAGGCGTGCTACGGGTTGGTTTTGGGCGGCGCTAGGGGATGGCCGGCGGCTGCGGCGGAATCCTGGATGAGCTGGAGGACGGCGCGGCTTTCGGCAGTGGGGCGAAGAGTGACGTCGCGGGATTGCAGCGATTCGGCACGGTCGAAGTGGCCGAGGGAGAGTTCGAAGACGGCGAGCGGGCGGAGATAGCCTTCGTTGCCGCTGGCAACGGCGCGCTGATAGAAGCGGAGGGCGGCGGAGCGATAGGTGGCGGCTTCGCGCTTGGCGCCGCGGGATTCGAGAATGGCGGCGAGGCGGAGTTCGGCTTTGGGATCTTCGCGCTGGCTCAGAATATTGCGGTAAAGAGTCTCCGCGGCGGCGAAGTGACCTTCGGCTTGCTCGAGTTCAGCGAAATGCTCGAGGACGAGGAGATGGTTGGGGCTGTCCTTGAGGCCGAGTTCGTAGTTCTTGCGGGCCAAGTCGGTGTGGCCGCGATGCAGCTCGATTTCGCCGAGCACGGCGCGGCACCAGGCACGCGCTTGCGGCAGCGAGCCTTGTTCGTAGCCAGTGTTGAGCGCTTTTTGCAGCATGTCGGCGGCTTCTTCGAGATTGCCGCGCATTTCCGCGACGTGCGCGAGGCGCGCCCAGGTGGTGAGCCGCGGGGAGACTTTGTTGAGATGGCGATAGTAGGCGGTGGCGGCGTCGAGATCTCCGGTTTCGAGAGCACCGTCACCGGCGACGGCGAGGAAATCGGGGCTTTCGGGGTTTTGTGCCAGGCCAGTCTCGGATAGTTCGCGCGCATTCTGGAAATGATGGCGGGAGAGCTGGAGCTCGGCGCGGGCCTGCAGGATGCGTGGATCGCCGGGATCGAGGTCTTCGGCCTTTTGCAGCATGGACCAGCCGCGATCGTAGTCGGCGCCGTCTCCGGTGGCTACGGCGCGCTGGACGTATGCGCCTGAGAGCATGCGCCAGGCGTCGGCGTCGTAGGGACGCCAGGCAGTGCGCGCTTCGTGGAAGGCGACGATCTGATCTTCTCGGAGGCGGCGAGTGGGGGCCACGGATTTTGATTCCGCGGCGAATGCGGCGGCCTGAAGCAAGAGAAAAAACAAAGCGGACAAGAGCAGCACAACACGGGGGAAGCTAGTTTTCATGAACGATTCCTCTTGGTTGCCTTTGTGTTGGCGCTAGGGCCGCGAGCGGATCTCGCGGCCCCAACGCACTCGTTTTAGTTCTGCGGCGGGAAGCCCACGGTGCCGGGAGCGGGAGAAGTTTCGCCCGGCAACGGGTGGGGATTCGCGAGGAACGGAAATGCGGTAAGGAATGGACGATCGTTGCCGCTGGTGGAGAGATCACCGAGCTGGCCGTCCGGTTTAAGGAATTGCGTGCCCTGAAGAACGATGAGGACGCGCCGGTCCGGGCACGCCGGGAGCTTGGTGCAATCGAGAGCGTGGCGCGTGCCGACTGGGCCGCTGCCGGGCAAGCCGGAGCCGTCTTGAAACTTGACGTCGGCGAGCTGACGCGCGACGCGCATCAGAATCTCCGTGACATTGTCGCCGGGGCGGCGGCCGTTTTGCAGACCGAACTGGCCGATGGCCAGGTCGTTGGTATCGCGGTCGAGATCAAGGCGGAGAACGTCCGGCAAGAGTGCGACCTGGATCAGATTCTTGTTGGTATTACCGAAATTCGCGGGAAGGAGGAGCGGAGCACCGTTTGGAGGAGCGGTAACGCCAACGGCGGTTAGCACAGCGACGCGGCCGGCGATGGTGTTGCCGGTGCCGTCGTTGTCGGTGGTGGTCAGCGTGTCGGGGAGAAGACTGGACCAGTTCTTGAGGTCGCCGGAAGGAACGGTGGCGTTGAAGGCTTCGCGCTGGTTGGCGGGAACGAAGATGGTCTTAAAGAGTTGCTGGCCCATGCGCTGGAATTGGATGAAGGTGGCGCCGTGATCGTCATGGTTTTCGTTGGAATCGCCATGATGCTCACTCAGGCTGACGGTGCCCCAAATGCCGAGCAGATGGGAATTGCCGAGGAAGCCGGAGCCGCGCACGCGATGCTTGGGAAGCTCGATGGCGATGGAAGAAACGTTGAAGCCGCCGAAGGAGTCGACGCCGCTGGTGCCATCCGCGCGCACGCTGCGGCCGCGGAGTGCGCCGAGGGCCGGGCTGGTGAAGTTGCGGTAGACGTCTTGCAAACTTGCCCTGATGCGGAAAAGCTGGCTGACGTCGGTTACGAAGGGATCATCGCGCTGGCCGGTGAAGACTTTGATGTCGCCTTGCGAAAAGGACGTGTTGGTGCAGCCTTCGGCGGAGGGCGATTGCTCGAGGACGGAGTTGTGAATGCCATGGTGCTCGGCGCGCGCCGGGCCGAAGACCTGGATCCACTGGCCGGAGGAGCATTTTGTGGTGGGAACACTCTTGAACGTCGCCTGGATGACGAGGTCATCGTCGGCATTGTTGTCGTTGGCGAATTTGAACTGGTAAAGGAATTCGTTGGAGAAGCTGTAGGTGGGCGCTTCGGCAGGAACAGAAAATGGATTCACGTCCATGATCAGAACGAGTTGGGACTGATCGTTGGGATCGAGAAACGCAAACATGTCGGTGATGTCGCCTTCGGGATTGGCGTCGGCGGTGGGGGAATCGCGGTGGTCGGCGGCTCTGACCGGATTGTGGGAGCGCGCGGCGTAAAAAACACCGGCAACTAGAAGTGCGACGAGAGCGAGAAGAGCAACGATGCGCCTGGGAAACGAGCTATGGGCCGGTTCGAGACTTGCGGCTTTCATTTGTCTTTCTCCTTATGTCAGTGCGGAAACACGCCGAGTCCGGGGTGCGATGCACGGGGACGAATGCAGGTTTGGACGCTCATGGAATTGAGGTCGTGAGAGGTAGTGGCTGCCACCACAGCCTCAACAGCGCTCTCTACCCAATGCGTACGCGGCATTCTAGCGGGCGGATGAGCAAGGTCAAGGACTTCCGCAAGAAAATTCGTTGAAATCAGGCTAGTGCGGGGCCTAGCCGTACTGGTAGGCGATGTTGATAAGGCAGCTAGTAGCGATGGGCGGGCCCGAGGATTTCGTAGTGCAAAGAGAAATACACCAGGTAGAGACAGGCGATGGCGACGATGGAGAATTTGACTCTGGTGATGAGGCGGAGATGGCGCAGCCACGCGGCGATGGCGGAGAAGACCGCCCACGCGCTGAAGAAGATGGCGAAGACGGCGACGATGTTCTGGACGACAAAATATTTATCGAAGGCGCGAGTGGGAGCGATGGCGGAATCGCTGTCGAAATAGGCGGAGATGGCGAAGAGGATGGCGGCGAGGAGCAGCCAAGCGATGGAGGCAAGAAGCGGACCGGCGGTGAGATAAGCTGTTCCTGGCTGCGGTTGCGAAGGCGGGCGCTTGCGGAAGATGAGGCGGCGCAGGAAGCGAGATAGCGCGGCGAGCCCGGCCAGCATCAAGATGACGAGGCAGCAGCCGAGCAGGACGCTGACGGGCTTGGCGTTTTCCCACCATGGGACACGCTGCCACTGACCGCCGGGAAAATCGCCGGCGGCGCGGACGATGCGGCCGTTGGCGTCGCGAATGAAAAAGAGCTTGCCCTGGTCGTCCACTTGCTGCCAGAGATCCTTGGCGATGGGCTTCCATTTGTAGGTGTGGCCGCGAAGATCCTTGCTGGTGTCGATGGTGAGGACGCCATCTTTGTCGACCGCAGCGACACTCTGCCCGAGATTCAAGGCAGCCAGCTTGGTGGAGTCGGCGCGGCGAGTGGAGATGAACGCCCCGGCGTATTCCTTGGCTTCGCCGGTGGAGAGAGTGATGAAGGTCTGTTTGGCGGCGGAGGGAAAGTAGCGGTCAGCAAAAGAGCGAAGCAGTTCGCTGCGGACCTTGCTTTCCGAGCCACGGGAATTGTAGGAAACGAAAAGCACGAGCTTTTTCTGCGGTTCGAGAAGGAAGCGGCTGTGGAAGGCGAGGAGGTCGCCATCGTGCCCGATGAAGTGCAGGCCGTTGCGCCAGCTTTCGTAGAAGCCCATGCAAATGGGAGGTAGGGCGTCGTTGGCGCGGAATTGCGGTGTCCACATGGCGGCGAGCGTTTCGGGTTGCAGGATGCGTTTGCCGTCGAGTTCGCCGCCATTGAGGAGAGCGAGAGCGAAGCGGCTCATGTCTGCTGCGGAGGAGGAGACGCCGCCGGCGGGAGCGGGAAGAAAAATCTCGAAGCCCACTGGTTTTCCGTCGGTCGCGCGATAGCCGTTCGAAGGAGTGACGGAGCTGGGGAGGGGCTGCTCGAAGCCGGAGTGGGTCATGCCGAGCGGCGCGAAGATATGATCGTGAACATATTGTTCGAACGGCTGGCCGCTGACGCGCTCGACGATGTAGCCGCCGAGGCCGACGCCATAATTTGAGTAGCCGGGAATGACGCCGGGAGGGAAGAGGCGCCGGGGCTGATTGTCGATCAGGAATTGGCGGAGCGAAACTTTGGATTTCTCGCTGGTGAAGAGAAGGTCGCGGACGACCTCTTCGAAGCCTGCAGTGTGCGTCATCAGATTGCGGAGCGTGACGGGCTTGTCGAATGCCGGGTGAATCTGAAAATCGAGGTAAGTGTTGACGTCGGCGTCGAGGTCCAGCTTGTTCTGCTCGACGAGCTGCATGACGGAAACCCAGGTGAAGAGTTTGGAGATGGAAGCGAGCCGGAACGCGGTGGCCGCAGGATCGACGGCGGTCTTCTTTTCGGCGTCGGAGTAGCCGTAGCCTTTGCGTAAAAGGGTCTGGCCGTCTTTCATGACGAGGACGACGGCGCCCGCAACGTCGCTGCGTTCGAGCTGCATGGGGATGATGCCGTCGAAGAAGGCTTCGAGGTCGGCCGATTCGAGCGCGTGCGCGGGGAGTACCGCGGCTTCCGCGGCCACCGGCTGGGCCTGCGGCGCGGCGGGCTTGGTTGGCTGCGCTTGCGCGATTGCAGCCGGCGCCGCGATCAGCAATAGCCCTGCAATACCTGCCGAGATTCGAATCACCGGCTCCCCCTTGTGCGCAACCAGCTTCGCATGGACCAGATTTCATCGGAGCGGCCGATGAGGAAAGCGATGAAGCAGGCAGCGAAAACCGAGTGGCTGAGCGAAGCGCCGAAGTATTGCCAGAAAGGTGCGGCGGCGCCGGGATAATCCGAAGAGAACAGCAGCGTGAGCATGAAGACGATGCCGCAGGCGCTGGCGGCGCGCACCAGAATGCCGGAGAGGAGGCTGAGGCCGATGGCGAGCTCGCCGTAAGCGACGAGGAAAGCGATCGGCGTGGCGTGCGGCAAAACGAATCCGCGAAGAACCGGCGCCATGAAGGGGTACGCGCCGCCTTCCAGAAATCGATTGATCCAATACTGAAATCCGCCGTGGAGAGTGAACTGCGTGCCGAAGACTTTGTATTCGCCGAAAATCAAGAAAAAGAGGCCGACGCCGATGCGCAGAAAGGCGAGAGCGTGGGCGTTGCGGTCGGCCGATGAGTGCAGGCTTTCGGATTCTGTTGGAGTTGGCGTGGGCAAGGCGCGGAGAGGATAGCACGGTTGGCTTTGCACGCAAGGCGCAGAAAAGATTCCGTCACAGGTCGCGCGGGCCAGAGGAGAGATGCAGGCCGGGCGGGGCTTCGCTGAGCAATTTGTGGAGGTCGAGCGGCTTGGTGTACATGGCGAGATGGCCCGCGGAATCGCGCGGCCAGACTTCTTTGGCTTTGTCGCAATAGAGCTCGACGCCATTTTCGTCAGGATCGCGGAGATAAATGGATTCGCTGACGCCGTGATCGGCGGCGCCATCGAGGGCCACGTGAGCCGCGAGGATTCGATGGAGAAGCGTGGCAAGCGCGGCGCGGCTGGGATAAAGGATGGCGAGGTGATAGAGGCCGGTCGTGCCCGGCGGAGGAGGTGAGCCGCCGAGGCTTTCCCAGGTGTTGACGGCGATGTGGTGATGATAGCCGCCGGCGGAGAGAAAAGCGGCGCCGGGGCCGAAACGCTGCATCAGCTGGAGGCCGAGCAATCCGCAGTAGAAGCTAAGGGAACGTTCGATGTCCGCGACTTTGAGGTGTACGTGGCCGATGCGGACCTGGGGATCGACGACGAAGGCTGGTGGGTCAGATTTTGGAGGTGCCATGAGAGGGCGTCCTTTCCTTAAGACGCGCAGGAAGTCTCCGCTCCTACACATGTTGCGTCAATGGTTTGGGCAACAGGAGCTCAGAAAAGACAGCGCAGAGACGCTGAGGAAAGCGGGGGACTGCAGCGAGGTTTAGACTGGGCTAGAGAACACGCGAAAAAACGGCAGCGTGAAATTGCGCGTGTGATGGGGAGGGAGGCTTACTCGCAAGTGGTAGACATCAGGGAAGTTGGGACGATCGCCGGGTTTGCCGGGGCGGTCCAGAAGCAGGCCGGAAGAGTGGCCATTGGCGTTACCAATTCCGGTGGGCCGCCGTCTAAGATACTTAGAGACACTACGGTCGAGGACTGGAAGTCTGCAGTTGACCAGTTGCCGATGGGCACAGGCGAATTTTGCCCGCGAGACGCCTCCACGCACGCAGATGAAAAAGTTGGGCGGCTAGTCACGCTCAGTTCGTCCGCAGTGAAGCAGCCGGTGGATGGGGTGTTGCTTCCGAGTGCTGCTTTTGAATGCGCTACGCGTATCGGTCACCGGACTAGCGCAGACCGCAGTCAGTGAGTACGCTTGATTGGTGGTTACGGGGAACGAGATCTGCCTTTGAGGAGCTTGTTTTAGACGATGGAGAATTCGCATCAACTGCTGCTGACCGTGCTGCCAGGCACGTATGCAATTGCGCGGTTTGCGCCGGACGCGCGCATTCCGGTTCCGTACACGGAGAGTTTTTTCTATTCGGTGACAAAGACCGAAGAAGAGCTTTCGCTGGTGTGCGAAGAAAAGCTGCTGACGGCGGACATGAAAGCGGAGCGCCGGCGGCGACTGATTCGCGTGGAAAGCACGCTGGCATTTTCGCTGACGGGAATTGTGGCATCCCTGGCCATTCCGCTGGCGGAAGCCTCCGTGAGCATCTTCGCGGTGTCCACGTACGACACGGATTATTTGCTGGTGAACGACGGCGATCTGGAGCAAGCCGTCGCGGCATTGGAACGAGCAGGGCACAAAGTGCAGAGGAGAACGAAAGAATGAAGCTGGGGATCGAACAGAAGCGAATCATCCGCCGAGCGGTGCCGGCGCGGCCGGCGGCGGTATTGCTGGCGGTATTGCTGGTGGTACTGCTGGCGATGGCAGGAGCGCGAGTTGCCAGCGTTTTCGGGGATGAGCCGTATGCCCGGAGCAAAGATTACGACTTGCAGCATTCGAAGATCGCGCTGCGATTCAACGTGGAGAAGAAGCAAGTCACCGGCGACGTGACGCACACGCTGACGATTCTTCGCGACGGCACCGCCAAGATTTGGTTCGATTCCGTGGCGCTGGACATTCACAGCGTGACCGTGAACAAGGCGGCGGCGAAATTCGAGACCACCCCGGAGAAATTGATCGTTGCGCTGCCGGGTTCTGCGAAAGCGGGCGAGAAGTTTGACGTGGAGATCAAGTACGACGGCAAACCAAACAAGGGGCTTTATTTCATTCTGCCGGACAAGGATTATCCGGACCGCCCAAAGGAAATCTGGACCCAGGGCGAATCCGAAGATACACGCAACTATCTGCCGACCTACGACGAGCCGAACGACCGGCTGACAACGGAAACGATTCTGACGGTCCCTGCGGCGTGGACCACGATTGCCAACGGGAAGCTGATGAGTGTGGCCGACTCCGGCAGCGGCATGAAAACGTGGACGTGGAAAGAGTCCGTGCCAAGTTCGACGTATCTGATCACCGTGGTGGCGGGCGAGTTCGACGAAGTGAAAGAGAGCTGGCATGGGCTGCCGTTGACGTACTACGCGCCGAAGGGCCGCGGCGACCGGTTGCCGATTAACTACGGCCGGACTCCTCTGATGATCGAGCTGTTCACCAAGAAATTCGGTGTGGAGTATCCGTGGGAGAAATACGCACAGGTGATGGTGGATGACTTCGTCGCGGGAGGAATGGAGAATTCGAGCGCGACCACGAATACCAGCACCTCGCTCGTGCATCCGAAGCTGGTGGCCGAATACCCGATGGGGCAGGACGACCTGATTTCGCACGAGCTGGCGCACCAATGGTTCGGCGATCTGGTGACTTGCAAGGACTGGGGAGACATCTGGCTGAACGAGGGCTTTGCGACCTATGCCGAAATGATGTGGCAAGAAGCGCACTACGGCAAAGACCAGGCGGACTACGAACGCTGGAAGGGCGCGCGCCAATGGTTCGGGGAAACGAATCTCTTCAAAAAGTCCATCGTGCGGCACGACTTCGCCGATGACTCGGATGAATTCGACGGAAATGCTTACGGAAAAGGCGGCTGGGTGCTGTACATGCTGCGGCATGAGCTTGGCGACGAGGCGTTTTACGGCGGCCTGAAGCACTACCTCGAGGCGAATCGCGGCAAGAACGTGGTGACCGCGGACTTCGGAAAGGCCATCGAGGAAGCCACGCACCGGAACATCGATGAATTCCTGGGACAGTGGATTTATGGCGCAGGCGCGCCAAAATTCGATCTGAAATATTCGTATGACGAAACGAAGCATGAAGTGGCGTTGACGGTGAAGCAGATTCAGAAGCGCGAAGGGCGCGTCGGGCTGTTCCGCGTGCCCGTGGAAGTGGAAATCACTACGGCTTCAGGGCCGAAGCTATACAACATCACGGTATCGAAGGAAGAGAAGGTTTACACGTTTCCGTCGGATCACGCGCCGCTGATGGTGCTCTTCGACAAGGGTAGCCAAGTCCTCGAGGCATCGGACTTTCACAAGGACAAAAAGGAATGGATCTACCAGTTGAAGAATGCGTCCGAAGTGGCGGATCGCGCGGATGCGGCGCTCTCGCTGGGAAGACTCAGCGGCGATGAGGAAGCGGCGGCGGCGCTCGGCGCTGCGGTGCGGAGTGACAAAGCGCAGGGCGTGCGGCAAGTGGCCGCGGAAGCGCTGGGCGCACTGGGCGGCGCGGCATCGCAGAAAGAGCTTCTGGAGGCACTGAAGACGCAGGACAAACCATGGGTGCGGCAGGCCGAAGTGGCAGCGCTGGCCAACTTCAAAGGAGACGCGCAAGTGATTGCGCGGCTGGATGAAATCGCGCGCGAGGATAGCTCGTATCGCGCACGTGCGGCAGCTCTGGAAGCCCTCGGTGGCTCCAAGGCAGCGAGCGCATTCACGACGCTGAGCGCAGCGGTAGCGGCGGATTCGCCAGACGGATTTTTGCGTAAAGCAGCACTACGATCCTTTGCTGGCTTGGGCGACGACCGGGCCGTGCCGCTGCTGAAGGAATGGTCGGCGGTGGGCAAGCCGATCGATACAAGGACTGCCGCGATCTACAGCCTGGCGCGCCTGAAAAAAGATGACCAGGAAATCACCGCGCTCATCGCCGGCTACATGACCGAACCGCGCTTTCCGGTTCGCGTGGCGTCGATCAATGCACTCGGATGGCGCGGCGACAAGTCCGCGATTCCAGCGCTCGAGGCCATGCTGAAGAGCGACGACTTGAGCATCGAGGTGGTGCCGATGATCAAGCGGCAAATCGGGCGGCTGCGCGGCGGCACGAAGGCCGGAACGCATGCCGGCGGCATGGAAGAAACCAGTATGGACGGTGCGCCGCAAGGCGACAACCCGGAGGTTGCGGACCGGCTGGAGCGTCTGGAAAAATTGGTCCACGAGATGAACGAGCGATTGAAGTCGATCGAGTCGAAGCTCTCGGCGAAATAGTGCGGAGGCGTAGCTCGACGAAGCAGCGCACAGCGCCGCGAATTACGGTTCCGCGATCAGCACGCGCAGATCGCGGAGATTGGTACCCGTAGGACCTGTGACGATGGCGTCATCGAGCCGCGCGAAGAAGTTGTAGGCATCGCTGTTGCGGAAGAACGCCGCCGGATCCAGTCCCAGAGCTTTCGCGCGTGCCAGCGAATCGCCGTCCGCGATGGCGCCTGCCGCCGGGCTGTTGCCATCCATGCCGTCAGTGCCCGCACTTAGTACGGTGATGCGCTGGCCGGCAATTTTCGCCACGCACGCCAGAACGAACGCGGAATTCCTGCCTCCGAGCCCGCTTCCGGTCACGGGCGAGCTGAGTTCCCCATCGGCCACCAGAGCGACGCGCTGATTGCGGTGGGTGTTGCGCAACTCGTCGAGCTGCGCGAGCAGATTTGCGGCGGCGCGTTCGACGGGCCAGTCGTCCGTCGTGTTATCGCAGCAGGTGATGCACCCTTGCGCTTCAGCGGCGTGGTGCGCCGGATGGAAAAGATCGTCCACGCCGAGAAGCAGCGAAAAGTGCGCGCGAGCGAACGCAGGATTGCTGCGCTTCGGCGTTTCCGGCGGATTTCCCGCGGCCAGCCAGCGCCGCAGAGCCGGAGAGAATTTCTCGGCGAGCTGGTATGCCGCGATGATGCGGCGGAAATCCGCAACCGTCGTGGGATCGGGAAGCGTCGGCCCGCTCGCTAAAGCCGATTCTTTGCCCGCGGGAACATCGCTGACGGCAAGGGTGATTTTGGTGGCGTCCGGCGCCGCCGTGGCCAGGCGGCCGCCCTTCACGGTGGAGAGATGTTTGCGGACGGTGTTGATCTCGTCGATGGAAGCGCCGCAAGTGACCAGGGCGCGATGCAGTTGCTGCACGTCCTCGAGTGTCTGCGCAGGATCGAGCGGAAGCTCGACCAGCGCTGAGCCGCCGCCGGAAAGCAGAAAGAAAATCAGCGTGCGCTCGTCCGTGGCGCGCAGAAGAGCAAGAATCGATTCAGCGGCGCTCCAACTCTCAGCGTTCGGCTCGGGGTGTCCGCCGACGAAATAGCGCAGGCCCGCGACCGGCTTGGCGGCCCGAACGGGAGCACAAACAACGCCATCGAGCGGCACTGAAGAAGGCAGGACCAAGGCGAGGCCGTCGATCATGGCGTGAGCGGCCTTCCCGACGGCCACGACGCAAACGCGCGAAAACGCGCCGAGATCGACCAGCGTTGCGTCCACGGTGAGGTTCATACCTTCGCAGCACAGCTTGCGCTGCATGGACCCGCGAGTATCGATAGCCGCGAGCGTTTCCTGGAAAATGCGGCGGGCGAGTTGCTTGAGATCCGCCATGATGGATGCGCCCGCGGGCCTTACCCGGCGCGCAAGACCTCGGGATTAAGCGGGTTGGGCGGGCGCTGTCCCGCGAAAAGCGCGACGACATTCTCCGCGGCGATGCAGGCCATCTTTGTGCGCGTCTCGAGAGACGCCGACGCGATATGCGGCGCCAGGACCACGTTGCTGCGCTTGAGCCCCGGATGAATGCGTGGCTCGTTTTCGAAAACGTCGAGCGCCGCGCCAGCGATCTTGCCGTTCTCCAACGCAAGCACCAGGGCGGCTTCGTTAACCACCGGCCCACGCGCGGTGTTGATGAGGAACGCGGTTGGTTTCATGCGCGAAAAACGCGCGCCGTCGAAGAGCCCGCGCGTCTCCCGCAAGAGCGGAACATGCAAACTGACGTAGTCCGACTCGGCGAGAAGCGCATTCAAGTCGCGGAATTCCGCGTGCAACTCCTGCTCCACGCTTTCCGCCACGCGCACCGCATCCGTGTACAGCACCTTCATCTGAAAACCGCCGGCGCGGCGAGCCATCGCTCTGCCGATGCGCCCGAATCCGACCAGGCCAAGCGTTTTGCCCCACACGTCGGCGCCCACCAGTTGATCCAGATCCCAGCCTTCCCAGTTTCCGGAGCGCGCCAGAGCTTCGCCTTCGCCAATGCGCCGGGCGACGGCCATGAGCAGGGTCCACGCGAAATCGGCGGTGGTTTCGTCCAGCACGCCTGGCGTATTCGTAGCCACCACGCCGCGTCTGGTGCACGCGGCAACGTCGATGTTGTCGAATCCAACGGCCACGTTCGCGGCGATGCGGAGTTTCGGAGCGGCTTGCAGCAACTCGTCGTTGACACGCTCGGTCAGCAGACAAACGAGCGCTTCCTTATCTTTGACGCGCCGCAGAAGCTCCTCGCGGGGAATGCGCTCCGGCTGCCGCCAATATTCGACATCACAATTTGCGTCTAGAATCGCGCGAGCCGCCTCAAAAAGCGGCCGCGTTGCAAAGACCTTGGGTTTCGCCATCCTGAGCCCCTGAAGAAATCGCGGAAGCGTACAGTAACACAGTCCGCTGGGCCGGCCACACCGTCCAGACACGACGACGCCCTCTTCGCACTGATGGGGGCAGATGCGAAAAGGGCGCGCCGTCTTCAGGAGAGAAGATCGGTTAAGTGATTTAGCTTGCCGGAGGCGCTTGTGGTGCTCCTTCCATGCGGCGGTGCGAGCCGTGGCCTCCCATGCCGGGCCCAGCGCCGCCTTGCTTAATCGTGTAGTCGGCCGGCACGGAGAACAGCGAAGCAGCCGGCTCCTTCCGCTGAATGTTGCTCACGGTGTAAGTCGTTTCGCCAAAGCGCGGATCGCTGCGCTTGCTCATGACCACCAGTTGCAAGTCCGGCGAATACCAGCTCTCGAACACAATCGTAATGGCCTTCTCATTTCCGATTTGTCCGGCAGGGATGGTGCGCGTGTGGCGCGTTCCCTGCGCGCTGATTCCGTTGATGGCCTGCTTGCCAAGATCCTCGGTCTGGACGTTGTCCGCCCCGCCGATTTTCTTGTGTTGCATCTTGTCCTTCATCTCGCCCGCAACACCGCCGTGGCCTCGCCCGTTGGGCAACTGGTGAGCAATCTTCTGGTCGGGATTGAGTGCAAAAGCCGTGCCGGCCACCGCGTCATGAATAATAATGAACGTCTTGGGCTGGCCGCTGGCAGCCAACGGTCCGAATCCCTGCACCGTGGTCTCCTTGCGGAAGCGCCCTTGGCTGTCGCGGAACAGATTCGTCTGTGTTTTCCGGGTGATGTGGCTTCCGTCTGCCAAGGTCTGCACCGACTCCGCCGTTGCCGTAGCCGAGAACGGCGCTCCCGTCACCACTTTGCCCCCGTGCATCCCTTCAAAACCGAGCATATCGATATGCTCGCTCATCGGCCCGAACTCCGGCCCCGGCCCTTGCTCCATGCTGATGAAGATTACGTCCTGCGTAGGCGGAGGTGGCGCAACTTCAGGCGCTTGCTGCGCCCGCGCGATGCCCCAGCAAAGAAGTAGCGTACCGGCCGAAACTATACCTGCCAAAAATCTGCGTCTCATATTTTTCGTCTCCTCTTCTCTCCCGTGGGCGACGAACTCCTCATCGCACAAAATCTAGATCGCTCTGCGCCTACCGCGACAACCGCACCGCCTGCGGTAGCCCATCATCCGTAACCAGCAAATCCACCTGAATCCAGTCGCTCGCCCGCTCTTCGTTCACCGGAAAGCCCAGGGCGCTCAGCGAGCCACGCTGCATGCGCACGCGCACGATCGATGCGTCATCGGAATCGAAAACCATACTTCCCGGAAGCGGCGTAAAGTCCCCGCCGTTGTTGTCCGCTACCAGCGTCTCGGCGGCAGCGGTGGCCGCATCAGACCGCGTCGCTGCCTGAGCGCCGCCCGCGTGGCTCACATTCGCCTGCGCGTCCCGCTGCCCATTGCGCCAGTTGATCCACGTCACCGTGCCGAAAATCACCGCTGCCGCCGCAAGACCCCACGACGCCATCACAGCCGTTCGCCGAACCCGGAGAGAACGATGCCGCGTACGAAATTCCTGCCGCAGCCGCATTTCCACGCGTGACGGCGTCTCCGCTGCTTCCGTAGCCGCCCCAAACGCGCGCAACTCCATCTTCGCCGCGCGCCACGAATCCTCCAGCGCAGCGCACGCCGGACAGTCAGCCGCATGCGCGAAAGCCGCCGCGCGTTCCTCCGCGCTCAACGAAGCATCGCGCTCCGCGTCCCATCCCACTCGCTCGAATTCTTCACAGGTCATCGCTTCTTCCTCAACTCAACAACTCAACAACTCAACAACTCAACCACACGACTCCACAACCACTCAGCACGCCTACCGTCCCGCGTTCGCCCGCCGCGGAACCTCCCGCAGCAACTCCAGCTTCGCCAGCAAAAGCGCCTTCCCGCGATGCAGCCGCGACCGCACCGTCCCGATCGGGCAGCCAATCGCCTGCGCCGCTTCTTCGTAACTCATCTCTTCCAACTCGCAAAGCACCACCGCTTCCCGGAACTCCGGCGGCAATTCCAGCACCGCCTCCCGGACGTGTTTGGCACGCTCCCGTTGTTCGGTCCACGCGGCCGGCGTGAAAGAATCCTGCAAGACCGTCGCACCGATCCGCGTGTCTTCGCCGTCTGTCTCCAGCGAAATATCGCGCGGCGCACGCTCGAGGTGCTTCATCACGCGGTTGCGCGCAATTCCGAACAGAAAAGCTCCCACAGCCCCGCGTCCGGCGTCGTACTTTTTCGGTTCGCGCACCAACGTCATAAAAATATCCTGCACAATTTCCTCGGCCGCCCACGCGCTCCCGGTCATGCGCACCGCAAAGCGAAACAATGCCGCCTGATGCCGCCGATAAAGAACGGTGAAAGCCTCTTCATCGCCTTTCCCGGCCCGTCCCAGCAGAACGCCGTCTGCGACTCGCTCTTCGATCGTCATTTCTCCCGATGAGACGCTCAGCCGGTTATCACCTATCTATTCCGTTGAACGCCGTGAAAAGTTCCCGCGCTTTGCGTCACTCAAGCGCAGCAGGCATATCCTTTACTGGCAATAAGTTAGACGGGGTAGGAGAGCAACGCGTTGCGAACCCGAGGCACGTCAGCGACCCAGAACTTGGCAAAATCCTTGTGGAATGTCTTAATGCTGCTTGCCCGGCCGGAACATCCCCGCCACGATGCGCGTCACCAGCCGCCGCGGCACCACCCGCTGCATGTTCGCGCCGAGATAGTTCCCCAAGCCTGAGATCACGTAACTCTTCCCCGCGGCCAGCGCCTCCAGACCCGTGTGCGCCACTTTTTCCGCGCTCTCCTGCTTCTGCTTGGCCGCGAACTGCGTTTGATTCGCCACTTCGTGAAACTCTGATGTCGTCGATCCCGGGCAAAGCGCGCACACCCGCAAACCATGCGGCTTCACCTCTTCCGCAAGTCCTTCCGCGAAAATCAGATCGAACGCTTTCGTGGCCGCGTAAGTCGAAATGTACGGTACGCCCTGAAACGACGCCGTGGACGCCACGATCAGAACATCGCCCCGCTTGCGCGCCATCATGTCCGGCAAATACAACCGCGTCAAATGCACCACCGCGCTGCAATTCACCTGCACCATTTCGAGCAAGCGTTGCAAAGCATCCTGGGCAAACTCGCCGTAGCTGCCGAATCCTGCGTTATTAATCAGCAGCTCGACGTCGATACCCCTGTTCTTGGTGAAATCGAAAATCTTCTTTGGCGCGCCCGGCTCCGTCAGGTCCGCTACGCAAACTTCGGCCCGTATCTGGTGCTGCGCCGCCAGCTTCTTCGCGATTTCCTCCAGGCGATCACCGCGCCGCGCCGTCAGCACCAGGTGCGTCCCGCCGGCTGCCAATTCTTCCGCAAACGCCTTTCCGATCCCCGCACTCGCGCCCGTGATGACCGCCCACTTCCCTCGCCAATCGTTCATTCCAGTCTCCCCGCGGTCGGGTGTCGGGCCGGCTCGCTATTTCGCCGGCGTCAGTCCGGCATCTTCAGCGGCAACGCGTCCGAGCACCGACCAATCCTTATCCGCGTTCCCACGAGCGATAGCGGTGACGAAACGATCGTGCACTACGCTCGCGATCGGCACTGCTGCCGATTCCGCTGCTTGCAGCACCAGCCTCACGTCTTTGAACCCCAGCTTAGCCGCAAAACCCGCCGGTTCGTGCCGGCCTTCCACGATCAGCCCGCCATACATCTTATACACTGGCGCGGTGAAAATCGTGCTGGTGAAAAAATCGTGCAGCGCCGCCGCATCCACGCCGGACTTCCGCGCAAAAGCGTACGCTTCGCCCAGCGATTCAATCACGGAACTGAGCAGAAAGTTGCCAGTGAGCTTGACCACATTTGCCAGGGAAGGCTTTTCGCCGAAGACCACGAGCTTCGGACCCATCGCTGCAAGCACAGGCTTGGCTCGTTGCATGCTCCTCGCCGCTCCTGCCGCAACCACAATCAACCCGGCTGACGCCGCCGCTTCCGGCCGGCCAAACACCGGTGCCGCCACATACTCTTGCCCGGCTCGCGCATGATCCGCGGCCAGCCGGTCGCTCAGCGCCACGCTGATCGTGCTCAGCGAAATATGCAGTCCTCCCGCAGGCAGCGACGCCAGCACTCCTTTTTCGCTATACACCACGTGTTCAACGGCCGCATCATCCGCTAGCATGCTCAGCACCACCCCGGAACTGCATGCCTCGGCGATGGAACTCACCGCCCGCGCTCCCTCGCTGCGCAGCGCCTCCGCCCGCTCCGCGGTCCGGTTGTAGACCGTCAGGCGATGCCCGCCGCGCAGCAAGCTCTTCGCGATTCCGCTTCCCATTTGGCCCAGTCCGATCAGTCCAGCATCCATACGTACCCTCATTCTCCGCCGGGTATCCGATTTACTCCGGCACGACGGCCACTGCTTCCACCTCAATCAGCCATTCTTCGCGCACCAGCCGCCGCACTTCCACCGCTGTGCTGACCGGAGGATTCGCCACATTCACATACTGATCCCGCACTTCTCGAAAGACCGGCGCCTGTTTCACGTCCACAAAATAGCTGTTCAGCTTCACCACGTTATCGAACGTCGCGCCGCTGACTGCCAGCGCGGCTTTTAGATTCTCGAAAGTTTGCTTCACCTGCGCCCGGAAATCGCCGGGGCCGACCAGCTTGCCAGAAGTGTCCATCGCCACCTGTCCGGCGATGTAAATCAGGCGGCCTTTTGCCACTACCGCAACCTGCGAATAGCCCGCCGCAGGCGGCAGCGTCTCCGACTTCACGAACTTTACCGCAGCTTCTTTGTGCTCCATGATTCGATTCTCCTTTTCCTGATTTCGGTGCCATGTTTCTCCCACCGACCCCGCCACGAACAAACACACCACTCCTGCGACGATTCTCATCCTTCGACCTCCTGCCGATTAGGGATTTGCACGATCCAGCTACGCAGAGCTTGCCCGGCCCGCTCGCGGCGCGGCGCGAGCCTTGCTAACGGGAAACTGCACCTCCGTCAACGATCCCGCTTCGCCGCCGGACCCACCCGCGGCCCAGTAAACTTCCCGCTTCGCTCCCGCCACACGATAGCCGCGTTCCGCAACACAATTCGAAATCGATTGGTAGGTCCTGCCGATCGATTCTTCCGAGCCATAGTGATATGCAAAAGCGATCTTCGCGGGCGGCAACGCGTAGCTTTTTAGTCCGCGCGACCCTGTCATCGGCCGCTTGAGGAACCGCACTGCTTCACAATCAATCTCTCCTTCGCTCTCCATGCACGAGTGCCAGATCGTGGCTCGCCCTTCGTCCAGCAGCTCCGCATCCACCATCCGCTCGATATCTGAAAAAAGCTCGTCCGCCTCGTCGTAGCTGCCCAGCTTTTCCCGGGCCGATACCACCCACTGTTCCCGCGTCTCTCCAAATAGCACCGGGGAATCAGATGCACCGCCGCGTTCCAAACTATCGAGCCGCGCCTCAATCCGCGCCAGCCGCCCGGCGTCCTCGCGAACACGCCCGCGCAAGACCTCGCGTCGTTCGCGAAGCACTCGCCGCAGTTCCTCTACGTTCGGCGGCCGCAGCAGCAAATCCAAAATCTCGCCGAGCGCGAAGCCCATGTCTTTGAACGCTTGTATCTGATTGAGTTGCGCGATCTGCGCACTGCTGTACACACGGTAACCGCTCTCCTGCGATACGTGCGCCGGTCGCAGCAGCCCTACTTCGTCGTAAAACCGCAATGTGCGGACGGTAACACTCCCAGCCCGGGCAAACTCACTGATTCGCAGCATCTCAGCCTCCCGCCAACCACTGAGATGCACCCTAAAACCTCACGTTACGTCAGAGTCAAGCACTTTCTGACGGCCCGCCCCTGTCGCCGCCGGGCCGCGCCGGGTCTTTCTCCGGCCGCCTCACCGCATCCCGCAGCCGCCCGCCTTCGCGCTTGATGCGATCCATCAGCCGCCGCGCCCACACAAACTCCGCCGCCAGCAACCCCAGCCCCAGCAGAATCACCAGCCACCCCGGGCCAGGCGTCACCAGCATCACCACACCCGCCAGCAATAGCGTGAACCCTGCAACAATCCGAAATATGCGGCGAACCTGCTCAACCGTATGGAGGGTCATCTGCGCTCTGAAATCCCAAGGACACGCCGCCACATGTCGGCAGCGATCCTTTCACCACGTTAGCACGGCCAGCAGAAACCTCTTGGCAGGAGTGACCGAAGCAACACGCAGGATGCCATCATTCTTGTTCAAGCCTTCCTCTTCTCCTGTTTGCCACCCCGAGACCTCCGCACGCTGCCGCTTGCCCTTTTCTGTCGCGTGTGGTGCAGCATGGCGTGCCGCAGAAGCCAATTCGCCTTGGTCTGATATCCGCGGCCATCGGCTTTCAGCCATTCGATCACGTCGGAATCCAGGCGCATGGTAACCGGCCTCTTTTTGGGTCGGTAGAACTTCCCGATTTCGGCCCCGCTCCAGTCCAGAACCGGCGGCGCATCGGAGAAATCAATATCCTCGTCCCTTTTTGCGGCGATCGTTCGAATGTCTCGTCGTTGTTCCCTTGTGAGCTTCCTCATAGGCTCTCCTTTCATGGGCCTCCGCTGCGCGGGCCGAGATGACGCGAATAACTTCTTCGTTGTCTTTCTCATCGTGCGTGTGAACGATCAGAAGAATGGAACCCGGCCCGATGGCCCCAACCGTCACCCAGCGTTCCTCATCGTCATGGCTGAAATCACGCTGCGTCATGGCATAAGGATCCTCAAACGCCAGAATCGCAGTTTCAAAACGAACATCATGCTTATTGCGGTTCCGACGGTCCTTGCTCTCATTCCATTCAAATCGCATGGCGTCCCGCCACAAACAGAGCTTAATTGCAGGACCCTAATATGTCAATACGTTTGTGCGTACAACACCGGGCATGGAATTGGACCGCTAAAGCTATCCTGGGTTTAAGGGAACGCCGACAAACGCGTCGCAAGGAATGGCGGAGAGGGTGGGATTCGAACCCACGGTACGGTTTCCCGTACGCTCGCTTTCGAGGCGAGTACTTTCAACCGCTCAGTCACCTCTCCGCAGTGGCTGTAACGTTAATCGTAGCAGAGCGCTCCGAATGTCAGCAATCATTCTGAACGAGCGCACAGTCCATGATCCGCATCACTGGCGGAACTGGCCGCGGATCGCCTGAGTCTTGCATGCGCCGGCGCGACCGTCGCTGGCGCAAAGTGCCTCCAATTCGCCGGACGCCGGTCAGCGGCGGGCGGCGAAAAACTTTTGCAACAATTCCGCGGACTCCGCCGCCAGTATTTCCGGTGTGAATTCGATGCGATGATTCAGCCGTGGGTGCGACAGCATTTCGAAGCAAGTCCGCGCCGCGCCGCCCTTGGGATCATCCGCGCCGTAGACCAATCGCGCGATCCGCGCTTGAATCATCGCGCCGGCGCACATAATGCACGGCTCGAGCGTAACGTACAAAACCGCGCCGCCAAGCCGGTGGTTGGCGGCTAGCCGCGCCGCTTCGCGTAGCACCACGATCTCGGCGTGCGCGGTCGGGTCCCCGTCGCGGATGGTCCGGTTGCCAGATTTCGCGATCAGTCTCCCCTCGAGCACAAGCGCGGCGCCAATTGGCACTTCGCCGGACGCCGCCGCCCCGCGCGCTTCCTCCAGCGCCATCTCCATGAAATCAGTATCCGAGCCCATGCCCGAAATTTAACACACCGGTCGCACTCAAAGGCAACCGAGACACCGGGAGAGAAGGGAAGCGCAGGAACGGAAAGCGGCTTGGTTGCTTGACAACCATACAGCCGGGACAAGAAACTACCACGCAACCCTATGGAACTCAGAAAAGATCCAGTAACTCAAGCGTGGGTTGTCGTCGGCCAGCGCGACGCCCTTAGCGACACCTCGGTTGGGTGCCCGCTCGAGCCTGACAAAATCGATGCATTGCCTTCCATCCTCACTTGGCCGCAGGAAGGCGCCTGGCAGATACGCGTCCTGCCGCATCCCCGGCCGATTTACCGGATCGAGGGAGAGCCGGGCCGCCTTCCCGAAGGCATCTACGACAAGATGGGAGCTCTGGGCGCTCATGAAGTCGTCGTCGAGACTCCAATTCACGACCGGCGCCTTTCGCAGTTCAGCGACGAGGAAATCGAGCGCGTCTTGTGGGCATGGGCTTCGCGCACCGCCGATTTGAAGAAGGATCCGCGCTTCAAGTACGTCAGCGTATTCAAGAACCAGGGACCGCAAGCTGGCGAGGAATGGCCGCACGCGCATTCCGAGATTGCGGCCACCATGTTTGTGCCACGCCGTTTGAAGTACGAACTGGCGGCTGCGCACGAGTGGTATCGCGACAAGGAACGCTGTATTTTTTGCGACACTGTTCGCCAGGAAGAGCGCCAGGGCAAGCGCATTGTCGATGTCCAGGGAGACTATTACGCCCTCTGCCCCTACGCTTCGCGCGTGCCCTACGAAGTCTGGCTCGTGCATCGCCGCCACAATCATCTCTTTGAACAACCGCGCCCCGGCTCGAACCGCCGGCAACTCGCCGCCCTTCTCGGCCGCGTGCTCCGCCGCCTCGAGAAGATAGCTCCGGCCTACCACCTGGTCGTCCACACAGCTCCCAACACCCGCAGCAAGAAGGGCGAGCTAGCGGGCTATTGGAAGACCCTGGCGGAGGACTTTCACTGGCACATTGAAATCCTGCCGATCGTCGAAAAGACCAGTAAGTCCTACAGCATCAAAGAGGTCTATTTCAACACTGTCTTCCCGGAAGCAGCCGCGGCAGAACTGCGCGCGCTCGATCCCAACTCATGATTCGCCAGCGGATCCCGGCAAGCAGAAGCAGCGAACGCGGCGGAATCATCGTGACGCTGATTGTCCTTCTGGGTTTTTTCCTTTTCTGCTTTGCCGGTTACCTCGCGCGCCATCCGCTCATGCGCTGGGGCGCCAATGCATGGATTGTGGAAGATGCGCTCGACAAAGCCGATGCACTGATCGTCCTAAGCGACGACAATTTCTACGCCGACCGCGCCGCGCGCGCCGCGGAACTCTTCCGTCAGGGCAAAGCGCCGCTCATCGTCGCCAGCGGAAGGCGTCTGCGCCCCAACGCCGGCATCGCCGAGCTTATGGAACACGATCTCACCGAGCGCGGCGTGCCCAAAGATAGAATCGTTCGCCTGGTTCACGATGCGGACAGCACACGCCAAGAGGCGGAAGCCCTGGTTCCGCTCGTCCGGCAGAAGAACTGGCATTCTCTGATCATCGTGACATCGAATTATCACACCCGCCGCGCCCGCTACATTTTCCGCGCCGTCTTCCCGCGGGACGTGGACATCCGTGTCGCTAGCGCTCGCGACGCAGACTTCGACCCCGATCAATGGTGGGAGAAGCGTAAATCGGTCAAGCAGTTAACCAGGGAGCTTGCCGCCATGCTGGTGGCCATGTGGGAGCTTCGCGGGCACCGTGAGACACCTGAGACATCGCAATCAGTAGTACTGAACAAAGAGTGTCAACTACAACTGGTGGTGTAGCCTCTCACGCAACACCCAACATGTGCATCCCGGCTTTCCCCTTTACACACACTAAGTCCTGTACTATCTTGAAGTTTCTCGGTCGCCGTTCTCCGCCCTGGCCAATGAAGAGCGACTCGGAAAATACAAACAGGGTGTCGAGGTGTCTCAATGTGGAAAAAAGAAGACGCGAAGCCTCAAGGAGTTGCAGACAATTCCACAGCAGCCGCTCCATCACACTCACCTTCGACTTCGGTGAGTGCTATGGCTGCTGGTGCTCCTCTGGCTACTTCCTCACGCTCCGGCGCCAGCATTAGCCAGGGCATTCGTATCAAAGGTGAAGTCACCGGCAGCGAAGATTTGTTCATCGACGGCGTTGTCGAAGGCAAGTTGAATCTCACCAACGGCAGTTTGACCATCGGACCCAACGGCCACGTCAAAGCCGACGTGTACGCCCGCGAAGTCATCGTGCGCGGCCAGATCGAAGGCAAGGTTTCCGGGCGCGACAAAGTTCAGCTCCTCGGCACCGCGCAGGTCAACGGCGAAGTTCAGACCGAGCGCCTGGCCATCGAGGAAGGCGCAACTCTCCGCGGCAAAGTCGAAGCTGGAAAACTCGCCCTCAAGTCCACGGAAACCAAAGCCGCCGCAGCGGCTGCCGGAACCGTTGTCACCACCGACGCGCCGGCCCGTTCCATAAGCTCCGGATCGGCGAACTAAGTCATGGGCTTGCTCAATAAGCTGGGTATCGGTCTCGGTGTCGGAACCAGCCGTGAAGTAGTGCGGCCGGTGCCTGCGAACGGCCACTCTCATGTTTCGCCCGCCCCTTCGACGGCCATCGGTGCTTCCCGGCCTCCCGAACGCAGCGAATCGGCGCGCATTTCGAACGGCCTCAAAGAGCTTCTCTGGAATCTTGACGGCCTTGGCCGCGGCACGCTTTTGGATCTCGGTCCCGCCTGGCAGACCACCCTGAGCTTCTTTATCGAGCGCGGCTTCCGGGTTTCCTCCGACGATCTTCTGCGCGACTGGAAAGCTTTCTTGACCGAAGAAGAGACCCGCCTCCGCGATGACGCTTCCGTGCGCGATTCCCTGGACATGACTCCCAGCGGCCGCGCCACCAGGTTCCTTGACGCGAACTTCGCCTATCCCAAGTCTTCCTTCGACGCCATTCTTCTCTGGGACATCCTCGACTATCTCGAGCCGACCCTCGCAAAGCAAGTAGTCACGCAACTCACTGACCTCTTGCGTCCCGGAGGCGTCGTATTCGCCATGTTCCACAGCAAGAAGCCCGAAGGCTTTCAGCGCTATCGCGTAGCCGACTCCAATACCCTGCAGGTAGTTTCGGCCGCCGCCATATTTCCCGCACAAAAGATCTACCAGAACCGCGAAATTCAGGACATGTTCGGACGCTATCGCACCATGAAGTCGTTCGTGGGGCGCGATCAGCTCCGCGAAACTCTCTTCATCAAATAATTCGCACTTCCAGATCATACGGTTGCCGGCAGACGGCGCTTTTCCGCGCCCGCAACTCGCCGTCCGGCCGCAGGCGCGCTCTGAGAAACCGCCAAGTTCTCTAATTCTTCGCTTGCAGCCGACCAAACCGCGGCGTACAACAGGCCTGTGAGCTCTATGAGCTCCGGAGGATGATGATGACTCCACCGGGCTTCGAGCCGAACAAACGCTGAACACACCGCTCTTGCGGTGCGAGTCGCTCGCGAAACATACGCACTCTGCGCGCTTCGCAGCCGACACAGCAACAATGCAAAAGGGGAGCCGCCAGGCTCCCCTTTTCGCGTTCTGTAGTTTGTGATTTTTTTAAAGGCGCACCAGGCAACAGCGCCCGAGCCGTCACTTGTCGCCACTAATTCCCAGTGGATTTGTGCCGCCGATGATGATGCCGCTTCCCGTGCGCGGTGCTGTGCTTGTGTTGCCGCCGATCATGAGACGACGCTGCGTTCGAACCCTGTGCCGACTCCGTCGGTTTCGGCGCGGGCGGCGAAGCTGCCGACGATTGTGGCACACCCAGAGCTATCGCGGGCGCTGTTGCGAGCAATAACAAGGTCAAGGTACGTTTCACGGTATTTCTCCCAAGAACTGAAATCCCCTGTGCGCCTATTGAATCACAAGTTGCACGAAAAATCTCGCGCCTTTCCTGTTCGTGTTACACCCTGGTAGCTGGGGAAAGCGCGGTGCGTGACGCGCCAAGGATTGCGCCTAAAGTGAAGTGGGCAGCGGGAGTCAAAAGGTGGGATTGGATGCCGGGTCTTGCTCGAAGCCAAGGCTCAGCTTCCGAGCTTCAACTGCTCCAGCCACTGGATCGCTTGCCGCTGTTCGGCGATGACCTGAGCCTGCCAAACCAGCGCCACAGACATCAGCCCTAAAGTCACGGCACAAACCGCAAGCACAATTCCTAGATTGTTCTCGTTCACCGGGATTCGAAGTTTGTGGATGAGCCAAGTCATGGTCCGGGATCTCCTAGTACTCGCTCCGCCGCGCACTATACCGCAGTCGAGCTAGATGTCGCCCATCGCGGCACGATGCCTTCAAGAACATTCCGCAATTCGAAGCCCATACGTTCCGCTTCTCGCTGCAGACATATCCATATGAAAATAAGTGTTTTATCAAATGCAGTACTGGAACTAGCTCAGTCGATTTCCCACGCCAGCGGACCAATGCCTCGCGCAAAAGCGACACTTTGTTTCCGGATTCCGTTAGCATCCTCACGCTTTGCGGGGAAGCACATACGCGCTTAGCTCTTCCCAAAAGTTCCCCTCACGCAAGAAGAACTCCCGCCCCTGGCGCGCGCTCCCCACCCCTTCCCCGCCCGCTTCGCTCGCCGAATCGTCGCGGTCCTCGCGTCGCGCCGTTGCCGTAAGCAGCACTCGCCGGTCACACGCCGCAAACAGCGCTTGTGCATCAGCCAAAGTGCCGATCGCCACGCTTGCCGCATGATAACGCAGCGCCCGGTCATAGAGTTTCGTCAGTTCACGCACACAGCGCTGCACGCTCGCGCCCACAGCCAGGGACCACAGTACCCCGTGCTCGCGAAGCTGCAGTTTGCGTGCCGACGCTTCCGCACGCAGTCGCGCCACATCCGCATCCGAAGCTCCCGCCAGAAAAAAGAGCTCGTCGAAATCGGGCTGCCGCAGCAGTTCCGCTTCGCGCGAGGGCAGGCCCGAATTCTGTGCCAGTTCCCGTGGCGAAAGCGAACGCAACGGCACCGCCTCGACTCCCGCCGCCTCCGTCAGCTCTTCCAGCGCCTCCGATGCGGCGGGCTGCCGTTCCGCCACTGGAATGCACGTAAAACGCCCCAGCCGCACCGTCTTCTCCGGCTTCAGGTGGAAGTAGTCCTCGGGCAGATAAACGCCGCAGCCATCTTCTCCAATAAAGGGCTGATTGTGCCCCGCCTTCCGCCGCGGCTCATCCAGCTGCAGCCGCGTTCGGCTGGACACCCACACGATCGGAACGCCCGCATGGTCGAGCGCTGCCATAAACTCGTCCAGGCCAGCGATCGCCTTTCCTCGCGCAGGAATCAGCGAGTCCACAGCGAGATACAGAATGCTCGAAGTCTGGCGCAAAGAACACTCCCAAAGGCCTACCGATTCTACCAGCAGCGCCGTCGTCCCACCTCTTTGTAGTGGCGCCCGCCGGGGTGGGCTGCGCCACCACCGCCCTGCTATCCAGGCGAACGCTCAAGTCCCACACAGCCGCGGCAGCCCAAGCCCCTTCCGCACAAAAAAAGAGGCGGGCATGTCTGCCCGCCTCTCACGCACTCAGCGGCTAAATGCCGCATCTCGCTTTGTCGCTTACTTACCGGAAGTGCTGCTGGTCGTTTGCGGTTGCGCGTTCGCCTTCGGAATGCTCACATACCCGCTGACCGTGTTCTTGCCCACCTTGTTGATGACGATCTCTTCGGGCAGCTTGGTCCCGGAGATATAGAAGAAGATCGGCTCGTTCATCGCCCGGTTCTTCTTCTCGAAGCGCTTGTCTTCGACGGTCATCGCCACGGAGTATTGATTCCTCTTGTCGTTGACGCCCTTCAGCTCCACGGTAACGTTGCCGATCTTCTGGGGCTTGTTCTTGCCGGCAATGGTGAACTCGACGTAGTCGCGTTCGCCCATACGGCGCAGTTGGTCGATTTCATCGTGGTTTCGTGCAATCAGTGTCCCCATCTCGCTGCGCGCCATTTTCAGGTCTTCGCGCGTCGTGTCCAGGTCCGTGCGCACTCCGCCAACCTTGGTGTCCACGTTTTTCAGGTCATCCGTGGCTGCCTTGGTCGCCAGTTCCGTGTGCACCGAAGTGTCCAGCGCGGTAAGCTTTTGCGAGGCTTCGTCGACGGCCTTGGCCGCTTCCTCGCGTGCCTTTTTCAGCTGTCCCTGGGTAATCTTCAGCTTGGTGGTAACCACCTTCACATCGCCTTGCAGGTCCGTGTTGGTCTTTTCGTCTTGCGCAACGCGATCTTTCAGCGAAGTCACATCCTGCTGCACCGTCTGTTCCGTCGTCTTGAGCTTCTGGTCCACTGCTTGCTGCGTCGCGTCCAGTTTGGCGGAAGCGTTCCACCCAAAATACAGTCCACCCACCGCTATCAAACCGAGGACGATGATTGCCGGCAAAGTCCACGCAGGCGATTGAGTTCTCGTTTCCACAATTCTTTCGTCAGACATTTTCCTTATTTCTCCTCACCCCGGCTTGGGCATCAGTTGATGATATGCGAAGTCCCAGCGGGTACGTTCCAAGATGGTGCACCCCGCCAACCAAAGCCGCCTCTCGCGTCTTGCCTGTAAGCGCTTGAAAAGAAGCATCGTGCAGCCACACCAAAAACAGAGGCCAGTACTAGTCCTAGCAAAAGTTACGCGAAGATGAACGCGCAGCGGATTTTTTTCGCGACCCAAGTTGGCCGCCGACAAAGCAAGTCCCGTGGGTCGCTCCTCCGAGCCTTTGTAGAGGCCGTCCCTTTAGGGCGGCCTTCCGAAGCCTTTGAGCCCGCCATTAACAGGTCGGCCGAATCGCAACAGGCGTTAGCCGGCCGTTACTCCCAGCGCCGCAAGCTGCGCAACGAGCTGCTCTGGCGCCGTATACACCACTCCCTGCATTCCCAACTGCCTAGCCGCATCCACATACGCCGGCACATCATCAATAAAAACCGCCTCCTGCGCTTTCACTTTGCAGCCTCGCAACGCTTCCCGGTAAATCAGCGGGTTCGGCTTGCTGGCGCCTACGCGGTAGGAATAAATACGCACCGGAAAATACTGGAAGAACGGATACCGCGCCTCTTCGTGAGCGATATGAATGGGATCGGTGTTTCGACAGCACCGCCATCTTGTGCTTCTTCGCCAGCCCGCCTAGAAACTCCTCGGACTGTATCGGCTGCGGATCCAGCGCCCGGTTCCACGCCGCGCAAAACTCATCGAACGAAAGCGTCCCGCCGAGCCGCTTGGTGATATGCAGATGCCAATCCCGCGGCGAAATCCGTCCTTCCTGCCAGTCCATCCAGTGAGGATCGTTTTGCAGCGCTTTCCAAAGCTCGTCGGGAGAAAGTGGAATGGCCTCCGAAAGCCCCACCATCGCCCGCGACAGGTCCACGCGAATCAGCACCCGCCCAATATCAAAAATGATCGCTTTGATCCGCGCGCCGGCCGCCACCAGTCACTCGCTTTCAGTTTGCGGATGAGTTTTTCTGCCGCCACTTTTGCCCGAGCCATGGCCCGCCTTGCGCGCCCGCAAAATGCCGATTACCGCCGGCAACAGCGAAAGCACCACCACCACCGCAATCACGTAGTGAATCTTCTGCCCGATGTTCGGCACCGAGCGCCCCAGAAAGTACCCGCCCAGAATCATGCTCCCCACCCACAGTGTTCCGCCGGAAATGTCGTAGGTGAGATAGCGCGAGTACGGCATTCCCGCCGCCCCCGCCACCAGCGGGCAAAACGTCCGGATGATCGGCACAAACCGCGCCAGGATCACCGTCTTCCCGCCGTATTTCTCGTAAAAATCCCGAGCCCGCTCCAAATGGCTGCGCCGGAAAAAGAACGATTCCTTGCGCCGATAAAGTGACGCCCCGGCTCCGCGCCCAATCCAGTATCCGATCTGGTCCCCCGCAATCGCGCACAGCATCACCGGCGCCAGCAGCCAGTGCAGCGGAATACTTCCCGCAGCCGCAAAAACGCCGGCAGTAACCAGCAGGGAATCACCAGGAAGGAAAAAGCCGACGAAAAATCCCGTTTCGATGAAAACGATGGTGCAAACCAGTAGCGGACCGCCCCAGCGGATTAGTCCTTCAACGTCGTAGATCGAGTGTAGTAAGTGGCGGATGGATTCGAGCACGCGAAGCGGTTCCTCAAAGGGCGCCGCCAACTGGCCTGCTCAACCTGCACGGGAACCAGCGCACGCGAACGCACCGTAACAAAAGCACCCACTCCCATACGGTAGCAGAAAAGCAACGGATTCTCTCCGCATTCCTGCCACAGCACCATCAGAAAGAACACCGACGGCAGCACGGCGATCAGTCGATTCATCTCGAGGTCTCCGCAAGCCACAAGTACGATCTATCGATCTCTTCCGCGCGAGCCGCTTGTGCCACTGCGTCCGTCGCGGCACTGCCAATCAGCTTCTCGATACGCGGCAACGCACGTTGTGCCGCCGCCGCGCCCGCTTCAATCGCTTCATCCGCGCGCGCAAAATCATCCCAGGCCAGCGACTGCACATCTGGCCGCAGCACCAGGTCCGCGTCCCGCTCCCAAAGTTCCGTCTGATGCTTCTGTGCCGCGCTCACCGCCCGAGAGACCACCTGAAAGATATTCTTCGGCGCCCCGCGATGCCCGTCCTGCATTCCCACCGAAACGGCCACTACGATCGCAGCGCCCAAGTCGCGCGCCGCTCGCGTCGGCACCGGAGCCACCAACCCACCGTCCGCCAGGCACCGTGTCCCAATCTCCACCGGTTCAAAAAGCCCGGGAAACGCGCAACTCGCGCGAATCGCATCCACCAGGTTGCCGTCCGTAAAAACCACCGGCTCGCCTGTACTCAAGTCCGTAGCCACCACCGCCATGGGAATCCGCAGGTCCGCGAAATCGCGCGATTCAAACACCCGCTCGATCAGCCCCACCAGCCGCTGGTTACTCGCCAGTCCCAGCCGCGATACTCGCCAGCGCGCAATGTCCCGCAGCCGCAAACTCCGGCAGCACTCCACAATCCGATCCAGCGGAGCGCCACTCGCGTACGCCGCGCCCAGAATGCTTCCCACGCTCGACCCGGCAATCTGCGTAACTGGAATCTCGTTCTGCTCCAGCACCCGCAGAACACCCAAATGCGCAAACCCCCGCGCAAATCCTCCGCCCAGCGCCAGGCCAATTCCCGGACGTCCGTCCGCTGCCACCTGCCGCGCCTCTCCAGAGATGGCGTTCTTCGCCGCGCTGTTCTCGCGCACTTCGTTCGCGCGTGTGTTGTTCTCGCGTGTGTGGATCTTGCGTGTCACGTATACGAAGGATGCTTGGAACATCCGCGCACCCCAATGGGCCTCCCGTCCCTCTGCGTCAGTACCGACGTACTTGGCTCTCGATTAGCCGACTTTCACCTCCATAGCCGAACAGTACTAGGCCGCTACCCTCGCTGTACCATTGTCGGACTGCGCTCCTCCGCGCGATTCTCTCCATGGAACGTGGATCTAACGAGGGACGTACTGCGGGAGGGGCAATGGACAATGCTTACCAGTTGTGGATCGGGCAGCCGGTGGTTCTCCAAGTCGCTCTGGGAGACATCAAAGTCCCGCTGCGCGGCAAGCTGCTTAAAGATGGCGGCGAAACGGTGCGCATGCGCATCGGTGACGGTTGGGACGTCGACATCTATAAAGCCATGATTTTGGCGGTCGAGCAGGACGCTATGGCCCTGCTGCCCGCGTGAGGAGAGCCGACATGAAAAATCACGACACCAAGCAAGAATTGAAATACGTGACCCGGCGCCGCGCGGCCGTTCTGCTGGGCATGTCCGAAAGCGAATTGCTCCAGATTTCTTCCGAGTCCGGCTTCGGCCACACGGAACACGCCGGCGACCAGGAAGAGACCTTCTTTACCTACGAGGAATTGCGTCAGATTTGCCAACTGGCGGTGCAGACCATCCACTAATTCTGCACGCCCACAACAAGTTTCCCCCAGGCCCCTCAGCGCAGTAACCCCCGCCCCGGATCACCTCCCCCAGCGATCCGGGGTTTTCTTTTTCTTTTGCGCCACCTTGCGGAGAAATCGTTTGACACCGCGAAGCGCGGCGACGAAACTTGGCGCGGCAAAACGCAATTGGGGGGGTGGCATGTCCGATTCTCCGTTAAGAATCGCAGCGCGATTTGCTGCGGTCGCGCTAGTGGTAGGGGCTCTGGTGTTGGCGGTAAAGACCGGGTTGGTGGGCGCGGGTCCGACGTACGACACCGTCATCGTCAACGGGCGGGTGATGGATCCGGAGTCCGGGCTGGACGCGGTGCGCAGCGTCGGCATTCTCAACGGAAAGATCGCCGCGATCTCCGAGCATGCCTTGAGCGGGAAGAATACGATTGATGCCAAGGGGTTGGTGGTCGGGCCCGGGTTTATCGATCCGCATGAACACGGGCAAGAGCCGCGCAACTACGGATTTCAGGCGCGTGACGGCGTGACCACTTCGCTCGAGCTCGAGGGCGGCACCGACGACGTCGACAAGTGGTATGCGGAGAGGGACGGGAAGTCGTTGATCAATTTTGGCGTGAGCATCGGGCATATTCCGGTGCGCGGCTCGGTGATGACGCACACGAGCGGTGGCGCTTTGCTCGCGGAGCGGCCCGGGGCAGATGTCGAGGAGGCCAATCATCGCGAGGCGACACCGGAAGAATTGGCGCAGATAAAGGAGTGGATCGAGAAGGGAATGAAGCAGGGCGCGCTGGCGGAAGGAATGGGTATCAACTACACCCCTGGAGCGACGCGATGGGAAATTGTGGAGATGTTCCGCGTGGCGGCGAAATATCGCGCGCCGGTGCACGTTCATTTGCGTTACGCGGGGTTGATCGAGCCGGAGACCGGCCTGAACGCCATCGAAGAAGTGATCGCCGCGGCGGCAGCGACGGGAGCGCCGCTGCAAGTCGTGCACATCACCAGCATGGGATTGAAGAACACGCCGCAACTGATCGCCATGGTGGACGGCGCACAAAGGCGCGGGCTGGACGTGACCACCGAATGCTATCCCTACACCGCCGCGAGCACTGCGCTGCAATCCGCCATCTTCGATTCCGGCTGGCAGCAGCGCATGGGCATCGATTTCAAAGATATTCAGTGGGCGGACACAGGCGAGCGGCTCACGGCGGCGACATTTGAAAAATACCGCAAGCAGGGCGGTATCGTGGTGATTCACGCGATTCCGGAGGAGGCCGCACGCGCGGCGGTGTCGAGTCCCATCGTGATGATCGGAAGTGATGGCATGCCCATCACCGGGCCGAAGATTCATCCGCGCGGGCAGGGAAGTTATGCGCGGGTGCTGGGCCACTACGTGCGCGAAGAGAAAGCGCTGGATTTGATGACCGCGCTGCGCAAGATGACGCTGATGCCAGCGCAGCGGCTCGAGAAGCGCGCAGTGGTATTCAAGAACAAGGGGCGCATTCGCGTGGGTGCGGACGCGGACATCACCATCTTCGATCCGGATCGCGTGATCGACAAAGCCACGTTTGATGAACCGCTGCAGGCTTCCGAAGGCATTCCGTTTGTGCTGGTGAACGGAGTTCTGGTGGTAAAGAACAGCCAGCTTGTCGACGGCGTTTTTCCGGGACGCCAGGCGCGCGCGTCCCTCACACCGTAAGAAGCACATAAAAGCAGCGGACGCAGCAGCCCATGCAGCAACGGGGATACGCCAATCCAACCGAAAAAACCTAGCGACAGCAGTGCAACGCCACCTGCAAGCACGAGCCACCACGCGGTGCTGGCCGGATTTCTCGGCTGGACGCTCGATGCCTTCGATTTCTTCGTGATCGTTTTTCTCTACGACACGCTCGCGCAGCAATTCGGCGTCACCAAGAAAGCTATCGTACTTACCACCACCGCCACGCTGGCGTTTCGCCCGATTGGTGCGCTGCTTTTCGGTCTGCTCGCGGACCGCTACGGCCGGCGGATTCCACTGATGGCCAACGTGATTTATTTCTCGATCATCGAGCTGCTGTGCGGCTTTTCCACCAACTACACCATGTTTCTGATTCTTCGCGCTCTCTTTGGCATCGGCATGGGCGGCGAGTGGGGCGTGGGCGCGTCGCTCGCGCTCGAGTCCGCGCCCAAGCGATGGCGCGGCGTGCTCAGCGGCATTTTGCAGAGCGGCTACTCGAACGGCTATCTCCTCGCGGCGCTGGCGGCGCGATTCGTACTGCCGGATTGGGGTTGGCGGCCGATGTTCTGGCTCGGCGCGCTGCCGGCGCTGCTGGCGCTGTACATCCGCACCAAGGTGCCGGAGTCCGCAGCGTGGAAGGAGAACCGCGCGGCCAGCACCATGGAAGTCTTGCGCAGCGTCGCCGCGCAGTGGAAGCGCTTCGCGTATCTCGTGGTGTTGATGACCTTCATGATGTTCCTGTCGCATGGGACGCAGGATTTGTATCCGGACTTCTTGAAGGAAGTGCACAAGCTTTCCGGCGCGATGGTGGCGAACATCGCCATCATTTACAACGTCGCCGCGGTGGTTGGCGCGATTGCGTTTGGATTTGTTTCGCAAGCGGCGGGGCGCCGCAAAGGCATGATCGCAGCGCTGGCGGTCTCCCTGCTGGCGATTCCGATGTGGGCGTTTGGCGGCACGCTGCCGGTGCTGGTACTGGGCGCCGTGGTGATGCAGATGGGCGTGCAAGGCGCATGGGGCGTGATTCCGGTGCACTTGAATGAGATGTCCACGGACGTGGCGCGCGGGCTGATGCCCGGTCTCGCGTATCAACTGGGGATTTTGCTGGCATCGCCGACCAATCTGATCGAATACGCATTGCGCGAGCGTGCCGGGAGCTACCAGTGGGCGCTGGCCGGCTTCGAGATCGTGACCATCACCGCGCTGGTGATTCTGCTGCTCGCCGGGACAGAAGCGCACGGCAAAAGTTTTGCCCGCGCGGAAGCCGCCGAATAGCTGCCAGCTCCTAGTGCGCTCGATTTCTATTTCCGCTGACGCGCCGGCGGTGTAACATGCCCGCCATGAGCAAAACTACGATTCCTTTCCTGTTGTCGGCGGCTGCCATTTTGGGCGTTTCGTTGCTGCCTTCGCGATCGGCGGCGCCAAGCAAGGCGCCGGAATTCGATCATACGACCGTGCATGTACGCGATCTGCAGAAGAGCGCCGAGTTCTACGAAAAAGTGATGGGTCTCGAACGAATGGCCGACCCGTTCAAAGACGGCAAGCACATCTGGTTCCGCGCCGGCGCGCACGAGCAACTGCACATAGTTGGCGGCGCGACGGAAGCGCCGCGGCTGGAGATCGAAATGCACTTTGCGTTCCGCGTGGCGTCGCTGCCAGAGTTCATGGCGCACCTGGACGCCATGCAGGTGAAATATCGCAATTTCGCCGGCGACAGCAAAGTGACCATGCGTCCGGACGGAGTACGCCAGATCTATCTGCAGGATCCCGACGGCTACTGGATCGAAGTAAACGAGAACCGCTTCTAGCGCCGACGGTGCGGTGCCAGCGCCGGTACCTCAGCCTCGGCGGGGCCTACGCCAGCCGTGATGCATGCATGGGCCAGTGGTCGCGTCCCTACAAAATCCCACCGCACGCTCCCCGATTGGGCTTACGCGTGGCCCGACTCTTGTCGCGGAGGCGGCCGCTCTTGCCTTTGCAGCGGAATAGAGGCATGGCGGAGGGAGAGGTGTGCCATTTCGCACAGATAGTTGGAGCGCTGTTTTGCTTGAATCGAAATGGCATATGCGAGTCCGGAGCTTAAGGCAATAAATGCCAGGTACTTTGTGCCATTCAGGATGGTCATGAGCGGAAAAAACTTTCGAGTCGCACCGGCAGGGCAACGCACCAACGCCGAGGGAAAACAAGTGGCGAACAGAGTGTTGTTGGCAGCGCCCGACAATGAATACGAGTTGATGCGCGGAGATCTGGCGTACGTCGATCTGCCGGACCATCTGAGTTTGCATGAGCCGTCGCAAGAGATTGAGTTCGTCTACTTTCCCAACCGGGGAATGGTTTCTCAAGTGGTGGTGACCAAGGACGGCCGAACCGTGGAAGTCGGCGTAGTGGGGAGCGAGGGCTTTGTCGGGGCGGGATTGGCGGCGGGCCTGACCAGAAGTTCGGTGCGCGAAGTCATTCAAATCGCCGGCGATGGCTTCCGAATGATGGCCAGTGCGCTGGAACGTATTCTGGGATCCGCCCCGCAGTTACAGGTGATCTTGAACCGGCATACGGGGCTGCAAGGAATGCAAGTCGCCCAGACCGCGGCGTGCAACCGGCTGCACGATATACAGCAGCGTCTCTCGAGGTGGCTGCTGATGACTCAAGATCGGGTGAATTTGGCAGTCCTTCCGATTACCCACGATTTCATTGCCACGATGATGGGTACTGACCGCTCCACCGTGAGCCTCGCCGCGTCCGTACTGCAGAAGAATGCAATCATTGAATACGTGCGCGGCGCGGTCAAGATTGTGAACCGCAGGAAACTCCAAGAATCCGCTTGTGAGTGCTACGACGTGATTCAACAGTTCGAGGTGGACCTCGGAGTGCGATAGCAATTTTTTCAGTGTTGGATACCCCACAGACAGCAACCTCTTTCTATCGCTAGTCTTCAAGCCTTGCGCATGCGCTTCGGTTTTGCTGTGCGTTCAAGTGCGTTGACATGACCAAACGTCGCTTAGGCCAATGGAAACGAGCGGCTTTGGCCCTCGCGGTAACGTCGAAGAGGTGTTGGGGATGGATGCGACAGGCCGGAAACTCGTATGGGTGAAAAGAGAGGATTTTCAGGGCTGGGCGTGCTCGCGATGCGCATGGGCGTTCAACCCCGCAGGACCCTTGGTTCGCGAATCCATCGAGGAGATGAAGACGCACTACGAAGCGCAGCGCGACCAGGAATTCAAATCGCATGTCTGTGCCAAGCACTCCGGCACCACACGACCGATTTGAGGCGATGGCTCGCGAGCGGCTCCCAAACACGGGCAAAGGACGAGAAGCAATGAAGAGACCAATCGCAGGCCGCCTAAGAATTTGTGAGGCGTCTGGGCGGGCTGGAAGCGGGAAGAGTGGGTGTGTTATTCTTTTTGTGCTGCAAGGTTGTCCTGCGCGCCCGTAGCTCAGCTGGATAGAGCGTCTGGCTACGAACCAGAAGGTCGGGAGTTCGAGTCCCCCCGGGCGCGCCACTTTTCTCCTATGATTCGGTTGTTGGTGACGCGCGATTCGCCGGGTCGCTGCTCCCTCAGCACTCCGGGAACACCCACAGTACCTTCCCATCGATCGATGAGTTTTCTGGCTGGCGATGCTTCTGACCAGCGGCCGCGCTTGCTGGTTTTGCGGAAAATGCGGCTCGCGGCGGCGTCCGTGATGTGGAACGCCGCCTGTTGTGGCCGCACCGATGGCGGCGCTACTGGTAGATCTCCGCTGTTGATAAGATTCCTGCGGTATTGAGGCCTCCGGTCAGCAGAACCGTTCCGTCTTTGAGCAAGGTGGCGGTGTGCTCGATGCGCGGAGTGAGCAAGCCGCCGGTGCCGGCAAAGGTACCGGTGTTGGGATCGAAGATCTCAGCGGCCCCGAGGATGTCCACGTTGGCGCCCAATTCCGAGCCGCCGGCGATAAGCACGGTTCCATCGCTGAGGACCGTTGCGGTGTGCCTTTGGCGGGTGCTGCCCATGCTGCCAGTCGTCGAGAACGTTCCGAGGCCTGGATCGTAAAGCTCGGCGACTGCGTTCGCAGAGTTGCCTCCCGCCAGGAGTACTTTGCCGATGTTCGACCCGGCGGTTAGCAGAGTCGCCGTATGGAAGTTTCGGGCTATGGCCATAGAGCCGGTGGTTGCGGAGAAGCTTTCGGTTGCCGGATCGTAAATCTCCGCGGTTGCGAGAGCCGCATTCCCGTTGAGACCTCCAGTGATGAGGACTTTTCCGCTGGGAAGTAAAGTCGCGGTGTCCTCGGACCGTGCGGCGAGCATCTTTCCTGTGGTTGGTGCGAACATTCCAGTTCCGGGATCGAATAGTTCAGCGACTAACGTATTTCCTCCAGTGATGAGGACTCTGCCGTCGGCCAGAAGCGTCGCGTTATGCCCGGTGCGGGCGACGCTCATGCTGCCAATGGTGAGCACAAACATTCCAGTGCTGGGATCGAACAGTTCCGCGGAGGTGTACGCAGCGGCTCCCAAGCTTGGTTGCCCACCGGCAATCAGGACTTTGCCATTCTTCAACAGCGTGGCGGTATGATCATCGCGGGCAACACTCATGCTCCCCGCCGTCAGCGTGAATTTCGCGGTTCCCGGGTCGTATTTCTCGGCACTGGTAAGTCCCGCGCCTCCGACCAGCAGCACGGTGCCATCCGCCAAGGCGGTGGCGGTGTGACCAACGCGCGGAGCGGCAGTGCTGCCATCCGCCTTGAAACCGTGCTGGTAGACCACCAAGTTGAATGCTTGAACCGCGGACATTTGGTTCACCGAGTCGTCCACGGTGACGGTGATCGGGAAGGTACCAGTCATTGTCGGCGTGCCGGAGAGAACGCCGCCGCTGGTGAGCGGGTTCATGCCCGGAGGCAGTGCGCCTTTTTCGGTCCAATTTTGATAGGGTGGCAGCCCGGCGGTGGCCGCGAAGGTATAGCTAAATGGCTGGTTTACGGTAGCTCCAGGAAAAGCAGGGGCGGTGCCGACGGCTGGAGGCGGCGGATTGTTGATGGTGATTGGGGAAAGAACGGTCTTCGGCGCGGGAGGCATCCCTGAATCGTTTAGGGTGAGCATGGTGTTGTAGGTTGCCGCTGATCCGGGAGGGGGCGTGCCATGAATTAGTTCTACCGGGAATGTGAAAAGTAAGCTCAGCCCGGGCGGCAGTGAGGCCGCGGACCACGAATAAGGTGGCACCCCTCCCGTGCCCGTCAACTGGAACCCCGAGAAGGTCACGCTCGAAACACAGGTTGTGGTTATGGGTACGTGCGAGCAGCCCGGATATGGATTGGAAGGGCTTCCACCACAGAGTGAAGTGTTTGGGACACACGGTTGACAAATGCGTTCGTTAAGCCGAGGGTTAAAAACACATTTGAAGTACGTGGTGTTGGTGGAACCGTAGTTCGAGGCGACTGTCCCATTCGGCGGAGCGCCCGACGTAATCGCAAGCGCGGGGGTTGCGGCGACTGCGATCGCACTCGAAGTTCCCTTGATCGAGGGCGTAAGGGTGTCGGTAGCGGTAACGGTTTGGTTTCCAGGAGTCTCTAGTGTGATCTGGAAGCTCCCTGATCCAGTTTGCAGCGTTGCGTTGGCCGCCAGTATGGCTGCGGGGTCAGAGCTGACGAAGTTGACCGTCCCGTTGTACTGGTTCGAGGTGTTGTTCGAAGCGTCCAGCGCAGTGACATTCATGAAGAAGGACTTCCGAGTGGCGGCCGCAATCGGTGCGCTGAACAAAAAATGAGTAGCAGGACCGCTGGCGCTGATGGCAACAGAAGCGCCGGTAAGAGAAGCGGTGACGGTATCGGTAGCGGTGATGGTTTGGTTGCCGGAGGTCTTCAGCGTGGCCGAAAAGGTTCCGGTCCCTTTAGAAAGTGTTGACTTGGCGGGCAGTACGGCGCTGCCGTCGGTGCTGGAAAATTGCACGGTGCCGGCGTAGGTTGTAGCGGTATTGCCGAAAGCGTCGAGGGCGGTGACCGTGAAGTTGAACGGCGTTCCGGTGTTTGCGGTTGCGGAGGATAGGGAGATGGCAAACGTGGCCGCGGCAGCCGGGCCGACGGGGATCGCGCTCGAAACGCCAACGAGCAAATCCGCGCCGGTAGCTGTGACCGTTTGGGGACCAGCGGTCTTCAGTGTGACCGAGCCAGTTCCCGTCCCGTTGGTTACGGGTACGCTTGCGGGCAATACCGCTTGGCCATCGGAGCTCGTGAAATGAACCGTCCCGGAGTAGCTAGTCACCGTGCCGCCCGTGGCGTCGAGCGCGGTGATGGTGATGTTGAAGGCCGTCCCGGCAGTAGGTGTCGCGTTCGCCGAACTGACGGAAAAGTGAGTGGCCACCGGCGGCGGAGGGCTGCTTGTGCCACCACCACATCCGCCCAGCACACATACACCGATCGCGATTACCAGCCACAGAGATTTCTTCATAACGCCTCCTCAAATTCGCATCCACTACCCTTGGGCACGCTGCACACTCTTTCGGTCACGCCAATTCTCTGAACAACGAGTTCAGGCAGATGCGTACTAGCCCGCTCGAATTCGATAAGTGCAGTCTTTCGTTATCGAGCAAGCGTTGGATCACTCCCGCGGCCACCTGGCCCACTTCCGCGGCGCTCTCGAGGGGGACCATGTCCACCTCGGTCGCGCATTGTTGGCACCACTCGCGGACCGACGCTCCATGCCGGATGACCAGGAGCCGTTCGGTTTCAATCGTGATACGCACGGTTCTCTTAGTGGCCAAACTGGGCTCCCATTGCTCGTCTGCCGGCCATTTCCGTGGTACATTTCCGGTCAACGTTTTGGCTTATTTCAGGGCCCCGCCTCAACGCGAACGCATCCTGCTCGAAAAGCGGATTGAATGTCCTCAAGGACTGCTTAATAAGTTCTGAATGTCGCTTGGAGTGGCTATGGATAGGCAGGCCAAGCACTTACTGGAGTTCGGCCCCTTCCGCATGGACCTGGATGAGCGCGTATTAATGCGCGATCGGGAAACCATCACGCTCTCTCCGAAGGCCTTCGAAACACTTTTGGTGCTCGTTCAGCACAGCGAGCGTGTCGTCCTCAAGGACGACCTGATGAAGACCCTCTGGCCGGACACCTTCGTCGAGGAGTCCAATCTCAGCCAGCACATCTTTCAGCTTCGCAAAGCATTGGGCGATAAGGCGCACGATCCGGAATACATCGTTACGGTCCCCGGAAGGGGTTACCGCTTCGCCCGGAAGGTTGCGGAAATCACGGAACCAGACGGCGATCTGATCGTGCACAGCCGTTCCGTTCAGACCCTGACCGTCGAGGAGACCGACTCCAGGCCATCCGTCGCAACGATCACATCATTCGCAAAACTTCGCCAAAGACCCTGGAACTGGATCCTGGGCTCTACAGCGGCCATTGTTCTGCTGGCTTCTGCCTATGCCGTAGTGCTACGCCTGCGCAGGCCTCCGCCAATGAACGAGGCCGACCTGGTGTTGGTCTCCGATTTTGTGAATACCACCGGCGATCCCATCTTTGACGGCACACTGAAGCAGGCGCTCACCCTGAAGCTCGCGGAATCGCCCTACTTCAGCATCGCGCCGGATAGCACCACCAGAAAGACCCTGGGATTGATGGGCCGGTCGGCGGACGAACACGTCGTGCCACCCATAGCACGGGAAGTGTGCCAACGCGAAAACGCCAAAGTGGTCGTCGGCGGATCGATCCTCAGTCTCGGAAACAAGTATGTGCTCGATCTGAACACCACGAACTGCTTGACGGGAACATCCGTGGCACACCAAGCGATTGAAGCCGTCGACCGGGAGCAAGTGCTGAGCAAACTGGGGCAAGCAATTCCACCGCTCCGCCGCAAGCTCGGTGAATCGGTCGCCTCCATCCAGAAGTTCGATACCCCCATCGAACAGGCCACCACCAAATCACTCCCTGCTCTGAAGGCCTATACGACCGCCATACAGAAGCGCGCGCAAGGGCAGCACGCTGAAAGCATTCCGTTTTTCAAGATGGCCATTGAACTGGATCCGGATTTCGCCATGGCCTACGCCGGTCTGTCTTCTGTGAACGATGGACTAAGCCAGCCTGATCTTGCTAGGCAGTACATTCAGAAGGCTCTTGAGCGGCGAGAGCATGCCACCGAGAGGGAAAAGCTTTCGATTCAGGCTAGCTATTACATAGGCGTAACCAGGGAAACCGGCAAGGTCATCGAGATCTACAAGCTGTGGACCGAGGCGTACTCGCACGACTTTGTTCCCTTCGTTAATCTTTCCAGACAGTATCAGCTGGCCGGGCAGTTGGAGAATGCGATCAAGGCAGCCCAGCAGGCCTTGCGCTTGAACCCTCGGCATGCCGTCTCTTATGAATGTCTCGGGGCGTCCTATCGGCAAGCTACACACTTCGCCGAGGCAAAAACCGTCTGTGAAAAGGCCGTCACAGAAAAGCTGGATGATTACATCACCCACAACGTTCTCTACGATGTAGCGTTCGTCGATGGCGACGCGCCAGGCATGCAACGGGAAATCGACTGGTTTAAGGGCAACCCTGCCGAAAGCAGTGGCGTCTATCACCAAGCCAAGGCGGCGTTGAGCCTGGGAGAGCTTCGCAGGGCTAGAGAACTATTCGAACGGGGAGGAGCAATCGCTCAACGCAACGGGCTCAAGGAGCAAGCGATCGCCATTAACAACGGCTTGGCGCAGTTCGAGGCCGAATTAAAAAATGACCGTGAGGCCCGCACGCGGGCGGATTGGACGCTCCGGGAATCGCCAAATTCCGAGCGGCATAAAGCTTGGGCTGCGCTGGCACTGGCCCGAGCCGGCGACGTTCAGCGTGCGGAAGCCCTGGTAAACGAGCTGAGCAAACAACCCAGGCTGGGGACAGCGCTGAGCGAAGTTATCCTCCCCAGCGTTCGGGCCGCCGTGGATTTGAATCGGGAAAATCCTGCCGCGGCCGTCGAGGAATTGCAGCGTGCCATTCCCTACGATCTCGGCGGCGACTCCGCTGGCGTCACCATCTACTATCGTGGTTTGGCGTACTTGGAACTCAAGTCAGGGAAACAGGCAGCTGCACAGTTTCAGAGAATTCTCGACAACCGCGGCGTGGTGATCGTCGACATCTATTGGCCGCTGGCCCACCTCGGCCTGGCGCGTGCCTACGCGCAAACCGGCGATACGGAGAAGAGCCTGGCACAGTATCGGGAATTGTTGGCGTTCTGGAAGAATGCCGACCCCGACCTGCGCCTCCTCAAAGAGGCCAGCGCAGAATACAAGAAACTCAGCCAGAGTTCGCTGTCCGCGCCGTAGTCTCCTGAGCCCTCTTTCCCCATCTTTGGACACCGTCCGTAGCTCACCATGGAGCACGCGGCAATCCGCCAAAAGAAATGGCCGCCGTAGGTGAAGGCGGCCATTTGCGATTCAGTGTTTTACGCCCGCTCAGATTTTTACTGGCGAGCCATGACTCGCGACACACTGCCACTTTCCGTTCGGCATCTTCACCCAGGTATCAGTGAAACGCTCGTAATTATCGAAGGGCTTCCCGGACTCGTCGGTGCCTTTACCTTTGAAGCCTCCCGTCGCTATGGCCGTATCGCCGAATACCGTTACCTTTATATCGACGTACTCAACGCTTTCGTATTTGGTGGCTTTTGCTGTCGCCAGCATCTCGGCCTTGCTGGTGACTTTCCCATCTATCCCCGTATTCACGAACTTGTCGGCCAGCAACGGGGCGACCAGGTCGGGATTATTCGTCTTTTGTGACTGAAGCCACTGCTGTTCCAGTGCCGCTACAGCTTTCTCCGTATCGCTGGCGGTCTGGGCTTGCGACCACGCGGCGCTTCCCATTAGAAATAAACCGGCGAAGCACCAAATTAATGTCTTTTTCATCCGTATCTCCTTACTTGTTGAGATTTTTTCAACCGATTGCCCGAAGGTCCTATCACTTATGCCGGCCATTCCACACACTGCGGACCAAAGTGTCTGTACTGAATTGCACACTCCAAGCGACACTCCGTTAAAGACGAAGAGAACGGTTTTTATCTGCTCCGATTGCCTACGCTGCCTTTGGTGCTCCTCCGCACTTGGCCGCGGTTTGATCGCTGCCGTAGCGTAGGTTAGACTGCGCGACGATTCGGTCTTGAGGAGGTGGTGACCATGAGGAAGCTGGCACTTCTCTGGATGGCCTGCGCCGGTTTTACGGCGGCCGCTTGGGGTGGGCAGGAGCCGGCCACCGCTGCGAAAAGTGGTCAGGTGACGCTGGAATATATGGGGGCGGCGGGTTGGAGGATCACCGATGGCACTACAGTGATTCTCATCGATCCTTATATCTCGCGAATCCTTGGGCCCCCGCCGCCGCTGGCTCCCCCGTATGCCCGATTGCCGGGAGATTCGCGTCCGCTTTACGGATGGGACCAGGTGGCGGTACCGGATAACGCGGCCGTCGATGCTCGCATCCCGCTTGCAGACTTCGTCCTCGTCACCCACACCCATTACGATCATGTGCTGGATGTTCCGCATATCGCGCTGAAGACCCGCTGCACGGTCATCGGAACGGAAAGCACGGAAAATGTGCTGCGGGCTTACGGCGTGCCCGAGCAGCAATTGATCACCGTGCGCGGCGGCGAAGACTACCAGTTCGGGTCTTTTTCCGCGAAGGTGATTCCCAGCCTGCACAGCCCCCTCGACCATAAGCACTATTTCAGCTCCGAGACCGCTCCGCCTGGCATGAAAGCGCCGTTGACCCTGCAGCAAATGCACCCGGAAGGCGGCACGCTGGCGTACCTCGTGCGTTTTCAGGGCCATCAGATTCTCGTGTTTGGCGGAATGAACTACATCGAGCGCGAAATGCAAGGCTTGGAGCCGGACGTGGTGCTCGTTGGCGCGGCAGCGTCGCGCAAGGAAAGCTACGAATACACGGCGCGGCTGATGCGCGCTCTGCATTTTCCACCGCTAGTGCTGCCGACGCATTGGGACAACTTCTTTGCTCCGTACGAAGCGTCGCAACAAACTTCCTTGGACGCCCTGCAATCCTTTCTGCAAGAGGTAAGAGCGGCGTCGCCGAAGACGAAGATCATGGTGCCGAAGTATTTCGAACCGATCGCTTTGGAACCGGCAACGAAATGACCGGGCGCGCCATTTTTTCGCGTCTTTTTGCGTCACTAGAAAAACTGCCGAGGCTTTTTTCCCATCCCGCAAAACCAGCCCTTCGCGCCTTCTTCAAAAATCTGAATGTCTGTGTAGCCCGCCTTTAAAAATAATTCCCGATGTTCATCAACGCTCAGGTTCGCGGATCCCAACAGCTTCATCACTGGCCGTTGCCACTGATTGTGCGCTCCCCTCCGATAGCTTTCCGCGATGACCATCAGCGTCCCGCCGGGTTTTAGCACGCGCAGAATTTCCTGCATGTCTTTGACCAGGTCAGGCCAGTAATATTGGGTTTCCACGGCACTGACGAGATCGAATTTGTCGCCGGGAAACGGCAGGTGAGACACCGAACCCTGCTGTATTTCGACGCGGCGTGCCTGGATCAATTGCGCATTTTTCGCGCGCGATGCGGCTACGCTGCCCTTGGCGTAGTCAACACCGTAAACCAAGCCGCTTGGGGCCAGCGCGGCCAACTTCTCGATCGTCCTGCCACCACCGCAACCCACATCCAGAATCGTGAAGTGCTCTTCGATCTGAACATGCTTCAGCCCCCAGTCGGTCAGTCCGGAGTGGGACATATTCATAATCCAGGTAAAGAACCTACCCACCCATTTGGTGGGTTTTCGCACCTGATTTAGAACATAAAACATTAATACTACTATAAGGATATAACGCAGCGACTGTTCCATCGCGTGCTTCGTCACCGATATCAAAAGCAATCTCCCGGATTTAAGTCTTGCTCGATTCAGATATTACTTGTAACGGGAGAGCGGCACAAATCGTCGCATCATCAGGTTTTCCCCGGCGTCTCCGGCGAATCGCTAGGCGCGGCGCAGTACGAGAAATTCGGCCACTTCGCGGAGGCGCGCGGCGCGATCGCCGTAAGGAGCGAGCTCGGCGATAGCTTTGGTCGCGAGCTCGTTGGCGATTTCGTGCGAGCGCGGGAGGCCGTAGACGGCCGGATAAGTGGCTTTTTGCTGGGCGATGTCTTTACCCGCGGTTTTGCCGAGGGCGGTGGAAGACTCTTCGACGTCGAGAATGTCGTCGGTGACCTGGAAGGCCCAGCCGATGGTTTCGCCAAAGCGGCGGAGGCGCGCGACGTCTTCCGCTGATGCCCCGGCGGAAAGCGCGCCTGCGGCCACCGACGCGCGAATCAGCGCGGCGGTTTTCGAGCGATGAATGTATTCGAGCATTTGCGGCGGGACCGGCTGGCCTTCCGCTTCGAGATCGGCGACTTGGCCCCCGACCATGCCGTTGACGGTGCCGGCGGCGCTAGCCACTTCGCTGAGGATGGCGACGCGGCGCTCGGCATCGACAGGCGACGCGGCGATGATTTCGAAAGCCAGCGTAAGGAGCGCGTCGCCGGCAAGAATCGCGGTGGCTTCGCCGAATTTTTTGTGGCAGGTAGGCTTGCCGCGGCGGAGATCGTCATTATCGAGCGCGGGGAGATCGTCGTGAATCAGCGAATAGGTGTGAATGCACTCGATGGCGCAAGCGGGATGGAGAGCGGGCGCGACGTCGGAGGCAAAGATGCGGGCGGTTTCAAGGCAGAGGATAGGGCGAATGCGTTTTCCGCCGGCGAAGACCGAATAGCGCATCGCGGTGTGAATCGAAGCAGGTTGCGCGGTTTCCGGAGGCAGCAGTTTTTCGAGCGCGGCATCCGCGGCGATGCGGTCGTCTTCAAAGAATGGGGGAAGTTTCATCGGTGAAAAAGCGCGCGGCCGCTCGAGATGGTCGGGGCCGGCAATGCGCGGCCGTTAGAAGCGATCACGAGCCGGACTCCGCTTCGGGTTCGAAGGGCTCGGCAACAAGTTTGCCGTCGGCTTTCTTGAGCAGGATTTCCACGCGGCCTTCGGCTTCTTCGAGTTGCTTCTGGCACTCGCGCGAGAGCACCACGCCCTCTTCGAAGAGCTTCATGGCGTCGTCGAGGGAAAGCTGCGGGCTTTCCAGGCGGCGAACGACTTCCTCGAGGCGCGCGAGTGATTTTTCGAAGTCCGGTTTTTTCGGCGGAGGTGTAGTCACGCGATGGGTGGCAGCTCCTGCAGCATTCTACGGCACGCGCGAGAAGGGAAACAAGAGCGGCCTGCCTCGTAAGGCCCGCCTTCTGCTTGCCCACGCGGGGCAGGCGGACCTTCGGTCACCACGTCTCGCTGCCCGATCGCGCGAGGCAGACCGTTCTTAATTCGGATTCTCGGTTTTCCGAGCCCGCAACAATCGCTCAGGGCTTCAGTGTGAGCGTGTGTTTGCGCGCAGCGGATTCGGCGGCGTCGGAGAAAGGCGCGAAGATAGGTTTGCCTTCGTACCAATACGAGAATTGATCGGTGTAATGCGAGCTGCCGAGTTGCCCGGACTGTCCGGTAGGGAGGAGCAGAATGGATCGATCCCAATCGGCGGGATTGGCGACGAAGCGCATGGCCGGTCCGTGATGCTTGGTCGCGGCGCGCACGCTGTACAGCGTGCCGGATTGCGGCTTGTCCGTGATGCTGAGCAGCGCTTTGCGCAAGCCTGCATCGCCAATGGGATGCAGTATGTCCAGGGAATTGAATTTTTTCCAGGGCCAGTCTTTGATGCTGGAGCTTTTGGAGAGCTCTTCGAGCTTGGCTACGGAGCGGTCTGCGGCGGCCGCGAGGAGTTCATCGTAGTTCTTGTACGCGGGCGGGAGCCATTTCGCTGGGCGGTCGGTGAGAATGGTTTGCAGAAAATTCATGCTGCGCCGCCACTGATAGAGAGTGGTGTCTTTGCCGAGATACGGCTCGAGCAAAAGATCGATGGCGAAGCGGCGCGTCCAATGCAAAAAGGGGACCACCGGCGAGTTAGCGTCGGCGATGCCGTTCCAGTCTTTCGATTGCTCGATCAGGCGCCGGGCGCGTTCGTCTTTCGGCTGCGCGGTGCGCGCCGCGGCGAGCAACTGTTCGGAAAGAAAAAAGTGCGGCAGGCTGTAGGTGTCGGTCTGCACTTTGAGCATGTCTTCCGGGCGCAGATCGTGCCGATCGTGCAACAGCTCATAGATGCGCGCGGTGCGATAAGGCTCTTCCCATCGATCGGTGAGATACGGCCGGTAGGCGGGGCCGACGACTCGGGCGTTTGCGGTGACGATGAGCCCGCTGTCGGGATTGAGCGCTTGCGGCAACTGGTCGAACGGAATGTAGCCAGTCCATTCATGGTCGTCGGTGTCGCCTGCGACGGGCACTTCGCCGCGGCCTTTTTTTCGGATCGGAACGCGCGCGGCCATGACGTAACCGATGTTGCCTTCGACATCGGCATAAACAGCGTTTTGTCCGGGACCCCAAACGTTTTTCAGCGCGTTGCGGAATTGCTCCCAGTTACGGGCTTTGCCCACCCAATTGTAGGAGTTTGAGAGCGCGCCGGGTTCCGTGGCCGTCCAGCGCAGGGCGTAGGCTTTGTCGCCTTCGCGGTGCACGACGGGACCGTGGCGCGTGACCACGACTTTGAGATGTTCGTCGGGCTGGCCCTTCACGTGAATGATTTCGTCGCGGACTTCGGCCTTGGCCCAGGCGCCTTTCACGCGGTACTCATCGGGATTCGCGGGATTGAACGTCTCGATATACAAATCCTGCACGTCGGCGCCGTTGTTGGTGAATCCCCAAGCGATGCGGTCGTTGTGGCCGATGACGATGAGCGGAGCGCCGGGAAGCGTGAAGCCTTTTACGTTGTACCCGGGGGCGGTGAGATGCGTTTCGTACCAGATCGGCGGAATGGAAAGCTCGAGGTGCGTGTCGTTGGCAAGCAGCGGCTTTCCGGTGGCGGTGTGATCGCCGCTGACCACCCAATTGTTGCTGCCGAGCCCGCGGCGGATTTCGCTGCGCGTTTCGGCCAGAAATGTGTCGATGGACGCGGCGAGGGACGAGGTGAGGTCGACGGAATTTTCCGGAGCGGGAGCAGCCGTGGTAGCCCTGGCGCGCAACACCGTGTCCGGCTGCATGTCGTCATCATCGTCCTCGTCTTCATCGTTGGCGTTGAGATGTTGCGAGCCGTCCTCCGGGACGCTGGGATCGCCGATGACGAAATGATCCATCGGAGATTCCTGGGAAAAGAGATCTTTCGCGCGCTCTGCGCCGGTGCGCTCGGTTACTTTGGCGCGATTCAGTTCTTCTTCCCAGGTGTTGGTGAGCGTTTCGTACATGTAGCCGGAGATGACGAAGGTATCGGAAGGCTTCCAAGGCTCGGGTTTGTAATGCAGAAGCGAGAATTCGAGGGGCAAGCGATCCTGATTTTGCTCGATGAACTTGTTTACGCCGCGGGAATAGGCTTCGAGGATGGAGCGCGTCTCGGGGTCGAGCAGCGTTGCGTCGCGGTCGGCAGCCTGGCTGAAACCGAGCACGCGAAATTGCTTATCAAACTTAAGTGTGGTGGGGCCGAGAATTTCGGAAAGCTGGCCACGCGCGACTCGGCGCAGCAGATCCAGTTGCCAGAGGCGGTCCTGCGCCATGACGTAGCCTTGCGCTTCGGCGAGATCCTCGATGCTGGAGGCGCGAATGTGCGGCACGCCCCAGCGGTCGCGCTCGACGGTTACTTCCTGCTTGAGGCCGGGGAGGGAAGCAGTGCCATCGATTTTGGGAAGCGGGCGATAGACCAGCCACCAGATGCCTGCGGCAGCGACGAGGACAAGAACGGCAAACACCCAGTAAAGGAGCTTCAGAACAGTGCGCAAGCGTTCTCCCGCGATATTTTAAGCACTAGCCAGTGTAGAAGAGCGGACGCGCGCGGCGCAACCAGACGCCGCGGCGGCTGGTGCGTCAGCTTCCGATAAGCGCGTTTCTCGGTACTAACCAGGCTGAATTCAATTAGCTGCGGTGCTATCCATATCCTGCGGAATGCACATTGCGCTTTTCAACATTCAGTTAAGCTCACGAGACAAAAAAACGACTCTGCGGAGAGCAACAGGAGCCCTATCGCCGTTTATTCTTGCTCTCGAAACACCTGCCCGTAGGTCTTGCCATAGGGATAAAAGCCGTCATGTTCACCGCGTTCCCAAGCGGCTTTCAGTTCCGGCTTGCTGATGTCCCAGTCCGGACGGCATTTCTTTAACACAGCACGCAAGTCTTGCCGAAGCTCTTCGATGGTCGGTCGGCCAAAAAACCAGTAGCCATTATAGATTTTGAATATAACGAGACCAGGTTCGAGGACGATGACATGCGGGATCATCGGATTGTGCTCGGGGTCGGTGTATTCAGCGATGTCGAGATCTTTCTGAACCTTTCGGGCCGGGTCGGATAAAAAGGTCCAATGAGCCCCGACGCCGTCGCGGTACTCATTCGTCAGAAGCATGTTGCCGGTACTGATGGTGACGAGCCTGGAATAACCGACTTCCATCTCGTGGTGAAGTTGGACCAGACCTTCGGCCTGGCGCCGATCCTTCGGGCAGAATCCTCCCCGGCTAAGCACCAGGATCATAGGATCTGGCCCCTGTAGATCGGAAAGCTTCCGACGTTTGCCCGCCTGATCGGTCAGCTCATAATCGGGAAATACTGCTCCAGCTACAATGTCCGTTCTCATGCGGTTCAGCCTCCTCCTAAAGCTTTGATCCATCGTCCACAGGGACACTTGCACCGGTGATCCAGCGCGCCTTGTCCGAAGCCAAGAACACGATTACATCCGCGACGTCTTCCGGCTTACCGATTCGCTTTAGGGCTTGCATCCCAAGAGCAGCCTCACGGCCTGCTTCAGTTTTAGTGAAGTTCGACATGTCCGTATCGATTACACCGGGCGCGACTGCATTCACCCGGATACCGCGGGGCCCAAGAATGGCAGCCCAGTTTTTGACAAGGGTCTCTAGCGCTCCCTTGGTCGCACCATAGGCGAGCAGCGAAGGGTTATCCAAACCGGGTTTGCCAGCTACCGCACGGGCGCCGAGGGAAGAGATGACAATAATGTTCGAACCTTCACCCAGGATGGGCAGGAGTTGCTGCACTAGGAAAAACGGACTTCGCACATTCGTTGCAAAAAGATTGTCAAAATCCTCTACCGTATAATCCGCGATGCGTGCCGCCTTGCTGATTCCGGCGTTGAGCACAAGCACATCCAATCGATCGCCGACCATTGAGCGCACCTGTTCGGCTGGCAGCGCCGCGCCGTTCGGAGGTCCTAGATCCGCCGAGATTGCGTTTGCGCGTTTCCCCTTCGTTTGGATCTGGGAGACGAGAGATTCCGCTTCGTGCGCAGAGCGGCCGTAGTGAACCAATACATGTGCACCCGTCTCAGCAAGCGCCAACGCAGTGGCTCGTCCAATCCCACGGGAGGCCCCGGTCACCAGTGCCGTTTTGTTGTGCTGAACCACTTTTACCCCCACTGTTGCAAGAGCCTCCGGTCGCGCGTTCACCTGATGCGATGTCCATAGGAGACAACTCCCGAATCAGGGAAGGAGGAGTCTCGATCAATAATGAGTTCAGCGTTATACCAATCCTCTTCTGGCGAACCGTTAGGACAACCCCGCTCTCGCCAGAGGTAGTAAGCTAATTCCGCGATTGCTCGAACCCGATCTTCAATTGAACGAAATGAAGTCATCAGCGCGATTCCTCGATTCCAATTTGGGGGATCTATTGTACGAGCGCCAGGGCCGCTCTCGCGCAATCGACGTCGTTCTGCACGGTGGGCGCCCCGCTCAGCCCGATCGCCCCGACAATTTCTCCGTCCACCTTAATGGGAAACCCCCCACCCCACGCCGCCATACGCGCAAGCGTGGGGATGCCGGCCAAAAGCGACGGGTCGCTTTTGATAAAGTTGAAAAACTCCTGAGTGGAGATGCCGAACAGAGCCGTGTAGGCTTTATTCAGCGCCATCTCAATGGTGGGGAGCGGGGCCCCATCCATCCGGCCAAAGGCCTTGAGATTGCCCCCGTCATCGAGAATCGCTACGTTCTCGCTGACGCCAATTTCTCTGGCTTTTGCCACGGCTGCATCCACCATTTTCTGTGCTAGCTCAAAAGAGATGCTATGTTTCTTCACCACGTTAGCCATCGGACTCCCTCCTCTACTTGATATGTATTGCGCGTTGATCATCACTGGCCCGTAGAAATTTCGCCGACATTTTCAACGTAACTTCGTGTGCCTTGGTTCAGGCATTCATTCCGCCATCCACCGTAAGATTCGCCCCGGTAATGTACGAGGACTCCGGACCGGCGACGAACGCCACCATCGAGGCGATTTCATCGACGCGCCCGTAACGGTCGAGTGCTGTGGCTGCCTTCTGTGGCACCGCCCAGTCGCCCGCGGCGGGATTCAATTCCGTGTCGATCGGACCAGGCTGCACGTTGTTGACCGTGATGCCCCGGCTCCCGATCTCTCGGGCCAGCGCCTGAGTGAACATCTTGACGGCTCCCTTCGTGCCCGCGTATGGCACAAGCCCGGGCGCCGCAACACGCTCACCCACGGCCGAACCGATCATGATGACGCGACCGCCGCTCTTCATGTGCTTCAGCGCGGCCTGCGTCGCGACGAATGCGCCGCGGACGTTGATGTCGAGGACGCGATCCATCTCTTCCAGCGTCGCCTCCTCGAACGGTTTTGGAATGGCTGTGCCGGCGTTGTTCACCAGCACATCCAGTCGACCGTAGGTTGCGAACGTCTTTTCGACCGCGGCTTTAACCGCGTCGGCATCGGCGGCGTCCGCCCGAATTGCGATAGCCTTTCCGCCATCGCGTTCAATCGCTTTGACCACGGCTGAAGCCGCGCTGGCGTCCTTCGCGAACGTGATGGCCACGCTCGCTCCATCCGCGGCCAGACGTTTCGCGATCGCTGCGCCAATGCCCCGCGAACCGCCGGTAACGAGTGCCACTTTTTCGGTTAACTTAGACATGTGACCTCCTAGACTTTTCTGTGAACGATTCACCGCTCCGCCGATTCAACTGACTGGTATCTCGCTCGCAGTCCTTAGACCTCCTATCTGATGTGTGATTCCTGCAAACAGATTTAGCACTCTGGAGAATGCCAGCTATTCCCAATAGGAATGCATAACGCAGAGATCTCGCTTAGAATCCATTCCATAGAGGAATAGGGAGGCAGCTGTGGACAAATTCGATGCAATGCAGATGTTCGTCCGAGTAATTGAAAAAGGGAGCTTCTCCGCTGTCGCGAAGGAGCGTGGAATTGGTCAACCCGCTGTGAGCAAACAGATCTCCGGCCTTGAAGATGAACTCGGCACCGAACTCATTCACCGCACCTCTCGTTCCATCGCACTGACCGAGGCAGGCCGCGAATTTTACGAGTCTTCTTTGCGCATTCTCGACGACTTTGAAAACGCGACTTCACGAATCGGTCGAGCCCAAACTGCACCGAAAGGCCTCATTCGTGTGACCGTTGCTCCCACGTTTGCTCGCCTCCACATGGTGTCAAAGCTGCCTGCCTTTTTTGCTGCTTACCCCGATATGGCAGTTGAGATGGCGGCATCGGAGAGCCCGACAAC
>DATNNV010000080.1:0-32307 GCA_035601655.1 Candidatus Dormiibacterota bacterium
CCCCGCCCCTGCGTAGCGTTCGCAGGCGAGTGAAAGGAATCGCGAAGAGCGGGTGCGGGATTTTCGGCAAGCGGACGAGTGTGTGGTTAGTCGTAAATCGAAGGTTCGCCTCAGAAGACGGACCCTACAACGGCAGGAGAAAATTAGAGATGTTTACGCCGCACACGTCGGAGATTGCGTTGTTCATGATGATCGCCAGCGCGATTTGCTGGGGGTCGTGGGCCAATACTTACAAAGGGGTGAAGAACTATCGCTTCGAGCTTTTTTACTGGGATTATGCGGTGGGCATTTTTCTCGTTTCGGTGGTGCTGGCGTTCACGCTGGGAAGCACGACGCAGGACGCTGCGAGTTTTGTGAACAATGTGCGCGCCGCGGATATGGGCAACATCGTGTCGACACTCACGGCTGGAGTGATTTTCAATCTGGCCAATCTGCTGCTGGTGGCGGGAATCGACATGGCGGGACTGGCGATCGCGTTCCCGGTTTCTATCGGGATCGCGCTGGTGGTGGGCGTGGTTTCGAGTTACATCCTGCAGCCGAAGGGTGCGGCGGGTTTGCTGGCCGCGGGAGTGGCCTGCGCGGTGATTGCGGTGATTCTGGACGGCAAGGCGTATGGGAGCTTGGCGAAAGCGAGCGGGTCGGTCTCGAGGAAAAGCATTGTTACGTGCATCGTATCGGGCGTGCTGATGGGCATCTGGGCGCCGTTTGTGACGCATGCCATGACGCAGGGTCACACGCTGGGACCGTACAGCGTTGCCGTATTTCTCACGCTGGGTGCGCTGCTCTCCTGTTTGGTGTGGAATGTTTATTTCATGAAGAGGCCGCTGGTGGGCGAACCGGTGGATTTTTCAGGCTTCTTCCGTGGTCCGGCCTCGGGACACCTGTTGGGATTGCTGGGCGGATGCATCTGGGGCATCGGCACGGTGTTCAATTTAGTGGCGGCGAACTACACGGGCGTGGCGATTTCGTATGCGATCGGGCAGTCGGCGCCGATGGTCGCGGCGCTGTGGGGCGTGCTGGTGTGGAAAGAATTTAAGGGCGCAACCCCGAAGGCCTACGGGTATCTGGCGCTGATGTTTGTGTTTTACGTGCTGGCGATTCTGCTGGTGTCCCGCGCGAATACCGCGGGGTGATGAGCCCTCGCGCCCGCGAGGTGTCGAAGCCACTACGGTCTGCTCCGCGAACTTTCTTAGAGTCTTCCCACGCAATGCAAAGTTCTCAGCGTTTGGCCCTCGGAACGCTTGGATTTTGTCAAAGAGATGCGTGCGGCTGACGTGCGTCCGCACGCATGGGGGAGCGTGTATCACCCGATGATGCTGATTCGCAACTACTTATGGCGCAGGGCGCAGCTGATGTTGTGGGCCGGAGCGGCCACCATTCCAGCAGACCCGACATTCAAACCGGTACGGGTGCGGAGAAGCATGTTTCAAGGCGGGACGCGAACATGCTGAGGGCTTTCCGAAACGGGTGGAAACCGGCGGCGCCGGCGGGCGGCGGAGCGTACGGCTCTGGGCTCTCGGCGCAAACGTATTTTCGGCGGCGGTTGCTGGTGGCCGCAGTAGTTACGGTCCTGTACGTGTTGCTGGACCGCACGACGCTGTATCTCCAGATCTGGCCGGGAATCAGCGCGTGGTATCCGCCGACGGGGCTGGGGTTGGCGGTGATGGTGGCGCTGGGTCCGGTGTACGGAATCGCGCTGGTGCTTGCGGGATTCATCGCCAGCCACTGGAACTACGGGCAGAGTTTTCTGAGCTACGGTTTCCTGGCGGAGACGCCGTCCATCCTTTTCATCTACGGTGTAGCGGCGTACGAACTGCGGAGCGTTCTGAAGATCGACGCGCGGCTGCGGACGATGCGAGACACGGCGTGGCTAGTGGGTGTCTCGCTGGCAGCGGCATCATCGATGGCGTCGCTGGGGACGGCGCTGCTGATCGCGGACGGAGCGGTGCGGACGGATGATTTTGCGAAGGCGGCGGTGAATTGGTGGGTCGGCGATACTGTGGCGCTGACGGGACTGACGCCGTTCCTGCTGGTGTTTGTGATGCCGGCAGTCCGGCGATTCTGCGGATACGAGGAAGAGCATCCGGTGGAGCGGGGGAGCGAAGCAGAGGGAGCCGGGCCGGGATTGGGGGTGATGGGCCACGGTGCGGAGTCGGTGGCATTCGCGGCGGTGGTGGCAGGGACGCTGTGGTTCGTGCTGAACGGCAAGCACCGGGAGTCCAACGAATTCTTTTATTTGTTTTTTGTGCCGCTGATCTGGATGGCGATGCGGCGGGGGTTGCGGGGAGCGACGATGGCCATCCTGGTGCTGCATGCGGGAATTATGCTGCTGCTGCGCGGAATCGGAGAGGATCCGCACCGGCTGGTGGTGCTGCAATTTCTGATGCTGATCTTGTCCATCACCGGACTGATCCTTGGCGCGCTGATCAGCGAGCGGAACGCGACGGAGGCGCGGCTGGCGAGCGAAGAGGAGCGCACGAGACTGCTGCTGGAATCCACTGGCGAGGCGATCTATGGAGTGGACCCGGAGGGGAAATGCATTTTCTGTAACCCGTCGTGCGTGCGGGTGCTGGGATACGAGACGCGACAGGATGTTTTGGGCAAGAAGATGCATGCCTTGATTCATCACACGAAACCGGATGGGTCGCCCTTCCCGGTGGAGGAGTGCCCATTTGTGAATCGGTTTAACCCGGAGGAGAGCTACCACGGAGGCGATGAATTGTTGTGGCGTGCGGACGGGAGCAGTTTCCCGGTGGAAGTGTGGTCGCACCCGGTGCTGCACCGCGGGAAGTCCGTCGGAGCGATGGTAGGTTTTGTGGATATCACGCAGCGAAAACAGACGGAAGCGGCGCTGCACAAAGTGAAGGAGGAGGCGGAAGCGGCGAACCGGGCGAAGAGCGAGTTTCTGGCGAACATGAGCCATGAAATCCGCACGCCGATGAACGGAATCCTGGGAATGGCGGCGCTGGCGCTGGATACGGAGCTCACGGCGGAGCAGCGAGAGTACATAGCGATGGTCAAGAGCTCGGGCGAATCTTTGCTGCGGCTGCTGAACGATCTGCTGGATTTCTCGAAGATTGAAGCGGGGAAAATGGAGCTGGAGATCGCGGATTTTTCGATTGCGGATTGCATTGAGGAAGCGCTGCAGGCGCTGGCGCCGGCGGCGCAGAAAAAAGGGATTGAACTGGCGTGGGACACGGATGAGCGAGTGCGCGGGATGGTGCGGGGCGATGCGGCGCGGCTGCGGCAAGTGATCATCAACCTGGCGGGCAATGCGGTGAAATTCACGGAGCGCGGAGAAGTGGCGGTGCGAGTGAAACTGGAAGCGGAAGACCGTAGCGGAACGCTGCTGCGATTCACGGTCTCGGATACCGGGATGGGCATACCGCTGGAAAAGCAGAACAAGATATTTGAGGCCTTCGCGCAGGCGGACACGTCCACGACGCGGAAGTTCGGAGGAACGGGGCTGGGGCTATCGATCTCCGAGCGGCTGGTGAAATTGATGGGCGGGAAGGTGTGGCTGGAAAGCGAAGTTGGGTGGGGCAGCCAATTTCATTTTACAGTGAAAGTCCTGGCGGCGAGCGCGAAGGCGGGAGCCGGGAGTGAAACAGCCAAGAGATTGGAGGGCGTGCGAGTGCTGATTGCGGACGACAGCGACGCAAGGCTGGGGCTGCTGCGGCGGCTGCTGCGCAGCTGGAGGATGATTCCAATGACGGCGGAAAGCGTCGAAGGTGCGCTTAGTGTTTGCGACGGCTCAATGGAAAGAGCGGGGATGCCCACGGTCGTGTTGCTGGACGAAGAAATGGCCGCCGGGGATGCCGCAGGGCTAGCGCGAAAAATGCAAGCTGCTGCGCGGAAACCGTTGCCGGTGATCTTACTTCTCACGCGTCCGCTGGAAGCGGAGCAGCGCGATAGCAGCAAAGGCGCAGGGATTGTGCGAACCATTCTCAAACCGTACCGGCGATCGACGCTGCTCGAAGCGCTCCAGGAGGCCGTCAATGGAGGGCAGATAGCGGAGCCGGCCAATCGAGAGGAGGCGAAGGGGCGAGTAGTAGTTGCGGCGGAAGAGACCGGCACGCGGAAATTGCGAATTCTGCTGGCGGAAGACAATGCGGTGAATCAGCGGCTGATCGCGAGAATTCTGGAAAAGATGGGGCACGAGGTCAGCGTGGTGGATGACGGGCAGAAAGCGCTGGAGAAGCTCGCGGAACGAGAATTTGATTTAGTGGCGATGGATATGCAGATGCCGACGATGGACGGACTGGAAGCGACGCGGGAGATTCGTATTCGGGAGGCGGGAACGGGGCGGCACATCCTGATTGTGGCGATGACGGCGAATGCGTATGACGAAGATCGGCGGAGATGTTTCGAGGCGGGCATGGACGGGTATGTGGTGAAGCCGGTGAGCGTGGCAGCGATCCGCAACGAGATTAACCGGGTGGTGACGGAGGCGGAGATGCTGCGGGGACAAGAAGCGGCTCCGGAAACGCGAAACTAAGTTTCGCGAGGCAGGAGTTGGGAGCGCGCGGAACCCTTGCGCGGAGCGATTCTAGAACAGGGTGAGCATGAAGCGGAGCAGCGGCCTTGCCACGCCGACGGTCTTCCCGGACAATAATAAGATTCTTAGCGGCGTAAATTCTTGTTGGGGTGCGCGCCCGCGCGCCGTGGAGACTCCAGGGAGATGGCGAGTACGTTGAACTCAACCAAGCGCTTGATTGCTTATTTTTCGATGGAGATCGCGCTCGAAAACAATATGCCCACGTATAGCGGCGGGCTGGGTGTGCTGGCGGGCGATACGATTCGGGCGGCGGCGGATTTGCGCGCGCCGATGGTGGCGGTGTCGCTGCTGTACCGCAAAGGGTATTTCACGCAGGTGCTTTCCGATGACGGAGCGCAGACGGAAGAGCCGGTAACGTGGCGCGTGGAGGATTTCCTGCAGGAAGAGCAGGCGCGAGTGACGGTGCCGTTCGAGAATCGGCGCGTGGAATTGCGCTGCTGGCGCTATCCGGTGAAAGGGGTGCGCGGGTTCGAAGTGCCGGTGTACTTTCTGGATGCGGACTTGCCTTCGAATACGGAGAACGACCGGCAATTGACGGGGACGTTGTACGGCGGAGACGCGTACTACCGGCTGTGCCAGGAAGTGCTGCTGGGAATCGGCGGAGTGCGGATGCTGCGAGCGCTGGGGTACGACGACCTGGTGCGCTATCACATGAACGAAGGGCACGCGGCGCTGCTGGCGCTGGAGCTGCTGGGAGAGGAAGCCACCAAGGATGGGCGGCGATCGATTCGCGGCGAGGACATCGAGAGAGTGCGCAGCAAATGTGTGTTTACCACGCATACGCCGGTGCCGGCGGGGCACGACCGCTTTCCGATGGAGTACCTGGCGCGGGTTTTTCCGACACAGGATGCGTTTTTCGATTTGAAGGACGCTTCGGCGGCGGAGCTGGTAAAACGGGTGTTGCACGCGGAGCAGGATTTCGCGGGCTTGCTGGATGCGGCGAAGCGCGGAGCATCGCTGAACATGACGTACCTGGCGCTGAGTTTGAGCACGTACGTGAACGGGGTGGCCAAGCAGCACGGAGAAACGTCGCGCCAGATGTTTCCAGAAGTGCCGATCGAGGCGATTACGAATGGAGTGCATGCGGCGACGTGGATGGCGCCGGCGTTTCAACAACTGTTTGACCGGTACATATCGTCCTGGCGGGAAGACAACTACAGTTTGCGGAGCGCGCTGGGTTTGCCTGCGGAAGAAGTGTGGGCGGCGCACTTGATCGCCAAGCACGAACTGCTGCAAGCGGTGCGGGAAAGAACCGGGATGCGGCTGGATCCGGAGGCGTTCACGATCGGATTTGCGCGGCGAGCTACCGGATATAAGCGAGCGGACTTGATTCTGTCGGACCTGGACCGGCTGCGGCAGATTGCGAAGAATGCGGGGAAATTTCAGATTGTGTTCGCCGGGAAAGCGCATCCGAACGACGGCGGCGGCAAGGATCTGATTCGCAAAATTTTTCAGGCGAAGAAGGCACTGCGCAAGGCGGTGCCGGTGGTTTTTCTGGATAATTACAACATGGAGCTGGGCGGGAAAATCACGTCGGGCGTGGATTTATGGCTGAACACGCCGCTGTTTCCGCTGGAAGCGTCGGGAACGAGCGGGATGAAGGCGGCGCTGAATGGCGTGCCGAGCTTGAGCATTCTAGATGGCTGGTGGGTGGAAGGGCACATCGAAGGAGTGACCGGTTGGGCGATCGGCGAATCGCGGCGCGGGTTGACGGGGAACTTGCCGCAGGACAGCGGAGCGGAGGCGGAGTCGCTTTACGCGAAACTCGAGGGAACGATTTTGCCGATGTACTACGGCGAGCGGCACCGCTACCTGGAAGTGATGCAGCACGCCATCGCGATTAATGGATCGTTTTTCAATACGCAGCGGATGGTGCAGCAGTACATCACGGACGCGTATATGCGCTGAAGAGTGGTAAGGGATCTGGGCATGCGGCGCTAATCTGCCTTGGCCTGGACCGGAATTTTCTTAGTGCCGCTCCATTCCGCGGCGGTGTCCAGGATGTTGGGACGCGAGAAATACTGAAAGAAATTCCACTTGCCGTATTTTTCCTGAAGGGCGGGCATCACTGCATTGGCGAGCACGTCGCCGGTTTTGCCGGCCTTGGCGGGAGCTTGCGTCCAGGAGCGGATGTCTTGCAGATAACCGCGAAAGGCTTCGACGTTGGCGGCGCTGCCGACATCGCCGTGGCCGGGAACGAACGTGGCGGACGGGGCGCGCTTTTTGATTTGATCGAGCGTGGCGATCCACGGTTCGGTGGAAGCGTCGATCAGATTGGGGAGCGTTTGATTCCAGAATAAGTCTCCACAGAAAACTACGTTGGCGGATGGAAGGAAGACTACGGAGTCGCCGCCGGTGTGACCCAAAAAATAATGTATATGCACGGGAATCGAGCCGAGAAGAACTTCTACGGTGTGATCGTAGACCACGTTGGGAGCGCCCAGAGCTTCGACGAGCGACGTTTGCTCGGGCTTGATGTTTTTGCCGAAGAATTTGAGATTTTCCGTGTGGATCCAGCCGGAGACGTTGCGATGTGCGATGACGATGGCGCCAGCGTCCTGGAAGACGCGATTGCCGCCGGTGTGATCGAGGTGATAGTGGGTGTTGACGACGTATTTCACCGGAAGAGGCGTGAGTGCACGGATCTCGGCGAGAAGGGTTTTTGCGGCATCGGCGCTTTCGAAGGTGTCGACGACGAGAACGCCGTCGTCGCCAATGATGAAGCCTGCGTTCGCGCCGGCTTCGCCTTTGGGGCCGTCGATGGCGGCGTAGACGTTGTGGCCGAGGGGCTTGAGAGTGAAGGGAAGGGAATCGGTTGGCGCGGCTTGCGCGCGTGAATGCGGAGCGAATGCCAGCGAGAGAACGAGCAGCGACAGGAGCGAAATATAGATCGCGTTGAGTTTGCGCATGGGTGAATATGCTACCTCAATTGAAGATACGAGCAAACGCGAGGCGAGTGGGGAGCGGCTCGGCGCGGGGAAGACGGTTGATTAGCGCAGGCGATTCTTGTAGACAGCCATGCCGACGGCGGCGTCCATGCCGAGTTTTTCGAGCGTGAGGATTTCATGGCGGGAGCGGATGCCGCCGGCGGCGATGATGGGATGATTTGTGGCGGCGCGCAATTTGCGGAACCAGGCGAGGTTGGCGCCGGTCATGGTGCCTTCGCGGTCGACGTCGGTGCAGAAAAAAGCGGAACAGAAGGGTGCGAGCTGCTCGATAACTTGTTCAGGGCGGAGAGGCAGTTGGCGGCGCCAGCCGTGAGTGGTGACGCGGCCGTTGGCAGTGTCGAGCGCGATGACGATGCGCTTGCGCGTTATTTTTGTGCGAAGGCGGCAGAGAAAGCGCGTGTTGATTTTGCCGCCGCGGAATGCGGCGCTGCCGATGATGATTTGGGTCACGCCGAGTGCGATGAGCTCGCGAGCTCGAGCTACGGTGCGGACGCCGCCGCCGACGCGCAGTTTTACTTTGTAATGTTGACGCGCCGTTTTGCAGAGCTGGCGGATGAGCCTATTGTTTGAGCCTCTGCTCATAGCCGCATCGAGATCGATCAGGTGAAGCCATTTGTACTTGCCGAATTGTTCGAGCAGGCCGAAGACGTCGGCGACGGCGAGTTCGCGTTTGCGTCCGTGAACGAGCTGAACGGCTTGGCCGGCTTGCAGATCGATGCACGGAATCAGCATGGAAAGCGCACCGGGACACCGCGCTGCGCGAGGAACTGCTTCAGCGAGCGGATGGACTGCGTGTTGTCGTGAAAAACGGAGGCGGCGAGCGCGGCGTCCGCGGCACCATCGCGAAAAATCTCCAGAAAATGATCGGGGAGTTTCGCTCCGCCGGACGCGATAACCGGGACGGAGACAGAGCGCGAGATGGCGAAAGTGAGCGCCACGTCAAAGCCGGACTGGGTGCCGTCGCGGTCCACGGAGGTGAGAAGGATTTCGCCAGCGCCAAGGGCGACACCTTGCTGAGCCCAGAGGAGCGCATCGAGATGAGCGGAATCACGGCCACCGCGGATGCGCACGTCCCAATTACCGATTTCGCGTTTTACGTCGATGGCGAGAACCACGGCCTGCGCGCCGAATTCTTCGGAGAGTTGCGAGATCAATTCCGGCTGCTCGACGGCCGCGGTGTTGACGGTGATTTTGTCGGCGCCGGCTCGCACGACGGCGCGAGCGTCTTCAAGAGTACGAATGCCACCGCCGGCGGTAAGTGGAATGGCGAGTTCGGCAGCGACCCGGCGAATGGTTTCGAGAAAAGTAGGACGGCGATCGCGCGAAGCCGCAATATCGAGAACGATCAACTCGTCGGCGCCTTCGGCGTTGTAGCGGGCAGCGAGTTCAGCAGGATCGCCGGCATCGCGTAGACCGGTGAAGTTGACGCCTTTGACGACGCGGGCGCCGTCGGTATCGAGGCAGGGAACGATGCGGCGGACGAGGGTCATGCGGCGAGGCTCACGAAATTGCGAAGCAGAAGGGCGCCTGCATCGCCGCTTTTTTCGGGATGGAATTGCGTGGCGAAGATATTGCCGCGCTCGATGATGGCGGCGAATTCCGCGCCGTGTTCGCAGGTTGCAGTAGCCGGGCCAGCGGCGGCTGGTGCAGCGAAAGAATGCGCGAAGTAGAAATAGGAATCGGCGGGGACATCGCGAAGAAGTCTCGATGGCCGCAACGCGCGAATGGTGTTCCAGCCCATGTGTGGGAGCTTGACAGTCTGCGGGAGAGCGGACACGCGGCCCTGCAATACGCCGAGTCCGGCCAGGTCTGGTGCTTCGTCGCTCGATTCGAAGAGGGCTTGCAAGCCGAGGCAGATACCAAGGAAGGGAACGCCGCGGTTGACGGCTTCGAGCAGAGGCTGGCGGAGAGACTTTTCGTCGAGAGCGCGAATGAGCGCGGCGAAGTGGCCGACGCCTGGAAGAAGAAGAATTTCTGCATTCGCGATGGGTTGCGGACTGGAGGCGCGCACGGACGCGGCACCAATGCGAGTCAGGGCTCGCTCGACGGACGCGACGTTGCCGGCGCCGTGGTCGATGAGCGTAACGGTCATAGTAGGCCCTTGGTGCTAGGGAGCATTTGTTTCAGGCGAGCATCGCGGGCAACGGCAAAGCGCAGGGCGCGCGCGAAGCACTTGAAGAGGGATTCGACTTGATGATGCGAGGAGCGGCCGTACAAAAGGCGCAGATGCACGTTGGCGCGCGCGGATTGCGCGAACGCTTGAAAGAAATCTTCGAGTAGCTCGGTTTGAAAATCGCCTACGCGCTTTGCGGAGATCTTGCCCTTAATTACGCAGTATGGGCGACCGCCGATATCGATGGCGGCGGCGGCCAGCGTTTCGTCCATGGGCATCAGAAAGTAGCCGGCGCGCAGGATGCCGCGTTTATCGCCGAGCGCGCGTTGCACCGCTTCGCCGAGAACGATGCCAACATCTTCGACGGTGTGATGCTGATCGACATCGAGATCGCCGCGAGCGTCGATGGCGAGATCGAAGGCGCCGTGACGCGCGAAGAGTTCGAGCATGTGATCGAAAAAGCGGATGCCGGTGGAGATGCGCGCGTTGCCGCGGCCATCGAGATTCAGGCGCACGCGGATGTGGGTCTCGTTGGTTTTGCGCTCGATGGTGGCGATTCGCGGCACGGTCAGATGATCTCCTTGTTGGCGGGGCGAGGGTAGCCGCTGCCGTCGATGGCGCGAAGCAAGCGGCGCATTTCGTCGCGCGTGCCGATGCTGATGCGCACGAAGCCGGGCGCGATTTCCTTGCCGCGCTCGCGAAGCAAAATTCCGCGCTTTTCGAGTTTGCGGAAGAGCGTGGGACCGGATGAGCCGAAATCGGCCAGGAGAAAATTTCCTGAGCTTGGATAGGGGGTTGCGCCGATGCGGGCGAGTTGCGCGGCGAACCATTCGCGAGTGTTCGCGGTATTGTTGACGTAACGGCGGATGGCGGCGCGATCGCGGATGGCGGCTTCGGCGGCAACGAGAGCGGCGAGGTTGACGGGGAAGGGGGGCATCGCGCGGCGAAGCAGCGCCACGTTTGCTTGCGAGGCAATGACAGCGCCTAAGCGAAGGCCGGCGAGACCGGCGGCTTTCGAGAAAGTACGCACGACAAAGAGATTCGGGTAGCGGCGAATCCACGGGACGACCGTGACGCCGGAGAATTCGGCGTAGGCTTCGTCGATGACTACTGCCGTGTGAGGAGCGGCGCGCAGAATTCGTGCGATAGCTGTCGTGTCGAGGAGCGTGCCGGTGGGATTATTCGGGTTGGCGATGAAGAGCACGCGGGGCTCCTTGCGCAAGCCGGCCAGCGCATCGGCGAGAGGAAATGCCATTTGCGTTGTGTAGCGAAGCGTCGCGACGCGAGCGCCTGCGATTTCGGCGTAGTAGCGGTACATGGGGAATGTCGGCTCGCAAATTAAAATGCTGCTGGCCGGCTCGACGAAAGCGTCGAAGAAGACGCGCAAAGCATCGTCACCGCCGTTGGCGAGCAGGAGTTCTCCGGGCGCAACGCCAAAGTGACGCGCGAGGCGGCGCGTCGCCTGCTGATATTCGGGATACATAGCCAGGAGCTTGGGCGTGAGTTTCGCGAGCGCGCGCACGACGACGGGCGAACAGCCCGCGGTGTTCTCATTGAAATCGAGGCGCAGTTTGCCGGAGCGGCCCTCGCCCGGCGGCTCGTAGGTCTTGCGTTCGAGAATCGCCCTGCGAACGGGCAATCGCACTCTCATTGGCGTACCTCGATGGCATTGGCGTGAGCGGTCAGGCCTTCGGCGCGTGCCATGGCTTGGGCGTCGTCCGCCAACGCGCGGAAACCCTGGCGCCCGATGGATTGTACGCTGATACATTTCACAAAATCCGCCGCGGAGAGTCCGCCGCGCCGGCGTGCCCAGCCGGCGGTCGGCAGAACATGATTGCTGCCGCTGATGTAGTCGCCGAGGGGCTGAGCAGCCCACATGCCGACAAAGATGGTCCCAGCGGAGTGGATCTTTTGCAGAAGCGAACTTGAGCTTGACGGAAGGCTGAGATGCTCCGGCGCGAAACGATTGACGAAATCGCAAGCGGCACCGAGCGACGATGCCACGAGAATCGCGCCGGCGCCACGGATCGAATCTTGTGCGGGGTTTTGCCGTGGCAGAAGCTTGAGTTGTGCGATGATTTCGTCGCGCACTTGCCGCGCCAACTTCGTCGAGGTTGTGACGAGAAAACTTCCCGCGTCCGGAGCGTGCTCAGCCTGCGCCAGGAGATCGGAAGCGATCCATCGCGGGTTGCCGCCTACTGCTAGAACGACAGCTTCCGTCGGACCAGCCGGGAGATCAATCGCACAGTCGCTGCTGACCAGTTGTTTGGCAGCCGTCACGTAACGATTGCCAGGCCCGCAGATCTTTTCCACGCGCGGAATACTCCGCGTGCCGTACGCAAGCGCCGCGATGGCTTGCGCGCCGCCGGTGCGCGCGACGCGAGTGACGCCCAGCAAATCCGCCGCGGCAAGCAGTTCGGCATTTGGCTTCGGGCAGACGGCGACAATTTCGCGTACACCTGCAACTTTCGTCGGCACCGCCGTCATGATCAGGCTCGAAACCAGCGCAAAACGCCCGCCCGGAATGTAACAACCGACGGAATCGAGCGGCCGCACGATCTGCGAAACCGTTACGTCAAGCTCGACGGCGACCTTCCATGAGCGCGGTAGTTGCTGCGTCGCGACGCGTTTGACGTTGCGAGCTGCATGGCGCACCGCCTGCCGAAACTCGCTGTTCACTTGCATGCGAGCAGCAGCAATCTCGCGCCGCGAAACCCATACGCCAGCCCGCCGCAGATCGATACCGTCCAGCTCTTCGGTCCAGGCGGCAAGCGCTGCGTCGCCGCGCTTTCGCACGTCCGCAACAATGCGAGCGGCCACGCGCTCTGCTTCGGCGTCCCGTTGAACACGCGCTGCGAGAAGCTTTCGTTCCAACGCCGTTGTAAGCCGCAGGATGCGCATCAGAGCACAATCTTGTTCAAGGGATATTCCACGATCCCCTGCGCTTTCGCTGCTTTCAGCCGCGGCAAAATCTTGCGCACCACGGATTCTTCGATGATGGTGTTGACCGCCACCCATTCCGGATCGCTGAGCGTCGAGATGGTGGGATTCTTGAGCGCCGGCAGAACGCCGAGCACGCCGGCGAGATCGTCGCGCCGCACATTCAGCATTAACCCGACTTTGCTGGCAGCATCAATCGCACCCTGCAGCATAAGGATCAGGTTCGCAGCCTTCTCACGCTTCCACGCATCGTTCGCGGCAGTGCGATTCATGATGAACACAGTCGCAGACTCCAGCACGGTGTCCACGATACGCAAGCGATTGGCGCGGAGCGAAGAGCCGGTCTCAGTCACTTCAACGATGGCATCGGCCAACTGCGGCACTTTTACTTCAGTGGCACCCCAGGAAAATTCCACCCGCGCTTTCGCGCCGTGCTTTTCAAGATATTTCTGCGTGATATTCACGACCTCCGTGGCAATGACCTTGCCGTCGAGGTCGCGCGGCACGCGAATGGGCGAATCTTCCGGCACAGCAAGCACCCAGCGCACACGCGAGAGCCGCTGCTTGGCGTAAACCAATTCGGCGAGTTCCTCGACCGCCGCGCCGGTCTCCACCACCCAGTCGTGGCCGGTAATGCCCGCATCGAGCGCACCAGTTTCGACGTAGCGCGCCATTTCCTGTGCGCGCACCAGCAGACATTCGATCTCTTCGTCGTCGATCGACGGCACATAACTTCGCGAACTCAGCGTGATTTTCCATCCCGCCCGTGCGAAAAGCTCGAGCGTGGCGTCCTGCAAACTTCCTTTGGGAATGCCCAGCTTGAGCGTGCTCATCGCGATTTCTCCTGCCCGTACACCTGCTCCGCAGAAAACGTGCGTTCGGCGATCACCGTCGCTGTGCCGTCGGCCTCGAGGCGCCGGAAAAAGCAAGATCGATAGCCTTCATGGCAGACGCCCGGCCCAACCGGGTCCACGCGAATCAGGACCGCGTCGAGATCGCAATCGACGCGCAACTCGCGAACCCGCAGCACGTGCCCGCTGGATTCGCCTTTCTTCCACAGTTTGTTCCGCGAGCGGCTGAAAAACACCACCTCGCCGCTGCGCCGGGTTTCCGCCAACGATTCCGCGTTTAGGAAGCCGAGCATCAGGACGTCGCCGGTGCGCTGGTCTTGAATGATCGCGGGAACCAGCCCGCCCGCCTTCGCAAAATTGATTTCCGCCACGGCTGCCTCCCGATAAGCCCCGAAAAACAAAAAACCCGCTGGGCATTTGCGCCAGCGGGCCGAAAAGTGCTCTGTTTAGCGTTTCGCTATGCAGCACACCTTACCGGGCGCGGCGTGTAGCCGTGATGATGATGGTGCGCCCGATGCGTGGTTGCTGAAATCATCGCGAATAGCAAAAATAAGGGAAATTGTTCGGGCTGTCAATCAGTAATCTGCCGTGCGGAAAAAAGCCGGAGCGGTTAAAAGGGGAAGCGCGAAGCGCTAGCGGCTGGGTGGCTGGTTCGAGCCAACGTTCATAGTCATCTTCAGATGCACCGCGACGCCAAACTTGCCGTTCGGCAATTCCTCGACGCGCACCACCTCGGCCACATATTCGCAATTCATCGGATCATGCGGCGAGCTGAACGGAAAAGTCACAAACACGCGCATGCCCTTGTAATAGCTGTTTTTGCGCGAGATGAAGTAAATGCCTTCTCGCGAAGCGTTTACGCTGGTGGGCAAGTCCTCAAAATGCTCGTCACGCGGCTCGGAAGGGCGCACGCGGACCGGCTTGGCAATCTTGGCGCGACGGCTTTTGCGCGCTTCGCTATACTGCGGCTGCGGCACCGTAGCGACTGGTTTTTCGCTGGAATCGTTGGACACGAGCAACTTTCCGCACGGTTCGTTGGGGTGGGCTGAATCCCAAGGCTCGGCGTCTGTATCTGATAGGTCTAATGTAGCAAAGCAAGCGCCATACCTGGGCCTTTATCGAAGGAGCGGTGATGCAAGAGAAACTACGCAAAGACAACGCCGAGTGGAAGAAACAACTCACGCAGAATCAATACTATGTGACCCGCCAGCAGGGCACCGAGCCGCCCTATACCGGCGAATACGAAGATACCGAGACGCCCGGTACGTACAAGTGCGTCTGCTGCGGCCAACCGTTGTTTCGTTCTGAAACAAAATACCACTCGGGCTCCGGCTGGCCCAGTTTCTACGCCCCGGCGAAGGAAGAGGCTGTCGAGACCGAATCCGACGGCACCCACGGCATGACGCGCACGGAAGCAAAATGCAGCCGGTGCGACGCGCATCTGGGCCATGTGTTCGACGATGGGCCGCAGCCGACCGGTCTGCGGTATTGCATCAACTCCGCGGCCCTCGAGCTGGACGAAGACTAAAAAGAAACGCTCCGGCTTGCCGGAGCGTTCTCGAAGAATCTGTAGAGCCTTATTCGACGGAAACTATGCGGCCGAGCCGACGCAGGCGACTAATTCCGCGATCGGATCCCGGTCCCACATTCCCAACAGCAGCACTTTTGCGCCCGTCGGGTATTTGAAGACGTAGAAAACGCTCGATTGCCCGTCAATTTCAAAGAATCCCGGGCGGCGCGGATCCGGGCGCGTCGACGCGCCACTGATCAGCAGCAGACGCAGTTCCGCAATTTGCTCCGGCGAATGATTTCGCAGATCTTCCACGAGAGGCGGCTTTTTTGTCATGGTAATCATTTTGGTGTTCCGCCGCATTCAGTCTATCGTTGTCCTCATTGGTAAAGACGAATCAAATCCCAAAATGTTTCGTGGGAAGCAATTTCTTTTCCAGGCTTCCGCTACACCGGTATTGCCCTGTTCGCCGCTAAACCCCTTGCCAATGTTTGATGCCCAGAGGTGGACGTGCGTCGCGTCATTTTTCTATTGGATGGCACCAAACCCATGAGAAAAGCATGCCCTGGCCTGGGCTGTAGCCGAAGCCGAGCCAGTACCGGTCCGAAGTGGTCAGTCCGCACCGTACCGGGGGGCTATGGCACTGGGCTTTCCCATAGTGCTATAGTGGCGGGAATCAGGCTCTTGGGATTGTGTTATGTTGTTGAAAAATAGCATCTTAGCATCTGTCGCCTGGGGTCTCTGCGCTATCGGCTTTCCCTCCGCGGCGCGCGGTCAGGCCCCCCTCCCCTCCCTTCCAGCTTGGCCTCCGTTCCACTCTTTTCCAGGCGATTCCCCATCCCGCTTCACGTCCAGCATGTCCACAAACGAGCCCTTGCGTGCGGCGCTGATCAGGCCAGGTGACTTGCACAGTTTCTCGACAACGCGCTTCGCATGGGCGCCGCACAAGCCTTCGCTGCTCTTGCTGCCGAACGCCCGCTTCACTCGCGATTTTGGCTTGACTGACCGCCTCGAGGCCTCCGTAACGTTCCTCGACCCGCCGTTCGCCGAGCATGTGCACCTCCCGGTAGCCTCGCTGTGGGGAGGGCGCATGAAACTGCGCGGTTTTGAGAGCACCATCACCACCGCGGACATCTTGTGGGGATTACCGGGTGCCGGTTCCTGGAACATCTTGCACATGGGTGGCCGCAGCTTCTGCGCCGTGCGTATTCCGCAAGAGGCGCAGGCCTATGGCATGCACTTGGCGCTGCACTTCCGCGGCAGCCCTATCCGAACCCGGTGATAACGCTGTGGTACACGGCGTCGGCCACTTCCTGCACGCCAGCCGGGATTTGTTTCGTCCCTGAGGCCGCGTGTCGCGGAAGGGCTGGCTTTTTGACTCGCACTTGTGTTGAAATGCAAGAGCTAGCGGCCGCGGCAATCGTGCTTGTTTCGAGCCCTGTCAGAGTGCTGCTAAAGATGACCCACCTTCGAGGATGGCAACTGTGACGAAAAATGACGATAAGAAAGATTCCAAGAAGGATCTGGAAGGATTCGGCAAAGATCGGCGGCGCAAGCATCATCACTTTCTCGTCACTGTGGCTTACGCGGACGGCGAGAAGTTTGGCCGCGTGTATACTGATAAGGACAAAGCTGCGCGCTTTGCCGATCGCCAGCGCCGTTCTCCGGTAGTGAAGTCGGCGCGCGTTACCCAAGTCTCCTGATCCGGATAGTTCTCGTGGTTTCGTGATCTTTCGTTGGGATGACAAGTGAAGCACGCGAGTCCGGCTGCGAAGCTTGTCGATTTTCCTGCGGGAGTGTTATAAAATCAGCAGCGAAGCGGCCTTAGTATAGTGGTAGTACGGAACCTTGCCAAGGTTCAGGTGTCGGTTCGATTCCGATAGGCCGCTCCATTCTTTCTTCCTTCCGCTGAGTTTTCCTCAACCTCTTTCTAATTCCGCGTGAAATTTTGCGCTCGCTCCCGTTAGAATCAGCGCGTTCCATTTAGCGGGTGTGCTGTGGCCATGCAGAAAATCGTGATCGCTGTCGGAAGCGCGCGCAAGCCGAAGCTCCATGCCGTTTCGGCTGCGCTCGAATCTTTCGCGAACTTGCTTTCTCCGGACGCGCCCTGTGAAGTCGTCGGCATCGAGGTCCCAAGCGGCGTCAGCCACACTCCTGCGACCCGCGAGGAAGTCATGCGCGGAGCGCGCCAGCGTGCCGAAGCACTCGTGCAAGTCGCACGCCGCGACTCGCACGGCTGGAATTTTTTCGTCGGACTCGAAGGCGGCCTCGATGTCGTTTCGGAGGCCCCGTCTGGATCCCACACTCCCCAGCCGCCCGTTTCTACGCCACGCCGCGTCTTCCTCGAAAGCTGGGCGTACGTCACGAATGGCCACGCCGGTTACTTCGGCTGCTCGGGCGCGGTCGAAATTCCCGAAGCCCTGGCGCACGAAGTCCTCGATCGCGGCATCGAGCTTTCCGAAGCCATCGACAAGTTTGCAGGTGCCGTCGGCATTCGCGACGCCCAAGGCGCCTGGGGCGTGCTTTCCAGCAATTTGATTTCGCGCCAGGAAGCTTTCCGCATCGCCGTGATTGCGGCCTTCGCTCCGTTCTATAATAGAAAGATGTACCAGCAGTCTCAGGCCATGGCGCGAGGCGGTAATTTGTAGGGGCACAGCATTGCTGTGCGTCTTCGGCTGGAACTGGGCAATCAGACTTCGGCTGTGCGGTTCAAGAACCTAGGTTCAGGAGCCAACGTGGACATCGTCAAAGGCAATATGGGCTGGATCGAAGTGGTGGTCGGCCCGATGTTTTCCGGCAAGAGCGAAGAGCTGATCCGCCGCCTGCGCCGCGCCGAAATTGCGCGCCAGCGCGTGCAAATCTTCAAGCCCGCCATCGACGAACGCTACGCCCCCAACGAGATCGTCTCCCACTCCGGCCTCGGCATTCCCTCCGACAACGTCACCAAAGCCGCCGAAATCATGGACAAAGTCCAGCCGCGCACCGAAGTCATCGGCATCGACGAAGCGCAATTCCTCGGCGAAGAAGTCGTCGACGTCTGCACCAAGCTCGCCAATCTCGGCAAGCGCGTCATCGTCGCCGGACTCGACACCGATTATCGCGGCCGCCCGTTCGAGCCTATGCCCCGGCTGCTCGCGGTCGCCGAAGAAATCACTAAATTGCTCGCAATTTGTGTCCGCTGCGGCAATCCCGCGGTGCACACCCAGCGCATGGTCGAAAGCGAAGAGCTGGTCGTCGTCGGCGGAGGCGGCATGTACGAAGCGCGCTGTCGCCGCTGCTTCGAGCCCAATCCCGCGCTCGCGCAAGAGAAAAAAGACTTGCCGCACCTGATGATCCGCAACCGCGCCGCCAGCGCCTGATCCGCCCAACCGCAACTCGCCCGCCATACCTACAGGCACAGAACCTCACCCAAGCGCCCGCGCTGGAGCGTCCGCCCATGCCGCCTGTTGTCTCTCTCCCCGCATCTCCCGCGACCCTTTCTTGAGCTTGGCTCGCTCTTTCGTCACACTTACTCCGCTCGCCCAAATCGACCCAATGAACGGACCCGCATGATCATCGAATCCAAGGCTCCCACTCGCGTCGACCTCGCCGGCGGCACTCTCGATATCTGGCCTCTGTATCTTTTCCATCCTGGCGCTGTCACCATCAACGCCGCTATTTCCCGCTACGCTTCCTGCACTATTGAAACCAACGGCCCCCGCCACATTCGCCTGGTCTCCCGCGATATCAAGCGCGAAGAATCTTTTCCCTCCTTTGCTGCTCTGGTAAAAGCCAAGCGCTATCGCCTCCCGCTGCTCGCCGAAATCGTCAAGTTCTTCCAGCCTCAGGGCGGTTTCACGCTCACCACCGATTCCGAAGCCCCGGCAGGCGCAGGCATCGGCGGCTCCAGCGCCATGGCCGTAGCCATTTGCGCCGCCCTCGATCGCTTCACCGGTGCAGGCAAAAGCAAAGTCGATTGGATTCACATCAGCCGCGACGCCGAAGCCATCGTCATCAATGTCCCTACCGGCACGCAGGACCACTATCCTCCTGCCTTCGGCGGCGCCGCAGCCATCGAACTACCTCCCGGCGGCGAACACCGCGTCGAGTTGCGCGTCAATCTCAATGAGCTCGAGCGCCGCGTCGCCGTCTGCTACACCGGCAAGCCTCGCCAGCACGGCATCAACAATTGGGAAGTCTTCAAAGCGCATATCAGCGGAAAACGCGCCGTGCAGCACAGCCTCGAGCGCATTTCCGCCGTCGCTCAGGAACTGCGCGTGGCCCTCGAAGCCGCCAACTGGCAGGAAGCCGGCCGCTTGATGCGCGAAGAGTGGTCCTTCCGCAAACGCAATTTACCGACGATCTCGACAAAAAAGATCGACCGCGTCATCGACGGCGCCCTTCGCAATGGCGCTCTGGCCGGCAAAGTCTGCGGCGCGGGCGGCGGCGGCTGCGTGGTCCTGCTCATCGAGCCGGAAGCCCGGCATCGCGTCGATTCCGCCATCCTCGAAGCCGGCGCACAGATTATCCCCGTGACCATCGACCGCCACGGCGTCGAAGTCATCTCCCGCTGACGCCGCAGCGGTCGGCAATCCTGCGTGGCAGCATCAACCACAAATTGCCGCGAAATCGCTCCGAAATCGGCGGGCAACAGATATCTGGAAACCCAGTCCGCCGCATCATAGAATAGGTCGTGCCGTTCCCCCGGGCGGCCGAACTTTCCATGCCTCCTTGGCTTGCGCTATCGATGTTTTTCTTTCTCCTCGCGGACGCCACCGTCCCGCGCATCTCCAGCCTTCGTCCGCCCGTGAAAGACACGCCCGTCTTTCCTTCCGGCGATGAAATCGCCCTCTTCCCGAATTCCCGTCCTTCCCCGGACGGACAGAATCCCACACCCGCCGCAACCAAGAGCCCAACTCTCCAGGACGCTTCCAGGCTCAATCTGATTCGCTACGTTTCCGGCGAGTTCGCCAAAGCGATTAAGCCGCTTCCCGCTGGCAAGGAAGGCTTCCTCGTGTACGTCGGCAAGCCGGTCAACGCTGACCTGCTCGACCGCGCCGTCGCCACTCACGGCGCCGCCGTGCGTACTGGCGATAACGTGCAGATCACCCGCCTCGAGTTTCGCGATCATCAGATTGTCGTCGATCTCAACGGCGGCGGCCGCGGCAAGAAGAGCTGGCGCGACCGCATTCATCTTGAAGTCGGCGGCCTCCCCACCGCGCAAACCACCACCACCAATCCCCAGGAGACTGGGCCTCCAGGCATGCAACCGGGCATGGGCAGCACCGTCTACCTCGAATTCACCAAGCCCATCCCGGATATCTCGCCCGATGAGCTAAAGCAAATCCTCGCGCCCTTCCTCGATTTCACCAAGCAGCGTTCCGCTTCCGTGCAGTGGTTTGACACCTTGCCGCCGGACATCCGCAAAGCCATCACCGACCGCCGCGCCACCCTTGGCATGGACCGCGAAATGGTCGTCGCCGCCATTGGCCGCCCGGATCACAAAGTCCGCGAACGCGATTCCGAAGGCAACGACATCGAAGACTGGATCTACGGCCAGCCCCCCTCCAAAACCGTCTTCGTCCGCTTCACCGGCGACCGCGTAACCAGCATCAAGCAATTCCCGCAATAAATTCGAAGCATACTTCGAACAGTGCTATTCTAGGACCTGTGCGCAGGCTCAGCGTGCGCGAGGAATCATCAAGTGTCGAAAAAAAAAGGAAAAGCCGAAAAAATTGCAGAGCAGTTGGCTGACATGGTCTGGGAGCATCTGAAAACGCTCCCTGAACAAGAGCAGGAGAGACGAATAGGTTCGGCGGAACGCCTTCTGGCTAGCGCTTCGCGCTCTGGTAGTCGTCGTACATCTTCATCAACTCGTCGTACCGGGCGGTCCCGGGTTTCTCGTCGAGTTCGATAAGAACTTGTTGAAAGAGCGCTCTGTTTCCTTTGCGCACAGAGTCCCGCACTAGCTTTCTCTGGCGCCGCTGCCTTTCCTGTTCCTCAAGGTGCTTAGGCCTTCGGCCCCGTTGGGCCTCTTCCTCCCTGATTCGCGAGATCTCTTTCTCGTCTGACATACCACGCTCCCGAGACACGCACCTCGAAGGACTCGTTCAGGTAGATTCTGTTCGGGTCTCCTGGAGATTTCAAGAAGCACATTTCAAGGAGGAATCGCGAGAATGTGCCATAGCAAACAAGGAATACCTCGCGTTGACTTTTCTCCACGCTCCCCCTAGCATCGAATATTCTGCCGCGCGCGTTTTTCGCTCCACCAGTGCCGCAGTCTGACGCACATCCGACGGAGGAAGGCATGCCCATCAAGGTAGGCATCAACGGCTTCGGCCGCATCGGCCGCAATATTGTGCGCACTGCCATCGACGATAAGGACATTCAGTTCGTCGCCGTCAACGACATCACCGACGCTAAAACCCTCGCGCACCTCCTCAAGTACGATTCCATCCTCGGCAATCTCCCGCACAAAGTCACCCACACCGAAGATTCCATCGCCGTCGAAGGCAAAAGCATTAAAGTGTTCAAGGTAAAAGATCCTGCAGAAATCGATTGGCCTTCCGTCGGCGCCGATATCGTCATCGAATCCACCGGACTCTTCACCAAAGGCCCCGAAGCCAAAAAGCATCTCCGCGGTCCGGTAAAGAAAGTCATCATCTCTGCGCCAGCCGACGGTCCCGACGCCACTTTCGTCCTCGGCGTCAACGACAAAACCTACGATCCCGCCAAGCATCACGTCATTTCCAACGCCTCCTGCACCACCAATTGCCTCGCTCCTGTCGCCAAAGTCCTTCATGACACTTTCGGCATCTACAGCGGCACCATGACCACCATTCACTCCTACACCAACGATCAGCGCCTCCTCGATCTCGCGCACAAAGATCTCCGCCGCGCCCGTGCCGCCGCCATCAACATGATTCCCAGCTCCACCGGCGCCGCCAAGGCGCTCCATCTCGTCATCCCCGAACTTAAAGGCAAGCTCGACGGCTACGCCATGCGCGTCCCCACTCCGAATGTCAGCGTCGTCGATCTCACCGTTTTCGTCGACAAGCCCACCACCAGGGAAGCCGTCAACGCCGCCCTCAAAGCCGCATCCGAAGGCCCCATGAAAGGCATCCTCAGCTACACCGAGGAAGAACTCGTCTCCGCCGACTTTAAGGGCAACTCTCATTCTTCGATCGTCGACGCCGAATACACCAAAGTCGTAGGCGACCGCTGCGTCAAGGTCCTTGCCTGGTACGACAACGAATGGGGCTACTCCTGCCGCTGCCGCGACCTGATCAAACTCCTGGCTTCCAAGTTTTGACCGTAGTGTTATCGTACAAGCCATGATTTTGTAAGGGCGGGGCTTTGTCCCGCCCGCTTCAGCGCGGATCACCAAACACGGGACACGGACCACGCTCATGACCAAGCTCGCCATCAACGACCTCGACCTCCGCGGCAAACGCGTCTTCCTCCGCGTCGACTTCAACGTCCCGCTCAAAGACGGCGTCGTCACCGACGACACGCGCATCCGCGAAACCCTCCCCACCATCCGCCTGGCCATTGAAAAAGGCGCCCGCCTCGTACTCGCGTCTCATCTCGGACGCCCCAAAGGTGGTCCCGACCCAAAATATTCGCTGCGTCCAGCAGCCAGAAAGCTCGAAGAGCTCCTCGGCAAGCCCATCGCCTTCGCTCTCGATTGCGTCGGCCCCAACGCCGAATCGCAAAGCAAAGCCCTCCGCGACGGTGAAGTCCTCGTTCTCGAAAACGTCCGCTTCCATCCCGAAGAAGAAAAAAACGACGAAGCCTTCTCGAAGCAACTCGCCGCTCTCTGCGACGGCCTCTTCGTTTGCGACGCCTTCGGCTCCGCGCATCGCGCCCACGCTTCCGTCGTCGGCATCACCCGCTTCGTCCAGCAAGCCGCCGCCGGTCTGCTCATGGAAAAGGAGCTCGCCTACCTCGGCAAAGCCATCAGCAATCCTGCGCGCCCGTTCGTCGCCATTCTCGGCGGAGCAAAAGTCAGCGACAAAATCGAAGTCGTCGAAAACTTGATGAAAATCGCCGACGCCATGCTCATCGGCGGCGGCATGGCCTACACTTTCCTCAAAGCCGATGGCCAGCCCATCGGCAAGTCGCTCGTCGAAGACGATAAGCTGGACCTCGCCAAGCGCCTCCGCACCGAAGCGCAGCAAAAGAAATTCGCGCTGCTTCTCCCGGTCGATCACATCGTAGGCGCCGAATTCAAAGCCGATACCGCCACACAAACCGTCCCCGTCTCCGCAACTCCCGACGGCTGGATGGGCCTCGACATCGGTCCCAAGACCATCGACGCCTATCGCCAGAAAATCTCGACCGCCAAAACCATCGTCTGGAACGGCCCCATGGGCGTCTTCGAAATGCCCGCCTTCGCCAAAGGCACCATAGAAATCGCCAAAGCCGTCGCCGCCGCCACCACTTCCGGCGCCATCTCCATCGTTGGCGGTGGCGATTCCGTCGCCGCCGTTCACCAATCCGGCCTCGCCGGCAAAATCTCTCACATCTCCACCGGCGGCGGCGCTTCCCTCGAATTTCTTGCCGGACGCAAACTCCCCGGCGTCGAAGCCCTCACCAACAAATGAGCTATCCTCTACTCCTCGCTTTCTCTGCGACCTCTGCGCCTCTGCGTTATTCTTTTGTCCTTCTCTTCTCTTTTCTCGGGGGCCCTCAATGACCCGCCGCCGCGTAATCGCCGGCAACTGGAAAATGTACAAAACCCTCGCGGAGACCCGCGCTTACTTCACCGCCTTCCTACCACTAGTCGCAGACAGCAAGCAGTGCGACATCGTCATCGCTCCGCCTTTCACCGCCGTCTCCACCGCAGCCGAATCCACCAAGGGCAGCAACGTCCACATCTCCGGCCAAAACGTTTCCTGGAGCAAAGAAGGCGCGTTCACCGGCGAAGTTTCCGCTCCCATGCTTCTCGAAGCCGGCTGCCGCTACGTCATCATCGGCCATTCGGAACGCCGCCAGCTCTTCCGCGAAACCGACGACAACGTCGCCAAGAAAACTCTGATGGCCCTCGAATCCGGCCTCACTCCCATCGTTTGCCTCGGCGAAACCGGCGAAGACCGCGACAACGGTCTCGCCGAAGAAGTTCTCAGCCGGCAATTTCATGGCGGTCCCGGCGCGTTGACCGACGCGGAGTTCTCCCGTATCCTTTTAGCTTACGAGCCGGTGTGGGCTATTGGCACGGGCCGCGTGGCCACGCCGGAAATTGCCGCCGAGGCTCACCGGATTCTTCGTTTCTGTGCCGCGGAACGCTTTTCCGTGGAACACGCTTCCGCTCTCCGGATTCTCTATGGCGGCAGCGTCAAGCCCGATAACATTGCGGGATTGATGGCGCAGGAAGAATTGGACGGCGCGCTGGTCGGCGGAGCGAGCCTCGACGCCAAGTCGTTCGCCGCCATCGTAAATTTTAAGTAGGCAATTTTATCTAGGCGCCGGGCTTCAGCCCCGCGACCGCTAGCGCCGACTTTCAGTAGAGATAGAGGATTACAGCACATGCAAATGCCAACCTGGATGAAGTGGAGCATCGCCCTGGCCATCGGCCTGGGCATCGTCGTTGTGGGCTGGAGACTTTCGAATCATCGCTATCTCTTCTTCATCCTGCCCACATTTTTCGTGATCAACTGCCTCGTCCTGATCATCGTCGTTCTGCTGCAGAGCGGCAAAGCCGCCGACCTCGCGGGCGCTTTCGGCGGAGCCGGCAGCCAGACCGCTTTCGGCCCGCGCGGCGCCGCCAACGCGCTCTCCAGCGCCACCACCTGGTGCGCCGTCATGTTCATGATCTGCGCCATGGCTCTCGTTCTTCGCACCGACAAAGCCGTCGGCATGGGCACCTCGATCCTGCAGCAAGTCTCGAAGCCTGCGCCGGTCACCGCTCCCGCGAAACCCGCCCCAGTAACTCCCGCACCCACCACACCAGCGCAGCAAGCGCCCGCTCCACAATCCAATGCGCCGGCAACGCAACCAGCTTCACAGCCTCCAGCGCAACAGCCGCCCAAAAAACAGTAGCTCAGGCACTCCTGCCTGAGCCGCGTAAGCCCTAGGCACCCATCCCCCGCGCAGCGAGGCCGGGGTTACTCCGATTCTGCTTCGAATGTAGGGCCCCCTTTTGCTCGCCCTGACTCAGGAACGGACGCGAGCCGCTTTTTCTTGGGCGACACTCCCCACCACAAAAAACCGCGAAAACAAAATGTACGGAATCTCATCCACTGCAGGCGGGAACTTAAATCGAAAGAAGAAGAATATGGTGCGGTAGAGAGGACTCGAACCTCCACGGTATTGCTACCGCCAGCCCCTCAAGCTGGTGCGTCTGCCAATTCCGCCACTACCGCACTGAGCAATTATTATAGCCGCTCCCGGTTGTGAACGCCAAAGCCATTCTAAATTCCCGCAACTTTCCCCGTCCGCGATTTGTCCTGCAAGCCGTGCCTTCGCTATCATTCCGCAATGGCCTTTCATCTCACCGCCGCAGAAGCTCGCGTCCTCGGCGCGCTCATCGAAAAAGAAATCACCACGCCCGAATACTATCCGCTCTCGCTCAACGCCCTGGTCAACGCCTGCAACCAGAAATCGAATCGCGATCCCGTCATGACCCTCGACGAAGACGCCGTCCGCGCCGCCCTCCGTTCGCTCTCCGACGAATCCCTCGCGCGCTCTGCCGGAACCGATTCCCGCGTTCCCAAATACGAGCACCGCCTCAGTGATCTCTTCAATTTCCATCGCCACGAAATCGCCGTCCTCTGCGTTCTGCTTCTCCGCGGGCCGCAAACTCCCGGCGAACTGCGCACCCGCACCGAGCGCATGTACTCCTTCGAGGATCTGGACTCGGTGCACTCCGCGCTTAATCTCCTGATGAAGCGCGAGCCGCCGCTCGTCGTGCTTCTCTCGCGCCAGCCCGGCACCAAGGAAGCCCGGTACGCACAGCTCCTCTCCGGCGATCCGATTCCACCGGCCACCGTCGCAACGCATGCCCCCGAATCTTCCCGCTCGGCCGAACCCGCTTTCCCACTTCGTGGCTCGTCGCCCGGCGCGAACGAACGCATCGCCCAACTCGAATCCGAGCTCTCTTCGCTCCGCTCGGAACTGGCCGACCTCCGCGCCCAGTTCGCCGCCTTCCAAAAGCAATTCCAATAAAATGAGCTTGCGGCTTAGAGTGGCTCGGCCGTCCTAAAAGGACGGACTCTACCGTTTTGGCTGCGTGGAGAGAAGAAAAGCGGCCGCGAGCCGTCGCAATCCAAGTCTCAGGTATCATTGGCATGGACAAGCGGAGGCAAGTGTGTTTTTAATTGGGATGTGAGATTGGGCTTCGCCCAGAGTAATCAGCCCGCCAAGCTCGCATAGGTTCGTCCAGCCCGACGAGTCTTTCAGGCCAAAAACCCAGCCCGAAGGCGCCCAGCCAGAAGTCGTGTGACCACCAGGGTGTAGGAACCCCTGGGGAGAACTACAACTTGGGAATGGAGGAATATTGCGATGAGAAGCAGAAGTGCGGAAGTGATGATGTTGATGCTGGCCGGTGCGCTGGCGCTGGCGGGATGCGCGACGAAGAAGTATGTGGGGGAACGCGTCGATCCCGTGAACGACAGAGTGGGCAAGGTGGACCAGAATCAGCAGGGTACGCAAAAACAACTGGATGCCGCGGAACCGAGAATCAGTGCCGCGGATGAGAAGGCCACTTCGGCGGACAGGCGGGCTACGGATGCGCTGGGGCGCGCGGATGCCGCTTCGAAGAAGGCAGATCAGGTGCGGTCGGACCTGCGAAGCGAACTGAACGACCGCATCGCGAACCTGGATGACTATAAGTCGGTGGGCGAAGCGACGGTGCTGTTCAAATTCAATTCCGCGCAACTGACCGACGAAGGAAAAGAGGAACTGGACCGCTTGGCCGGATCGCAAGTAGGGACGCTGAAGACCTATTTCGTAGCCATCGAAGGGTTCACGGACAAAGTTGGACCGGCGGACTACAACCTCGAGCTGAGCCGCAAACGCGCGCAGGCCGTGCAGACCTACCTGATCGGGCAGAAGAACGTACCGGTATACCGAATCCAGATCGTAGGACTGGGTAAAGACAAACCGCTGAATGAACAAAAGACGCGCGATGACCGCTCGAAGAACCGCCGCGTGGAAGTGACCCTGTTCAGCGCGGATGCCGGACGCCAATCCACGCAGGCACAAACCCAGACGCCCGGGTCGGCACAAAAATAAGCCCGGCCACGGCAATTAGCATGAAATGACGGCGCCTCGCGAGCGGTGTATCATGGCGCTCGCATGCGTTTCTCGAGCGATCACAAGGCCATCGGGCTGCACTATCTGTGGCTGGCGCTGTTCAGCGTCTTTGTTGGGATGGCGCTATCCTTGCTCCTGCGCTTCGGTTTTGCAGGCGCGGAAGCGCGCTTGCCGTGGCTGGCCGAATGGGCCGCCGCGCCGCAACGCAATGGCACGCTGGCGGTGCTGCACGGCTCGCTGATGGTCTTCTTTGTGCTGACGGCGGCGCCACAGGCCGGCTTCGGCAGCTATTTTCTGCCGCTGCAGATTGGCGCGCGGGAGATGGCGTTTCCCGCGCTCAACCGCCTCACGCTCTGGGCCACGGTGATTTCCTTCGCCATCATCACTTCTTCCTTCTTTATTCCTGCCGCAGAGCGTGGTCTCAACCTGTGGATTGTCGGCGTGGCGCTCTTCTGCCTCGCCAGTCTGGCCAACGCCATCAACTTCACGGTCACGGTCATCGATTTGCGTGGCGCTGGCATGTCCTTGCCGCGTCTGCCGCTGACGGTGTGGGCCTGGTTCATCAACGCGCAGCTGGGCATGCTGATCTTCAGCATTTTGCTGGCGTCGGTGACGCTGCTGCTTGCGGACCGTCTTGCGGGCACGAATTTCTTTTCTTACTCAGTCGGCGCATTTATGCTCGCTCCGGCGCCCCAGGCTCCCGAAGCGTTTTCGCCCGTCATGCAGCAGGCATTGTGGCAGCGCCTGTTCTGGTTCTTTGCCCAAGCTCAGGTATACGTGGCCATGCTGCCGTGTTTCGGAATCGTGACGCATTTGCTGGCTACGTTTGCCCGCCGTCCGGTATGGAAAGAGCGCGCGGTGGTTCTGGCGCTCTGCGGCGTGGGCCTGTTTGGGTTTTGCATCTGGGGCGAGCACATGTTTGCCAGTGGACTGGATCCGTATTCGCCGCTGGTCTTCGCGGTTCTTGCCGCGTCGCTCGGCTTGCCCGCTGCGGTGCTGGTGATGAGCTGGTTTGGCACGCTGTGGAAAGCGCGTCTGCAATTCACCACGGCGGCGCTTTTCTCGCTCGGCTTTGTGGCGTTGTTTTTTACCGGGGGAGTTTCGGGCGTGCTGCTGGCGCGCAGCGATATCGCCCGCGCCGCTGGAAGCAGCGACTTCGTTACCGGACATTTTCATCTGGTGATGGGCATTGCCGCAACGTTCGCGCTTCTGGCGGCGCTGTTCTTCTGGTTTCCGAAAATGTTTGCCCGGCGATTGCACGAATCGCTTGGCAAACTGCATTTCTGGCTCACGTTCGCGGGCGTCTGTTGCGTTTTCTTGCCCATGCATTGGCTGGGCCTGGTGCGGACGGGGTCCCGCAGCAATTTCGAGAGCGCACCTGGCGCCGTGAGCGTGCCTGCGTTCATCTTGGTCGCGATGCTCGTGACTATCGCCGTGCAGCTCATTTTCCTGTGTAATTTGCTGTGGAGTCTGGCGCGCGGCGAAAGAGTGGCGGAGTGCAATCCGTGGCGGGCTACCACGCTTGAGTGGAGTGTGCCATCTCCGCCGCCACCCGACGATTTTGGCGTTACACTCCCAGCCGTGTATCGCGGGGCCTACGAATTCGGCGCGCCGGCTCTGCCGCTTCCCGCTGCTGCGACCGGCCCTTGGGTGGACGAAGATTTTCGGCCGCAGCATCTTGCGCCAGACGAGGCTGCAGCCAGTTAATATGCAGGTCTTTAGCCGGGCCAGACTTTGCGCAGAGAAAGCGAAACCACCATGCCGGGAAAATCGGCGGAACACGACATTGAACTGATCATCGAGGACATTGGCCGCGGTGGCGGCGGCAAGCCTCCCCAGCGCGACGGCGGCGACGACGGCGACAGCGATGGCGCGCGCCGCCGCGATTCTTCCCGGCCGCCGCAGCGGAACCGTTACTACACCGCAGTCATCGTCGCCATCGTGGCGATTCTGGTCTTTTTTCTGGCGCTGGCCAGTGCGTATATTGTGCGCCGCGGATCGAGCGCCAACTGGACGCCGGTCCACATTCCGCCCATCCTGTGGGTGAATACGTTGGTTTTGCTGTTGAGCAGCGCGACGCTCGAATTCGCGCGCCGCAAGCTGGCCAAGGGCGATTTCATGAGCTTCCGCAAGTTGTGGATGCTTACCACGATCCTCGGTTTGCTGTTTCTCCTCGGACAATTCGTGGGCTGGCGGCAATTGGAGGCGCAAGGCGTCTTCCTGGCCACCAATGCGGCCAGCAGTTTTTTCTATGTTTTTACTGGAGCGCACGCAGTGCATCTTTTCGGCGGCGTTATTGCGTTGCTCTACGTAGCGGCGCGCAAGTCTGACGGTACGCGGCTCTCGCGCTCGGCCGCGGCGGAAGTTACTTCCTACTACTGGCACTTCATGGATGCGCTGTGGGTTTTCCTCCTGGCGCTGATCTATATCGGCAGATAAATCAGATAGGGCATTCACCCTCGTAGGGGCGCCCGCCGCGGCCGGCCGCGCCGGAATGTAGACGCCGTCCTTTTAGGGCGGCCGACTTCTTATACTGGCGTAACCCGCCGCGCCGGGCGCCACTACAAGAAAGCGCGGCTTGAGCTCTGGGTGAGTCACCTAGCGGATTTAGGTCCGCAGTGTCTGGCGGCGGTGGAGCGTTACCTTAATCCCGTTTTTGGGGCGCAGAGTTACGGAGGCCAGAGGTTTGACGGGGTGGCCGGGGACCAGCTCCAGGTGGAATTTTTGCTGGATCATGGCCAGCAGCAGAGTGGCTTCCAGCATGGCAAACGCCGCGCCGACGCAGACTCTGGGTCCGCCGCCAAAAGGGAAATAGGCGAAGCGGGGAATTTTTCCGGAGCGCACGGGATCCTCGCGCCAGCGTTCGGGGTTGAATTGGTCCGGATTGGGGAAGAATCGCGGGTCGCGCTGGGTCAGCGATTGGAAGATGAACACGTTGGTGCCGGCAGTTACGCGGTAGCCGCCAATTTCGCAGTCCGCGATGGCGCGGCGCCCGATGCCCCACACGGCGGGATACAGGCGCATGGATTCCTTGAGCACCATGTCCGTGTAGCGCAAACGAGGAAGATCGTCGTGAGTGGGTTCGCGGTCGCCGAGAACGGTTTGCAATTCTTCGACTAGCCTGGCTTCGATCTCCGGATGCTGAGCGACGAGGTAGCAGGTCCAGGACAGGGCGATGGCGGTGGTTTCGTGGCCGGCAAGAAAAAGGGTCATCACTTCGTCGCGCAGTTGCGTGTCGCTCATGGGATGGCCGTCCGCGTCGCGCACCTGCAGCAGCGTGTCGAGCAAATCTCCGCGCGGTTCTTGCGATGCGCGGCGCTCGCGAATGATGCCGTTGATGATTTCGTTCAGGTCGCGGATGGCGTTCCGGCGCGCGGGCGCCAGAAAATCGGGAAGATCGAAGGGCAGTAGAAGCGCCTGGCTGGCATCGGTCATGAACCGGTCGGTGACCACTTCCATGGCTTTGCCGACTCGTTCGGCGACGCCGGTCACTTCCGCGCCGAAGAGGCACTGCGCCACGATATCGAGCGTGACCGCCATCATGTCTTCGTGGATGTTGCGGGAGGAGCCGGCGCTCCAGGAGTCCAGCATGCGGCGGGTGGCGCGGGTCATCACCTGGGCGTAAGACAAAATATTTTCGCGGCGGAAGGCCGGCTGGATCAGCCCGCGCTGGCGCTGCCACGGCTTTCCTTCGTTGGTCAGCAAGCCATTGCCCAGGACACGTGCCAGCGCCCGGTAGTCCGCGGATTTGGTGAAGTTGCCGGGATTGCTCACCAGCACGTATTCGATTTCCCGAGGATGCATCAGCAGACAGATGGGAACGTGTAGATAACGCAGGCCAACGACGTCGCCGTATTCTTTGGCGCAGCGCGAATAGAAGCCCAGCCAGTCTCGCGAGACCGCGGCCAGATTGCCCAGAATGAAATGGCCTTTCGGTCCGGGCGGAGGTTTCAGAGGTAGCTTGGCGACTAACGGGGAAGCTGTGGCCATGGTTAGGTACCGGTTTCCTGGTTCGCTTTGCAACAGGGAGGAGTGTAGCAAGAAAAACGCTCAGCGACGTAAATGGCGCGCTATAGTCCTTTGAGGATTGCATAGTGGGGTTGTTGGAAGCTAGAACGGAGACTCCGGTGGCGAGGTAAACGAATGAAGCGAAGCGTATTCGTGGTGACAGCGAGTTTGCTTTGCGCGCTGAGTCTGAGCGCGCAGCAACACAAGGTCGATACCGAGAAGTCCACCTTGACGATTCACGTGGGCAAGGCCGGCGCGTTTTCTGGATTCGGCCACGAGCACGAAGTGCGCGCCCCGATTCAGAGTGGCACCGCGGACACGGGCCCGCATCCCTCAGTGGAAATACACGTGGATGCGCGGGCGCTGCGCGTGCTGGACAAGGATGTTTCCGAGAGCGAGCGCGCCGAAGTCCAGAAGACCATGCTCGGGCCGGAAGTGCTCGATAGCGAGAATCATCGGGAGATCGTGTTCAAGTCCACGGCCGCGGAGTCTACGGGCGCGGGCGAGTGGACGCTGCGCGGAAATCTGACGCTGCACGGCCAGACGCGGCCGGTGACGGTCAAAGTGACGCTGAAGGATGGGCGCTATACCGGCGAAGCTAAGGTGAAGCAAACGGACTTTGCCATAAAGCCTCCCGGGAAAATGGGCGTGCGCGCTAAAGATGAAGTTAAGGTGGAGTTTGAGGTGCGCCTGGCGCCCTAAGCGGTGGCGTTAGTTCTTGCTGCCCGGCTGTGGAAAACTGTGGTACATTGCGCTAATGCGTATTGTTTCACTCCTGCCCTCGGCGACGGAAATCCTGTTTGCCCTCGGTTTTGACCGCGAAATTGTCGGCGTCAGCCACGAGTGCGATTTTCCCGAGCATGCGCGCACGAAGCGCGTGGTGATCCATTCGCGCATTCCGCATGGCACTCCTCCCGGCGAAATCGACCGCATGGTGCGCGATTTTGTGCGGCGCGGCGAAAGTTTGTATGCCGTGGACGCGCAAGCGCTCGAAGAGCTCGAGCCGGACCTGATCATCACGCAGGATCTTTGCCATGTTTGCGCCGCTTCGCCGGACGATTTGGCTACGGCGCTGTCCGGCTTTGCGAAGCGCCCGGAAGTGCTGTGCTTGAATCCGCAGGATCTGGGCGACGTATGGCGCGATA
>DATNNV010000081.1:0-27887 GCA_035601655.1 Candidatus Dormiibacterota bacterium
GAAACATCGCTCCCCGCCCCGACCCGCATGCCCGCCGGCAGATAGGGGCACGATAAATCGTGCCCTCCGATCCGCCGGCACGACTAGCAACACTCGCGAGCAGCGGGCGCCGTTGAAAGGGCACGCACCAGCTATTGGCAAACCCGATACACGGTAGTACCACTGCTCTATGGCCCCCTGCGCAGGCGCTCGCGAGAATGGCTCCAGGTTACAAGGTCCTAATCTAAAGCGCTCTCGGAGGTCCCCGATGAAGTCTATTAAAATGTTGAAGATACCAGCCATCCTGCTCGGCTTTGGAGGAGCGCTGCTGCTCTCTCCCGCCTGCAAAGCGCAGGAAGTAAGTCCCGACCATTTCACGGAGACAGGGGTCGAAGGTGTCTACCAGCCGGCTCCAAGCAAGCCAGCCGCGCCCGCGGTCAAGCGGAAGCAGGTCTCGCAGGTGCGAGCACACGGAGCCGGTTCGTCCGCCACACTGCAACTCGCCTCCAGCAACACTGCCTCGTTGCCGCCGCAACCTGGCACCCAGCCGGTCGCAGAAAAGCGCAAGCCCGCTCCGAGCGAGCCAAAAAAACCATAACCAGGCCACACGTGCAGCGATGGCGATATCAAGACGCCACTAGACTGTGCTGGATCGCTCAAGCCTGATAGGAGTACGCAACTACGCCGGCTTCATTGCGTCCGCGGCGTTTGCCGCGGCCCGGCGCTTCCTTATCACCACGTGGTAGGTGAACACCAGGCTGGCCACCAGGACGATGGCTCCAAAAATTACCATCGTGCGCGGTGCGCCGATGCGCTTGGCCACGCCCCCGGCGATCAGCGAACCGATCGGCTGCACGCCCATGAACATTGTCGCGTACACGGCCATCAGCCGCCCGCGGAGTTCGTCCGGCACGCGGTTCTGAATCGTGGTATTAGTCGCGGCCATCAGCGAAGTGGCCGCGAATCCCACCACGAACAGCACTGCGGCCGAAAGCCAGAAAACATGCGAGAGCGAAAACACGATTAAGGCCACCCCGCAAATCGTGGCCATCGCGGCAACCAGACGGGCCAATCCCTGGTAACTGGTGCGGGCCGCGAATTGCAGCGCCCCTATTACGGCTCCCACCCCCGCGGCGCTCAGCAGCAACCCGAATCCTCGCGCTCCGCTGTGCAACACGTCTTTCGCAAACACCGGCAAGAACACCGAGTATTGCAATCCGAAGAGACTCAGCACGCTCAGCAGGATCAGCGCGGAGCGGATCGCGTAATCGCTCATCGCGAAGCGGAAGCCTTCTAGGAAATTGCGTATCGGCGATCCCGTGCTCGGCTTGGTCTCCGTCTTGGTAATGCGCATGGCCAGCAGCGCACCAATCACGGCGAGAAAGCTCAAGCCGTTCATTAAAAATAGCCAGCCTTCGCTGCTCTTCACGTGGCGCGCATCCAACCACGCAATCGCGGTTCCGGCAATCGCCGGCCCGAACACGCGCGCGCCATTGAACATCGAGGAATTCAGCGCAATGGCATTGGGCAAGTCCTCGCGTCCCACCATCTGCACCAGGAACGCCTGCCGGATGGGCACATCAAACGCATTCACGATGCCCACCAAAAACGCGATGGTGATCAGTTCCCAGACTTTGATCGCGCCCGTCAGCGTCAGCCCGGCGAGCAAAAACGCCAGCACCATCGACACCGTTTGCGTCCAAATCACTCCGCGATGCCGGTTGTAGCGGTCCCCGATGTATCCGCCAAATGATGCGAGAAACAAGATAGGAACCTGGTTCGCGAAGCCGAATACGCCGAGCAGTGCCGCCGAGCCGGTCAGCTTATAGACCAGCCAAAGCTGCGAGGTCGACTGCATCCACGTGCCGATCAGCGAAACGAGCTGGCCGCCGATAAATAGCTGGAAGTTGCGATGCTGCAGCGCGCGAAACCGCGGCGAAATCGACGGTCCGGCAACAGAAGTCGTGGCAGACGAAATGGGGGCCTCCACCGGTTCGATGCCGCCGGCGTCAACTAGTCACCATGCCGCGCCCACCGCGTCCTTGTCAATGCGCGTGCACCTCCGAAGGAGAGCCAAATTGTTACGGGGGGATCCGGCGAAATGACGGTAATGAAAGCGAGAGAACTGCGACAAACTCTCCCGAATCAGCCATCAGCAAGGTTCGCGAAGGACGGCGCTTATTCGTGCGGAGCGTCCGGCGCGCCGCCGACGTGCAGGTGGCTCAAGTCGCGCAGTGTGGATTTATCCTCTTCGGGCATGCCGCGGGTAAAGTTCGGATCGTTGAGATGCTGATTGCGCGCCGATTCCGGCATGTTCCTGAGCACGCCGAGGCGTTGCTGGATGGCTCTCTGCCGCTGCGGCGGAAGCTGCTGCCAGCGGGGCATTACGTCGCTCTTGATGTGGTTCTTTTGCTCTGGCGTGAGCCGATTCCAGTTGTCCGTGGCCTCGTGCATTTGTTGTTTCTGGGCCGGCGTCAGGTTCTGGAAGCGCTTGTTGTTCTCCAGCGCTCGCTGCTTCTCTTGTGAATTCAGACTGTTGAAGCTTCTCGGCGGCGGCGGAGTGTAGGCGTTCGGCGGCCGGTTCGGACTGTTATAGGCGCGCATATCACCATTCGGCCGGCCCGCATTTGGCTGGTTGGCGTTCGGCTGTGGAGGCCGATTCGCGTTTCTCTGGGCATCCCGCTGCGGCGGCGAGCCTGCCTGCCGCTGTGATCTTTCCTGCCGCCGCTGTGGTTGCTGTGGTCGCGGAGCTTGCTGCGGCGGTCTTTGCTGGCGCTGCTGCGGGGCTTGCTGTTGCTTCGGCGGACGATTCTGCGGAGGCCGCTGCGCAAGGGCCGGAGCCGCCAGAGCCACACAAATCCCCAGCGTTGCGAGCCAGGTTCCGAATTGGAGCTTGTCTCTCATTACTCCTTACATCGTGGCCGGCACATTCGTCGGATCGCCGGCATCCTCATCATCCGGCGCTTGCGACAAATCCGAAAGCGGCGCGAAGCTCGAAATCACGTCGTAGTCCGCGTTCTCCACTACCGGCAAGTCCTGCTCCGCAATCGCCGGACGCTCCGTCGGCTGCGTGCCAATCCACACCGTCGCCAGCAGCAACATCGCGGCCGCAAACGCCACGCGTGGCGAAACCGCTGCCCACGCCCACCAACTGCGCTTCGCCGGCTCTGCCGCTACCCGCGCGTGCACGCGCAAGTCAAACGCTTCCGAAGGCTCGATCTGCGGCAATTCATCCAGCAACGAGCTCACCGAGCGGAACTCTGTCACACGCAGCTTGCACGCCGAGCAGTCCGCCAGATGCTTTTCGACATCCAGCCGCTCGCTCTCTTTGAGCCGGTTGTCGACGAACGCCAGAATTTTTCCTTCAACCCGACTACAACTCATGATTCACCTTCCAGGGCCTGTACTCTTGGCAACGTAGCGGCCTTAACCCGGCAGCTTCCCTTGCCGCGCCACAAGCGGGGCCAGTTCCACCCGCAGCGCTTCGTATGCCCGGAACAGCAACGACTTCAGCGCGCTTTCCGAGCATTGCAAAATCTTCGATATCTCGCCGTAATCCAGCTCCTGATACTTGTGCAGCAGCACGGCGGCGCGCTGCTTCTCCGGCAATTTGTCGATAGCGTGCCGGATCATCTGCTTGCGCGCTTGCTCGACCAAGTGCTGCTCGATGTTCGGGGTCTTCTCCGGAACATCCAGCGTGCGCTCGTCGCCGTCTTCGGCATCCGCGGTCACCGGCGCATCCAGTGAGATTTCCATGCGCTGGTAACGGTTGTCCCGCACGGAATTCAGCGCCAGATTCGTGGCGATGCGGAAAAGCCAGGTGGTGAACTTGGCGCTGGGGACGTATTCTTCCCGCGCGCGGTACACTCGCAAGAAAACTTCCTGAGCTAAATCTTCGGCCTGCTCCCGGCTGCGCACCATGCGGTACAGGAAATTGACCAAGGGACTCCTGTAGCGCTGGAGGAGAAGAGCGAACGACTGTTCATCGCCCGCCTTCACGTCCAGCATAAGTTGGACGTCGGACCTGGCCATAGCCGCCACACTGTACCAAACCCGTTTGCTATCAGAAAGTTGCAAATACAGGGCGGGGACCGGGGGCGAACCTAGAGTAAATCTAAACCCAGGATAAATGCCGCATAATCAATGGGCTAGCTGCTCCGCCGCAAACCAGGGTTATTCCGTCCGCAACGCGCGAATGGGATCGATCGAGGCGGCTCGCGAGAAAACGTGAGCACGCTGGGAGTAGGAATGGCTCTCGCAGCATCTCTTGAGGCGAGGTTACGTCGAGCGATTGGGGATTCGGCGGCTGCGGGGTCAGACACGGAAGATAAAACGAAGCGCCAACATGCTAGCCACGCCTACGAAGACTAGGGCGGCCATGCGCCAGTTGGGCTCGCGGTTCACTTCGGGGAGCAGGTCCGTGGCGGCGACGTACAGGGTCACGCCGCCCGAGAGCGGCAGGGCGTACTTGAGTTGGCTCTGAAGGGAGCTGGTCAGCAGGACTCCCAGGAGCGTTGCTGCACCAAGTAACCCGGAGGCGAGGATGGCGTTGCGCTTGCCCTTGCCGCAGGCCAGCACTACGGAGGCGACAGTGAAGCCCTCCGGCAGCTTGTGCAGGAAGACGGCAAAGAAAATGACCGCGCCCAGCCAAGTAGACACCAGGAAGCCGGCGGCGATGGCTACGCCGTCGAAAAAGGTGTGAATGGCCAGGCCGAGCAGCAGGGTGGTCTGCGCGTGATGGTGGCTGAATTCTTCGTGATGGGTTTCTTCGCCGAAGTGGAAGTGCGGTGCGATGGTGTGCTCGAACAGATGCACGAGAAAATAGCCGATCAGGACAAAGACCAGCGATTGTTCGCCGCTCAGCCGGATGGATTCCGGAATCACCTCGACAAGCGCCACCGCCAGCATGTACCCGGCGCCCAGGGCCAAAAAATACTGCAACACCTTGCGCGACCAGTCCCCGCGCACGACAAAGTAGCCGCCAATCAGATTTCCAGCCGCGGCCACTAAACCCAGCGCCGCGGCTAATCCGGTCCGAAATGCCAAATCGTGAGTCATGGGGAAACGAAGATTATCAGGTTCCTGGGGAAATAAGTTGCCGCTTGCGATTGTGGGTCTGGGCGGGGCGAAATCTGTTTCCTGACACAGGGTGCACGGAGGCACGGAGAAGAAAATGATAACCACTACGGGATATAGTTGGCCGATCTAAATCGGCCACTACGCTAGCCGCTGTGGCGGAACAGGATCACGTCGCCTTCTTGCACGAGGTACTCTTTTCCTTCGAGGCGGACTTGCGCTTTTTCGCGCGCGGATGCCAGGCTGCCGGCCGCGAGCAAATCGCTCCACTTCACGACCTCGGCGCGGATGAAGCCTTTTTCGATGTCGCTGTGAATGGCTCCGGCGGCTTTCACGGCGGTTGAGCCTTTGTGAATGGTCCAGGCGCGGACTTCGGGCTCGCCGGCGGTGAAGAATTGCAGCAGGCCCATCAAGTCGTAAGTGGCGCGAATCAGGCGGTTCAGTCCGGGCTCTTGCAAACCGTAGGACGCTAGCAACTCCGCCGCTTCCTTCTCGTCCATCTCGGCGAGTTCGGCTTCGAGGCGGCCGCAAATCGCCACTACCGCGGTGTTCGGGCGGCCTTGCAGCGCGCCGAGTTTGTGGCGCTCGACTGCGGTATCCAACTCGCTTGCCTCATCGTCTCCCAAATTCAGCACATAGAGCATGGGGCGCGCGGACAAAAACAGGAATCCGCCGACGGGCTTGCGCTCTTCTGGAGTGAGTTGCAGTTCGCGCAGAGGTTTCTCGGCTTCGAGATGCGCTTTGCACTTTTCGAGAACGGTCTTTTCCAGTTCGTTTTGCGGGTCTTTCTTTTTCTTGAGCTCTTTGTCGAGCTTTTCAAGGCGCTTGGCAATTTGTTCGTGATCGGAAAGAATCAGCTCGAGCTCGAGATTGGTGGCATCGCGCAGGGGGTCGATGCTGCCTTCGGCGTGGGGCACACTGGGATCGTCAAAGACGCGGATCACGTGGGCGATGGCATCGACTTCGCGGAGCGAGGCGAGGGAATCGCGCATGCGCTCTTTTTGCATGCCGCCCAGATCGACGTAGTTTACGGTCGCGTAGGTGATTTTCTTGGGGGTGTAGAGCTTGGCCAGTTCGAGCAGGCGCGGCTCGGGAACTTTGGCGACGCCAACGTGGGTGCCTTGGCCGCCTTTGGCATCGAGGTGGGCTTTGGTGAGGATGCGGAAGAGTGTGGTCTTGCCGACTTGCGGTAGTCCGATAATTCCTGTTTGCATAAACCAGGAAGTTTAGCACACGCATCGTTCGGGGTTCGGCAGGGCGGAAAACTTGAAGGCAAGTGCGGTTGGCTGGGCCGGGAATGGCGCAGGATTGCCGCAGCATTGCCGGGATAAAGCTGGGCCAAGGCGAGGGCGGTGGAGCGGGACGGAAATTGTCGGCCACAGCTCTACTGCGATGACTAGATTTTCTACGGGGGGCTTCATTGATGCGGTTGGTTTTGTGGCGGGCAAACAGTCTGGTAGTCTACTGCCCCGTTTTCGGAATGGAGCTCAGGTGACGCAAATTCCCACACAACTTCCCTTTGACCTGGCTGCTGCGTGCAAACATCTGGCGGAGTGCGATCCGGCGTTGAAAGGTCTGATCGAGGAAACGGAGCAATTTCAACTGGACGAGATTCTGGCGGAAAACCCTTACGAAGCGCTGCTGGAATCGATCGCTTATCAGTCTATCTCGGGGAAAGCTGCGGCTACTATTTTTGCGAGGGTCAAAGCGCTGAGCGCGAGCGGGGGGATTCCCACTCCTCAGGAAATGCTGAAACTTCGGAAGTCGGCGCTGAGGAAAGCGGGTTTGTCTGGCGCAAAAGTGCTGGCCATGAAGGACCTGGCGCACAAGACCATTGATGGCGTTGTGCCGACTTTGGAACAGGCGGAGAAGATGTCGGACGAGGAACTGATCGAGCGGCTGGTGTCGGTGCGGGGCATCGGGGCGTGGACGGTGGAAATGTTTTTGATTTTCCGGCTCGGGCGGCCGGACGTCTTGCCGATTCACGACCTGGCGGTAAAAAAAGGGTGGTCGGTAGCTTACGGCAAGAAGCACATGCCCAAGCCGAAGGAATTGCTGGCGTTCGGAGAACGCTGGCGGCCGTATCGTACGGTGGCGAGCTGGTATATGTGGCGGGCGTTCCAGCGCGCCGGGGCCAAGATCACCCATAAAATCAAGCCACGCAAGATCGGCTCTGCCAAGGGGCGGCGACGCAAAGCCGCGACAACCGAGCGGCGCAAATAGGGGTGGTGGTACTTCGGCTTCTACAGAGAGAGACGGGCTGCTAGTTCCGTGAGGCTCGCTTTATTGGCCAGCGGCTGTTTCGCGGACGAACAGGTACAGCGCAACCAGGCCCGCGAGTAAAACACCGCTTTCGAGTGAGACGGAAACGCGGTGGAGGCGGCTGAATTCGGCGAGGAGTGGGCTGTCTGTAGCCGTGGCTTGGATCGAGCGCATCTGGCCGCGCAGGGCGGCCATCTTTGGGCTGACACCATGCTGCGACACCACGGTGAGCCCTATCATCAGCACTATGCAAAGCGCGGCGGGCGCCAGCAAACTGGCGAACGAGCGCGTGCGCATCAGCCGGGCCAATAAAATTGCAATCCCGCAGATCACGCCGATGAAATGCATCCACCAGAGCGAGTGGCCGACCATGGCGCCGGCTTGATCGCGGCTGCCGAGGATGCGAAAAGCGCCTGGGGCGACGACAAAGCTCAGGAATACGTCGCTGCCGAGCCACAGGCTCAGGCCCAGGAATTCGATGGTGCGAAGAATAGGGGACATGGCGATGTTGAAGATCTTACTCGAAGCAGAGCTATGCGCAATGCGTGAGCAGCGACTCTATTCGACGGCGTTGCGGAGTTTGCGAGAGGCGGAGACGTAGCTGACGGTGTTGGAGATGAGATAGATGGGCGTGGCGACGAGGGAAATCATGCCCCAAGGACCGAGGAGCAGGCCTTTGCCCTGGAACTCCCAGTATTTCTTGCTGAGGCAGGTTTTGCACATGGCGCCCTGAAGCTTGAAAGTCTGGCGGGCAATGAGCATACCGACGTTGCGGTGAAAGGTGACCTGACTGGTCTGGCGCATACTTCCGCAGACCTGGCATTGGCCTATTGCGTTGCTATTGTGGACGTTGGCGGCTGGACTGACGGTGCCCACGGAGGCCTCCTGGAAGGGACCTTGTCCCGGCGTGTAAATGCGGACCCGGTCCGCGAAGAGAGAGTCATATATACGTGCGATTACAGGTCATTACAAATGTCAGCTGACACTGACTTATCCAATGATGCACTGCCCGGCGTGCGACAAAGCTAACCACCGTTTGGGCACACAGGACTGCGCACTTTTTGGAGAGCGGCGGGCAATTCGTGCAGAATGGGAGGGAATGGTGGGCGACAAAGGACTCGAACCTTTGACCTCTCCCGTGTGAGGGGAGCGCTCTAACCAACTGAGCTAGTCGCCCGAATGGTGCAGCGGCTGCTGCGAACGTTTCATCTATGTTGTAACAGGAAGGACCCGGGTTTTCAACAATGCCGACTGCCACGTCTCAGGTTGTAGGGCAACTGCAGCACGCGATTGCGCGGATTATTTATGGCAAGGAAGAAGCGATTCAGCTGGCGCTGATTACCTTGCTCGCGCGAGGTCACCTGCTGATCGAAGATGTTCCGGGCGTGGGGAAGACTACGCTGGCGCAGGCGCTGGCGAAGAGCTTTCAATGCAGCTTCCAGCGAATTCAGTTCACATCAGACATGCTGCCTAGCGATGTGCTGGGCGTCAGTGTGTACAACCCGGAGTCGCGGGTGTTCGAGTTTCGCTCCGGCCCGATTTTCGCGAATGTGGTGCTGGCGGACGAGATTAATCGCACGACGCCACGCACGCAATCGGCGCTGCTTGAGGCCATGAATGAAGCGCAGGTGACTGTCGACGGGAAGACTCTGCCGCTGCCGCGGCCTTTTCTGGTGATCGCCACGCAGAATCCGGTGGAGCATCACGGGACGTATCCGCTGCCGGAGTCGCAGCTGGACCGCTTCCTGATGCGCATCAAGATGGGGTATCCATCGCACGAGACGGAGCGCGAAATCATGCGGCGCCGCACGGGTCCCGCGGGAGACGATCCGCTGAGCACGCTGCGACCGGTGGCGGATATTCAAGAAGTGATGGCTATGCAGGAGTCGGTGGCGCTGGTGAAAGTGGATGCGAGCTTGCTGGACTATGCGCTGGAAATCGTGAACCGCACGCGCAATTCGGAGCAATTGGCCCTGGGTGTCAGCCCGCGGGGCACGCTGATGCTGCAACGGGCGGCGCAAGCGCGCGCGTTCCTGGAAGGCCGCGACTATTGCCTACCGGACGATTTCAAGCATCTGGCGGTGGCGGTATTCTCGCATCGCGTGGTCGCCAGCGCGCGTCATGCTTCGCTGCAGAAAAAATCGGAGACTACGGAGTCGGTGCTGCGCGATATCGTGGATTCTGTGCGCGTCCCGGTGTGATGGGTTGCGCGTACGACGGTTGCGCATTTTGGTTTTCCGCTCGATAGCGCCAGGCTTTAGCCGCTGAGGAATTGCCGTTGCCTGCGAAAGCCACAATCACCGCGCCAAATTCCACGCTCGCTCAACTGTGGGCCAAGGCCGACCGACCGTCGGTGCGCGCGTTCTTCCTGTCGCTGGCAGCGCTGAGCGTCGCGCTGATGCTGGCGATTTATTCGGGTGCCGCCGCGGAAATGGGTCACCTCACGCTCGCTGCCAGCTCCGCATTGCTTTCGCTGGTGGTTGCAGCGTGGGTGGGAATCACGCTGGTCCCGACGCTGGCTAGGCGCACGCCGCTGCGGTGGCTCAGCTTCAAAATGGAGTACAGGATTTCGCGGGCGGGGTGGTTTTATATCGCCGGCGTGCTGATGGTCGCGCTGGCGGCGCTGAACACCGGCAACAATCTTCTGTTTCTGATTCTGGCCACGCTGATCGCGGTCATTCTAATGTCGGGCATTCTTTCTTCGATCACACTCTCGGGCGTGAACGTGCGGCTGGAGCTTCCGGAGCACATTTTTGCGAAGCAAGCGGTGCGGGGTTCGGTGCAGCTGGAAAACGAAAAACTGACGTTGCCGTCTTTTTCGCTGCGCGTAGAGGCGATCCGGGCCAAGGACGAGCCGGTGAGCGCGATTCTGGAGACGCCGGTGTTCTTTCCGTATCTTCCGAAGCACGATCGGGTGCAGCAAAATGTGCCGATGACATTTCCGCGGCGGGGGCTGTACCGCCAGGACGCTTTTCGCATCGTTACGCGGTTTCCGTTTGGATTTTTGCAGAAGTCGCGGCGCGTGGATCTGAAGACGGAAGCGGTGGTGTACCCGAGCGTGGAGCCGACGAGCGAACTGGTGGATATACTTCCGGGCTTGCAAGGGGCGCTGGAAACACAGGCAAAGGGGCGCGGGCAGGACTTGTACGCGTTGCGCGGCTACACATCGAACGACAGTGTGCGGCATGTGCACTGGAAGGCGTCCGCGAGGGCGGGCGCGCTGATGGTGCGGGAATTCACGCGTGAGGATGATTGCCGGGTGCTGCTGGTGCTGGATCCGCATATTCCGGGCGTCGGGATTGAGGCGAAAGGCGCGCGGGCTACGGCTGTCGCCAACGAGCGATTCGAGCGCGCGGTTACGCTGTGCGCGGCGCTGGCCTGGCATTTCTATGAACGCAACGCGCAGATGCAATTCCGCAGCGCAGGCATGGAAACGCCGCTGGCACCCGCGGAAGAAATCATTTTCGCGCTGCTGCGGCACCTGGCGCTGGCGATGCCGCTGCCGCCGGAAGCCAGCTACGCGCTGATGAGCGACCTGACGGCGGCGCCGAATCTCTTCAAAATCATCGTCACGGGCCAACCGCGCGGATCTATCCCTGCCAGCTTGTGGCATTCCTCGTACGTCATCTTCCTGGACGATCTTGAGAAGTAGACAGCAGCCGTGCGCCGGGGTACGGTATGCGAGAATGTTGTCCGTCTATGATGAGTGGCGGTGAGCTCGCGCGTTTTCGGAAGCGGCTTCTGGCATGGTACCGGCAGTTTCGGCGGGATTTGCCGTGGCGAGGCACGCGGGATCCCTATCGCATCTGGCTGTCTGAAATTATGCTGCAGCAGACGCGCGTGGCCGCAGTGATTCCCTACTACGAAAAATTCTTGCAGCGCTTTCCGGATGTGCGGACGCTGGCGGAGGCACCGCAGGAGGAAGTGCTGCGGTTGTGGTCGGGGTTGGGCTATTACAGCCGGGCGCGCAACCTGCAGCGGGCTGCGCAGCAGATTGTGGCTAGAAAAGAGGGCGAGCGCGGCAGCGAATTTCCGCGGAAACTGGACGAGGCGCTTGCGCTGCCGGGAATCGGTGCTTACACGGCGGCGGCGATTCTGAGTATTGCTTATGGCGAAAAGCTCGCGGTGCTGGACGGCAACGTGGCGCGAGTACTGGCGCGCCTGGGCGCGATGCGCGGCGATCTGCGCGCGCCGGGGCGCTGGCAGAGCTTGCAACAAATGGCAGATTCGGTGCTGGATTCCGGGTCGCCCGGGGATTGGAACCAGGCGATGATGGAGCTTGGCGCGACGCTGTGCACGCCGCGTTTGCCGCAGTGCCTGCTGTGTCCGGTGGCAAGCTTCTGCGAAGGACGAAAACTAGGTATCGCCGAAATGCTCCCGGAGAAGCGCAAGAAGCGCGAGCCGGTGGCCGTTATGCTCGCGGCGGCTGTTTTCGTCGACTCGAAAGGGCGAACGCTGCTGCTGGCGCCGCCAAAGAAAGAGGAGGGAAGCAACTGGGCGGGCGCTGCGGACCATGTGCCAACGCTGGTTTCAAAACTGTGGCACTTCCCCACGATTTCCGTGAGGGAGAACCCGGTGGAGGAATTGCTGCGTTCGTTACGGGAACTGTTTGGGGGAAACAACCGGAGGCTCGAATTGCAGCCATTGGGAAAAGTGCGTCACGCGGTGACCTATCGGAACATCACCATCGTTCCCTTCCTCATTGTGTTGGCGAAACTGCCTAGGATTGCGAGCGCAACAATCTTGCCGCTCGATGGTCTCGCTTCCCTTCCCATCTCGAACCTGACGCGCAAAGTCGCGGCCAGCGCGTTGCCAGGGGCGGCGAGCGAACGGCGCCCGTTGCCCCGCGGGGATGGGGGCAAGCTGAAGGCGGAAGGTAAAGCTGCCGCTCGCGCGGTTGCCGGTTATCGATAGGCACGCCTGCACCCGCGGAAGCTCGCGCGATGCTACCATGGAATTTCCGCCATGGCTTCCTCCTCCGCACTGCCCGTTGCCGAGCCGCTGCCCGCCGAGCGCTTTTTTCGTGCGTCGCTCTTCTTTCTGATTCTGAGCTCGATTTCGTGCGTGGTGGCGACCGGCAAGCTCGATCTGTTTTCCTCCCTTCTGGCGCCCATCGCGGTGTTGTACAAAGGGCACCGCTTGCTCCGCAGCTATCCGGCGGAAATCTCTCCGCGCTTTGCCACATGGCTGGTGATTGGCTACCTGTTTTTCTTTCCCGTGGATGTTTTTCTGTTTTCGCGAATGTTCGTGGCGAACTCGGCGAATCCCCCGCTGTTTGCGGCGCTGATCGGCGCGGTGCACTTTCTGCTGTTCGTGATGCTGGTGCGCTTTTACAGCGCCACGACGGACCGCGACGCGCTGTTCCTGGCCATGCTTTCCTTTGCGGCAATCCTGGCATCCACGGTCCTAACGGTGGACACGGCGTTCCTGATTTTGTTTTTCGTGTACTTGCTGTTTGCGACGGCCACTTTCAGCGGTATGGAATTGCGGCGAGGCGCAAGAGGAGCGGTGACGCCCCCGCTGGCGGCGCAGCCCGACCGGGAACGGCGGCTGGCGCGGGCGCTGAGCTGGTCCACAATCAGCGCGGCAATTGGCGCGATCGCCATCGGCGGCATGCTGTTTTTCTTTTTCCCACGCATCAGCGCGGGTTACCTGGGGCGCACGAGCCTGAATCCTTCGCTGATGTCCGGCTTCAGCGACGTGGTGGAACTGGGGCAGATCGGCGAAATCAAGAAAAATTCGGCCGTGGTGATGCGCGTGGAAACGGGAAGGCCGATTCCGGACGGCCGGCTGCGCTGGCGCGGGATCGCGCTGGCAAATTTCGACGGGCGGCGGTGGATCACCGCAGAAAGAGGCGGCGAGACGCTTGCACCAAACAGCGAAGGGTGGATTCTGCTGGCGGAGCCCCTGCAACACGAAGCGACGCCGGCCCGCGTCATGGAATACACGGTGCTCATGGAGCCGGTGGCCACGGACGCCATTTTCGTTGCTGGAAAGCCGTTGCGGTTGCGCGGAAATTTTACGGGCGAGGCGAGCAGCTTCGGAGCGCCGCGGCGGAGCTACCTAATTCGCGACGCCACGGGATCGGTTTTCAATCCGTTCCATAACTACTCGGCGATCCGGTATTCCGGGCTGTCGCGTTTTGCGCCGACGAACGCCTCCGCGCTGCGAGCGGCGGGACAGGATTATTCCGGCGAGGTGCTCGAGAAGTATTTGCAACTGCCGCAGCGAATCGATCCGCGGATAGGCGAGCTGGCGCGCACGATTACGGCGCAAGCGGCGACACCGTACGACAAGAGCGTGGCCATCGAAACGTATTTGCAGACGCGCTTCAATTACACGCTGAACATTACGGGGAAGCCCGGCGATGATCCGCTACCGCATTTCCTCTTCGAGTCGCGCGCCGGAAATTGCGAATATTTTGCTTCGTCGATGGCGGTGATGCTGCGCACGCTGGGAATTCCTTCGCGGGAAGTGAACGGCTTTCTGCCGGGGGAATTCAATAACCTCGGCGGCGATTACATTGTGCGTGCCAGCGATGCGCACAGCTGGGTGGAGGTTTTCTTTCCGGGGAAGGGCTGGATCGTGTTCGATCCCACGCCCGCGGCGCCGGATGCTGCCAATGGATTTTTGTCACGCCTCAATCAATACCTGGACTGGTTCGAGCTGACCTGGAACGAGTGGGTGATCAGCTATGACTTTGCGCACCAGGTAGCGCTGGCACAAAACCTGCAGCGCGGCTCGCACAGCTGGGGCGACGCTATACGCGCGGAGATCGAGCGAATTCGCCGCAATACCGTGCGAGTGGTGCAGAGATGGCAGTTCCGTCACGAAGCGCTGGGCTTCCTGATTCCGGTGGTTTTGGTGGTGTTTCTGATGTCGCTGCGCTTTGGATGGCTGGAGCGAGCCATCCGGCGGTTGCGGCTGTCTCTGCGGATGCGAACGGGGAGTCCGGCGGCGCAGATGCAGTTTGCTTCGGTCTTGTATGCAGAGCTGCAGCGCCTGTTGGGACGTTACGGGTTCCGGCGGGGCGAAGCCCAGACGCCGCTGGAGTTTGCGGGAGCGGTGAGCGAGCCGGCGGTGGCTCCGGCGGTTCGGGAATTTACGCAGCTTTACGCGCGTGCGCGCTTCGGCGGGGCCAGTATCGACGCGCCGCGATTGCGTGCGCTGCTAGCGCAGATACGCGCTGCACTCCGCTCACGCTGACTTTGTCCCAAAACACTGCCGAGAGGCGTGAGCTTCGTCGGGTCTGTTATAATCGAGGATTGCGTAAAGGCGCAGATTTCTCACTATGACCAAGGTCGGATTTGTCAGCCTGGGATGCCCGAAGAACCTCGTGGACAGCGAGGTGATGATGGGTATTCTTGAGCGGGAAGGGTATGAACTGACGGCGCGCGCGGACGAAGCCGAAATCCTGGTGGTAAACACGTGCAGCTTCATCGAGCCGGCGCAGAAAGAATCCATCGAAACGATTCTGGAGATGGCGGAGCACAAGAAATTTGGCGCGGCGAAGAAGCTGATCGTGGCGGGCTGCCTGGTGGAGCGATATCGGGCGCAAATCCTGGAGCAAGTGCCGGAAGTGGATGCGGTGGTTGGCACGGGCGAGGTCGAGCGCATCCTGGAGGCGGTGCAAGGCGAACTGCGGGTGTTGCCGGCGCAGCCGCCCGCGTTTCTGTATCACGATCTGACACCGCGAGTGATCACCACACCGAAGCACGCGGCATACATCAAAATTGCCGAAGGCTGCGATCATCCCTGCACGTTCTGTATTATCCCGCAATTGCGCGGCGCGTTTCGCAGCCGGCGCTTCGAGTCCGTGGTGCGTGAAGCACAGAATCTTGCGGCGGCGGGCGCACGCGAAATCACCCTGATCGGGCAGGACACGACATCGTACGGCGAAGACTTGGGTTTGCGAGACGGGCTCGCGCAGCTGCTGGACCGTTTGGCGGACGTGGATGAGTTGCTGTGGGTGCGCTTTTTGTACGCGTACCCGAATCGCGTCGCGCAGAAGCTGCTGGATACGGTTGCGGCGCGGCCGCGGCTGGCGAAATACATCGACATGCCGCTCCAGCACGCCAGCCGCAACGTGCTGGCGCGCATGAAGCGCGGCTCGCATGGCGACGCGTTTCTGAAACTGCTGGAGCGCATGCGTGCGACGATTCCGGGCGTAGCTATTCGCACGTCGTTTATCGTCGGCTTTCCGGGGGAGACGGAAGCGGATTTCGAGGAATTGTGCGGTTTTGTGCGCGCCGCGAAATTGGACTGGATGGGAGTGTTCGAATACTCGGACGTGGACAATGCCGGGAGCTTCCCGCTGGACGGCAAAGTCGATCCCGAGACGATCAGCGACCGGCGCAACCGGCTGATGGCCATTCAAAACAAGATTTCGCGGGAGAAGCTGCGGCGGTTTCACGGCGAGACGCACGTTGCGCTGATCGAAGGAGCGTCGAAGGACAATCCGCTGGTTTGGGAAGCGCGGCTCGAAGGAATGGCGCCGGACATCGATGGGAAATTGTATTTAACGGATATCGTGCTGAAGAACGGCGAAGCGGCGGCGATAGGCGACGTGACGCGCGTGGAGATCGGGAAAACGGACGCGTACGATTTGATCGGCCGCGTGGTGGAGATTCTGCCGCAGACGAAGGCCCGAGCAGCGGCTGCTGGGACAGCGCCGGGACAGCAATTTGCGCGCATCGCTACGGGAGCGCCACTGCGCGTTTTAGGTTAAGCTGGTCCCTCAATATCTAGCAGAGGGAAAGCGGCATGATTCGGAATTGTCCCATTTGCAAGACGCCTGTAGATTCGGACAGCAACCGCGAGTTTCCATTTTGCTCCGAGCGTTGCCGGCTGCTCGATCTGGGAGCGTGGGCTTCGGAGAAATATGTGGTCTCGGACCCCATCTTCGACGAAGACGAGCTGGCAGAAGGCGGACGCAAGACGGTGATCCTCGATTTGCCCGAGCGCGATGACTCCCAAAACTGACAAGCCCGCGGAAACGGCGGAGGCCCCGCGAGGCGAAAAGCCAACGCTGGCGCTTGCGCTGGCAACGGCGCTCGGCGTCGGGTACATCCCGAAAGCGCCGGGAACCTTTGGCTCGCTGGTGGGCGTGCTGACGGCATTTTTCTCCGCGGCATTTTTTCTGCATCCCGGGTCCGTCAGCGAACTCTTTTCGCCGCACCCGCTGGCCGACGCGATGATGACGCGGCGGATTTTCCTGCCGCCCGGCGCGGACCCTCAAGACATGACGCTGATTCTGCCGCTGATCGTGGCGTGCGTGGTGCTGGCGCTGCTGGTGGCTATCGGAGTGTGGAGCAGCTCGCGCGCCGCTGCGTATGCGGGAATCAAGGATCCGCAATTCGTGGTGATTGACGAAGTTGCGGGGCAGCATCTTACGCTGCTTCTGCCGCTGATTCCGATTGCGCTGCCGCGGCTTACGGAACACTACGATTTCTCCCTTTATTCCATATTTTTTGCGCTGAGTCTGGTGAACTGGAAATACCTGCTGGCGGGATTTATACTTTTTCGCGTATTCGACATCTGGAAACCGTTTCCGCTGCGCCGGCTAGAGAAGCTGCCGGGCGGCTGGGGCATTATGGCGGATGACTGGGCGGCGGGGGTCTACGCTGCCATTCTGCTGCGCGTCGCGCTACACTTTGGCTTAGTATGAAATTTGGGTTCGGGTCCTCCGCAGAAAAAACCGGTATTCCGCGCATCGAAAGAGTCACGCCTGGCGCCGCCATTCCCGGCGGCGAAATCGCGATTTACGGAAGCGGATTCGCATCGCGCAACGGCGCACGTCCGGTGGTGAATTTCGGCGACGCGGAAGGCGGCTTGATGCTGGCGAGCGAGAGCCGGCTCATCGTGCGCGTGCCGGAAGGGGCGAGCGGCGGAGCGGTGCGGGTCACACTTGCGGAACAGGAGAGCCAGCCGGCCGCCGTTGCAGTGGGATTGCAGATTGCGGACAATCTGCATCCGGTGGCGAGTCCCGCGGTGGATCAGGATGGCAATATCTACGTGACCTTCAGCGGGCCGCGTGGGCAGCGGGTCCCGGTTTCCCTGTACAAAATCACGGCGAACTACAACGTGAAGCCGTTTGTGACTTCGCTGATCAATCCGTCCGGGCTGGCGGTTTCGCGCAGCGGCGACCTCTTTGTGTCGTGCCGCAACGATGGCACGATTCATCGCGTGACACAGGACGGCCGGGCCGAGCAATGGGCTGAAGGCATGGGCGTGGCGACGGGAATTGCGTTCGACCGCGACGAGAATCTGTACGTGGGAGATCGCAGCGGAACGATTTTCAAGATCAGCCGGAGCCGCGAGATTTTTGTGTTCGCCACGCTGGAGCCGTCGCTTGCGGCCTATCACCTGGCGTTTCATCCGAGCGGCGATTTGTACGTCGCTGGACCGACGACTTCGAGCTACGACCGCGTGTTTCGCATTACCCAAGGCGGCGAAGTGCTGGTGTTTTACCGCGGGCTGGGCCGGCCGCAGGGAATTGCTTTCGACCGCGAGGGGAATCTCTACGTTGCGGCATCGTTCGGCGGGCGGCGCGGAATCGTGCGCATCACGCCGCAGGGCCACGCGGAAGTTGTGCTCAGCGGATCGGGACTGGTAGGCATGGCGCTGCAACCATCGGGCCGCGCCATTCTTGCTACCACTGGCGAGCTTTATACCATGGACTGGGATGTCCACGGCTTGCCTCTCTTCGGCTAGAATCCTTTGACACCATGAAAGCTGAAATCATCGCGGTCGGGTCGGAGTTGCTGACGCCGGACCGGCTGGACACCAATTCGCTCTTCCTGACGGAAGAACTGAACAAGCTGGGCATCGAAGTGGTGCGCAAGACGGTGGTCGGCGACAATACGGAGCTTCTGCGCGAAGCGTTTCGCGATGCGCTGAACCGCGTGCCGCTGATTATTTCGTCGGGCGGGCTGGGACCAACGGAAGATGATCTAACGCGCGAGACGGTGGCAGATTTGCTAGGGCGCAAGCTCCGCCGCAACGACGAGATTGTGCGGGAGATTCAAGCGCGCTTCCGCAGCTTCGGGCGCGAAATGCCGGAGAACAATGTGCGCCAGGCGATGGTTCCGGAGGGCGCGGAGATTATGCCGAATCCACGCGGCACCGCGCCGGGCCTATGGATCGAAGACGCCGGGCGCAGCGTCGCGTTGTTGCCGGGCCCGCCGCGCGAGCTAAAGCCGCTGTTTCAGGCCGAGGTCCTACCGCGGTTGGAGCGGCGCGTTTCCGCGGTGCGCATGTATCATCGCGAGTTGCGGGTGACAGGACTGGGCGAATCGACAGTGGATGCGCGCATCGCGCCTATTTACAAACGCTATCACGAGGTCACGACCGTGGTCCTCGCGTCTCCGGGCGAGACCCAAGTGCATCTGCGCATCTGGACGGACGACGCACAGCATGCGAAAAAGATCCTGGATGAAATCACGCAAGGCTTCGAGCTGGCGCTGACCGACCGCATCTTTTCGCACGACGGAACTTCGATGGAAGAGGTCGTCGCGCGGCTGCTCACGTTGAACAATGCGACCATCGCCGCGGCGGAAAGCTGCACCGGCGGCTTGCTGGCCGGACGGCTGACCAGCATCGCGGGCAGCTCGGTTTATTTTGTCGGCGGCGTGGTGTGCTACAGCAATGAACTGAAGACCGCGTGGGCCGATGTGCCGGCGGATCTAATTCAGTCCAAGGGCGCCGTGAGCGGCGAAGTGGCCATCGCGCTGGCTCAAGGGATTCGGCGGCGCGTTGGCAGCACGCTCGGCGTGGGCATCACCGGAATCGCCGGACCCGGCGGCGGCACCGAAGAGAAGCCGGTAGGCACGGTACACATCGCACTGGCCAGCGCCGAAACGGTTAAAGAAAAAGGCGCGCGTTTTCCCGGCGACCGCGAGATGATTCGCTTCCAGGCCTCGCAGCTTGCGCTCGATCTGGTGCGCACTCATTTTCTCTATATCAACCAATCCGCAGCCAAACGGGGCTGAACCGTGCGCCTCTTCGTCGCGCTGGAGATTCCGGCTGAGGTGCGCACAGTACTCGCCGCGCTGATCGGCGAATTTCGCGGCCTTGCGCCGCAAGTGAAATGGGTTCGCGCGGAGAATCTGCACCTTACTTTGAAATTCATCGGCGAGACAGAGAGCGCAAAGCTTGATGCCATTCGCGCAGCACTCGCTGAAGTCCGCTCGAGTTATGCTCTCGCAATGCTAGTGCAGGGTCTCGGCTTCTTTCCAGACGACCAACGGCCTCGTGTCCTCTGGGCCGGCACCCGGGCGCCGGATCATCTGGCGCAACTGGCCATGGACACTGACGCAGTTTTAGCTTCACTGGGCTTTCCGCGGGAAGGGCGGCCCCTCGCTCCGCATCTCACGCTGGCACGCCTCGCGGGCACGCGCCTTCCTGAACCGCTCCGCGAAGCGATCCAGCGCGACGCGGCGCGCGCATTCGGCGCGTGGCAAGCCTCGGAATTTCACCTCATGGAAAGCAGGCTGAAACCGGCGGGCGCGGAGTACACTACCGTGCAATCATTTCCATTCGTTTCGGAGAATTGACGCGTGGCATGGCAGGTTCCAGTCAGCGAGACGTGGATTCCCTCGGCGGCATACCTGCTCGGCTCGATTCCTTTCGGCGTGGTGCTGACGAAAATGCTGGGCCGGGGCGACGTGCGCAAGTCCGGCAGCGGCAACATCGGCGCAGCGAACGTTGTGCGCGTGGCCGGGCCGGCGGCGGGGATTCTCACGCTCGTTCTGGACGCGGCCAAAGGAGCGGCGGCCGTGCTGCTTGCAGAGCGCTACACGAACAGCAGCGCTACGTGGATGACGCTGGCGGGGCTGGCAGCGCTTGTGGGGCATTGCTTCCCGGTGTGGCTGCGCTTCAAGGGCGGCAAAGGAGTGGCCACGGCGCTGGGCGTCTTCATGGCGCTGAGCCCGCTGGCAGCGCTGGCGGCGTTGACTCTCTTCGTGCTGGTCGTGGCGTACTGGCGCTACGTTTCGCTCGGTTCGATCTTTGCGGCCGCGGCGATGCCCATGCTGATCTACTTTCTGTGGGCACCGCATCACGCGCCCCCTTTAATCGTTACTGCCGGAACTTTTGCTGCTTCCGCGCTGATCGTCTGGAAGCACGACGCGAACATTCAACGGCTGGTGCAGGGCCACGAGCCGAAACTTTCGTTCGCCAAGCGGAAACCAGCCGAATGACGGAGCCCCTCCGATGACGAAGATCGCCATTCTCGGTGCCGGCAGCTGGGGCACCGCGCTGGCCATTGTGCTTTCGCGAAGCCCTCGCAAGCACGACATTTCGCTGTGGGCGCGCGATGCGGCGCTAGCCGAAATCCTGAAGCGCCATCGCGAAAACAGTACCTACCTTCCGGGAATTTTTCTCCCCGCCGAGATTCACGTCACGCACGATTTGTGTGAAGCCGCCAACCGAGCGCGAATCGTGATTGGCGCCATGCCATCCGCGTACGCGCGCAGCATTTATTCGCTGGCCGCGCCGCATTTGTCTGCGGACGCGATTATCGTCAGCGCGACGAAAGGTCTCGAACCCAGCACGCACCTGCGCATCAGCAAAGTCGTCACCCAGCTGCTGGCTGGCGACGGCGCCGCCGATCTCTCGCGGCGGCTCGCCGTGCTCTCGGGACCATCGTTCGCGGCGGAAGCGGCGCGCGGCGAACCAACTGCGATTGTCCTGGCATCGCACGACAGCGCTTTGGCCGACGAGCTCCAAGAAGAGTTTGCCGCGCCGGGGTTCCGCGTTTACAGCAATCCGGACGTGCTGGGAGTGGAGCTGGCGGGCGCGATGAAAAACGTGATCGCCATCGCGGCAGGCGCTTGCCAAGGACTCGGGCTAGGTTTCAATGCGGCCGCCGCGCTGATCACGCGCGGGCTTGCGGAAATGACCCGCCTGGGCGTGGCGCTCGGCGCAAAGCAGGAAACGCTATTCGGTTTGGCCGGCCTGGGTGATCTGGTTCTCACCTGCACTGGGACGCTCAGCCGCAACCGGCACGTCGGAGTCGAACTGGGACGTGGCCGGCCGCTCGCGGAAATCCTGGCTAGTATGCGGATGGTGGCTGAGGGGGTGGGCACTACGGCCGCGTTGCTGGCGCTGGCTCGCGAGCACGATATCGAGCTGCCCATCACTGGGCAGGTCGACGCCATCCTGCACCGTGGCAAGTCCGCGCGCGACGCGATTCGCGACATCATGGAGCGGCCACTGCGCAAAGAGTGAGCTAAAGCCCTGTATTTCACCATTTTGCAAGCCGTTAGTGCGTCCGCCATCCGTCCTTCCTTGCACATTTTTCCCTAGTACTAAGGTTCCAGTTGCACTTCCGCACCGCCGCCTTCGTCACTTCGCCGAGCGCTCTGGTTGGCAGCGTAAAATGGAGTAGACGCAATGGCCTTCCACTTTCTAGCTTCACTGCAACGTCTCCGCGCCGGGCGCGTGCGCATCCTTTGGCTGGTGCTGGGGGCGCTTCTCCTGGTCAGCGCGCTGCCTATCGGGTTGTACCACCGCCAGGTGCTGATGCTTAGCCAGGAGAAACTGGTGGACACCGAGCGTGTGCAGCAGACCGACTTAACGCGATCGCTGGCGCAGGAAATTCAGTCCTTCGAGTCCAATCAGACGCAGCAACTCTTCAGCGAGCGGCAGATTCTTGCTCTCACCGGACTGATCGACGATGTGGAAGACCCGGTGGCGGAGCCCAAGGTTACGAGACTCCTTGAAAATTTCGTCGACAGCAATCGCGCAACATTCGTCTACCTCACCGCGGTGGGAAAGTCCGGCAAGGGCACAACTGCATCGCAAGCGAATTTTCGCGCCGAGAAGGATCCGTTCGTGGCCAAGGCGCTGCAGCGCGCGTTCGTTACCTGCACGCAATCGCAGCAGCTCAACTTCCGCAGCGATCCGCTGGCATTGGCTCCGGACAATCGGCCCGCCTTCGTGATTGCCGTGCCGTTGAAAGATGCACAAGAGAATTTTACGGGCATGCTCGCCGCGGTGGTCTCTCTTGAGCCGATTCTGCACCGCTTGCAGGATTCCAGCGTGCGCGGCCGCACAGTTTACGTCGTGGACCACTATGGCCACATCGTGGCGCATCCGGACACCAAGAATTTCGTCCCCGGCACGGATGTCAGCTCGCAGTTGATCACGCAGATCAAAGCCCTTCCGCAAGAGCTGCGTAATACCGAGACGATGCGCTTCTCGGAGCCCGGGAAGAAACATCCTGTCGAGATGATCGGCACGTACAGCACGTTTCCCGAGGTCAATTGGGCGGTGGTGGTGCAGCGCAGCTTGAACGAAGCGCGTGCGGACGCTGGCGTCACCGAGCTGAACCGCCAAGCGTTCGCGTTCGTGTCCGTGGTCGTCCTCCTGGCCGTACTCTTCGGTTATTTCTTTGCCGTCGGAATCAGCGGCCCGATTCGCATTCTCGCGGCTTCCACGCGCGCCATCAGCCGCGGTGAATTCCACCAGCGCTCGCCGGTCCGCGGCGCCACGGAAATCAGCGAGCTAGCTGAGAATTTCAACAAGATGGCGGGCGACATCGAGGAATACATCGAGCGGCTCAAGGAAGCTGCCGAAGAAAATCGCGAGCTGTTTATCGGCTCCATTCGTATGCTCGCGGCCGCCATCGACGAAAAGGATCCGTATACGCGCGGTCATTCTGGCCGCGTGGCTAAGTACTCGACGCTGATCGGCCAGGAACTTGGGCTTTCCCCGCAAGAACTGGACAAGCTGCGCATTGCCGCCCTGCTGCACGACGTCGGCAAGATCGGTGTGGAAGACCGCGTCCTCAAGAAGCCCGGCTCGCTCACGCCGGAAGAATTCGACCTCATGAAGCAGCACACCGTGAAAGGCGCGAACATCATGCGCCCCGTCTCGCAATTGAAGGAAATGCTGCCGGGCATCGAGCTGCACCACGAGCACATCGATGGGCGCGGCTACCCCTACGGCCTCGCGGGCCAGCAGATTCCGCTGATGGCGCGCATCATCGGCGTAGCGGATACTCTCGACGCCATGACCACCAACCGGCCGTACCAATCGGCGATGGACATCGAGTTCGCACTGAACCGCATCAAGTCGCTGACTGGCTCAAAGTTCGACACCGTCGTGGTCAACGCCCTCGAATCCGTCATCCAGCACGGAAAACTGCGTCTCTCCGCCGTCGAAGTCCACGTCTAGCCTATTCTTCGTGACTTAGCGGCTTCCCGTCCGGCCCGACCTGGATCTCGGAACGCTTTCCATCGGTGGTTATCTGCGCTTCGTACGCCACCAGCTTGTCGTGCTTGGTAATCGACTCGACCTTCTTGATCTCGCCCTTCCCCGCTTTGGCCATGAGTCCGGCTTTCACGTCGGCGGGCAGCTTGTCGAGTTCGACTTGTTCTTCGACTTCCACGATCGCGCCGCTGGCATCCATCAGGATGTCTTTGCTATGGCCGTTGACTATCATCTCGGCTTCGTAAAACGTCTGGCCGTGCTCTTTCTCAGTCGAGAAGCCGCGGATCGTCGCGCCCTGGCTCTGCGCCGCAACGGTCTTTTCGACTGCCGGCGGCAAGTCCGTGCGCTTAATCTTGTGTTCCTGGCCCATGGCGATCCCGCCCGCAAGCAGCATCGCGATCAAAACCATCGTGATTCGATTCTTCATGTCAGCTCTCCGTCCTCGCAAAGGAATCGGCGCGGCTGGGCGCGCACTATGGAAACGCAATCAGCAAACCATTAGTTCCCCGGCCTGCCAAGCGTTTTAATCTGACTTTTCTTTCCTGCCCACGCGTGTGGTCGGGAGACCAGCCCGCCTGCAGCGCACCTGTCGGTTAGCAGCCTTCTGTTACACTTTATGGAAGGCTTGCAGCAGCCTTCTATCGCTATGATTTCCCTATTCGGCAAAGAAGAAAAGAAGGAACCTGGTCTTCTCGAACGCCTGAAAGCGTCTGTGAGCAAGACCAAAGCAGCCCTTTCCGAGACTGTCGACAATATTTTCCTGGGCGAGCGCCGGATTGATCCTTCCGTCCTCAAGCATCTCGAGACCGCGCTGCTCTCCGCCGATCTGGGTGTCAGGCCCACGCGCGAAATCCTCGACGCAGTGAAGGAAAAACTCGACCGCAACGCGCTTTCCGATTCCGCCCAGCTCAAGCGCGAAATCAAATCGCACATCGTGCGGATCCTGAATACGTCGGCCACAGGCAACGGCGCGGCTGCACTTGCGGGCAAGTCTGCCTCGCCGAACGGCGGCAAAACGCGCGTCATTTTTGTCGTCGGCGTTAACGGCGCGGGAAAAACCACCAGCATCGGCAAACTCGCCAATCGTTTTCGGCGGGAAGGCTTGAGCGTGCTCCTCTGCGCCGCGGACACCTTTCGCGCCGCCGCAGTCGAGCAGCTGGAAATCTGGGCGCAGCGCAACGGCATTGAAGTCGTGAAGCAGAAGTCCGGCGCCGATCCCGCTGCCGTAGTCTACGACGCTGTCGCTGCCGCCAAGGCGCGCTCCGTCGATGTAGTCATCGTGGACACTGCAGGCCGCTTGCACACCAAGTCCAATCTGATGGCGGAGCTCGACAAAATGAAGCGCACCGCCGCCAAAGTGATTCCGGGCGCGCCGCACGATGTGCTGCTTGTGCTGGACGCCACCACTGGCCAGAACGGCCTCGCGCAAGCCCGCGAATTCACGGGCACCGTGGGCATCACCGGCATCATTCTGACCAAGCTCGACGGCACGGCAAAAGGCGGCATCGTCGTGGCCATCTCGCGCGAGCTGGGCCTGCCCATTCGCTTCGTCGGTACCGGCGAGCAGATCAACGATCTCGTCCCGTTCGACGCCGAAACTTACGCCGACTCGCTGTTCAACTAAGCCGTGAACGACCACGACATTCGCTTCATGGAGCACGCGCTGGCACTCGCACGCCGGGGCGTCGGCCTCGCCAGCCCGAATCCCACCGTCGGCTGCGTCGTTGTCCGCGATGGCGAAATCGTTGGCGAAGGCTTTCACCAGTACGATGCGCTGGATCACGCAGAAATCGTCGCGTTGAAAGCCGGCGGCGAAAAATCGCGCGGCGCCACTCTCTACGTCACCCTCGAACCGTGCCATCACACCGGCCGCACCGGCCCCTGCACCGAGGCGATCATCGCTGCGGGAGTGCGCCGCGTCGTTGCGGCCATGGAAGACCCCAACCCGAAAACATGCGGCGCCGGCTTCGCGCGCTTGCGTGCAGCAGGAATCGAAGTGGAATCGGGAATCCTTGAAAAAGAAGCTCAGCGTCTCAACGAAGGATTCGCCAAGTGGATCCGCACCGGCAAGCCCTTCGTCACCCTCAAGTCCGCGCTGACGCTCGACGGTCAGCTCGCTCTCCCAGGAGAAAGCAGCCATCTAGGCAGATTTTCCGACCGGCGCAAAAGCTCCAACTGGATTACTTCGGAAGAATCCCGCGCCGAAGTACAACGCATGCGCCATGCTTCAGACGCGCTGCTTACCGGCATCGGCACCATTCGCGTCGACAATCCGCTGCTGACCGACCGCACCGGGCTCCCTCGGCGCCGCCGCCTCTTGCGCGTTATCCTCGGTTCGCGCCTGGCGCTGTCGCCCAGTTCCCGCGTCGTGAAGTCTGCCGACGGCGACCTCCTGGTTTTTACAAACGCGGTGGAGCGTTCGCCAAGGGCAACTTATCTTCGCAAGGCAGGTGCCGAGATCGTGAATGTGTCTTCGCGCGAGCACCGCGTGAATCTCGACAAAGTGTTGGAAGAGCTCGGCCGCCGCAGTATTCTCACCGTACTACTTGAAGCCGGCCCCACGCTCAACGGCGCAGCTTTGCGGGCCGGCATCGTCGACAAACTCGCTCTCTTCTACGCCCCGAAAATCTCCGGCGAAATGCGCGTTCCCTTCGCCATCGCGCCCAAGTTGCAGCTTACGGCTCTTCATTCTCAAACCATGCGCCAGTCCGGTCCCGATTTTCTTCTGGAAGGATACTTGACCGATGTTTACGGGAATCATTGAACATAGCGGCTCCATCGCATCACTGGAACTGCGCGGCGACGGCGGCCGCGTAACCATTCACGCTCCAACCCTGGCTCCCTCTCTCGCGGTCGCGAATAGCATCGCCGTCAACGGTTGCTGCCTTACCATCACTTCTCTCAACAAGGAAAGCTTCTCCGCCGATCTCTCCGGGGAGACCCTCCGCCAGACCTCCTTCGGCGCAACGAGCGGCGCGCCGCTAAAAAAAGGTGCACTGGTCAATCTCGAGCAGCCGCTCACCGCCGGCAAGGAATTCGGCGGCCATTTCGTCCTGGGGCACGTCGACGGCACCGGCGGCGTCGCGCATCTCACTCCCGAAGGAGAAAATTGGTGGTACGGCGTCGAGGTACCCGAAGACATCGCCCGCTATATCGTTCCCAAAGGCTCGATCACCATTGACGGCATCAGCCTCACCGTCGCGCGTTGGCACCATCGCATCGCCGAGATCGCCGTAATCCCCTACACCTACGAGCACACCAACATTCGCCATCGCCAGCCAGGCGACGCCGTCAATCTTGAAGGCGACATTCTGGGAAAATACATCGAGCGCCATCTCGAAGCGCGAAATTCGTCCGCCGCTTCCAGTCTCACGATCCGCGAACTCGTCGACCAGGGCTTTTAGCCCGCGCCCGCAGTACTTTCGCGTGCTTTCGCGCGCGCGCCGCGCCAGTAGAGCACCAGACCAATCACAATCGCCGCGACGGTTCCGCCAACCAGCTTCAGCTCGAACCCCAGCTTATCCGCCGAATCGCCCGGCGGCACCAGCGAGACGAAAATCCCGCCAAGCACGATGAAGAAGCCCGTCCCGGACACAATCCACACGCCCGCCTTGCCTCCGGGGATAAGCACCGCCTCGCTGTTTTCGCCGCGGTCCTTCCGCGCATACAGCCGGATCGCCGCCGCAAACATATACAAAAACGGAATGAAATACAGAATGATCGTGGCATCCACCAGAAACTGGTAAGCCCCGCGCGTGCTCTCGTTCACCTGGCTGATCAGCAGAATCGCGCACGATAGCGCCGCCTGCACCAGAATTGAAATGTAAGGCGTCCTCCACCGCGGATGAATCTTCCCGAACGCCGCAGGCAGATACCGGTCGATCCCCACAACAAACGGCACGCGCGCGATGCCCGCCACGGTGCTGCCAACTCCGCCGGCATTCCCGACCGTCACCACGATCGCCGCCAGAATCCCCAGAAAGGCGATGCGCAATGCAATCGATCCCGCAGTGATCGCTTGGAACACTCCGCTAGTCGTCGAAACCTCCGCTGCAGGAATAAGCACCAGCACCGCCACCGTGCCCACAATGTACATCGCCGCGATCAGCACGCCCGCTGCGTACAACCCGCGCGGCAGCGTGCGTTGCGGATTCCGTACCTCCTGGCTCATCGCGGAAACCAATTCCAGTCCGCTGAAAGCAAACGCGATCTGCGACCAGAAATTTACGGTATCCCAATTCCACGCAGGCAGCATGTTCTGGACCGTGAAGTGGGTAGCAGAGCCGTCCCGCCAGCAAACTACGGCCGCAATGCCAACCAGCATGAGCAGGGGCACATATGTCCCCACACCACCT
>DATNNV010000082.1:0-2796 GCA_035601655.1 Candidatus Dormiibacterota bacterium
GCGAGTTCTTCGTGAAGAAGTGATTCCGCTGTACTATCAGCGCGATCGCGACGGCCTGCCGCGTGGCTGGATCCAACGCATGAAGCGGACCATCCGGACGCTCGGCTGGCGCTTTAACGCGGATCGCATGGTGATGGACTACACGCTCCAGTGCTACGTTCCAGCAGCCGGGGGCACGTCGAGCGACTCGCGGCTCAGACTGTAAAAAATCTCCCCCGCTCATCGACCGCCGACTCCTCGACACGCAAGCGACTCGGGACTCGTTGGGTACGGGCCTCTGGCCCGTCTAGCGGGGCAGAGCCCCGCCACCACACGGACATGTTCGATTCACGGACCCGTAGAATCTCGAACCGCGATTTCAACTTGACAGTTCGGCCAGACCATTTACTATAGATGAATATTTATGCATCATAATGGATAAATATGCCTCAAGGAAGAAAATTAGAATGGGAGATGGGGGCGCCTTGAAGGAAATCTGATGGCGGCCAAACTTAAAACCGCGGTGCTCGGCGCGACCGGCTATTCCGGTCTCGAACTCGCTCGCCTTCTCGGCCGGCATCCGCGGACCGACGCGCCTCTGCTTTTGCGGCGCAACGCAGAGCTAGAGACCGGCGAGTCCGCCGCTGGTTTGGCGCACATTTCTGGCCATGGCTCCGGCAATGGGAATTCGCCGGTCCGGCCGTTTTCGTGGTCAGCGTTGGAAGAGCGTGGCGTCGACCTGTTGTTCCTGGCGACGCCGCACGCCGTTTCTCGCGAACTTGTAACCGAGGCGATGACCAGGGGGATGATGACTCGTGGGTTGCGGGTCGTCGACCTTAGCGGCGCGTGGCGGCTGAAACAGGAACAGCATCGTGCCGTCTATGGTTTCAAAGATGCCAACACCCAGACCGCAGCGGAACTCATGGAGCGCGCCGTGTACGGTCTGCCGGAGTTGAATGCGGACCAGATGCCGTCGGCGGCTCTGGTTGCGAATCCGGGCTGCTATGCCACTTCGATCATTCTTGCACTGGCGCCGCTGCTGTCGGCCGGGATTGTGGATTGCGAGCGCGGCATCATCTCCGATTCGAAGTCCGGAGTATCGGGTGCCGGCAAGGAACCCACGGCGCGTACACACTTCGTGTCGGTGGCTGACAATTTTTCCGCCTACTCGGTCTTCGGACACCGTCACACCGGCGAAATATTGGAGCAATTGGCGCTCCGCTCCAGCCAGTTGATTTTCACTCCTCATCTGTTGCCAATCCCGCGCGGGATTCTGTCTACGATTTATGTGTACTTGAAGCGCGAAATGACCGCCGACGAGATTCAAGCCTGCTTCCGCGATTTCTACAAGGGCAAGCGGTGGGTGCGCGTTTTTCCCGCGTCGAGTTTGCCGGAAATCCAATTCTCCGTGCACACCAATTACTGTGACCTGGGTTTCTGTCTTGCCAGCGACGGCCGCCGGCTCGTCCTGGTTTCCTGTCTCGATAACCTGCTCAAAGGCGCAGCTGGTCAGGCTGTGCAGAACATGAATCTGATGTACGGTTGGGACGAGGCGGAGGGCCTGCAATGACAATTGTGGTCAAGATCGGCGGCGCGGCGCTGGAGGATAAAGAGACCCTCAAGAAATGTGCGCAAGCGGTGGTGCAGCTCGCCCAGGACGGACACCGGGTGACGGTCGTGCACGGCGGCGGCAGCGCGCTCACGCGAACGCTGAAACTCCTCGGGAAGACAAGCGACTTTGTCCACGGACTGCGCGTGACTGACGCGGAGACGCGCGATGTTGCCTTGATGGTGCTGGCCGGCATTGTGAATAAGAGTCTGGTGGCGGCGATTGCTGCCGCGGGGTGTCCGGCCATCGGCCTTTGTGGCGGAGACGGCGGCGTTTTTCGCGCCCGCAAAAAACAGGACGCGGAATACGACTTGGGATATGTCGGTGAAATCTGCTTTTCCGAGCCGCGCTGGCTCCGAGCCATTTGGGCGGAAGGTGGAATTCCTGTGCTGTCGTCGGTTGCGCTTGGAGGCGACGGGCAGTATTACAACGTGAATGCGGACCAGATGGCGGCCGCGTGCGCCATCGCCTGCGAGGCCGACGCGCTGATTTTTCTCACCGACGTGGCCGGGGTGAAGCAAGCCGACGGTTCGGTGATGCCCAGGTTGGATACTAAGCAAGTTGCCGGGCTCATTGACGAATCCGTCATCAGCGGCGGCATGATGCCCAAGCTGGAGGCCTGCACTCAGGCTCTCAAAAGCGGCGTGGGGCGTGTGCGCATCCTGCCCGCGGCGCAGGTCGAAATGCTGCCGCTGTTTTATTTCACCAAGCTGGAATGCGGCACGGAGGTGCTGAGAGCATGAGCCTTGCTTCTGTTTCCCGCATGGAAGCGAAGCTCCTGCTTCCCACCTACGAGCGCCAGCCCATCCTTTTTGTTCGCGGACGCGGCGTGTATCTCTGGGATTCTCAGGGTAAGCGCTATCTGGATTTCCTCAGCGGAATCGGAGTGAACGCGCTCGGCCACAGCCACCCTGCTGTTGAGGCGGCGATCAAACGTCAAGCCGGCCGGTTGATTCATGTTTCCAATCTTTTCTTCCACGAGTACCAAGCGGAGCTCGCGCGGCTGCTGAGCGAAATTTCCGGGCTCGACCGCGCCTTCTTTTGCAACAGCGGCACGGAAGCATGGGAAGGGGCGCTCAAGCTCGCCCGCGCTTTTGCGCAAATGAATCATCGCAACGGCAGCAAGGCAAAATGGCGCATTCTTGCCATGGAGAACTCTTTTCATGGACGCACTTTCGGCGCGCTTGCCACAACCGGTCAGCCGAAAT
>DATNNV010000083.1:0-82422 GCA_035601655.1 Candidatus Dormiibacterota bacterium
AGGCGATAAACCGGCGCGAAGATTTTCTTCGGTTTGCAGCGCGATGTGTTCGGCAATCTCTTCTCTCAGTCGTTCTTCCTGTGCCCGCCCTGCTGCCGAGTGAAACAAACGGTTGAGGAACCGCTTCAGAGATTTCATGACAAATCCTCCGCTTTGGCTTCGAAGAACCGACCGATGATCGCCGCCGTCTTTTCCCAATCTTGCGTTTCCACCTGCAACTGCTTGCGCCCTTCGCGTGTCAGGCGATAGAAGCGCGCCCGGCGATTATTTTCTGAGGCGCCCCACTCGGAGGCGATGGCGCCTTCTTGCTCCAGCTTCAGCAGCACGGGATACAGAGTGCCTTGATTCACGGCCAGCAGATCTCCGCTGATCTGCTCGATGCGCCGCGCGATGCCGTAGCCGTGCAGCGGTCCCAGGACATCGAGAGTCTTGAGGACCATCAATGCCAATGTGCCCTGCAGGACGTCCGTTTTTTGTTTCATCGTCATTTTGGTTTCCAACAGGAAGGATGCCACTCTTCCTTTGGGAAAGCAACAGGTAAATCGTCGAGTCTGCCCTGAGGCGTGTCTTGCGAACCTTTTTCAGGTTGACATCTTACCCAACCGCGCGCATCCTCGGGTTATATGTCTACCCAAGACCCAACAGAACGCCTCGAATTACTGCAGGGCACTCTCGATCTCCTCATCCTCCGCACCCTCATCCTTGGTTCCCGCCACGGCCAGGGCATCGCCCGCGCCATTCAGCAAACCTCCGATGAAGAGCTGCTCGTCGAGCACGGCGCTCTGTATCCCGCACTTCAGCGTCTGGAAGAGCGCGGCTGGATTTCCGCGAAATGGGGAACCTCAGCAAATAATCGCAAGGCCCGCTTTTATTCGCTGACCTCTGCCGGCCGCAAGCAACTCGTGAAGGAAACGACTAAGTGGAACCGGCTAACGGCGGCCATCGGGCGGATTCTGGAGTCTGAGAAAGGTTAGGCCGTGTTCCGACGCAAGCGCAAACTCGACGACTTCACCTCCGAAATCCAGGCCCACTTGCAGCTCGAGATCGATCGCTTGCGAGACCTGGGCCTGAGTGAAGAGCAGGCCCGAGCAACCGCGCGTCGCTCCTTCGGCAACCTCCTGCTAGCCGAAGAACGCTTTTACGAATCCGCCCGCTGGCTCCCGTGGGATCACCTTTGGCAGGACGCCCGCTACGCTCTGCGCGCGCTCCGCAAATCTCCAGGCTTCACCGCCATCGCCGTCTTAACCATTGCCCTGGGCGTAGGAGCGACCACCGCGATCTTCAGCATCGTTGATGCCACGCTGTTGCGTTCTCTGCCTTACGCAGAACCGCAGCAGCTGGTAAGCATCGTTGATGACCTCCCCGGCTCGGGCGCGCGCGATGTCGGAATGTCCCAACCCGAATGGGAGGACCTTCAGCATTCCGGAATTTTCGAATTCATCTCGCCTACCTGGTTTGACGAAAACAATCTCACCGGCTCATCTCGACCGCAGCGCGTGCGCATCCTGCTCGTTGCGCCGAATTACTTTGCCCTTCTCGGTGTCAGGCCCCAGCTGGGTCGCGCCTTCAATCCGCTGGATCACTCGCCTGGATTGCTGGAGGAAATCGTCATCAGCCACGGCCTGTGGAAGCGCGCCTTCGGCGGCGATCCTCACGTCCTCGATCAGAGTGTGCGCATAGACACCGATTTATACCAAATCATCGGGGTGATGCCGCCGGGCTTCGACGCCCCGGGCCGCATCGGAGAAGAGAGAAACATTGAAGTCTGGGCCGCCACCAGCTTCTACGGCACACCCTTGCCGGACCACCCACTGCGCAATCCGCGGATTCTCCCCACTGCCATTGCACGGCTGAAATCTGGATTGACGCTGACATCTGCGCAAAGCCGCTTAGACGCGGTGGTCGCTGCCGTGCAGGAGGAATTCCCGCAAGACTATCCACTCCAGGGCGGCTGGAGAGTACGCCTTGTGCCGCTAAAAGAACGTGTGGTGGGCAACGTTCGGCAATCCCTGCTTCTCCTGCTCGGTGCCGTTGGACTGGTACTGCTCATCGGCTGCGTCAATGTCGCGAATCTTCTTCTGGCTCGGGCAAGCGCGCGAGGACGCGAAATCGCTCTTCGCCAAGCGCTCGGGGCCGGCCGGAAACGTCTCATCTCCCAACTGCTGACGGAAAGTTTGCTTCTTTCAGTACTTGGCGGCGTCGTGGGTCTTCTGATTGTTCTCTGCACCAAAGCCCTTCTGTTGCGGGCTGTGCCCCAGAGTTTGCCGCGGCTCAACGCGGTTTCCATCAATTGGGCCGTTTTGCTCTTCGCGCTGGTCGTCTCTCTTGGTGCTGGCGTGATTTTTGGTCTGGCGCCTGCTCTTCACGCCGGCCGCGTGGATCTGACCGTTGCGCTCAAGGAAGCGTCGCGCGGCTCAACAGGCTCCGGAGAGCAAGCACGCACGCGGCGTCTGCTCGTGGCCGCAGAGTTCGCTCTTTCTCTGGTTCTCATGATCGCTGCGGGACTCCTGCTGCGCAGCTTCTGGGATTTGCTGAATGTACGTCTGGGCTTCCGTACCGAGAACGTCATCTCGGTTCGCACGCGTATTCCCGCCCCGAACTTTCCAGAAAATGATCGTTACCGGACCACCGCAATGGAAGCGCCGTTCTTGCGCCAAGTTCTCCGCCGCGCCAAGGCCCTGCCTGGAGTCGAGGATGCGGCCATCGGCGACCCAGCAGCCACGCCTTTGGACGAGAGCCTGAAGGATCTGAAAAAGATCTCCGAAGGTCAGTTTTTCTTCACCCTCGAAGGGCCCGCGGTGCAGAACGAACAACCTGCCCTGGCGGAACGGACCAGCGTCACACCGGAGTATTTTCACGTGTTGGGCTTGCCGCTTCTGCGCGGTCGCCTTTTCAATGAGATGGACACCGAAAATACTCCTCCGGTGGCTGTCGTCAATGAGGCTTTCGCTCGAACCTTCTGGCCGCAGGAAAACTCAGTAGGCAAGCGTCTCAAGAGTACCAGAGTGGGATCTCCTTGGATTACCGTCGTCGGCGTCGTCGCCAATGCTCGGACCGAATCACTGGCGGAGGCGGGCGTCCCCAAAGTTTATCTCAACTTGTATCAGGCCCTCGAACGTCGACTGACCGTCTTCCTGCTCGGACATCTTGATCCCGCTTCGCTTGAGGAACGGGTCCGTCAGCAGATCCAAGCCGTTGACCCTTCACTTCCCGTATCGGGCGCGCAAACGCTCAACGAAACGGTGTCTGCGTCGCTTGCCGACAGACGCTTCTCCATGATGATGATCGCGTCGTTTGCGCTAACCGCGCTGCTTCTCGCAGGCCTGGGCATCTACGGCGTGATTTCCTTTATGGTGAACGAGCGCAGGCACGAAATCGGCATCCGCCTCGCGCTCGGCGCACAGCGAAGCAACATCCTTGGAATTGTCCTCCGTCAAGGCTTACGTCTGGCCCTGGCCGGTGCTGCCATCGGCCTTGCTGCTGCCCTGATCGTTTCTCACTTGATGGCTGGTCTGCTCTACGGCGTGAGGCCGACCGATCCTTTGACGTTTGTTGGCGTCGCGCTTCTCCTCATCGGCGTCGCTCTCCTTGCCTGTTATATCCCTGCTCGCCGCGCCATTCGCGTTGACCCCGCGATCGCTCTGAGGCACGAGTAGCTCATGTCCCGGCAGGCTACATTGAAAAGGATCACTCGAATGAAAAAGATACGAATCTCTTTGTTGTTGGCGGCACTCAGCTTGACGGTGGCCAGCGTAGGACTAGCCACAAAGAGCGCCGTGGCCGCACCCCGGACGCAAGAGTCGCAGCAGCCGCCGGCGGCGCGGGTGGTTGATCTGAAGGCCGTTGACGGCGTCGTCCTGAAGGCAACCTACTTTGCCGCGGCCAAGCCGGGTCCCGGCGTGTTGCTGTTCCATCAGAGCAACCGAACACGCAAGGAGTGGGATGATCTCGCCGGGCAACTGGCGGCAGCTGGAATCAACACGCTTACGCTCGATATGCGCGGATTTGGCGAAAGCGGCACGCCTTATACCAAGCTGACGGACGCGGAGAAGGCGAAGGTACGCACGATGTGGTGGCCTAGCGACCTTGACACGGCGTTTCAATACTTGGTTTCGCAGCCAGGCGTGAACCGCGATGTCATCGGCGTCGCAGGCGCCGGGTGGTTCGGCGTCATCCCATCCGTCGAAGTAGCGCGTCTACACCCTGCTGAGGTGAAGTCGCTGGTATTGCTTTCGGGAGAGACCCTCCAAGACGGCCTGCAATTCCTGCGCCAGGCGTCACAACTGCCCGGACTGTTCGTGGTGGCCGACGACGACGAATACCCTCCCACGGTCGAGGCCATGGAATGGCTCTACATCAACTCCTCCAGCCCGGGGAAGAAGTTCGTGCACTATTCGGCGGCGCAAGACGCGCCCTGGATATGGTATGAAACCAGCGATGCCAGCAAAGTTCCCGCCAAGGGCGGTCATGGCACCGACATGTTCAAGCCCCATCCCGAGCTGCCCGGCATCATCGTGGAGTGGTTTGTAACCACCCTGATTAAGACTCCGGGGCACGCTCCAGTGGACGCCTTAGCATCTGCGGCAATCCTCAATCAACTCTGGACCTCCGAAGGAGTTGCGCGCGTCAAGCAGCAACTGATGGAAGCCCGGCGCAAGGATCCTCAGGTGCAGTTGTTCCCCGAAATTAACGTCGACATCATCGGCGAAGACCATGTGCGCGAAGGCGAGTCGCAGAGGGAGGCTGGCCACTTGCGCGAGGCCAAGATGGAGATAGACACAGCGATTGAGATTTTCAAGCTCAACCTCCTCGCCTATCCGGACTCCGCCGACGCGCACTATAACCTGGCCGATGCGTATTTGAAAAATGAACAAAAGAATCTGGCGCGCCAGTACGCCGAAAAGGCGCTGGCCATGATTGATTCTCACCAAGCGCCTTTGTCGTCGTGGTCCGACACCGAGCAGCGGCGCGCCGAGATTCGTAGCGGCGTGCAGGACACCCTCAAAAAACTAAATGAGGCCCATTGATTTTTATGCGGGCGTCATTTGGTTACAAGGCTGGCGCTTGAAAACCCAGATTTTTCAAGTTCGAACAAATTGAGGAGAGTCACTCGAATGAAAGCAATGCGATCTTTTTTGCTCTTGGCAGCATCATTTTCCGCTCTGTTTGCAAGCGGGCAGCTCGCTGCCCAAGCTCCGGCTCCTGCTACTCTAGTGAAAGCTGGCCGGCTACTCGACCCACGGACGGGCAAAGTGCTTTCGCCGGTGGCCGTACTGATTGAAGACGGCAAAATCAAGGAAGTGGGCGCACCTTCTCAGGTTCAGCCTCACGCGCCGGCGGGCGCCAAGACCATTGATTTGGGCGCCGCGATGCTCCTTCCCGGGCTGATCGACAGTCACACTCACTTGCTGATTGACCCCGTCCTGCCAGCGGAGGTCGAGCGGGCGCGTCGGTTCAACGGCTCCTTTGTGCCGGACCTATTGCTGGCGATTGTCGAATCGCCAAGCAAACGAGTATTGCTGGGCGCGCAGATGGCTCGGGAAGATCTGGAGAGTGGTATTACCACGGTGCGCAATCTGGGGCACTCGGGAATTGACGGGGATGTTGCGCTGCGGGATGCGATCAATGCCGGACGCGTCCCCGGCCCGCGGATCCTGGCCTCTGGCCGCAAATTTGCCAAGGAAGGTGACTATGTACAGAGCCTCACTCCCGCCCTTGCCGAGGCCATCCTTGACCAGGAATTTCTCTCCGTAGATGGCCCTGACCAGGCGCGCCGGGCCGTGCAAAGAAACCTCTTGTATGCCGTCGATGTCATCAAGGTCACCATCAGCGAGAACTATACCGTCGCCGAAATGACCGCCATCGTCGAAGAGGCGCACCGCCAGCACCTTAAGGTTGCCGCCCATGCAGTCGACACGCCCAGCATACAAACTGCCATTGATGCCGGCGTGGACTCCGTCGAGCACGGCAACGACGTCACCGACGAGCAGCTCAAGCAGATGCGCGACAAGGGGATGTTTTTCGATTTCACACCCACTTCCTATGGCGACTTTTTTACCAAGATTTTCGAGGGAACCATTGCGATGTCTTTAGAGCTGCGGCCTAAACGTCTCAATTCCGATGAGCGTACCCGGCAGCGTTACAACGATCTGGCTCAGCGCTTGAAGTCGGGAGTGAAATCTCCCGATGAGTCCGACGAACGTGAGAACCAGCGATACAACAATCTGGTCCAGCGGGTTCTGAAGTCAGGAGTGAAGTTTGCGGCTGGGTCTGACATGGGCTGGTTCTATCCGGGAAAGACTCGTGGGCAAGCCTCGGTGTCAAGGTTTCCGGCTTTGCACGAAGCTGGGATGCAACCACTTGACGTGATTCGAGCAATTACGACCAACGCCGCAGAAATGCTGGGCTGGCAGGACCGCGTGGGCGCTGTTGAGCCCGGCAAATTCGCTGATCTCGTCGCCGTTTCCGGAGATCCCATCGCCGACATCACCGAGCTCGAGCGCGTCCGCTTCGTGATGAAGGACGGCCAAGTGGTCAGGAATGACCTTACTTCACGTTGAGGCGCAAGGTCTACCGGCGGAAACAACGCAGCACGGAAAATGTGTGCGGCACCGATTGATTTGTAATCGACTCGACTGCGCACGCGGCGGAGAGCGTTGCTGGAGTATCCTAGAAGCATGCTCAGACAAAGGCCCGCTAGCGTTACTCTGCAGATGCTATGCCTGTTCCTCGGCATGCTGCTGAGCGCAACATTCTTTGCGCAGCACGCGAATTCTCAACCACAACGTCCACAGGACAGCCCTAATCCCAATATTGCCGCATCGTCCCCGTTGCGCCACTCCGCCGCACCCGATAACCAGACTACCCCGGAGAGCAACCCTGCCCTTCCACGCGGAACCATACTGCCGGTTCGCTTGAACGCAACCCTCTCGTCCACGAAATCCAGAAAAGGCCAAGTGATTTCCGCCAGGATTATGCAGGAGGTTCCCGTCTCTCCAGGGGTGCGGATAAAAGAAGGGAGTAGGGTTTTCGGTCACATCGTCGAAGTGACCCCGGCAACCGTCGGCGCCCCAGCACGCGCCTCCTTCCAGTTTGACACACTGGTCTTCTCGCATCAGACCATCTCTATGACCACAAATCTGCGCGCCATCGCTGGTTTCATGCGCATCATCGACGCGCAAACACCCCCGGTCGGTCCAGGAGAGAGCGACGTGTACCGCTGGTTGACCACCGTGCAGGTGGGCGGCGATGTGGTTTACGGTGTCGGCGGACCGGTCACCACCGGCGACAACAATCAGATTGTGGGAACGGCAGTCGATGGCGGCGTCCTCAGCAAAGTCCGCGCTAAAGAAGGCACACAGTGCCGAGGCCCACTCGACGGCAATGACCGTCTCCAGGCACTTTGGGTATTCTCCTCCGATGCTTGCGGGACCTATGGCCTCGAACACATCAGCATTGCGCATGCTGGCAGGACCGACCCCACTGGCGTGATCGTCCTAGTTACTGATAGCCGCAGCCTCACTTTGCCAAGCGGCACAGGTATGCTCTTACGGGTCACCGCCAGCACCCATAACTAAACCGCGTCCTCCGGATCTGCCCGCGGTCTGCCAACCTTCCGTAGGGTCCGCCTTCTGAGGCGTTCCATTCTTGCCGTACTGTTTTGGTAGGGGCGCAGCACTGCTGCGCCACATCTAGGCTGGATCGCCAATACGCGCGCCTTTGTGCCGCAGTGCACGTTCCTTGGAGTGCCGATGCTAGCAGCGTCAGCTTTTCCCGCTTAAGCTATCGCGTCTACACCAAGTCAGAGACTAGGCGGACTCGCGCCGAGGAGCGATAGCGAATCGTCCCATCCACGCGCTATGCAATCATGTGGGATCGGTGAATGCTGGCCTGGCTGCACAGACGACACGCCCGCGATGCTACCGTGTTCGGCCCAGGATTGCGTCTGAATCGTTGGCTGAATCATTGCCCGGAACGGAATCTTTGTTTGCCAGCATGCCCTCGATCGTGGAAAACAATTCACTGGTGCGCATCGGTTTGGAAACATAGCCGTCCATCCCCGCAGAAATACATCGCTCCTGATCGCCCTTCAGCGCATGGGCGGTCATGGCAATGATTGGGATGTGGCCACCGGTCAACTTTTCTTTCGCCCGAATCGCGGCAGTAACTTCGAAACCGTTCATCTCCGGCATCTGTACATCCATGAGCACAACGTCGAACTGGTTGTCCTCAAAAGCCTGGAGCGCTTCCCGGCCGTTACCGGCGACGATCACGGAGTAGCCGCGCTTTTCGAGCAGGCGGACCGCCAGTGTTTGGTTTATCGCGTTATCTTCCGCCAGCAGGACTCGGAAACGATGCTTGTCTTCCTGCAAGGTATGGCGGGTGACCAACGGCATCTGCTTCTTTGTGGCTACTTTATTCAGAACCTGGCAAATCCCATCCAATAGTTCCGTTTGGCGAATGGGCTTCACCAGATAGGCGGAAATGCCCAGTTCTCGACAGCGAGCGGCGTCACCGAGGTGACCCGCCGACGTGAGCATCATGATGGTCACGGCGAGTAGGCCCGGGTCCTTCTGAATCTCTTCGGCCAATGCAAAGCCGTCCATATCTGGCATTTGACCGTCCAACAAGATGAGCGGAAAGGGGTGGCCAGTGCTCTTGGCGATCTCCAGTGCTTGCAGTGCCGCCCGGCCGCCTTCCACCGAGGTGGGACGCATTCCCCAACGACTTAGCATGCCATGAAGGACTCGGCGATTCGTAAAATTGTCATCCACGATGAGGGCGTGTAGGTCGCGCAACTGCTCTGGCTGAAGAGGAATGGGCCGCGCGGAAGCGGTGTCCTGTACCGCCAACTGCACGGTGAAGTGGAAGGTGCTGCCATGGCCAGGATGGCTCTCCAGCCAGATGCGCCCTCCCATCATCTCCACGAGTCTCATGGAGATCGTGAGTCCCAAGCCGGTGCCTCCGTACTTGCGCGTCATCGAACCATCCGCTTGGGAGAAAGCATCGAAGATTTTCTCTTGGTTCTCCACGGGAATGCCGACGCCCGTATCTCTCACCGTGAAGTGCAGAACGGTAGTGGCCGATCCTGGCGATTGCTCATCCACGCCAACGAAAATCTCACCGTGCTCAGTGAACTTGATGGCATTGCCAACCAGGTTGACCAGGATTTGACGAATCCGGCCAGGATCACCCAGCAGCGCCTCGGGAACTTCAGGTTGTACTTCGTAAACAAGTTCCAATCCTTTCTGATGCGCGCGAAAACTGAGCGCCATCATGGTTTCGCCCAAACTCTCGCGTAGATCAAACGGAATCAACTCAAGTTCCATTTTCCCCGCTTCAATCTTAGAGAAGTCCAGAATGTCATTAATGATTAAAAGTAAGGACTCCGCGGACAATCGCACCAGGCCCAGATGCTCGCGTTGCTCTAGAGTAAGAGTCGTGTCCAGGACCAGCTCGGTCATTCCCAGGACGCCGTTCATCGGCGTGCGGATTTCGTGGCTCATGTTGGCCAGAAATTGGCTCTTGGCGCGGCTGCCCGCTTCAGCGGCATCCTTGGCCTTCTCCAATTCGGCGCGGTGCTCATCTTCGGCTTCGCGTCTCCGCTCCTGCGAGACCTGGAGCGATTCGAGCATTCGATTTATTGCCATGGCCAGAATGGTGATTTCGTCGTGCCCGCTGATCGAGACCCGCGCCGAGAGATTGCTGCTGGCGGCGATGCCGGCCACGCTGAAACTCAATACCTTCAGGCGGGAGACCACGAATTTTTCTAAAAGCCATCCCATGACCAACGCCGCGGCTGCCACGATGCACAGTGTGGCGCTGGCAAGGTATACCTCACTGATGCGCCCTTGGCGGTAGATCGCGCGCGGCATTTCCACACGCAGTATCAGCGCCGGGCGCCCGTAGATATCGCTCAAGGAAATATAGCCGGCGATGAGTCCTTCATCGACGGCCCGTACGTAGACCGGCGCCGACGCCGACAGACTCGAGTGCGCCTTGGCCGCGTCCGCCGGGAGTTGCCGATCCATCCGAAAAGCAGTCACCGAAGACACAGCGTTCTTGTCGGCAAGTTGTTGCAATGCCCCAGAGTCGAGATAGCGCGCAGTTACCAAGGCTCCCCGCGCTGGGCCGGTATAGTCGGTATGGACAATGGGGTGGGACACAACGAGTACAGGGCCGCTGGACAGAAGAAGGAGGCCGTAAATCTTGTCTTTCGGCCCGTGGAAATCCAGCAATCGATCCTTGCGCAAGAGGTGCGCCTTCAGATCTTCCGGCACATTCACGATAGCTGCCGTAGCTGGATCGAATCCATTAGCGGAGACCGTGTTTCCAGCCTGGTCGACCAACAACAGAAAATTGATTTCTTGTTGATCCAGCCAGCCGTTTCGTCCGTCGCCGAGTATCGAGTGAAGATACTTACTCGTGGGTTTGGGCATACTGTCATAGGTGCCGTCATAGACGGACAGATCGATATTTGCGCGGTCGAGTTTTTCGATTTCCTCATGGAAGTCCGCTTGGACGGCAATCGTGGTTTCTCTCGCCTCCAAGTCTTCCAGACTCAGGAAGCGACCGAGGGTCAGATAGCGCGAGGCGACGTAGAGCGTGCCGATCAACGCCACTGCCGCGGCGCCAACGATGAGGAAGACTCTAAGCCGTAAGGTCACTCAGTCGATCCTTCAGTGGGTCGCGTCGTAGGCCAAAAACGTATGGGGTCATTGTTTTGAGGTGCATCGCGATGACAGCCTGGCGGCACCTGATCAGGTGTCACAACGGCGCGACCCTCAGGACCGCCAGAAAGCGATTGCGCACCGGACACCTGAGAGGCAATTGCGGGTCCCAACAGACAGTCTGCGCCGCCGCTAAGTCCATGGATATCAAATAGTTCGAGCGGAGCCGACGGCTGACTCTGGGAGCTGCGCTAGGGCGGAGTACCAAAGTGGGACTGGTGTGTGGTAATGGAGCAGAAGGAACACCAAACGGATTCGAGACTGAGGTAGACGTTCTGCGCTATCCACTCCTGCAAACGGTTGGCAGGGACAACGCTCGGCGGCTACCAGGCGAGGTTCTTGTATTGATCAACTCCTGATTAACGCTGCCCTCACCGGGAAAGTGCCGTTGACTACCCCAGAAGTCCCGTTCTCGGACGTAGTTGACTCTCGCTTACTTACCTCTATAGTAATAATATAGGACGAGTGCCCTGGACATCTGCTCTTGCCGCCGCCGAAGCTTGATTCGACGAGGGGCCCGGGGAAGCTTAAGAGAATAGCCGCGGCTCTGTTGACATCCAGTCTTTGAGAGCGGGTTGCCGACTAGCTGTCATCCCGAATCCCCGCGGTTTTGGCGGGGTGAGGGATCTGCTTTTCGCTTTCCAGCGCTAAAATTTCGGAGATATCAACAGAGCCATTAGCCGCCCGAGAATGTTCTCCGCTCTTCGGGCCGCCCAAAGGTTGGCCCGTCTTAGGATCGCGTTTTTCGAAGCTCGCACCCCTCCGCGAGCCAGCCCAGGTATTCCCGCGATCCCTCGCTGATCACCAGCGCCACGAACTCCGGCACCTCATAGCTGTGCAGCCGCTTCACTTCTTCTTCTAGCGCCCGCAATTGCTTGCGCGTCGTCTTCATCACCAGCAGCCATTCGCGCGCTTTCTCCACCTTATTCTTCCATCGGTACACCGATTCCACCGGCCCCAGCACAATACTGACGCACGCCGCCAGCCGCTTCTCCACCACGCTCCGCGCAATCCTCCGCGCCTCCCCCACCTTCCCGCACGTAACCAACACAATCCGCGCTTCTCCTCCAGCCTTCACGTACCGCCTCCTCTCGTATCCCCGTAGGGGCGCAGCACTGCTGCGCCCCATCTCGGCAACCAGGTCAAGCTTTGCCCCAACCCTAAGCGTCACCGCTCCTTAATTTGCGACTGTGAGCTTTCGGCGGTCGACTCTTTCTCTTCCAGCCTTCAATTTTTCAACCCTGAACTCGTGAACTCTCTTAGAATACTTCCCCATGAACACTTCTCCGATCAAATTCGGCACTTCCGGCTGGCGCGGTATCATCGCCGACGATTTCACCTGCGCCAACGTCCGCCTCGCCGTCACCGCCATCGCTCAACACCTCAAAAGCAAAGCCAAAAATCCCACCGTGCTCGTCGGCTACGACACCCGCTTCTACTCCGAGGAATTCTCCCAGATCGCCGTCGATATCCTCCAGGCCCACGGCATCCGCGCGCTTCTCGGCGACACCTTCACGCCCACTCCCGCCATCGCCTTCGAAATCATGCGCAGCAAACTCGATGGCGCCGTGAATTTCACCGCCAGCCACAATCCCGCGCAATATCACGGCCTGAAATTCTCAACATCAGACGCCGGACCCGCACTCCCCGAAATCACCAAAGACATCGAAGCCCGCGTCGCCAAATTAATCGAGAAAAACGCCGCGCTCGCCGGCGCTCCGCCAGAGCCATCGCCCGCCAAGCCCGCCGCCGCTGAAAAAATCAGCCTCCGCGAACCCTACCTCCAGCGCCTCGCCGAATTGGTCCGCTTCGATGTGCTCCGCAAGCCCGGAGTCAAATTCGTATTCGACGCACTCCACGGCTGCGGCGCCGGATATCTCGACAAAGTTCTCGCCGATCACGGCGTAGCCGCGCAATCCATTCGCACCGACCGCGATTGCCTCTTCGACGGCACCGGCCCCGACGTGTCCGAAGAAAATCTCGTCCCGCTCCGCAACGCCGTGCGCGACTCCGGCGCCCTCGCCGGCCTCGCCACCGACGGAGACGCCGACCGCTTCGGCATCATCGATCGCGACGGCACCTGGGTCCAGCCAAATTACATTCTCGCACTCGTCTACGACTATCTCGTAGAAACGCGCGGCTGGAAAATGCCCGCAGCCCGCAGCGTCGCCACATCTCAGTTCCTCGACGCCGCCGCTCGTTCGAACGGCCAGTCTACGCACCAGACTCCCGTCGGCTTCAAATATATCGGCCAGCTCATCCGCGAAGACAAAATCACTCTCGGCGGTGAAGAAAGCGCCGGCCTCACCATTCGCGGCCACATCCCCGAAAAAGACGGCATCCTCGCCTGCATCCTGGTCGCGGAAATGGTCGCGGCGCGCGGCGCTTCCATCGGCGAGCAGGTGCGCGCGCTGTTCAAGAAAGTCGGCCGCGAATTCTGGCCGGTGCGGGAGAACCTGCATCTTACCGACGAACAGAAAGCAAACGCGGTGAGCAAGGTGGCGGTGGACGCTACGACACTATTGGGGCGGAAAGTGGTATCGGTGGACCGCACCGACGGTGCAAAATTCGTATTTGGGGATGGCTCGTGGCTGCTGGCGCGGCTGAGCGGGACCGAGCCGCTGCTGCGGCTTTACGTGGAAGCGGATAGCGCGAAAGCGTCGGCGAAGCTGGCGGACGAAGCGACGAAATGGATTCTGCAAAGTTGAACAGCGTGAAAAACTCGAACGGCTCGAAAAACTCGAATGGCGCGAAGCACTCGGCCGCGGACGCGAAGAACTTGCACGCGAGCGGCGCGAAAGTCCGCGGCTTGCGCGGCGCGAGCGGGAAGAGCTTGCATTCGCAGGACACGCAGGAGACTGGCGCGGATGAGAAGTTTTTCGATTTCGTGAAGCAGCATGCGCGCGGGTTGCTGGCGCTGATCGTGATGGTGTTGCTGGTGCATGATGTTTTCGGCACGCATGGCTTTCTGGCTATGAAGCGGACCGAGCGCGAGATTAAGAGAGTGCAAGCGGATCTCGATCATCTGGACAAAGAAAATCAGGATCTCGAGCAGCAGGTTCAGGATCTGAAGAGCGATCCTCGGACCATCGAGCGGCTGGCTCGCGAAGGCTCGCTGCTGGCGCGGCCGGGCGAAATCATCATCAAAATCCCGCAATCGCAGTGGACCGAGAGCAGCGCAAAAACCAAACCTTAGTTTGTTCCTCTCCTAATTTCATTTCTCTAGTTCTATTCCGCCAGTGCCACTTCTCTGAATTCCATTCCGCTAATTCCACTCGTCTTTGCCGCCGCGGATATCGCTTTGCGATGCGGATTTTTCGAGTTGCGCGAAGACGTCTTCGACGGTAGAAATGGGCACGCGGAGGTGCACCTCTTCTTCGCCCTTTTCGGTGACGTCGATGGCCAGGGCGCCGTGCTCGGTGGCGACGCGAACGTGCTGATCGCCGTCGGCAACTTCGACAAAAAGGGTGTTGGGATAATTGCGCAGCTCGTGGAACATGGTGCGCACGATGGGCATGGCTTCGCGGGCTTCCATCGAAGCGTGATTCAGATGGTGCTTGGGCACGAAGCGCAGCGCCATGGGCACTACCGCGGCGGGAACCCACATGTGCACGTGCGAGCCGCCCTGGCGGAATTCATCGACATCGACGCGGATCACTCCCTGATGGAAGGTGTACGCGCCGGCGACCGCGAGGGTCGTTCCGAATCCGATAGCCACTTTCGCAAGCAGGATCATTCGCGTTTCTCCTTATGCTCTATCTCGATGACATCTTCGCTGACATCTCGCTGCTAGGTCGCAGATATTTCGCCCCCGGAGTTAGTCCGCGACGTTTTTGGAGTCCAGCCAGACGCGCACGGTGTTTTCGTCGTCCTTGACGGAGACCAGTTCGGTGTCGCCGTAAGTGGAGAGCGCGTGGAGCGCGGCGACGAGGTCGAGTTCATCTTTGCCGGCGGAGAAGAGCGCGTCGATCACTTTCATGGGCACTTTAATTTCGACTTTGGATTCGCGGGCGCTTACGGCTTGCACCTTTGCGGTTTTGTCGGTTTTGTCGCTTTTGTCGGAGCTGGCGGAACTGTCGGAGTGGTTCATGTGCCGGCCGAGGTGGTGCTTGCCGGACTTGTCCGTAACGTGGATGAGCAAGTAGCCGCCCTGCTTGGCTACGCGAACATCGTTTTCGTCGCCTTGCACGGTTACAAATTCGCCGTCCTTGCTGGTGCGTACCGCTTCCAGGATCGCTTTGATGTCCAGGCCATTGCAGTCGGCTTCGCTGATGCGGACTTTGCCGCTGTGCAGGCGGTCTTTATTAATGGCGGGGAGAACCTTCTCGGCCATATCGAGGGGGATGTTCACGCGCACGGTCTCGCCGCGATTGTCCGAGCTAATGACGCGAACGTGCAGCCAGCGGTCGGCGGAGCCAGTGGACGAAGTCTGCGCAAAGCCAGCCAGCGGAAGCAGCAGCAAGGCCGCGGCGGCAGCGAGCGCGAAGTAGTTGGCGAAACTCCGGGTGGGGCGGGGGATGCGGCGGTCCGTCGTGCGGCGGTGGGTCATATGGATGCCTCCTGATGGCACTCGGTATAAGGATACGAGGGACGCTGGCGGAAAGTTTCCGGAAGGAGGGAAGTAGCGGATGTAAAGGAGGTAGAGGATGGGAATGAGGTAAAGGAGATCTAGGATGGGAGTCGGTCTTCTTCCGGGATTGGGCCAGGTGTGAGCTTCGGTTGGGGGACGGAATGCCGGGGGGACGAAGAGCGGTTAATAATGACCGCTCGCTGCCCCCGCGTTTTGCGTAAGTGTTGATTCTAAAGGGGGTTAAAGTCCTTTGTTTTGATGCACTTTTGCAAGTGTTCATTCTAAAGGGGTTATGGGCAGGAAGTGGCGAGTGACGAGTGGCGAGTGGCGAGAGGGGAAACGCTCTTGGCGCTCTTCCAGAAAGCTGGAGGGCAGGCACGCCCGCCGTTTTTGCAAAGAGGCGGGAAGTGGTTGAAAGGGAAGGGGATGCGCTTCGCTCTTTTGCAGGAGGGTGCAAAAAGTGCACGAGAGCGGGAAGTCAGGGATGTAGCGTGGGGGAGTTAGAAGTACAGCCGGGCGGCGGGACATAAAAGGGGCGGTCACGGACGGAATCCGCGCTCGCAATGATAACACATTATACCACGTTTTTGGGATTTGTCAAGTGGTATCTGGTAAGTGGCTTGTCTTCTGAGAGATGGAGGAGGGGGGAGGGAACGGACGGGCACGGCAATGCCGTGCCCCTACGGGTCTGCGGCCTCCGGCGGGGCGGACAGGGCTGAGGGGCGATGTCGAGAGTCTCTCCGGCTAGGGCCGGAGTCTCCGATTCCCATTTCGGGAAATCTCCGACCGCACGCGCTGGTGAATCGCCGCGGCCCTTCGCGGCTCCCTTCGCAACTCAGGGCAAGCAGGGTAAAGATGCGGAGAGCTCAGGTAGGGGTCGTTTGCGACCGACTGGAATCGTTATTGAGGAAGGGTCAAAACCCGCACCTTCAAAACTGGAGGGTGCGACACCCGCGCCCGAGCGGAACGGGGCAGAATAGGAGGTCGTCTACTTTACTTCTGGTACGGCTTTCAACTCCACAAGATCTGCCTCTGAGATTTTTGTTACGTCTTTGTCGCTGAGTTGGCGCAAGGTCGCAGCTTTCTCTTCGCCATCTTCATTGTCAACCTGAACAAGACGGTTTGTGAAACCGCGACGCTTGGATACGGTCAGTTGCATTTGCAGGTAGAGCTCCTGGCCTTCTTCCAAGCTCACTTCAACGCCTTGCTCAAAGCTCGAACGGAAAAAGTATTTTCCCGGGGGCAACTGAATCTTCAGATAGCCGGGGCGCGGCAACTTGGCCAAAGAAACCTTGCCGCAGTAAACGGGCGGGGGGCCCAACATCCTGGTCTCAGCAGTCCGAAAGATCGTGACGGTAGCGGGCCCTTTGCGTTGCACCGGAGCGGGCTGAAAGCTGTCCAAGGCACTTCGGTCCAGGGCAACATCGCCGTTCAAATATGCCGTAAATTTGGTCCCGGCAGGCCAATAGGCGTCCTTTCCCTTTTCCAGCATTGAGAATAATACAATCGGAATACCCACTCCGAAGGTTTCGATAGCTGCGCGAGGTATATCGCCTACCGTACCAACGACGCGGCTTTTCCCCTCCGAGTGTTGTGCTGCCCGGAGAGGAGCATTTTCACCGGTCAAGAGCTGGACGGACTGAATCGCGATATCCAAGTTTCCGGGCCGTCCCTTGCGCCTCTTGGGTTGAACCGCAGTGACCAGGCCCCAGGCGTCCGCACCCCGAGGAATGACAATCAAATCTGCGACTCTTACGTCCCTGACGACGAGGAAAGGGACGCGATCACCTGCCTTAACCGTTGCGGAAGAAAGGTCCTGCTTGGTACGCAACATGACGGGAGTTGAATCTTCCAATTTCATGGAGGAATTCTTATTCGTAATGGAGGGGACTTGAACGTCCGAGGTTGGTGCTTGAGCGTAACAGGACCCACAAACAAACAGAACCGCACCGATTACACAGAAATTGCTGCTCATTGGCAGCCTCCATCCTCAACCGCCTGGAGCAAGAGACATAAGTGCCGTGATTATAGTCCCAGAATAGTGCTCTAAACGCTCGTCCGGTCGATCACGTGCCGGCCATGGCAATCTGCTGATCGCGAGTATGAAAATCACAACCTATAATTAACATTGCTCGGCTCCTTTTTCCGAGCCTTGGTCGTTAGCGCAACCGAGTCTACTCGGCGATAGGAGCCGATGCCTTCATCCAATTAGCCTTAGGGTGATCCACCCGCCCCGAGTTTCAATAAGATTCGGCCCCAACAACTTTAGAACTATCAAGAGAATAGAACAGGGCCACACATCCCTGACTCTTAGGTCCTGAGACATCGTGGTACGCGATCCGCACAACGAGCCATTTCTTTCCGTTTTCTAATGGATTCGTAGCCTGCACAGTATCTGAAAAGGAAAAACTTTCCGTCGGAAAAACAACATCGGCAGGCTCCTTAGGATTACTCACATGAGCAGCGTCAATATCTTCACAAACATGGCCGCTCCACTTAGGTATTTCTCCACTCTGAATTTCATAAGAATGAATGACCCTTCGGGCTGGAGACATTCCATAATTTTTAATCTGATACGACACTCTCCACATCCGCATCGGCTCCACTTGCTTGACAGACAGAGCGTTACCGATGATTCCGATCCAAGGGCGAGTTGGGGGTTGATAGAAGCTGTCTCGAAAAAACGACTTTACTTCGTTCTGTTCTCGCCATTCGTCTCTAGCGGCCACAGCTAATTCGTGAGTGTCCCTGCCCCCGCTGCGCATTTCATTCCACATAGCAGCAGCAACAGCTAAATTCACTGTGGCCGCGACAGCGATAACGATTGTGGCGACAACCATAAGTTGATTGGGCAGCGACATTAGTGCCCAACGTCGTTTTATTGTGCGACGTGATTTTTGGGGCTTGCTGGTATCATCCATGATTCCTCCAGATGATATTTTAGCCCTGGATAACAGAAGTTATTTATCTCGTTTTACTTTTGATTTCGGCATTGGATTAGCCTTCGATAATGCCGACACCGCTTCATCAAATTGCAACCGTTGCAGTGATAGTTTCTTTGCATATTTTTTTAGGCTTATCTTTTTTTTCATTTTGGCGGGTGGGTCATGCTCAACCAACTAGAGACCTCCGGGTGCCCATCCTTTTCTGCGCCTCTTGCAGAAAGGGTGGGCTCTTGCCTCACTCTTCTCTCCCGCCTTCTCGTATCTTGTCCCACTCTTCGGTTGACTCGCTTCGGGATCGTTGCTGAGTGCCATGCGGCCCCATTTGAGCGACTCCTTCACCACCGACATTCGGCTATCTCGCCGAAGAAGGTGGGCTGAACAATAGGAAAATCGCCGCTAGTGTGGAGCGGGTTAGAGACGAAAAGCAGATTCCCCGGGCAAACGGCGCCCGGGGAATGACAGGTCGAACGTTGACACGTCCTGAGGGTCGAGACGTCCCGCAAAACCGTCCGGGATGCAGACGACGCAAATGACGGGTGGGCGTGAGCGGGCTGAGAAATGCAAGACTAAAAGTCTGAACGTCCCGTAGATTCGTCCGGGATACAAACTGCGTATCTGAACGTTGAAACGTCCAAACGTCGGGACCATTAGGCGAAGGCAAGGCGGCCGCGCGGGACGGTTTGTGAGGCTTTCTTCAGGGGCTGAAGCGCTTTGTGCGGGTGGCCGGAATGCGGGGGTTGAAACCCCCGCCCCTAAAGAGAAGAAAGAAAGTCAAAACCCCCACCCTCAAAAACCGAGGGTGCGGCACCGCTTGAAAGGATTCAGCAGCGCCCGGTATCCCGGGCTCTAGGCTCAAGCTCGATTAAGCGCGGCGGAGAATAGGGAAGCTTGGACATTTCTGGTTTTCCTCGATTTCTTTGCGAATCGCCGTTAGTGACTTCGAGATCCTTGCCCGGTTTTCGAAGATAGCGATGTCTGCGGGGCGCAATCAGGGGGGCAACGAGCAGCGCAAAGATCACGGCGATGGCCAGGAGCTTGGCGGGTGCTACGTCATTTGCGCTGAGCCAGAGGGCACTGAGCACAATCAGTAGCAATGCCGTGACACGACGAACGAGAGGGGAATCTGCGAGACGATCTCGAAGGATGGCAGCGATTTCCACAAGGTCCTCAAGGGACAGGCGGGGGGAGCCTGTAAGATAACGGACTGACTAGTTGACTGTGCTAGCCGGCCCTTACAGGGTCAAGTTGCTTTTAGTACCAACGATTGTTAGAGAAGCTTAAGTTCTTTAGAATTCGCACTTACGAAAAACAGGGGGAGCAAATTATATGATAACCAGACGTCGAGCAGGGACGCCATGGGCCGACTCCGGTACAATCTCGGGCGCGAATAGAGGAGAGAGTCGATGCTGAGAAGATTGGGGATGGTGGGGGCTGGGATGATGGCGATGATGATTGCTGGCGGTGGGGCGCGGGCGGCGGAGACGCGGGCTACGATTGTGTATGACGAGGTGGCCACCGAGATTGCTGGGGCGCGGGTGGAGGGGGCGGAGTTGTGGGTTACTACTGGGGATTTGACGCGGGCTACGCGGTTTGCGTTGAAGCCGCAAGGGGTTTGCCGGGATGAGCTTTGTTTTCCGTTGCCTAAGGCGCGGCGGGGGGAGTTTGTCCGTGAGGATGGCGGGACGACGTGGTTTCATCTGACGGCGTTTGCCGGGTTGGTACAGCAACCGGTCGTCCGGGATGCAGCTGATTCGGTGTGGTATTTCGGGTTGCGGGCGGATCAAAGGTTAGGGGGCGGGGGGCAGGGTTTGGCGTCGTTGATCGCGCCGGATTTTGCTTTGCCGGATATGGCGGGGAAGGCTCGTTCGCTGGCGGAGTTTCGCGGGAAGAAAGTTTTGCTGGTGACATGGGCGTCCTGGTGAGGGTGCCGCTACGACTTGCCCGGGTGGCAAGCAATTTACGAGAAGCTGAAGGACAAAAATTTTGAGATTGTCTCAGTGGCGCAGGATACCAACGGAGTGAAAGATGCGGGGCCGTGGATTACGGCGGCGAAACCGACGTACACGGCGTTGATTGACGAACGGCACGAAGTCTCCAAGCTCTACAACATGGTGAATGTCCCGACGGGAGTGTGGATCGACGAAGGCGGGAAAATCGTGCGGCCGAATGAAGTGGCGTTCGTGGATGACCGGTTCAAGAGGTTCAGCGGGCTGGATTCGGAGCCGTATTTGACGGCGCTGCAGGATTGGGTGGAGAAAGGATCGCAGAGCGTCTACGCGATGAGCGAAGAGAAGCTGCGCACAAAGCTGAGCGCGGGGAATGCGGATTTTGCGATGGCGGCGGCGGAGTTCGGGCTGGGCGAGTATTTGTACAAGGCTGGGCGGCTGCCGGAGGCGATTGCGCATTTCAAGGAAGCGCAGCGGCTGAACCCGAAGGACTGGAATTACAAGCGGCAGGCGTATGCGTTGTCTGGGGAGAAGGACTACGGGACGACGTTCGAGGATGAAGTGAAGAAGGCGGGCGGAAGCAAGGTGTATTACCCGACGCCGGATCTGCCGGCGTACAAGAAACAGGATGCTCCGCGCGAGCCGAAAAAATGACGCGCCGATGCTACTTGGGTTCGGAGCCGAAGCCGCTACAGGCCGCCCTAAAAGGACGGCGTCTACAAAGAGGGAAGATGAGGGAGATCGGAGCAAGAGAATGCGGAGAGTGACTTGACGGAAGTTAGCCGGCGCGCCTACTATATATAATACGAGGATAGATATGAGGAAGGCTAAGAGTTTTACGATCGAAGAGGATCTGGACGCTTACGTTGCGGAGACGAAGGGCGAACGGTCGGCGAGCGAGCGGGTGAACGAATTGCTGCGGCTGGCCATGCTGCAGGAGCAGTACGAACAGCTTTCCGCGGAAGCAGCAGCCTTTTTTGCGAATGCGAAGGGCGACCGCAGGGCAGAGAAAGCGTTTCAGAAGGAATCGCTGCGGACGTTTGGGCGGGACTGATGGGTGCGCCTGCAGCGGGCTGGTTTCCAAGACGGGGCGAAGTGTACATCGTACAGTTGGACAAGCCTCGCCCGGCGATCGTCCTTTCGATTGACCCGCTCAACCGATTTGCGCTGGACGTTTGCGTGGTGGGCATCACGACCGTCGAGCGCAAACCATTCAGCATGCGTGTGCCGATCAAGAAGGGCGAGGGCAACTTGCATTTCGCTTGTTGGGCGAAGTGCGACCAGGTTACGACGCTGGAAAAAGCTTTGCTGCGCTATCCGCGGCTAGGCGTGCTGCCAGAGGAGACGCTGGGCAGGATTGCAGAGCAGGTGCGAATCTGCCTGGGGCTGGCCTGAGCTGCGCTGCGGCAGGTGCGGCGGCGAGGCTGGGGCAAAAGTGGCGTGTGGTAAAATCATGGCTTATGCCTAATGTGACCAAGCTGGAGTGCTCTGCTTGCAACAAGCAATATGATGCCACTACCGAGCAGCACTTATGCACTTGCGGGAAGCCGCTGCTGGCGCGCTATGACCTGAAGCGCGCGGCGAAAACGCTGAATCTGGAAGCGCTGAAATCGCGGCCACGGAATTTGTGGCGTTATGCGGAAGTGTTGCCGGACGATGCGCCGGTGACGTTGGGCGAGGGGATGACGGCGCTGATCCCTGCGACGCGGCTGGGCGCGTCGATGGGCGTGGCGAAGTTGTATGTGAAGGATGAGGGCCTGAATCCTACGGGATCGTTCAAAGCGCGGGGGATGACGGCGGCGGTGACGCGCGCGAAACAGCTAGGCGCGAAGGCGCTGGCGGCTCCTACGGCGGGGAATGCGGGAGGAGCGCTGGCAGCGTACGCGGCGGCGGCGGGGCTGCCAGCGGTGATCGTGATGCCGGCGGATACGCCGTCGGCGAACGTGATGGAGTGCCAGGCGTTTGGCGCGCAGGTGGTGAAACTGAATGGGCTGATTTCGGATTGCGGGAAATACGTGGCGGAGCGGAAGGATCGCGAAGGATGGTATGACGTCTCGACGCTGAAGGAGCCGTATCGCGTGGAGGGCAAGAAGACCATGGGGTACGAATTGTGGGAGCAATTCGGGGGGCGATTGCCGGACGTGATTTTCTATCCTACGGGCGGGGGAGTGGGGTTGATCGGGATGTGCAAAGCGTTTGACGAGATGCAGGAGATGGGCTGGATTGGAGCGGAGCGGCCGCGGATGGTGGCGGTGCAGGCGGAAGGATGCGCGCCGATTGTGAAAGCGTGGGAAGCGCATCGGGAGTCGGCGGACTTTTTTGCGAATGCGACGACGATTGCTTCGGGGTTGCGCGTACCGGGGCCGCTGGGCGATTTGTTGATTCTGAAGATGCTGAAGCAGACGAATGGAACGGCGTTGACGGTGTCCGACAATGAAATGCTGGAGGCAGGGAAGGAACTGGCTCGCCTCGAAGGAATCTTTGCGGCGCCGGAAGGTGCTGCGACGGTGATTGCGGCGCGGAAGCTGGCGGCGAGCGGGTGGATTCGGCCTGCCGACACAGTAGTGCTTTTCAACACCGGCAGCGGGTACAAATATTCCGAAGCGTGGCAGCGGGCGCTGCAGGCGTGAAGCGATGACCACGCGACGGCTCTACTACGACGATTCTTTCGAGCGCGATTTTGCGGCGGAGATTGTGGGCTGCGAACCGGCTCCGGTGGGCGGGGATACCGGGCGGACGGCGCCGGCGTGGGGCGTGCTGCTGGATGCCACGGCGTTTTATCCGACGTCGGGGGGGCAGCCGCATGACCTGGGATGCATCAATGATGGGAGCGGGGACGCCAAAGTTCTGGACGTGATCGACGAAGGCGAAACGATTCTGCACATCATCGACCGGCCGCTGTGCAAAGGACGTGTCGAAGGGCATGTAAATTGGCCGCGGCGGTTCGATCATATGCAGCAGCATACCGGGCAGCATCTTTTGTCGGCGGTGTTTCAGGAGCGCTTCGGATTGCCGACGGTTTCGTTTCATCTGGGCGCGGAGATTTGCACGATTGATTTGCGCGGGCGGGAGCCGCGGGAAGACGTGCTGGAGGGTGCGGAGCGGGCGGCGAATCTGGTGATCTTCGAAGATCGCGCGGTGAATGTGCGGTATGGCACGGCGGAGGAATTTGCGGAGCGCGGTGTGCGCAAGGAAGTGCAGCGAGCGGGGATTCTGCGCGCGATTGACATCGAGGGGATCGATTTGCAGCCGTGCGGAGGGACGCACGTCAAACGCACCGGGCAGATCGGCACGATGCTGGTGCGGCGGTGCATGAAGATGCGGCAGGACTGGCGAGTGGAGTTTGCCTGCGGCGGGCGCGGCGCGGGATTGGCGCGGCGGGACTTTGCGCTGCTGCGTCATGCAGCGGATGCGTTGGAGTGCGCGCCGGATGATTTGGCGGCGGCGGCGCAGCGGGTGGTGAACGAGCGCGACGCGCATTTCAAAAGCGCGCGGCGGTGGCTGTTGCAGCTCGCCGAGGCAGAAGCGAAAGCTGCGGTGCAGAGCACCCCGGCCGGGGCGAACGGATTGCACGTCGTTTCTCGCGTGTTCCGAGAGGCACCGGCAGAGTTCGCGCGCGTGTTTGCAGCGGAACTCGCGAAAAACGAAAAGACCGTGGCACTGGTGGCGCGTACGGAATGCGGCCATGTGTTTTTCTCTCAGCATCCCTCAGCGCAGCGAGATATGGCGGCGCTGTTGAAGCAGGTCCTCGATAAGGTGGGTGGCAAAGGCGGCGGGACTGCGGAGTCGGCGCGTGGCAAGCTCGCCGAGCCCGGCAATGCGCAGCAGGCCATTGACGAGGCGTTGCGCCTCGTGGCGGGATAGCCGGCGGCGTCTAAAATTGCCAGGAATCAGAAGAAGCGCGTGCGCACGCGGTCGGGCAGGCGTTCCAAGTCCATAAAGGTGAGGAAGTCGATGGCCAGCGCGAGAATTGCCTGGCCATGCCAGATAGATTGGTGGACGAGACCGGGGTCGAACCAGCGACCTCCTCGTTGCGAACGAGGCGGATAAAACTCTAAGGCGTGGTGCTGCAATCACTTACGTCGAGGGGTAAGTCGCTTGGTTGGCCTACTTGGACTACCACTCGAAACTTGGCTCACCACTTGTCAGGATCGCACGAGTGAGGTACACGCGGGGGGCACGCGCCCACTCCTCACTCTGTTCGCAATTGCTTGTCCGCAATTACGGATACGCGGCGGGAAGTTTCGATGGTATCCGGGCGTTGGAAGTGTCTGTGCCGACTCAACGCCCCAGACAGCCGCGACCCACGCTCGCTACGGCACCCTGCCGCCTCCGCCGCCGAACGTTGAATCGTTGCTTCCGCGAGTCCGGAACATTGCATCGAGCGGCGCGGGCTCGATATGACAGATACCGAACGCCACGCCTACCTAGACCAACGCCGTTCTGTGTGGCGTGGGTGGGGCGACTGTCCCCTCAGCGCATTCAGAACCGCAGAGGGGCCACCTAGCGGCGACTGAGCCCTACAATCGGATGCTAATCACCTAGTGCCTAGTGCGGTGTGGGGCTGAGGCGAGCCGGTTGGTGCAGTCCGCGCCTCCTCATGCTGAAGGGGTGAAGCTGCGCCGCCACGAGTTCATGCAACTTCATCATTGTTTCTCTCGTGGGGGGATCAAAGCTCTGCGAGCGGGCTGAACCGGCAACGGGCCGATAAATCGCATCGGTCGTTGAATCACTGTCGTCAGCCGGAGCATCGCCGTCGTCAACCACTGCGAGGATAAAGGCGTGCCCGGAGGCCAAAGCATCCGCGTCTGATACGCCGGGTGGAACACCAACTCCGGCAATATCTCCGCGGTTGTTAATCATGATTCCGTAGACTAGACGGAGCGGGGCATTGGAAGGAACAAGGGTATTGAGATCAATCGCATGGCCGTGACTCCAGAGCCAGGCGTGGGACTCACCCAAGCAATGGGCAGAGCCGATTGCTTGGCCGCGATCGTTCTTTCCCCAAGCTTCTACGCCGCAAGCACTGTCTTCCTTGTCAATGTTGATGAGTACTCCTTCTCGCCACATGGCACCACCAAATGCGGGTCCGCCTACGGATGTGAAGTCCGCTGCCCCCACGACCTCGCCTTCTTCATTGAGCCAATTCGCTGTCAGGAGACTGCCTCCAACACTGGAGGTGTTTAGGTCAATCAGCCTGTCGTTCTCCCAAAAAGTGGGATGCGACACAAGATCCCCTGGCAAATCGGAATTGCCGAGGACCTGCCCGCGGTTGTTGATTTGCAGCGCCTCTCCGAAGGTGCCCCCAAGGTTTCCCAAGTTCGTCATCACTCCGTTGCGCCACAGAAACGGGACAACGGTTGGGAGGCCTGTGACCGAATTCACATTTGAATCGAGGAAAGAATCACCGACCACCCACCCACGGTCGTTGATGTAGTTGGCGAAGGCGTCTGGCCCGCCGAGAGTGCCTAGGTCGAGCAAGTTCCCGTCTTGCCACAGGAAAGCCCTAGTTTGCGTCCCACCCAGGAGAGACAGCTGGTCGGGAATACTATTCTCCGCCCATCCGACGATCTGCCCTCGACGGTTGATCGCCGTTGTGATGCTCTGATTGCCGCCGAATGTTCCCAAGTCGTTTGGCCGCCCATCTCTCCAGACCACTGCCCGGTCCTCGATAAATCCGGTCTGCGGGTCGATGACTCCGTTCTGCGAGATTCCGATGATCTCGCTCCGGTCGTTGATCTGTGTTGGGAGGCTACAACCTTGCGAGAGGCCAGGCAGCAAATCCAAATGTCCGTCGTGCCAAAAGAACGCGCCAATGACAAACGGATCCAGGCACGCAAAACCGGTGTCGTTTTGAGTTGCAGCCGCGGTATCGGAAAACCCAGTCGCCTCGCCTCTGTCATTAATTATGGCTGCGCCAAAGGAAAAGGAGCTGCGCGGTCCACCTAGGGTTCCTAGGTCAAACAACCTGTAGTGACCTGTTCTACGGGCACCTGCGTGCTGTTCGGTTCGCGTTGATTCGCGTTGAGCGCGTACACAGGTAGGTGAGGTTGATGCCACCAAGATCGCAATGATCCCGGTGACGAGGTAGTGGATTCGCATCGATAAGTCCTCCATAGATGCCCCTGCACGTACTCCACCTTGAACTTGCCTTGACGAGGATAGCGAAGTGCTTGAGACCGTTTATACTGCCCGATGAGGGAATTTCTCCTCCAAAGTAAGTCCAGTGTTTGTGCGGGTGAGTAGCGATGAACTGTATTCTCAGATCGCCCGGCGCTAGCCATTCCCTCGCCGCTAGTGGCTGGTAACGATACTATGCCGCGGCATTCCGGAAGACAAGACCCCTCGCGCTGGGAGAATTCCCACGCCCGAAAAGAACACCCCAAACTACAAATGGCGAGATCGCGATAGCGCAGTTGAGCAAATAAGTTTGTGGAAGGGCTGCCCGTAGTTTTGGAACAACGGCAAGTCGCTGACAAACTAGTCTGCCGCCAGACTGCCTGCAATCGGGTCTCACGAGACTCGACTCTGGCGGAGCGTGCCCTCTCCCTTCGGGAAACGAGTATGGGCGAAATAATTTTTTGGAGATTTTGACTTCGGGATGGCTGGGTAACTGCGTTGCATGAGCGTCAAGTCCATGGCCGGACCCGGTGCCGCATTCTCCGCGAAGCATTCAAGAATTTCTGACTGGTCATGGCCCGTTTGGAGTGAGCCTCAGTTGGCCAACCCGGCCTACTGCGGATAGTTCCTAACGCGGCGTAAGTTATTGAAAAGTTGGTGGACGAGACCGGGGTCGAACCGGCGACCTCCTCGTTGCGAACGAGGCGCTCTCCCAACTGAGCTACTCGCCCACGAGCAGCAATGCAAATTTTAGCAAACGATTGCGAGGTTGCCAACTACGCCGGAGAAACGCTGTGCGGTCAATCGCGTTACGGCTGTTCGACCGGGCTTCCGGAGCGCTGCGCGATGATCTTCTTCACGTTTTGGTACAGCGCACGTGCTTGCGGAATCGCGTCCACGGCCGCGATCACCTGCGGGTCCGCCTCCAGCAAAACCTTAAAGCCTTCCTGCTGGCCGAACGTGGACATGAACACTTCCTGCTTGATCTTGCGCTTCACCCATTCCTGGTTTTCCGCCAAGTCGGGTTCGGTGTAGCGCACGTTGTGCTTGCTCAAGTATTCGCGGAAAGTGCGCATCAGGTTGTCGTCGACTTCGAACTCCTTGGTGATCGCCGGCTTCGAGCCCAGGTAAAAGCGCGTGAATCCGCCGACGCCCGTTTCCGCCGGGAAGAGCACATCACTCTGCAGCAGCAGTTGCTGGAACTTGTTCAGCTTGGGCGTGGTCACCACGACGTCCGGCGTGATGCCGCCGCCGCCAGTCACCTGGCGCCCGCTGTCGGTCAGCCGCACTTCCGTCGGATGCTCCGGCACTTTGCGCTCGTAGTGATATTCGTAGAGTGAAACGGACTTGTAATCGCGCTGAATCAATCGCCCGCTCGGCGTGTAGTAGCGCGCGGTAGTCAGCGCCAATCCCGTGTTTTCGCTGAGCGGCGTGACCGTCTGCACCAATCCCTTGCCAAACGTGGTCTCACCCACGATCATCCCGCGATCGTGATCCTGCACCGCTCCGGAAACAATTTCCGTCGCCGATGCCGAATTATTGTTCACCAGAATCACCAGCGGCACGGTAACGCCCTGGTTGCCGCGCACCGCAAAGTAGCGCCGCTCCGGCGACGTCCGGCCATGATGCGAAACGATCAGCTGGTTCTTGTCCAGGAACATATCGCCGACGGCCACCGCTTCGTTCAGCAGCCCGCCCGGATTGCCGCGCATATCCAGAATCAGCCCGTCCAGATTCTGCGCGTTCAACTGCTTCAAAGCTTCTGCGATTTCCCGGTCGGTAGTTTCGTTGAAGCCCGAAAGGCGCACATACCCAACGCCCGGCTTCAGCATGAAGGTGATATCCACGGAATGGCGCGGAATCTCATCGCGCGTCACCGTGAAGACCAGCGAATCGTTGTAGCCCTCGCGGCTCACCGTAATCTTGACGATCGTGCCCTTTGGCCCTTTGAGCATGTCCGCGACTTCGCTGGTGCTCAGCCCGTCCGTGCTCTTGTCGTCCACGCGGATGATCACGTCGCCCGGCCGCAGCCCGGCGTTATATGCCGGCGAGCCCACGTACGGCGCCATCACCACGGTATGATTCTCGCGCGGCGCTACCACCATCCCAACGCCGTAATACTTCCCGCGTTGGTCTTCGCGCAGCAGCGCAAATTGCTTGGCGTCAAAGAAATTGGAGTGCGGATCGAGCACCCGCAGCATGCCCGGAATCGCGCCGTCGTAGACCGACTTGTCCACATCGACGGTCTCGGCGTAATTCGACTGCACCACGTCCAGAACCTTGGTGAATTGCCGCACCGAGTCCTGGAAGGTGTCTGCCGAGGCCGTTGTCGCCTTGGCATTGGGGCCGTAAACCCAGCCCAGGGAAGCAGATAACGCTAGCACTACGGCTACTACTACCAGTCCGCGACGCTCTGGTCTCATTATTACCTCGCGTGACCACTCGATTTCACCAGTATAGCACAGCGCTTGCCCATCGCCCGCCAAGCACCCAGCAAGAGCCTGTTTGACACCATCGCAAGCCCTTTCTATGATGCCAGTGGGGTTCCCAACGGTCTCCTCAGAGCCGCGCGGTCTCCGCAGAGCTATGTTCAGCATCCCGCACATGATCATCATCTTCGTCGTGGTCCTGATTGTTTTCGGGCCGCAGAAGCTTCCCGAACTCGCGCGGGGGCTGGGCAAGCTCATGGCTGAGTTCCGCAAAGCCTCTGGCGACTTCAAAAGCGCCTTCGAGACGGAAATGCGCGACCTCGAGCGCCAGGCCATGCTCGCCGAGCGCAAAAAGCAGGCCGAAGTCGCCGCCGGCTCCGCTGCCGCCGAACCAACACCCGCCGAACCGGCCAGCCAAGGCACTCCGCCAGGCACAGAAACCCCTGCCACCGAATACACCGCCGATGGCGTCCCGATCGATACGCGCCAGACCGAAGCCTCCGTGATTGCCGAACCTGCCGTAACCGGGCCGGTCATCACCCCCGTTCCCGAATCCGTGCCGCGTTCCACCGAAGAACCCGCCGCCGAGACTTCGCCGGAATCCGAAGCCTCTTCTGGCCTGGCTCATGAATCTCACCCTGACGCCACTCTTATGACCCCCTCTCATGACACCAACCGACCAGCTTGAAACGTCCACCCCTGCCGCCGTAGCTCCGCCCGAAGAATCCGGCGGCGCCATGACTTTCTTCGAGCACCTAAGCGAACTCCGCAAGCGCATCATCAACTCCCTCATCGCCATCGCCGTCGGCGCGTTCGTCGGCTTCTACCTTTCCAACTACCTCATTCGTTTTGTGATCGCGCCGATGATCAAGGCGCTGCATGAAGCGCACCTCGACGAAAAACTCATTTACACGCATCCCGCCGCGTACCTGAATTTGATGATTTCCTTCGGCATCTACATGGGCATCGCGCTGGCATCGCCCTACGTGCTCTATCAAATCTGGCTGTTCGTCGCGCCGGCGCTGTACAAGCACGAGCGCGGCGCCATCACCGGCTTTCTCTTTTCCGCGGTCTTCTTGTTCTTCTCCGGCGTGGCCTTCGGCTATTTTGTCGCGCTTCCGCGCGTGCTTTATTTCCTGGTCAGCTTCCAGGGCATGCCGCTGCCGTTCATCAGTCACATCAAGCCTTCGGGTGTCGTGCCGATGATCAGCGTCAGCGAATATTTCGATCTCACTCTGACGATTCTGCTGGTCCTTGGCTTGTTGTTCGAGCTTCCCGTGCTGGTCTTCTTCCTCTCGCTGTTCGGCATCGTCACGCCCAAATTCCTGATCAGCAATTTCCGCTACGCCATGCTGATCATTACGGTTGTCGCGGCGATCGTGACGCCTACGCCGGACGCCATGACCATGCTTCTCTTCATGTCTCCCATGGTGGTCCTGTATTTCGTGAGCATTGGCGTTTCCGCCGTGGTCGTTCGGCGGCGCAACCGCCGTCTCGCAGCCGAAACCGCGGAGGCCCGCTAAATGCCTACCTTTCCTGGTGGCACACCCATTTCTGTTTACCCTGAGCCCCGAATTGGCTGTGCAGCGTCAACCCCGACGCCAGCGCCACGCGTTCGCCGCGAGCGCATCTTCCTTTCCGCTTTTTTCTTCTTTACCACGCTGCCCTTCTCCTCAGGCTGCAAAGCTAACGCCTCCTCCGACGCCGCCAGACCTCCATCGCCCCCCTTCATGGCCGCCATAGCCATCCCTCCGCCCCAAGTCGTCGCCGCCACCGACGCTCCCTCACCCGAGAAAACCGCCGGCTTCGACGGCAAGCGCGCCTACGACCTCGTCGCCAAGCAAGTCAACTTCGGCCCGCGCCCCTCCGGCTCGCCAGCCATCGTCCAACTCCAGAATTTTCTCGAGACCGAACTCAAAAGCTACGGCTGCACCGTCGAAACCGATTCCTTCAACGCCGATACCCCAGCCGGTCGCCTCCCCATGAAGAATCTTCTGGTCAAAATTCCCGGCGAGAAACCCGGGGCAATCCTCCTCGGCACGCACTACGACACCAAGCGCCTCGACAACTTCGTAGGCGCCGACGATGCCGGCTCCTCCACCGCCGTCATGCTCGAGCTGGCCCGCCATCTCTGCACCCAGCACGGCCGCTACGCCGTCTGGATCGCCTTTTTCGACGGCGAAGAAGCCGTACGCAAAGAATGGCAAGATCCCGACAATCGCTACGGCAGCCGCCAGATGGCCGCCCGCTTCGCCAACAGCGGCGACCTCAAAAAAATCCGCGCCTTCCTCCTCGCCGACATCGTCGGCGGCCGCAACCTGCGCATCAAACGCGAATCCGATTCCACCAAAGACCTCGTCGACGTCATCTGGTCCACCGCCGCCCGCCTCGGGTACACCGCCGTCTTCGTGAACGAATCCTCTCCCGTCTCCGACGACCACGACTCTTTCCTAAAACGCAACGTCCCCTCCGCCGACGTCATCGCCCTCGATGCCGCTGCCGACTACTGGCACACCCCCCAAGACGCCATGGACAAAATCAGCCCCCGCAGCCTGGCCATCGTAGGCCACGTCTTCCTCGAATCCATCAAGCAACTGCAATCTCGCTAACCACTCTTCGCCCTTGTAAGCGACGGCCCTCTCTTTTTCCGACTTGCACCACCTGTCATCTCGAACGGAGCAAGCCGACGGTTTTTCTCCCCGCTTCACTTCCTGTGAAGCGGTCGGCCTGCGCAGAGAGAACTCCCCGGCATCCCGCCGTTTTAGCGGGATGAAATCCCCATTTTCCGGCGCTTTTTGCCAGATGAAATCCCTCCTCGGTTTTCCTCTGAGTCCCCGGCCCGCAGAAGACCTATGCGTCGCCGGATTTGCCTGGCTTGGCTGGTTTGTATTCGCGGCAGGTGCAGCCCGGATAGTTGCACGCTCCATGCCGTATTTCGAGAGCTTTGCTCTCGGGATGGTGAATGCTTTGACCGTGCGAACAAACGCACGGTTTCTTTTTGTGATCTCTGGGCACAGCTAACCCGTTGTCCTCAAAGCAAGCCCCGGCTCCGAACCCGTGTAGAGGCCGTCCTTTTAGGGCGGCCGAATTCGTTGAACCAGAATCCTACGAAAGGACTCATCAGCCAGCCCGTTGCTCGCACCCCAACACCGCCTATTTCTTCGTCGCCGCCAAATACGCCTTCCCCTGCGCCTCTACAATCTCCAGCAAATTCCCCATCGCCACATTCACATCAATCAAATGCAATCCCCAATCATGCAAAACCTGTCCGCCAACCACCACGTCCCCCGTGATGTCACTAGCGCGAGGGCCCGCAGGGTCGCCATGCACGCTGACCGCAAGATACGAACCGCTATCGTTGCTAACGCATTCACCGGTCAGCAATCCTGGCACCCGGACAAATGGCGTGGTAATCGGTGGCCCGGATTTGACCCAAGGCCCCGGCACCGCCTCGGAAGACGACACAAAGCCTAGACCGCTCCCCCGCAGATAAGCGTGCAGCTCGCCGCTGCCTCCCGCCAGCGCAGCCGGATTCGTGCACCCGGAAATCATGCCGTCACCGGTGACCTTGCCGAATCGCGTGTTCAGTGGCGGCGGATCCGTCGCTCGAAACGTCGCGTACGTAATCACGCAGCCTGTTTGCGTAGCCGCATGGCACAGCGGCACATGCTGAAACGCCCCGCCCACATCTTTGCCCTTCGGCACCGGCAGGCTGGTTCCCAGCAGCAACGCCGAAACGATGCGCGATTGCACCGGCTTGCCGTCAATCTCGTACTTGATCAGCGCCGTCAGCACGCTCGCGCCCTGCGAGTGCCCAACTAACACCACGCCGCGCCCGTGGTTGTCGTGCTCCAGGTAATAGTTCCAGGCGTCCAGCACGTCGCCATACGCCAGCGCCCGGTCCACGGGGATGGGTGACCCGGCCGCCGCCGCTCTCAGCGCCGTGAGGGTCACCTGGCGATACAAAGGTGCATAGGGCCGGCACTTGGACGCGAAGCGCGCAAACTGCGCCTGTATTACGCCCCGTTCTTCAGACCCGGGAATCATGTCGCTGTTCCCACTCGGATCCCTCGACACCGTCGGATAAACATAGAAGCAATCGATCGGCGCACTTGGATCAGCCGCCCAAGCTTCTGGCGTCAGCTTCCCGTCCGCCGAGACCACTGTCGTGGCCAGGTCCACCGCGCAAGCATCCTGCCGCCCCGGCCGGCACAGCCACGTCTCGCCTTTGCTGTAATCGTTCTTAGTCGGCAGCGCAGCCGCCTTGGGCGTTTCCTGCTCCTCAGTAGCCGGCGCTTGAGCCGTAGGCGCGGCAGGCGCAGCCTGCCCAAAGCTGGCAACCCCGCACGCCGACACCAGAATCAAACCAGCAAGCGGTCGTCGTGTCATTCGCGGCGTCATTCGTCGCATCGTCATTCGTGGCATCAAGGGTTCTTATCTCCCGGGTTTCTAAGACTTTCAGGGAAGCAGCGGTCGACCGCAACATCGGCCGCCATAATACCGTGACCCGCACCGGATTCCGAAAGCGAAACGCACCATCCGCACTCTGCAGCATTCTCCTGTACACTCCGGCAAATTTGCGTCCTAGTGTTTTCAATAATTTACACGCTCTTGCGACACTCTTTTGCACCAGACCGAAAGGCAAGTCCCGCACAATCACTAACTTGCGCACTCTTTACGAAAACATGGGGGGTACACCTCCCATTTCCAGTCCGACCTTAAAGTTAAACTTTAACTGTCCGGGACCCTCGCGTCCCCTGGGAACGCCAATCTCCAGATTGGCGTCCGGTGCCACGCAGACTCGCCAGACCGACCAGCAGATCGCGAAGCGTCGTGGTCGACCCACAGCAATCCGCCGCGTTTCGGCCGACGCACGCGCGTGTGCTACATTCCAAATGCTCCCCAATGAAGCCCACGCGCATTCTGGTCAAGTCGTCGTCGCGGAAATATTTAGTGGTGTGCGGAACGGGCGTCCTCGGCCGGGCGGGCCAAGAAATCGCGTCGCTCGGGAAATTCTCGAGCGTGCACCTGCTTTCTTCGCCGAAGGTCTGGCGTGCCGTTGGCGGGAAGCTGCGCTCGGCGCTGGGGCGCAACGGTGCCAGCAACCTGCACCTTTTCGACGATGCCGAAGTGCACAAGAACCTGCGCACAGTCGAGTCCGTCAGCCGCGCGTTGTCGCGCGCGGGCGCGGACCGCAAGTCGCTGCTCGTTGCTGTCGGCGGCGGAGTTGTAGGTGATGTCGCAGGCTATGTCGCTGCCAGCTACTTGCGCGGCGTGGCGTTGGTGCAAATCCCGACCACGCTGGTCGCGCAAGTCGATAGCGCGGTGGGCGGGAAGACCGGCGTGAATTTACCGGAAGGGAAGAATCTAGTCGGCGCGTTTTATTCGCCGGACCGCGTGCTCGTCGATCCCGAAGTGCTACGCACGCTGCCGGATCGCGAGTTTCGCGGCGGATTGGCGGAAGTCATCAAGTACGGCGTGATTGCGGATGCCAGACTTTTCGCTTATCTCGAGGAAAATTTCGGCCGCGTTTTGCGGCGCGACGCGGATGCGCTCCGCTACATCATCCCGCGCTGCGTCGAAATCAAGGCGCGCGTAGTCTCACGCGACGAACGCGAATCCGGCTTGCGCGAAATCCTGAATTTTGGGCATACCTTCGCCCATGCACTGGAGTCGCTCACGAAGTATCGACGTTACCAGCACGGCGAAGCTGTAGCATTGGGCATGGTGACCGCGGCGCTGCTCGGCCACGAAGCGGGCATCACGCGCGCGGACGATGTCGAGCGCATCGTTTCGCTCGTGCGCCGCCTCGGTCCGCTGCCGCCGTGGCCGCGCGTTTCTCCGAAGCGTTTTCTGGATGCGATGCGCTCGGACAAAAAAGCGCGCTTCGGCAAGTTGCGCTTTGTGCTCTCGCCGCGCATCGGCAAAGCGCGTTCTTACGATGCGATTCACGAGCAGCTTGTCAAACGCGTGCTCCACTTTGCGCCGCAGTTGCTTGCTGCACACGCGGCTGCCCACGCAACGATCACGGATAAGTCCGATGCCTGAGTCCGCCGTGCCGGTGAAGGGAACGCGTCCCGAAGGCGCGGTCACGGAATCCGACGCCTCGAAAAAAGTTCGTGAGATGTTCACGCAGATTGCGCCGCGCTACGATCTGCTGAATCATCTGCTCTCGCTGCAGCTCGATCGTGTGTGGCGTGCCCGCACCGCTGCCCGGTTGCGCCCAATCCTCGATCGCCGCGATGCCGTCGTGCTCGATCTTTGCTGCGGCACCGGCGATCTGGCTCTGGCGCTTTCGCGTTCCGCAAACGCGCGCATCATCGGCGCGGATTTTGCCCATACCATGCTCGTGCGCGCCCGCGAAAAATCCGCCGCGCGAGTCCGCTCAGGCAGCGTCACGCAAGCCAGCCTAGGCAGCAGCTCCACGCCCGCGCCGTCAAGTAATGCCGCTGCGCCCGGCCCCCTTTCGTTCCTTGAAGCGGACGCGCTGCGCTTGCCCTTTGCCGATCGCTCTTTCGATCTGGTGACCACCGCGTTCGGTTTCCGCAATCTCGCCAATTACGAAGCCGGCCTCCGCGAAATTCAGCGCGTACTCAAGCCCGGCGGCACCATTGCCATTCTCGAATTCACGGAGCCCCCCGACGGCCTCCTCGGCAATCTCTATCGCTGGTATTTCCGCACCGTGCTCCCGAAAATCGGCGGCCTCATCTCCGGCGACCGCGCCGCGTATTCCTATCTGCCAAAATCGGTAGCGCGCTTTTTTCAGCCCGGCGAGCTAGCCGCGCTCATGACCCAGTCCGGCTACCAATCCGTGGAATTTCGCGCCTGGACCTTCGGCACCGTGGCGCTACATATCGGCAACAAGCTGTAGGGGCCGTCCTTTTAGGACGGCCCGGAAGGCCGGGCTAAAAGCCCGGCCTCTACAGTGCCGGCGCCTTTCTCCGCGAGCCTCAGCGTTCTCTGCGTCTCTGCGCTGGATTTTCTCTTTTATTCTTCGAGGCCGGCGCTGCGCAGTTTTGCCAACAGGGTTTTCGGGGTGATGCCGAGCTGCTCGGCGGCGCGGGTCTTGTTCCATTTGCATTCGCGCAGGGTCATTTCGAGCACCACGCGTTCCACGTGGCCGACGGCGCGCTCGGTTACTTCTTCGAGCGGCCCGTTCCAACTAAAGCTTTCCGGCAACATGCCCGCCGGAATCATGTCCGCGTCCGGCTTGGCCGCCGGCAATTGCAGGCCGTCCGCGCGAATGGCTGTGCCGTCCGCGAGGATCACCGCGCGCTCCAGCGTGTTCTGCAATTCGCGTACATTTCCCGGCCAGGGATAATGCAGCAGCCGCTCCTGCGCATCCTTCGATAGTTCGAGGCCCGGCTTGCCGAACTCGCGGCTGAATTTATCGAGAAAGTGATTGGCCAGCAGCAACACGTCGTCGCCGCGCTCGCGCAGCGGCGGAATGGTCAGCGGCACGGCGGAAATCCGGAAGTACAAATCTTCGCGAAAAAGTTTTTGCTCGACATGCTTCTGCAGGTTGCGGTTGGTGGCCACCACGATGCGTACGTCCACTTCAATCTCTTGCGTGCCGCCGACGCGATCGAATCGCCGCTCCTCGAGAACGCGCAGGAGTTTTGCCTGGATGGCCAGCGGCAGTTCGCCGATTTCGTCGAGAAACAGCGTTCCGTGATGCGCTAAGTCCATCTTGCCGATTTTGCGCGCTCCCGCACCGGTGAACGCGCCGCGCTCGTGCCCGAAAAGTTCGTTCTCGACAAGTCCTTCCGGAATGGCCGCGCAGTTCAGCGCCACAAAAGGCTGGTCGCGCCGGTTCGACAAATGATGCACTGCGCGCGCGAATAATTCCTTGCCGGTGCCGCTCTCGCCCAGCAGCAGCACCGTGGAATCGGTGCCGGCCACGCGCTGCACTTGCTGGCTCATCTCGCGAATGGAAGCGTGCTCGCCCACGATGCGCGGAAAACCGTAACGGGCGGTGTATTCTTCGCGAAGAAGCAGATTCTCACGCAGCAATTCCTGCTGCCGCGCGGCGCGCTGCACCAGCAGCTTCAAATGCTCCAGGTCCACCGGCTTTTGCAGGAAATCAAACGCGCCTTCCTTCATGGCGGTGACCGCTTCTTCCACGGAGCCGAATGCGGTGAGCAGGATGACCGGAATCGTGGGGTCCGCGGCTTTAGTTTCGCGGAGCACGTCGAGGCCCGAGGCGCCGGGCATCTTCAAATCCGTCACCACCAGCAGATAGCGCCGCGTGCGCACTTTCTGAATGGCTGCGGTGCCGTCAGGCGCTTCGTCAACGGCATAGCCCGCGCGCTCCAGTGCTTTCTTGAGCATGGCGCGCAGTTCGCTCTTGTCTTCGACTAGAAGGAGTGGCTCCATCTCTTTTGTTTCTACCATGAATCGCACGCGTACCTGCCGACTACTCAGCGGACGTGTGCCATGAGGGAAATCCGGGGCGAGAGGCCGAACCCTCGGAGCCCGAGATGCGGACTCACAACGCTGACGATGCGCACGGCAGTGCGATCCATCTGGCGTTTACAGTGGGCCGGGAAAGCCCGGCCCCTACAGAGCGCGGAGGATAAGGTGGCGAACGGCCGCCCTAAAAGGACGGCCTCTACAGTGCGGAAGGCTATTCGCGGGCCCAGCCCGAGTCGCCACCGGCTTTTTTCAATTGATCTTCGAGATCATCGAGCCCGAGCTTGAGGTCGGCGATTTCTTTCTGCTTGGCGGCGATCTTGGCGTCTTTTTCGTTGATGTCTTTGCGGCTGTTCTGCTCGCTCAGCGCCTTCTGCGGGTCCGGATAATACTGCAACTGCGCTTTATCGGTTTCTCGCTGCAGGATGCCCAATTCTTTTTCGGCGCGGGCAATTTTGTCGCGCTGGGCCTTGAATCGTCCTCGCCAGGTTTCTTCTTCGCTCTTTGCGGTGGCTGCGTCGCCGGTGCCCGCTGCGCCTGTCGCGCCCGGGGCGCCTGCTGCGGGAGCTTGCCCGTCCGGCGTTGCAGCGGGGGCGGCTGCGGCGGGCTCCTCGGTCGGGCGCGGAGCCTTCGGCAAATTCTCGTCGGTATAGACTTTCTTCGGCTTCGGAGCGTCTTTCTTCGCTGCTTGCGCCTTGCGCGCTGCGTCAGCTACGGGATCTCCGGTCTGTTGGATCTGCGCAAACGCCGGCGCGGCCAGGCACAGCAGCGGCAGAAGCAAACCCGCTTTCCATCGAGAAGTAGCAAACATAGATCCCTGCTTTCTCCCTCACGCTGTTCTTATTCTACGCCTTCCCGGGCCTCACAGGTCAGGCCCGAGTCATGGGTAGCGTAATCATAAAGGCGGCCCCACCTTCCGGGCGGTTGTGGGCTTCGACCTGGCCGCCGTGCTGCACCACGATTTTCTGCACTACCGCCAGGCCGAGTCCGGTGCCGCTGGCTTTGGTGGTGAAAAACGGGCGGAAGAGTTTTCGCAGGGCCGCGGGCGTCATTCCGGGTCCGTTGTCGAAGACGGTGATGCGTTGCAAGGATCCTTGCTCAGCGGCTTTCTGCTCTCCGCGGAGAATCACGCGCCCGCCGTTCGCAGCGTCGGCACAAGCTTCCGCGGCATTGCGCGCCAGGTTGAGAAGCGCCTGGCGCAGCAAGCCTTCGTCGCCGGCTACGCAGCCAAACTGGCCTTCGGAGCGCAAGCGCACGCGAGGATTGGCTTCGCTGACTTCCGCAACCACGCGTTCGATGGTGTTGCCGAGCTGTACTTCATCGTTGGAGATTTCCAGCGGGCGCGCGTATTTCAGAAATTCGGTGACCACGTGGGTGATGCTCTGCGTCTGTTCGAGAATTTTTCCGGCGCACTCCGCCACTTCGCCGACGGCGGCTTCCGCCTGAATCATCTGCGCGTAGCCCGAAATGGTGGCCAGGGCGTTCTTGAATTCGTGGGCGATGCCCGCGGAGAGCTCGCCGAGCGCGGCGAGATTGTCTTTGAGTTGCACTTGCTGTTGCAGCGCCGCTAGCTGCGTCAAGTCGCTGAGCAGGCAGATGGCTCCGGTGATTTGGCCTTCGCCCTTGCGAATTGGCGAAATGGTCACGCCGAGGTGGCGCGCTTCGCCCGCCGGCGGCAGGTGCGGTACTTCTTCGCGGCGAAAAATCTTTCCTGATGCCAGGCACTCGCCGACAAGCCTGGTCAATTCCGATTTCTCTCCCAGCGCCTCGCTGTAACGGCGGAATACCAGCGCGCGGATTCCCAGGGTCTGCTCGGCTGCGGGATTCGCACTGGAGATAATCCCCGTTGTGCTCACCACCAGAAGCCCCGCCGGCATGTTCCGCGTCACTTCTTCGCTGACCCGCTCGGTAATCTCGGCGCGCTCTTTTTCCAGCTTGTGCAGGCGTTCGAGCTCTTTTTCCTGCTCGCGCAATTTCTGGATGACGCCTTGCATCGACGCGGCCATAAACGCGGACGGATTCTCCGTGCCGGGTGTGGCCGCAAGAATGGGCGCCTGCTGCGCTTCTCGCGTTCGCCGGAAGACACGGCGAATGAGAAATACCACTCCGCCGACCATGGCCAACAGCGCGACTCCCGCACCGATGGCGATGGTCCACAGGTTCTCGCCGGTGCCCGCCTGAAAGGTGAGAAGGGCTTCGCAAATGTTTGTGAAGGTCATAGCAAATTCGGTTCGCTGCGATCAGCGGAGGAGCAGCCCGCCATGCGCCGGGGCTCCTGCAAAGAAAAACATTACCGCGAGCGCACCCACCGCCAGAAACGTTCCCAGCGGCAACTGGTAGCGGCCGGCAATCGCCCAGCGTAGGCCGCTTGGCGTGCCGAGTCCACGGCGGCTGGCGCGCTCCGCCAGGCGCTTCTTCCATCCTGAGAAATAGATGGCCAGGATTACCAGCACGCCGAGAATGCTTCCCAGCAGCGTGCCCATCAGGATGGTCAGGAACGCGCCACGCAGCCCCACAAATGCGCCGACCAGCGCCATCATTTTGACGTCGCCGAGGCCCATGCCTTCGCGGCCGCGGACGGCGCGATAGAGAATGGCCACCCCCCACAAAAACATGCTGCCGAAGATAGCGCCGAGCGCGGCGTCCAGCACACTGACTGCTGCCTCCGGAAGCGCGCGATGCAGGATGCGCATGCCAAACACGTAGCCGGAGCCGTCATTTACGGGGATGAACAGCGAGAAAATCATGCCCAGTGCGAATCCCGGCCAGGTGACCACGTCGGGCAACATGCGCACGCGCACGTCGGTGATCGCCAGCACTACGATGAGGCAGGAGAAAACGATCCATTTGCCGGTTTCTGGCGTCAGGCCAAATCGCAGGAAGCACGCTACGAAGAGCAATCCGGTGGTCATTTCGATGAGCGGATACATCGGGGAAATGGGCAGCTTGCAGGAGCGGCATTTGCCGCCGAGCCATAGCCAGCCGAAGAGCGGGACGTTGTCGTAGGGCTTGATCGGGGTCATGCAGCGAGGACAGCGCGAGCCCGGCGACACGATGGACAGGCCCTCCGGAATGCGCGAGATGCACACATTCAGGAAGCTGCCCACGACAATGCCGAACAGGAAGAAAAACGCTGCGACGATGACCACAAGTTGACTGTGCCACAGGCGTTGCAGGGCCTCAACCAAGGCGGCTTACGGCGTGCCTCATCCCTAACCGTTTCCTCATGCGTGGTATCGACGGTAAACTAGCGTTCGGGCTTATTTTCGATGAACTGGTTGGAACGCCGCATTCGCCGCTACGAGCACCGCCGCTGGACGACCGATGACAATCGGCGGGTGCAACCCTTCGCTTGGGGGGTGGAACATATTGGCGGCAACGCGGACGACGCCGATCCTGCGGGTTTCTTGCGGCGGTATGCGCAGGACGCCGTCGAGAATAGCCGGGAGTGGTACGCCACCACTCCTGCTTCGGATTATCGGCTGGATGCGGAGAACGTGCTGACGTTCACGAGCTCGATCACTTCGGCGTGGCCGGAAAATAATACGGTTTACGGGCAGTTGTGGCCCGGTTCGAGCAAGCAGGCCGCAGTGCTGATCTTGCCAAACTGGAATGCCAAGTGGCATGGGCAGGATGGGTTGTGCGAATGGCTGCAGCGGCTGGGCATCACGGCGCTCAAGATGAGCATGCCGTATCACAACCGGCGCATGGCGCGCGGGCACGAGCGCGCGGATCAACTGGTAGGCTCGAACGTTGGATTGACGCTGCAAGCCAACCGGCAGGCGGTGCAGGATGCGCGGCGCTGCTTGCGGTGGCTCGAACAGCAGGGATTTACGCGGCTGGGAATTCTGGGCACGAGTATCGGGTCTTCGATTGGGTATATCACGCTGGTGCACGATGACAACGTGGCTGCCGGTGGATTTTTCCACGTTTCCACATATTTTGCGGATGTGCTTAGCCAGGGCATGAGTACGAACCACGTGTGGGAAGGGATGCGGGAGCACGTGAGCGTCGATGAAGCGCGGGATTATTGGGCGCCGATCAGCCCGATGCCGTATGTCGAGCGCGGGATGGGGGCAGGGAAGAATGCTTTCATGATTCACGGCAAGTACGATCCGACGTTTCCGCCGCAATTGACGCAGGATATGCTGGCGGCGCTGCGGAGGCACGGAGCGAAGCCACGCGCGCTGGAGCTGCATTGCGGGCACTATTCGCTGGAGCTGGCGCCGTTCAGCTACATTGCGGGGTACCGGATGCTGACGTTTTTGCGGTCGTCGCTGGTGTAATGTACGTTTTCCTTGCGGTTTTGCGGCGGAATGGGTAGAATAAAGAAAGGTAGAAACGTTTCTACCAAGGTAGAACCATGAACTTGAACATAAAAAGTTCGGAAGCGCACCAGCTGGCGCGGTCTGTTTCGCGCGAGACCGGGGAAACTCTCACCGAAGCGGTAACTACAGCGCTACGGGAGCGGCTGGAACGGTTACGCGCTCGCCGGAAAGAGGAGCAAATGGCTACGGAAATCGATGCGATTGCCAAACGCGGCGCCGAGCTATTCAAGGGCCCGTACATTGACCACGCAGACCTGCTCTACGATGAAAATGGTCTTCCGAAGTGATCCTGGATTCGTCGGCCGTGCTGGCCATCCTGTTTGGTGAGCCGGGATATGAGGTCTTTCGGGATGCCATAAAAGGGTCCGCGACGCGCAGCGTTTCGGCGGCTACATTTGTGGAAATCTCGATAGTCGCGGAAGCGCGTTCCGGTGACGCGGGTATCAGGCAGCGTGAGGCGTTATTTCGCAGCGCTCAGATCGGGATTCAGGTAGTCACAGAAGAGCAGGCATATGTTGCCAGCCAGGCCTTTTCGCTGTTCGGCAAGGGGCGGCATCCGGCGGGCCTGAATTTTGGGGATTGCTTTTCTTATGCGCTGGCAAAAGTGACGGGCGAGCCGCTACTGTTCAAAGGCGACGATTTCCGGAAGACGGACGTGCAGCCAGCTCTGTTGTGATCATGACCACAGTCTTGATCGCCATCCGCGGGTTCGCCTGAAGCGGGGCGTGCTGCGGTATCATCGGCGGTATGGAGAAATTACTACTGGTGGTATTTGGGCCGTTGGCGTTTGCGGCGGCGCTGCTGGTCGTGGTGATGGGCGTTCGGCGGGCTGTCACGCGGCTCAGGTCCCGGCTCACTCCGGAACAAATCGAGGCACAGCGAGAAGCGTACCGGAGTCGGCTGCTGAATCCGCAGGCGGAGGCGGTCGAGCGCGAACTGGGGAGGATGCTGCCGGAGAGATTGTTGCGGTTGTATGCCGATCGATCCACCATACAGTCTGGAGGGTTCGATGTGGAGAAGCCGGGCGAGAATCGGCGTCGGCTTAGGCAGTGGCCGGTGTACTGCTTCGAGCCGCTGGACATCGAAGCGCTCAATGATTTGCCGTACGAAGAGGAGTTGGGCGCTGGGTTCTGTTTCGCGACGACGGGAGGCGCGGGCTGGTATTGGATCGCGGCTTCGGAGCAGAGAGAGAACGACTCGGCGGTGATTTTTCTGGACTATGACGGGGGCAGGCGGCACGGGGAGAAAGTGGCGGAGAGTCTCGAGGAGTTTTTGGCATGGCCGCGGAGTGCGATGAAGTGAAGCGGCCCGCACTGAGTACGCAATGCGAAGGCTCGCCGCACTGCGGTAGGCGTTACACCGGGGGAGACACGCGGATCGTGGTGGACACCTTCTAAGTGCGCTGAATGGGCACACTAGCTCCTTGGTACTATTGGCGCTGACGTACTTCGCGACCAGGCTGAGAGCAGGCCCGGGTAAGCGGAGGCTTCTATGTTGCGGCCACGGCAGCTAGTTGCGATTGGAGCGGGTTTCCTGGTCCTGGCGCTTTCGTCGCGCGTTTACGGGCAGGACGCGGCGCAAAGCGGTTCACAGAGCGCTGCGAAGACAGCGGGACAATCTTCTTCGGCTCCTGCGATTTCTACTTCCACCTCTACTTCCGCTTCCGCTGCCGCGAATGCGCTGGCGGACAAACCGGCGCCGGCCAACGAAGCGGTCTCGCTGGGCGAGCTGGCGCGCATCGCGCGAGCTAAAAAGCAGGCCGCCGCGAAGAGCATAAAGGTGCTGGACGACGATAACTTTCAACGGGCCAATTATCCCGTCGATGAGAAGGCGCCGAGCGGCGGCGCCAGCGGCATTTCCGACGCAAAGGGTTCTGCGAATCAAGGTCACGGAAAGCTGGTGCTGCTGGATTTCTGGGCTACGTGGTGCGGGCCTTGCCGGAGCGCGCTGCCGGGCTTGAAGCGGCTGCAAGCGGCTTACGGTGAGCAATTGCAAGTAATCAGCATCAGCGCGGATGACGACGAAGAGGCGTGGCGCGGTTTTGTGGCCAGCCACGATATGAGGTGGGAGCAGCGCTTCGACGCTGACGGCCGGATGAGAGAGCAATACGCGGTGCACAGCCTCCCGACGTATATCTTGCTGGGGGCCGATGGGAAAGTTGTACAGCGGCTGGTGGGCGAAGATCCTGCGCAGTCGATCGCGGAACGGCTGGGGCCGAGCCTGCGGGCTAGCGCGGAGAGTCCGCGGTAGGCGAAAGCTGGATCGGGCGATACGTGGCCCTCGAATCGGTCCGAGTAATGACCTGCCAGGGCTAAAGCCTGGCTCCACGCGCAATTCCTACGAGTAATTGCTGCGAATAATTAATGAGGAGCGGTTTTCAGTGGGCGGCGGGAATTTTGTGCCAGTTCAGGGAGGCGGAGCGGCCGTTGCGGAACTTGCCGCTGGCGTCCAATTGCCGGTTGCCCACAGTTCCGGTGAGATCGATTGTAATGACCCTCGAGCCATCGGGTTTTTCGCTGTGCATTTCCATCTTGATGCCACCGGACGGTGTCACATCCCCTGCCAGAAACATCGTAACGTCGGAGTCGCGGCCGGCTTTCCATTGGCCGGTGATGCGGTTGCCGCTCACGGTGGCTTTCGCGCGGAAGCAGCGCGCCGGATCGTTGGGAGTCTTGCCGTAGCAGAGTGGGCCGGAGTACACGCCGTCGAAGGGGCCTTCGCTGGCCGTGGATGTTGCTGTGGGCGCCGCGGAAGGCGCTTGAGCAGAACCGGTTGCTTGACGGGTCGCGACTGGTTTCTTCGGCGGCGGTTCGCCGCCAGGCTGCACTGAGGCGGCTGGCGCGGCCAAACTGGCTTTCTCGGTGGCGGGTTGAGATGCGTTCGAGACTTGTGGCGGCTGCGCGCCTGCGGAATTTGCAGCATCGGGCTTCGCGGCGCTGGCCTGCGCGGTGTTGCTGCGCTCGTATGCGGTGTACGCCCAATAGCCGCCGCCTAGCAGAAGCAGCAGCACTGCTGCGGCGATCCATTGCAGAAAACTGCCGCTCGCGTGAGGTTTGGGGGAGGGAAGAGTGCCGCCGCCTTCGGCTTCGGTGATAGAGAACGTGCGCACGGGTTGCTGGATATTCTTGTAGCTTCTTTCGCCGAGAGATTGGAAAGAGAGCGAGAGCTTGTTGCGGATCTGGTCGTGCACGCTTCCGGAAATACAGATTCCGCCGGGTTCTGCGGCGGTTTGCAAACGAGCGGCGACGTTGACGCCGTCGCCGAGAAGATCCTGGCCCTGGACCATGACGTCGCCGAGGTTCACGCCGATGCGGAATCGGACCTGTCGGGAGGGTTGCAGTTGATCGTTGCGGGTGCGCAGGGCGGCCTGGATGTCGGTGGCGCAGCGCACGGCTTCTACAGCGCTGCCGAATTCTGCGAGGATGGCATCGCCGGCGGTGTTGAAGATACGTCCGCGATGAAGCGCTACGAGAGACTCGAATACTTGTTTGTGGCCGCGAAAGGTTCTCAGGGTTTGCTCTTCGTCTTCGCTCATCAGGCGGCTGAATTCGGCGACGTCGGCGGAAAGAATGGTGGATAGTTTGCGTTCGAGGAACTGGGCAGATGGGTTGATGGGTGCATCGGGCATGTGGGCGCTCCCGGTTGGATTTGCCGCGTATGATAGCACCACCGTTGGACATCGCGGACTTAAGGCGAGCGGATTGCCAAGACAAGTTACGGCGTGGACTGCGGTTGCATGCCGCGGGCGCTTGCTACTTCAGGAGCGCGGCGAACGCGGTTTCGGCGGCTAGTGTTGCGACCGCTTCGATCTCGGCGGCGAGCGGGCGATCTTCCACCAGTTTCGGGGATTTGAGGCGCACAGCGGCGTAGGCCTTTTGCGCTAGCGTGCCGGTTTGCAGCGGCGCGAGGAGATCGATGCCCTGGCAGGCGCAGAGAAGTTCGATGGCTAGGGTGAAGCGCAGATTGCGGAGCATGCGTTCCAGGCGGCGGGCGCCGCTCATGCCCATGGAGACGTAGTCTTCCTGATTGCCGCTCGTGGAAATCGAGTCGACGGAATGTGGCGTGGCTAGCGCTTTGTTTTCGCTGGTTAGGGCGGCGGCGGTGACTTGCGCGATCATGAAGCCGGAATTTAGACCGGGTTCCGGCGTTAGGAAAGCGGGGAGCAGGCTGGTGAGCGGGTTGGTCATTTGCTCGATGCGGCGCTCGGAAATTCCGCCGAGAGTGGCAATGGCGATGGCTACTTGGTCTGCCGCCATTGCTAACGGCTGGCCATGGAAATTTCCGCCGTTGACGATGTCGCCGTTGCCGGCGGGGCCGCTGGCAAAGACGAGCGGGTTGTCGGTGGCGCTGTTGAGTTCGACGGCGGCGATGTCGCGGGCTTGTGCGAGCGCATCGCGCACGGCGCCGTGGACTTGCGGGGTGCAGCGCAGGCTGTAGGCGTCTTGCACGCGCGGGTCTTTCTCAGAGGAGCGATGCGATTCGCGAATCTGGCTGCCTTCGTTCAGGCGGGCGAGATTTCTGGCCGTGCGTGTTGCGCCGGGGTACGGGCGCGCGTGCATGATACGTGCGTCGAACGCGCCGGGACTGCCGCGGAGCGCGTCGAGCGACAGGGCAGCGGCTACGTCGGCGGAGTCCGCGAGTACATCGGCTTCGCGAAGTGCGAGGCTCAACAGCGCGAGCATGCCTTGCGTGCCGTTCAGGAGCGAGAGTCCTTCTTTTGCTTCCAGCGCTACCGGCGCGATTGCAGCGCGGCGCATGGCTTCGCCGCCCGGAAGGATTTCGCCGCGATAGGCGGCTTGGCCTTCGCCAATCACGACCTGCGCGAGATGCGCTAGCGGCGCGAGATCGCCCGAAGCGCCGACCGATCCCTGCGAAGGAATGACCGGATGGACTTTGGCGTTGAGCATTTTGCAAAGCGTTTCGACTACTTCCGGGCGCAGGCCGCTGAGGCCCTTCGCTAGCGCGTTCGCGCGCAGCAGCATCATTGCGCGGGTTTCGGATTCGCTGAGCGGTGTGCCGACGCCGCACGCGTGTGAGCGCACGAGATTGACCTGGAGTTGGCGGACTTGCTCGGCGGAGATGCGCACGGAGGCGAGTTTTCCGAATCCAGTGTTGATGCCGTAAGCCGTTTGCCCGGAAGCTACGACGCGATCGACTACCGCACGGGAAGCCTTCATTCGCTCGATGGCGTCCGGCGACAACTTCACTTCGAAGCCGCCGAGCGCGACGGCGTAGAGCGGCTCGAAGGTCAAATCGTTGCCGGTCAAAGTGATCGTGGCGGAGCCGGCGCTCATGCGTGCTCCCGGGCGGCGTAGCGATCGGAGATTTCCTTGAAGCGCTCGCGATACTTTTGCGGGAGGAGTTTGGGGCGGCCGTTGCTGCCACAGACGATATGCGTGGTTTCGCCGGTGGCGAGGAGTTGGTTGTCTTCATCACGAAAGAGCTCGTAGGAATAGCGAACCATGCGGTTCATCGTTTCGGCGATGCGGGTGCGGACGCGGAGAACGTCGTCATACTTCGCGGGTTTCAGATAGCGGCATCTGGCGTCGACTACCACGATGTGGCAGTCGTCGTCTTTCTCCATAAGCTTGTACTCGAAGCCCATGGCGCGCATCAGCTCGACGCGGCCCACCTCGAACCAAATGAAATAGTTTCCGTGGTAGACGACGCCCATCTGGTCCGTCTCGGCGTAACGCACGCGTACCGCTGCATCGTGATATTCGATCATCAGTGTCCTGAATCAGCGGGATTCGGAATCGCCGTGCCACACTGGCTTGCGTTTTTCGAGGAACGACGCCAGACCTTCCTTGAAGTCCGGGGTACAGCGGATGCGCGCGTTTTCGAGCACCGCGCGTTCGAGATCGTGATCGATGCCGGCTTCCGCGGCGGTGGTCAGCAGGCGCTTGGCGCGCGTCAAGCTGCTGGGGCTGGCGGCGATCAGCACACTGGCCAATTCGTAGGCGCGGTCCATCAATCGATCCGCGGGAACGATTTCCGTCACCATGCCCATTTCCTTGGCTTCGGCGGGCTCGATGATTCTTCCAGTGAGTAGCAGATCGCGGGAGCGCTTGTCGCCGATCTGGCGGGTCAGAAAGACGGAAACGATGGCGGGCAGGAACCCGATCTTTACTTCCGTATAGCCGAATCTTGCTTCGGGAGCGGCGAGCGTGAAATCGCAGAGCGTGGCGATGCCGCAGCCGCCGGCGAGGGCCGCGCCGTGCACCGCGGCGATCATCGGCTTCGGGAAACTCCAGATGCGGCGAAACATTTTGGCCATGCGGCGCGAATCTTCCTGATTCTCGACCGGAGATTGCTTGCCGATGGCGGCGAGCATATCGAGATCCATGCCTGCGCTAAAGGCTTTGCCCGCGCCGATGACGATGACGACGCGCGCTTTCGATTGCTCCACTTCGTCTAGCGCGGATTGCAGATCGCAGATCATGCGCGTGGAGATGGCGTTGCGTTTGTCGGGGCGGTTCAGCGTCAGTTTGGCGATGTCGCCGTCGTGTTCGAGCAGTAGCGTTTCGTACATAAGTCAGGTCTCTCCACACGTTGCGGCGGCGTGGTGCGCCGCCTGCGTGACTCTGATTCTAGTTCACTTGCGGGGCGTGCGCATACTTTGCGCGAATTTCGTTGGTGAGGCGGAGCATATTGGACAGCTTGGCCGGGTCGATCTTGAGATTATCACCGAGATCGGCGCCGACTTTTTGCAGTGCGGCGAGGACTTGCTCGGTGGCGATGTTGCCGACGAGATTGTCGCCCGCAAAGGGGCAGCCGCCGAGTCCGGTGAGCGCGGAGTCGAAGCGCCGGCAACCGGCTTCGTACGCGGCGAGGATTTTGGCTTCCGCGTCTTCGGGCCGGCTGTGCAGGTGCACGCCGAGCTCGATTCCAGCGACGTGCTCTTTGATGCTGCGATAGAGATCGCCGACGAGTTCGGGCGAGGCGGTGCCCACGGTGTCTGCGAGCGAGACCGTGTGTACGCGAATATCCTTTAGCCATTCGAGAGCTTCGCCGACGATTTCCGGGCCCCACGGCTCGTCGTAGGGATTGCCGAAGGCCATGGAAATGTAGACCACGAGATCTTTGTTTGCGGCGGCGGTGTCTTTCTTCAGCGTTTCGACCAGGGCGCGCGATTCGGCGCGGGTCATGTTGGCATTGGCGCGGCGGAAATAAGCGGAGATGGAGTAAGGGTAGCCGATGGTGGTGACGCCGGGCGTGGCGAGCGCGCGCTCAAGGCCTTTTTGGTTGACGACGATACCGATGATTTCGGGCGGCTCGACGCCGGCGGGAAGGGAAGCAGTAAATTTGGCCATCACCTCTTCGCTGTCGGCCATTTGCTTGACGTGTTTCGGGGAGACGAAGCTGACGGCGTCTATGTGGCGGAATCCGGCAAGCACGAGCTCCTTGAGATACTCAGCTTTATATTCTGTTGGGATAAAGTCTGGCAGTCCCTGCCATGCGTCGCGCGGACATTCGATTAGCCTGGTCGGTTCAGTCATATGCTCCTGCGGGAGTGGAAATAGTCAAACAGAAGCGAAAGCAGAAATCCAAGAAAACAGAGTATGCCGCTGAAAAACAGAATGTCCGGCACAATTCCGCCGACCGAGCCGACTACTGACCTAGTTGCTGCCGCGATCGCCCGCCGCTGGTCCAGAGTCGCGATACGAAAGCTCAGCACTGTGATCGGCGTGGCCGTCGAAAAAGCGAGAAGAGCCCACGACCTACTGGAGATTCTCACGTTTGCAGCACACCGGTCTTGAATTCGCGGATTTCGGGATTTAGGGCGGCGGCTTCGAGAGCCCAGATCAGGGCGTCGCGGGTGTGCGCGGGATCGATGATGGCGTCGACCCAGAGGCGGGCTGCGGCGTAACGCGGATCGGTTTGGTGCTCGTACGTGGCCCGAGTTGCTTCGTACAACTCTTTCTTTTGCTTTTCGTCGACTTTTTTGCCTTCGCGTTCGAGTTGCTTGAGCTTGATTTCGGCTAGCGTGCTGGCCGCGGCGTCGCCGCTCATGACGGCGTAGCGCGCGGTGGGCCAGGCAAAAATGAAGCGCGGATCGTAGGCTTTGCCGCACATGGCGTAATGACCGGCGCCGAAGCTGCCGCCGCAAATCACGGTAATCTTGGGCACCACACTATTGGACACCGCGTTGACCATTTTTGCGCCCGCGCGGATGATGCCGCTCCATTCCGCGTCTTTGCCGACCATAAAACCGTTCACGTCGTGCAGAAAAATCAGCGGAATGCGATTCTGATTGCAATCGAGAATGAAGCGCGCGGCTTTTTCGGCGGATTCGGTGTAAATCACGCCGCCAAATTCGATGCGCTTCTGATCCGAGCCGCGCGCCAGCGTCTGCACGTGCTTCTTTTGGTTAGCGACGATGCCGACGGCCCAGCCGCCAATGCGCGCGTAGCCGCACAGCACGGTTTCGCCGTATTCCGCGCGATATTCCTCGAATTCGCCGGCGTCCACGACGCGCGCGATGATTTCGCGCATGTCGTATTGCTTTCCGGGATCGTTGGTGAAGATGCCGTAGATTTCTTCCTGCTTGTGCAGAGGATCGCGCGCCGCAACGCGGCTGAACGGGGAAGGCGCGGGAGCGCCCATTTTGTCGACAAGCGCGCGAATGCGCCCGATGCAAGTGTCATCGTCCGGCTCGCGAAAATCGACTGTGCCGCTGATCTGTGAATGCATCTTGGCGCCGCCCAAATCTTCCGCGGAAGTTTTCTGGCCGATGGCGGCTTGCACCAGCGCAGGCCCGGCGAGAAAAAGGCCGGACCCTTCGGTCATCAGAATGTGGTCGCACATCACTGGAAGGTACGCGCCGCCCGCAACGCACATGCCCATGATGGCGGTCAGTTGCGGGATGCCCATGGCGGACATCACGGCATTATTGCGAAAGACGCGGCCAAAATCATCGGTGTCCGGAAAGACATCTTCTTGCAGCGGCAGAAAAACGCCGGCCGAATCCACGAGATAAATCGTTGGGATGCGGTTGTCGATGGCGATGTTTTGCGCGCGAATGACTTTTTTTGCGGTCATCGGGAAAAACGCGCCGGCTTTTACGGTGGCGTCGTTGGCAATGATCATGAACGTGCGGCCGCAGACTTTCGCGAGGCCGGTGATGGTGCCGGCCGCGGGCGCGCCGCCCCATTCTTCGTACATTTCGTAGGCAGCGAAAATGCCCAGCTCGAAGAGTGATGTGCCGGGATCGATGAGCTTGGCGATGCGCTCGCGCGCCGTCAGACGGCCTTTCTTGTGCTGCGATTCAATGGCCTTGGCGCCGCCGCCTTCGCTGATCTGCACTTCCGCGTTCTTCAGGCTGGTCATCAAGTCGATGAGCCGGCGGCTGCTTTTCTCGAATTCCGGCGATTTCAGATTGACGGTGCTTTTCAGCGTCGAAGCAGACAAGACAAACCTCGCAGAGGCTCGGACGCGCTGCGGCTGCGGCCACAGGAGTCCGGCAAACCGCGATTAGTATACGGTCTGAAGCGGGATTCCGCGAACTGCTCGCAGGAACGGATTTACAAAACTGGCCGGAAGAGCTGTTCGCTGAGATACTCGGGCGAAAGCTGAGAACGAGCTTGATGCGAGCTTGCTGTAGGGGCGCAGTCCACTGCGGCGGGCGTCCCTGCCGCGCACCGCGTTCGCAAGGCTAGTGGATGACGCGTTTGTGGATGAAGTCGACGATGTCTTGCGTGGACGTCCCGGGGAGAAAAATCTCCGCGATGCCGGATTGCTTGAGGGCGGGAATATCGGCTTCGGGAATGATGCCGCCGACGAGCACGGTCACATCGTTCATGCCTTTGTCGTGCAGCAGGCTCATCAGTTGCGGGCAAAGCGTGTTATGCGCGCCGGAGAGGATCGAGAGGCCGATGACGTCGACGTCTTCCTGCACGGCGGCGGAAGCGATCATCTCGGGAGTTTGCCGCAGGCCCGTGTAGATGACTTCCATGCCAGCATCGCGCAGCGCGCGAGCAATAATCTTCGCGCCACGGTCGTGCCCGTCCAGCCCAGGCTTGGCGATCAAAACGCGTATTTTTTTATCAGGCATCTTTAATAATCGCCCAGCATCAGGTGATGGCGACTTCTTCGTAGGTGCCGAAGACGGCGCGCATGGCGTCGCAGAGTTCGCCGAGAGTGGCATAACTTTTCACGGCGTCGAAGAGGTACGGCATGAGGTTTTCCTGGCCTTCCGCGGCCTTGCGAAGCGCATTGAGGCGGCGCTGGACTTCGTCGTTGGAGCGCTCGGCGCGGAGCTTGGCGAGGCGTTCGGCCTGGCGATGCGCCACCGTGTCGTCAATCTGCAAAGTATCGAGCGGCTTCTCCTCGGACACGAAATCGTTCACGCCCACCATGATTTTCTCTTTTTTGTCCAGCTCGCGCTGGTAGCGATAGGAAGCTTCGGCAATTTCGCGCTGCGGATAGCCGCGTTCGACGGCCGCGACCATGCCGCCCATGGCGTCAATCTTTTCGATGTAGTCCCAAGCGCCGCGCTCGATTTCGTTGGTGAGCGCTTCGACAAAGTAGGAGCCGCCGAGCGGATCGACCGTATTGGTGACTCCAGTTTCGTGCGCGATGATCTGCTGCGTGCGCAGCGCAATGGTCGCCGCAAATTCCGTGGGCAGCGCCCAGGCCTCGTCGAGCGAATTGGTGTGCAGCGATTGCGTGCCGCCGAGGACTGCCGCGAGCGCCTGCAGCGCGGTGCGCACCACGTTGTTGTACGGCTGCTGCGCAGTGAGCGAGCAGCCGGCCGTCTGCGTATGGAAGCGCAGCGCCCAGGAGCGCGGATTCTTCGAGCCGTAGCGCTCGACCATGGCTTTGTGCCAGATGCGGCGGGCCGCGCGGTACTTGGCGATTTCCTCGAAGAAGTCGCTGTGAGCGTTGAAGAAGAAGGAAAGCTGCGGGACAAACTCGTCGACATCCATGCCGCGGCGGATGCCCCATTCCACATATTCGAGTCCGTCGCGCAAAGTGAAAGCCAATTCCTGAATCGCCGTCGAGCCCGCCTCGCGAATGTGATACCCGCTGATGGAAATGGGATTGAACTTCGGTGTGTTCTTCACCGCAAACTCGAACGTGTCGATGACCAGCCGCATCGACGGTTCCGGCGGATAGATGTATTCCTTCTGCGCGATGTATTCCTTGAGAATGTCGTTCTGTAGCGTGCCGGAAAGTTTTTTCCAGTCCGCGCCTTGTTTCTCAGCGACTGCGAGATACATCGCCCAAATGATGGCGGCGGGCGAATTGATGGTCATCGAGGTAGTGACGTTCGCCAACGGAATCTGATCGAAGAGCACTTCCATGTCCGCGAGCGAACTAATGGCCACGCCGCATTTGCCAACTTCGCCTTCAGAGAGCGGATGATCCGAGTCGTAACCCATCAGCGTGGGCAGGTCGAAAGCGGTGGATAGTCCGGTTTGCCCTTGTGCGAGCAAATAGCGGAACCGCTGGTTGGTATCTTCCGCGGTGCCGAAGCCGGCAAACTGGCGCATGGTCCACAGACGGCCGCGATGCATGGTCGCGTGAATGCCGCGTGCGTACGGCGGCTCGCCGGGCAGCCCGAGATCGCGGTCGGCGTCGAAGTTCGGCAAATCAGCTTTGGTGTACAGGCGGCGAATCTTGTGGTCGGAAAGTGTGGTGAATTCGCGCTGGCGCTCAGGGCTTTTTTCCAGCGTGGGGCCAAGCGTGTTCTGCTCCCAGGCTTTTTCTTTTTGGGAAGGCTCGCGCTGCGCCGAGGAGGCTTCTGATGGCGCTACGGTTTGCGTATTTCCGCGACGCGATTCGCTCATGGTAGGCAGCTCCCCCGGCACGACTCGAACAAGGATTGAAAGAACTTATCGCGCCTTATATCCAAATTAATGCTATGCGAAAGGCGGCGAGCGCACAAGACGGAGGCTCGCCGCGGTGCTCGGCGGGCGGCCGGTCCCGCAAGACAATTTGGACCAAAGCGAAAGCGGCCCGGCAACGAGTCGCCGGGCCGGAGAATGGATTTAACTGGAGTTACTTGGTGCCCGGGATGTTGAGCCAAATCTTGTCGGTGCCGACCACCTGGCCATGGAGCGTGCCGGGAATCAGCGTCTCGCGCTCGACCTCGCCAGACTTGCCATCCGCGATGGTGACGCGGTTGACTTCCAGGGTGCGGCCAACGGCGCGCTCGTAGTTGGCCTTGGCTTCGGCGAGATCCGCCAGCGCGCGAAGCTCCGTGCCTTGCGCGGCGATCAAGTCGCGCTGCGTCTGAATGACCAGATACACGGTCGACGCGCCAAGCGCGTACTTTTTCTGTTCGGCGTCAAAAGTTTGTTGCTGTAACTCCCGCGCCTTGCTGGCAGCGTCCACGCGCGCGCGATCCTGCTCCAGCGCGACATAAGTGTTGCGAACATCGAGCAGCGCTGCGTTCTTGAGTTGTTGTAGCTGTGCTTCGAGCTGCCGCTGAAAAAGGATGGCGCGCTGGTTGTCCGCCTGCGCCGTACGGTTGCGGATGGGAATCAGCACGTTCAGCGAGACCTGGTAATCCGGAAAATTGTTGTGGAAGACGCTGCTAACCGCATCGGTGAAGCCGGCCCTGGATACGCCAGTTTGCGTGCCGGGAGTAGTGGTGCCCAGGAATTCATTGCCGATGGGAAGTCCGTTCGCGTCGACGATGGGAATTCCAGTGGAAACAAACGTGCCCGGCGTGCCTGGGGTAATAATCGGCTGGTTGCCGGCCAGGCCCACGCTGCCATATTGCGCTGTGAGCGTGGCGGTGGGTAGCAGCGCATTGCGCGTGGCCTTGATGTCGATGTCCCCGTTGATCAAGTTCAGCGCTTGCTCCTGCAATTCCGGACGCTTGACGAAGGCCTCGCGCACGGCTTCTTCAAACGTGGCGGCTTCGATGATCTGCGGCCGCGTGGGCAGCTCCGTGGGAATGATTTCGACGTTGACGAAATTCGGCGCCAGCGGATTCTTGCTGATGGCGTTCTTGAGCACCTGCTGGTTCTGCAGTTGCGCGGTCTGCGCCACGATCAGGTTCTGGCGGTCGGTGGCCAGTTCGGATTCCGCGCGGGTGACGTCCAGGGGCGCCATGGTGCCGATTTCCAGTTGCTTCTGGTTATCGTTGTACAGCTTTTGCGCGACGGTCACCGCTTGCTGCTGCACTTTCACGTTCTCGCGCGCGAACACCAGTTCCCAGTAGGCGTTGATAGTGTTCGTCACGGTGGTAATCGCTTGCTGGGTGAAGGCCCAGTCCGCGATCTTGCGATTGTTCTTGGCGATGCGGATGTTCCGCGTGTTGTTGCCGACGCCGAAGCCGTTCAGCAACTGCTGCTGGAAGCCCAGGAAAAGCGAGGATTGCACCGACGGATTGAACAAGTTGGCTCGCGAGGTGGAGGAATTGCGCGTGTTGTTCCACGCCGCAAAGAAAGTGGTGCCGGTGGCAAAGCCTTGATTGTACTGAAAATTGTAGATCGCGGAGTGCGTGGTCAGACTCGATAGCGTCGAAACGCCCGTGCCCGTTCCGGAAGTGAGCGGGTTGTTGATGGGAATGACGCGGTCGTCGATGGTGAGTACGGTCGTGAGCGTGGGATCGAAGTTAATCAAAGGGTTGTTCGCCGTGGAGCCCGCGAACGCGGCGCCCGGTGTGGCCCCGCCGAACCCTCCAGCCTCCGCCTTCAGAATCGAGGTGTCGGCCAGCCAGGGGTTGTAGCGCGAGACCGCGATGTCGATGTTGTTTTCGAGAGCGAGTTCGACGGCATCCTGCAGGCTGAGCTCCAGCTTGTTTTCGTGGAGCAGCTGTTCCAGGCGCGGCGAATTGATCAGGTTGGGCTCCTCGATGTGAATCGGCTTGTACGGCGCGATGAGGTTGGGAAAGGGCTTCGGCGCGCGCCTGAAACTGTATTTCGCGGAGCCGAGCGCGACTGGCGTGACGGCGCTCGTCGCCGCTGGTGTAGCCTGCGGCGTGGGATTCTGCGCTGGCTCCTGCGCAAAGGCCGGCGAGACCGGGCCGGCCACGATCATCGCGGCCATCAGAATAGCCAACAGCGGTCGAGCGGACTGCTTCCTCATAGTGCTCCTCACCCTCAGAATTCTGCCTCTTGGGACATCCCTTTTGGGACAACCGACAACCCATTGATGTGCCACAACTCTAATAAAACGTTCGCGATAGGGGATTTGTTTCAGGAGGCCTGCCGTTTTCGCGCCACCCGGCGGTCCCCGAGCGACGCGCACCACCACAGGGACGCGGTCCCAGCGAAAAAAGCAGTCTAGCAGGGGCTCGATTCCTTGACAACGCCAAGAGGCGCGGCTAGGCTGCTGAGGTTTCAGCGTTTAACAGCGCAAGGCGGTTAGCTCGGCCATGCTCAAGCGGGAAGAAGTGCTCAAGATTTTGGAATCGGCTGGCGCGGTGCGCCACGGGCATTTTGAGCTCTCCAGCGGGCTGCACAGCGGCACCTACGTGCAGTGCGCGCTGGTGCTGCAGTATCCGCGCTACGCGGAAAAGCTCGGCCAGGCGCTCGCCGCGCTGTTTTCCGACGCCACCATCGACGCAGTGGTCTCGCCCGCGCTCGGCGGCCTGATCATCGGACAGGAAGTGGCGCGCGCCTTGCCCGAGCCGAAGGGCGGCATCGGCGGCGGCGTGCCCGCGATTTTCGTCGAGCGCGACGGTAGCGGCTTGATGACCATGCGCCGCGGTTTTTCGCTGCGCCCGGATCAGCACGTGCTCGTCATCGAGGACGTCTGGACCACCGGTGGCTCGACCAACGAAGCCATTCGCGTGGTCAAAGAAGCCGGCGGCCGCGTCGTGGCAGCCGGCGCGCTCATTGACCGCAGTGCCGGGCGCATCGAATTCGATGTCGAGTCTCAAGCGCTGCTCGAGCTCGACATCGCCAGCTACGACCCTGATGATTGCCCGCTATGCCGCCAGGGAAGTACCGCCATCAAGCCGGGAAGCCGCTTCGTGCGCTCCGCCTCGTGAGTCTGCCCCAACGGCAACCATACCGCTGACGGCCACCCCAGAATGCGCTACTTCAAACTGACTATCGCGTACGACGGCACGGATTTTCACGGCTGGCAGGCGCAATCCAACAGGCCCACGATTCAAGGTGAAATCGTCAACGTTCTCGAGCGCCTCACACAGGAGAAAATCGCCCTCCACGGCGCCGGCCGCACCGATGCGGGTGTCCATGCGCTCGGCCAAGTCGCCAGCTTCCGCACGCAATCAACGCTTTCCGCGGCAGAATTTCAGCGAGCGCTCAACGCGCTTTTGCCGCACGCCATCCGCATTGTCGGCTCGGAAGAAGTCGGGCCGACCTTCAACGCCCGCTGGTCCGCGAAAGGGAAGACTTACCGCTACCGCCTCTATCGCGGCAAAGTGGTGCCACCGTTCATCCATCGCTACGTCCTCCACTATCCGTTTCCGCTCGACGAAGACAAAATGCGCGCCGCCGCCACTCGCTTCGTGGGCGTGCACGATTTCGCCTCCTTCGCTGCCTCCACCGGCTCCGAGGACGACGACCAGGAACGCTCCACCGAGCGCGAGATTTTCTCGACCGAGCTGCTGCGCTCGCCATACAACGAAGAGCTCATCTTCACTGTGCGAGGACGCTCCTTCCTGCGCTACATGGTCCGCAAAATGGTCGGCACGCTCCTCGACGTCGGCCGCGGCAAGCTCGCGCCCGACGATATCGACCGTCTCTACGAGCTAAAGGACCGCTCGAAGTCCGGCCCCACCGTTCCGCCGCAAGGCCTGGTCATGGCAGAAGTCTTTCACGAGGAATCCTGGCGGCTGGGCCAATAGAATTGCGGCAGCAGCGTTGTTGCCCGCGGCAGGAAACTATCTCAGGCTCTAAACCGTACTCGTCCCGGTAAACGTGAAACGAAGAGGAGCACCCATGAAATCTCGCCCAACTCGCCTCGCCGGCGTCGCCGTACTCGCGCTGCTCGCGGCCGCGGGCCACGCCCGCGCCCAGCAACCACCCTCGCCCGGCGCGCTGCCCGTCACCGCCGTCACCTCCAAGATCGCCATCCCCGATGCCGCCCAGCCCTCCGCGCATTTTGACGTCGCAGACGCCACCGACGCCTACATCGCCGAAATCCCCGCCGCTGCCCGCGCACATTCCGACGCCTATTTCGAAGGCGGCTATTGGCTGATCCTCTGGGATTTCCTCTACGCGCTAGTAATCTACCTCGTGCTACTCCGCCTCGGCTGGTCTGCCCGCATGCGCGAGCTCGCCGAACGCATCACCCACTTCAAGCCCTTGCAAACTTTACTGTATTGGACAGAATTCCTGGTCGTCACCAGCGTGCTCGGTTTTCCGCTCGCCGTCTACGAAGGCTACTTCCGCGAGCGCCACTACGGCCTTGCCACGCAGACTCTCGTCCCATGGCTCGGCGACCAGCTCATCATGCTGCTCGTCAACATCGTCATGGGTGGAATACTCGCCATGCTGCTCTTCGGCGTGGTTCGCCGCTGGCCCCGCAGTTGGTGGTTCCGTTGCGCGGCCGTATCCATGATCTTTATGGTTTTCGGCGTGATGATTGCGCCCGTCTTTATTTTCCCGCTGTTCAATAAATTCACCGTGCTGGACGATCCGAAGGTTACCCAGCCGATCCTCAGCATGGCTCGCGCCAACGGCATTCCGGCGCAAAAGGTCTACCAAATGGACGCCTCCCGCCAGACCACGCGCATGAGCGCCAACGTCAGCGGCTACGGCCAGACCATGCGCATCACTCTGAACGACAATCTTCTGCGCCGCGGTTCGCCCGAAGAAATCCAGGCCGTCATGGGCCACGAGATGGGCCACTACGTCCTGCACCACATCGCCAAGGACTTGCTCTTTTTCTCCGTGCTCATCCTGATCTTTTTCGGGTTTCTGCGCTGGTCGCTCGAATGGTCGCTGGCCCGCTGGGGTGCCAGGTGGCGAATCAGCGGAATCGGCGATACCGCCGTAGTTCCGCTGGTCTTCCTGCTCGGCTCGATCGCCGCTTTCGTGATCACACCCTTTTTCAACACCCACATCCGCACCAACGAATTCGAGGCCGATATGTATGGCCTCAACGCCAGCCGCCAGCCCGATGGCTTCGCCGAAGCCGCCATTCATCTCGGCGAATACCGCAAGATGAGTCCCACACCGATGGAAGAGTGGATTTTCTTCGACCATCCCAGCGGCCGCAATCGCATTCGCGCTGCCATGCGCTGGAAAGCCGAGAATCTGCAACTCTTCACGCCGAAAGGGGAACACTAGCCGCGAGCGACCCCGCCTGCCGGGACGAGTCGTACTTAACCCATGATTTCTCTGCGGGTTGCCAGGTTCCACTCGCTGGCGCGCCGGCCGCCCCTAAGGTATGTTCTCTTTGCCAGAAACAATAAGTTCGCCTGCTTCGTAATGCTATCCGGGAGCTCTCGATGGAACTCAAGATTCAAGGTCTGTCCAAGACCTATCCAAACGGTGTCAAAGCCCTCGACAACGTTACGTTGACCATTCCACGCGGCATGTACGGCCTGCTCGGGCCGAACGGAGCAGGGAAGTCGACGCTGATGCGCACGCTCGCCACTCTCCAGGAGCCGGACAGCGGCTCGGCCACGCTCGGCGATATCGACGTCCTCAAGCAAAAAGAGGAAGTGCGCCGCCGCCTCGGCTATCTTCCGCAGGATTTCGGCGTGTACCCGCGCATCTCCGCGCAGGACATGCTCAGCCACATCGCGGTGCTGAAAGGCGTCACCAATTCCAGCGAGCGCAAGGATCTCGTGCAATCCATGCTCCGCCGCTGCAATCTCGAAGATGTGCGCAAGAAATCGCTCGCCAGTTTCTCCGGCGGCATGCGCCAGCGCTTCGGCATCGCGCAGGCTCTTCTCGGCCAGCCGCAGCTCCTCATCGTCGACGAGCCTACCGCCGGCCTCGATCCCGGCGAGCGCAATCGCTTCTACAATCTTCTCGCGGAAATCGGCGAGCAAGTCATCGTCATCCTCTCCACCCACATCGTCGAAGACGTGATGGACCTATGCACCAACATGGCCATCATCCACAAAGGCAGAGTGCTCTATCAGGGCCACCCGGATGCCGCGATCACCGAGCTCAAGGGCCGCGTCTGGCAGCGCTCCATTGCGAAGACGGACCTGCCCGCATACGAAGAAAAATTCCGCGTCATTTCCAATCGTCTGATCGGCGGCCGTCCCTCGCTTCACGTTCTGAGCGATCAGCCGCTGGACTCCGGATTCGTGCCCAGCACGCCGGATCTTGAAGACGTCTTCTTCACCAAGATTCAAGGCTGGAGCTGAGCCGCCATGTTTGCTCACATCTTCGCCTTCGAAGTCCGCTACTGGCTCCGCTCCTGGATGCTCTGGATCTTCTTTCTCGTCATTGCCACCCTGATCTTCGGCGCCGTCGCCACTGACAACGTCACCATCGGCGATGCCATCTCGAACACCCATCGCAACGCGCCCTTCGTCATCCAAACCTTCTATTCCTTCATCGGATTTTTCACCATTCTGATGGCCACCGCGTTCGTGAATTCCGCGGCGGCCCGCGATTTCAGCTTCAACACCCACCAGATTTTGTTTTCCACGCCCATGAGCCGCTTCGATTTTCTTCTTGGCCGTTTTCTGGGCGCCACGCTGGTCTCCATCATTCCGATGCTCGGAGTCTCCGTCGCTATTTTGCTCGCCAAGTACATGCCCTGGGTCGATCCCGAGCGCTGGGGGCCGGTAGCCTGGCAGGCCCACGCCTATGGGATCCTCGTTTTCGCGGTTCCCAATGCCTTTCTGATCGCCGCGATTCTCTTTGCCGTGGCCATTCTCGCTCGCAACGAAATCGTCTCCTTCGTCGCCGCGCTGATTCTGCTCGTCGGTTACGCCGCTTCCGACGCCCTTTTTCAAAACGTCGAGCGCCAGAAAATCGGTGCGCTGATCGATCCATTCGGCATTCGCGCCTTCGCCTACGTCACCAAGTATTGGACCATCGCCGAGAAAAACACTCTGTCCGTCGGCCTTTCCGGCTTCATGCTGTGGAATCGTCTGCTCTGGCTCGGCCTCGGCGCCGCCTGCTTCATTTTCGCCTACTACCGCTTCAGTTTCTCCGAGCGCCGCAAAAAGGTTCGTCCGGATTCCGCCGAGGCCGACAAGGCGCCTATTTCCGTCGCGGCCATTCCCAAAGTTTCGTTTCACGAGGCGCCATTCAAGAAATACCTCGCCTCCGTGCGCATTCATTTCTGGGGCGTGGTCAAGAGCACCGCGTTCATCGTCATCCTGCTCGCCGCGCTCCTGAATTGCATTCCCAGCCTGGCCTTCAACGCTTCGCAAGGCTACGGCAACAGCACTTTTCCGGTCACCTACTGGATGCTCGACATCATTGCCGGCACTTTCTACAGTTTCCTGGTCGCCTTGATCACCTACTACGCCGGCGTCCTGGTATGGAAAGATCGCGACACCCGCATGGACGAAATCTCCGACTCGCTTCCCGCGCCCGAGTGGGTCTCGTACGCGGCGCGCCTCACCGCATTGGTCGGCATCATCTTCATCATTCTCTCCGTGGTCATGGCCAGCGGCATCATTATCCAGGCCGCTCTCGGCTATCATCGCTTTCAAATCGGTCTGTATCTGAAGGAATTGTTCATCCGCGATGGCTCGCTCTTCCTCTTTCTCGCCATCCTCGCCTTTGTGATTCACGTTCTCGCGCCCAACAAATACGTCGGCTACTTCGCTTACATCGCCTTTTTGATCGCCAACCTCTTCATCTGGCGCCCGCTGAACGTAGCTACCAACCTCGTCAAGTTCGCCAACCGCCCTAGGGTCATCTACTCGGACTTCTTCGCCGACGCGCCCTTCCGGCAAACCTGGAGTTGGTACACGCTTTACTGGCTGCTGTTCTGCGCCATTCTTGCGATTGTTAGCGTGATGCTCTGGCCGCGCGGCAAGCAAGCCACCTGGCGCGAACGCTTCGCCAATGCCCGCTTGCGCTTCACCGGTGCCTGGCCCGCCCTCACCATCGTGTGCGTGCTCGCCTTCGGCTCCGTGGGCGCCTGGGCCTACTACAACACCAAAATCGAAAACCACTACACTGCGCCCAAAGACGCCCTGCGTCTCCAAGCCGACTACGAAAAATCCTACAAGCAATTTGACAAGGTCGAGATGCCGCGCTTGCGCAGCCTCAAGTACAACATCGAAATCTTTCCCGAAGCGCGCAATCTAGTCATGGCCGCCGATGCCGTCATCCAGAATCCCTACTCGCATCCTCTCGACGAAATTCATTTCACCCTCAATCGCCTGTACGACGCCACGATCGAAATCCCCGGCGCCTCGCTTGTCAAGAACGACACCCGCCTCTACTACCAGATCTATCGCTTCTCGCCTCCGCTCCCCGCCGGCGAAAGCCGCACCATTCATTTCATCGTGAAAACCAAAACCCGCGGCTTCGAGAATGAAGTCAGCGACACTACCGTCGTTCAGGATGGCACTTTCTTCAACAACGCCATCGGCCCGCTCATCGGCTACAGCGCCGGAAACGAATTGACCGATCCGAAAGACCGCAAAAAATACGGCCTCGGCGAACAGGTACTTATGCCGCCCCTCGAGCGCAACTGCACCGCCGATTGCATGGACACCTACATCGGAGGCCACGCCGATTGGGTAGACATGGAAACCGTCATCAGCACCTCCCCGGATCAAATCGCCGTCGCTCCCGGCTCGCTCGAACGCGAATGGCAAGACGGCGGCCGTCGCTATTTCCAGTACAAGCTCGATCATCCATCGCTCGGCTTCGCTGAATTCATTTCCGCCCGCTACGAAGTCGCGCGCGAAAACTGGAACGGCGTGAAAGTCGAGGTCTATTACATCAAGGAACATCCCTGGAACGTTCCGCGCATGTCGAAGTCCATCGAAAAATCTCTCGACTACTTCACCAAAAACTTCGGGCCGTACTATCACAAAGAAGCGCGCATCATCGAATTTCCCCGCGTCGCGCAATTTGCCCAGGCTTTCCCAGGCACCATGCCGTACTCCGAGTCCATCGGCTTTATCGCCAATCTGAACAATCCCGACGACATTGACATGGTCTACTACGTCGTCGCCCACGAAATGGCTCACCAGTGGTGGGCTCACCAGGTGGTCGGCGCAAATATGCAGGGCGCCACGCTGCTTTCCGAAACCATGGCGCAATATTCCGCGCTCATGGTCATGGAAAAGGAATATGGCCGCGACATCATGCGCAAATTCCTGCGCTTTGAAATGGACCGCTACCTCTCCGCGCGCGGCCGTGAGCGTCAGAAAGAGCAGCCGCTCCTCACCGTCGAAGCCCAGCAAGGCTACATTCACTACCGCAAGGGCAGCGTCGTCCTTTACTACCTGAAAGAAATGATCGGCGAAGACGCCGTCAATCGCGCGCTCCGCCGCATCATCGAGCGCTACGCCTACGCCCAGCCGCCCTATCCCACCTCCTGGGTGCTCGTCGACGAACTCGCCAAAGAAACGCCGCCCGACCTGCAATACCTGCTGAAAGATCTGTTCGAAGACATCACCATCTTCTCCAACCGCACCACCGAAGCCACCGCCGAAAAACGCCCCGATGGCAAATTCGACGTCACCCTGCAAATCGACACCCACAAATTCAAAGCCGATGCCAAGGGCAACGAAACCGAAGTCCCGCTAAACGACTGGATCGAAGTAGGCGCCTTCGCCAAACCCGAAAAAGGCAAAAAATATGGCAAGACCCTCTACCGCAATCGCGTCCACCTAACGACAGCCAAATCCACCCAAACCTTCACCGTGGATCAGCTCCCCGACCAAGCCGGCGTCGACCCCTTCATCCTCCTAATCGACCGCGTCCCCGACGACAACTCAAAAAAAGTCGACATCATTACCACCCACGCCTCCAACCACTAGCCACCCGTAGGGCCGCAGCACTGCTGCGCCCCATCTCGGCACGATGCCACCCGCGGAGCACCGAGTTTGTTTTTCCCGGCCACCGCCTGCTGAGGCTGGCCTTCTACGCGCTGACTCGCCGTTGCCTCCAACACCCAACCCCCAAAATCGTTTAGAATCCCCACTATGGCCGCCACCGCCATTCCCCTCGACACCATCCCCTCCATCAACCCCGCCACCGGCGAGATCCTCGAGCGCTTCGCAAAAACTCCCCCAGCCTCGCTTCCAGAATTCATCAAGCGCGCCCGCGCCGTCCAACGCGAATGGTCCTCCATCCCCATTCACCGCCGCTGCAAACTCCTAACCGCACTCCGCGAGAAAATCCTCGCCTCCCGCAACCAACTAGCCGACGCCGTAGTCCTCGAATCCGGCAAACCCCGCGTAGAAGCTCTCTTCGCCGACATTTTCGTAGCCCTCGACACCGCCGCCTACTTCTCCCGCAACGCCCCGCAACTCCTCTGGCCAGAAAAAGTCCCGCACCACAGCACCGCTGCCAAAGCCAAATCCGGCCGCCTGATCCACGAACCTCTCGGCGTCATCGGCATCATCAGCTCCTGGAATTACCCGCTCGCCATCCCCATCAGCCAAATCGTTCCCGCCATCGCCGCAGGCAACGCCGTAATCTGCAAAACCAGCGACTTCACCCCACGCTGTGGCGCACTAATTGAAAAGCTTTTCGCCGACGCCGGCTTCCCCAAAAATCTCGTCACCATCATCCAAGGCGCCGCCGAAGTCGGCCAAGCCCTCATCGACGCCAAGCCCGACAAAATTCTCTTCACCGGCAGCGTAGCCACAGGCCGCCGCGTCGCCGAATCCTGCGCCAAGCACCTAATCCCCACCGTCCTCGAACTCGGCGGCAAAGACGCCATGCTCGTCCTCTCCGACGCCAATCTCAATGTCGCCGCCAGCGCCGCCGTCTGGGGCAGCTACACCAATTGCGGCCAAGTCTGTCTCTCCGTCGAACGCCTCTTCGTCGAACAATCCGTCGCCGAAAAATTCGCGCAACTCTGCGTCAAAAAAACAAAAAAGCTTCGCCTCGGCCCCGGCTCCGATCCCGCCACCGACGTTGGCCCGCTCATCCGTCCCCAACACGTCCAGCGCATGTCAGATCTCCTCGCAGACGCAACGCAGCACGGCGCCACCATCCTCTGCGGCGGCCATCCGCGTCCCGACCTCGGCCCCAATTTCTTCGAGCCCACCGTAATCACCGGCGTAAACGATTCCATGCGCCTCTTCCAGGAAGAAACTTTCGGCCCCATCCTCGCCATACAGTCCGTTCGCGATGCCGAAGAAGCCGTCACTCGCGCCAACGATTCCACCTTCGCCCTCGCCGCCAGCGTCTGGACCACCGACGCCGACCGCGGCGAATCCATCGCCCGCCGACTCCGCGCCGGCGCCGTCATGGTCAACGACGCCATCAGCTACTTCGCCATCGCCGAAGCCCCCCACGGCGGCTGCGGCCTCAGCGGCTGGGGACGCACCCACGGCAAAGCCGGCCTCCTCGAAATGGTCCACCCCAAATACATCGACGTCGATCACATGCCCGGCACGCAGAAGCCCTGGTGGTTCCGCTACGGCTCGGATCTCAACAAAGCCGCAGACGCCTTCCTCCAATTCGAGTTTGCCTCCACCCTCCTCACCAAACTCCGCAACGCCGCCTCCGCCATGAAAACCGTGTTCCGCAATCATGGTTTACGATAGGGAAGTGAACTCCATGCCACCGCCCAACTCCAATAGCAACCCGCACAGCGAATGGATCTACGACTGGAATCTCGCCTCGCCACCGCACATCCCGCCAGGCACCCGCATCCTCCTCAACGACGAAACCCTCCGCGACGGCCTGCAAAATCCCTCCGTCCACGATCCCTCCATCACCGAAAAAATCGCCATCCTCCATCTCATGGAATCCCTCGGCATCGATTCCGTGAACATAGGCCTCCCCGGCGCCGGCCCCCGCGCCGCAGCCGACGTCGAAGCCCTCGCCCGCGAAATCGCCACCAATCGCATGCGCATCAAGCCCAACTGCGCCGCCCGCACCATCGAAGCCGACATCCGCCCCATCGCCGAAATCTCCCAGCGCGTAGGCATCCCCATCGAAGCCGCCACGTTCCTCGGCTCCTCCCCCATCCGCCGCTTAGTAGAAGACTGGACCGTCGACCACCTCGAACGCACCACCGAAAAAGCCGTAAAGTTCGCCGTCGATCACCAGCTCCCCGTCATGTACGTCACCGAAGACACCACCCGCGCCGATCCCGACACTGTCAAGCGCCTCTACTCCACAGCCATTCGCAGCGGCGCCCGCGCCATCGTCCTCTGCGACACCGTAGGCCACGCCACTCCCGACGGCGCCTACAACCTCGTAAAATTCGTCATCGACACCGTCGTCAAGCCCAGCCGCGAAAATATCCGCGTCGATTGGCACGGCCACAACGACCGCGGCCTCGCCATCTCCAATTCCCTAGCCGCCGTAGCCGCCGGAGCCAATTGCGTCCACGCCGCCGCCAACTCCCTGGGCGAACGCGTGGGCAACACACCGATGGAACTGATGCTAGTCAATCTCCGCCTCCTCGGTCTAATCGATCGCGATCTCTCCCGCCTCAAGGAATACTGCGAGAAAGTCGCCCAAGCCACGCACACCACCATCCCGCCCAACTATCCCGTCATCGGCCGCGACGCCTTCCGCACCGCCACCGGCGTTCACGCCGCCGCCATCATCAAAGCCTTCCGCAAAGGCGACAAAGAGCTAGCCAACGCCGTCTACTCTGGCGTCCCCGCACACCACTTCGGTCTCGACCAGATCATCGAAATCGGTCCCATGAGCGGCAAATCCAACGTCCTCTTCTGGCTCGAAAAGCACGCCCTCCCCGCCGACGAAGCCACCGTCAATCGCATCTTCGACGCCGCCAAACAATCCTCCCGCACCCTAACCGACGCCGAAATCCACGCCCTAGCCGCACCCGCATCGCCACTGTAGGGGCCGGGCTTTTAGCCCGGCCAGTCTGGACCCAATTGCCTCCGACAACTCATCCTGTCCCGCAACCGCGCACCGCACAACGTACCGCAAACCCTGTTTCGCTACCGCGCACCGCACACCCTGTCATCCCGAATCCCCGCCGATTTTGCGGGGTGAGGGATCTGCTTTTGTTTTTCCCGGGTGCCGCACCCGCTTACCCTGAGCCGCGAAGGGTCGGTCTGAAGGGTGCGGGTTTTGCGGTTGTTGCGGCCGCGCCTGCCGCGACGCCTGTTCGCACGCCATCAATTCGTCACTCTCACCTCATCCATTCCGTGAATCGCGCGCTCCTTTGCGTTATATTTCTCACTATGCCCGTTCGCTCCGCGGCCTCTCACGCCAATCGCTCCGCCAACGCCGCGCCAGCCCCGCAGCAACTACCGCTAGCCGACAACCCGCAAGTCCGCGCCGCACTGGACTGGCTCCAGTCCAACATCGCCGCCATCACCGACGCACAAATTCGCCTGACCGAAATCCCCGCCCCACCCTTCCAGGAATCCGCCCGCGCCCAAGCCGTAAAATCTCTCCTCGAATCCACCGGCCTCTCCGTACAAATCGATAAAACCGGCAACGTAATCGCCACTCTTCCCGGCGCCGCCACAAAATTCGCCCAAAACGAAATCGTCGTCCTAGCCGCCCATCTCGACACCGTCTTTCCTCCCGGCACCGACACCAAAGTCCGCCGCGAAGGCACCCGCCTCATCGCTCCCGGCATCTCCGACAACGGCACCGGCCTCGCCGCTCTCGTCGCCATAGCCCGCGCCATCACCGCCGCCCACATCAAACCCAACTCCACCATCCTCTTCGTAGCCGACGTCGGCGAAGAAGGCGAAGGCAATCTCCGCGGCATGCGCGCCCTGGTCGACGCCTACCACGACCATCTCAAATCCGTAATCGTCCTCGATGGCTCCAGCATCGACCATGTCACCACCAAGGCCCTCGCCTCCCGCCGCCTCGAAGCCGTCGTCACCGGTCCCGGCGGCCACAGTTGGTCCGATTTCGGCATGCCCAATCCCATCAACGCTCTCGTCCGCGGCTCCGTCCGCTTCATCAACACCCGCGTCCCCGCCGCTCCCCGCACCACTTTCAATATCGGCCAGATCGAAGGCGGCACTTCCGTCAACTCCATCCCTCACGAAGCCAAAATTAAAGTCGACATCCGCTCCGAAAGCGAAGCCGAACTCCTTCGCCTCGAAAACGCGCTCCGCGAATGCATCGCCGCAGGCGTCCGCGATGAGCTCGAATCCTCCCGCGACCGCTCCAAAGGCAAACTCAATTTCAAAGTTGAACTTCTCGGCAGCCGCCCCGGCGGCGAACTTCGCCCCGATTCACCGCTACTCTCCGCTCTCCGCGCCGCCGACGACGCCATCCACAACCAATCTCGCATCGAGCGCTCTTCCACCGACGCCAACATCCCCCTCTCCGCCGGAATCGACGCCATTGCCATCGGCGCCGGCGGCAACGGCGGCGGCGCCCACTCCCTCCAGGAATGGTACGAACCCGCCGGCCGCGAAGCCGGCCTAAAGCGCGCCCTCCTAACCCTACTAAGCGCCGCCGGCCTACCCGGAGAACCCCCCAAATGAAAATTAGCCTCCCCCACGCGCCCGTAGGGGCGCAGCACTGCTGCGCCACATCTCGGCAAGATTTCAACCGTCATGTCCGCGCCACTGGTGGCGCCGGCAAGTTGCCGGCGAGTCCTTCTTCAACCTCCGTTGTAGGGGCACAGCACTGCTGTGCCCCATCCCGGCAAGATCTCAGCCGTAAAACTCTGCTCTTTCTTTTCCTCTCTCTCTCTTTCTCTGTTTCCCAGGCGCACGCCCAAAACCCGCCCCCCGACCAACCCGCCTCCACCGCCACCGTCTACAAGAACGCCCACATCTACACCAACAACCCCGCGCAACCCTGGGCCGAAGTCATCGTCGTGCAAGACGGCAAAATCCTCGCCATCGGCCCCAAAAGCCTCATCTCCTCCTACATCCTCGAGCGCCACGCCTCCACCATCATCGATCTCCACGGCGCTTTTGTAATGCCCGGCTTCAACGACGCGCACACCCATCTCGGCAGCGCCGGAGCCGCCATGCTCTCCGTCCGCCTGAACGGCGCAGCCTCTATCGAAGAATTGCAAAAGCGCCTCGCCGTCGCCGTCTCTGCTCATCAGCAAGGCGAATGGATCACCGGCAGCGGCTGGGACCACACTCTCTGGCTCGACCGCAAATTCCCCAATCGCGCCCAGCTTGACGCCGTCTCTCCCAACAATCCCGTCATCCTCACGCACATTTCCGGCCACGTAGCCGTAGCCAACTCTCTCGCGCTCAAACTAGCCGGCGTCGACAAAAACACTTCCAACCCGAGCGGCGGACAAATCGAGCGCGACGCCAGCGGCGATCCCACCGGCATGCTCGAAGAAGGCTCCGCCATCGACATCGTCCAGCGCAAAGTCCCGGACCCCACCGCCGAGCAGCGTCGCCGCGGCATTGAACTCGTGCTCGCCGACCTCGCCAAAAATGGCGTCACCAGCGTGCAGGACAATTCCGATTGGCAGGATTTTCTGCTCTTCGATCAGCTCAAGACCGAAGGCAGGCTCACCGTCCGCATCACCGAGTGGCTCCCCTTCTCCACTCCGCTCCAGGATCTCGTCAACATGCGCGCCCAGGCCAGCACCACCGATCCCATGCTGCACACCGGCGCGCTAAAGGGTTTCACCGACGGCGCTCTCGGCTCCCGCACCGCCGCCCTCCTCGCTCCTTATTCCGACGATCCTTCCACCAGCGGCATCCTCATCGCTCCCCCCGAAGAACTCCGCAAAATGGCCATCGAGCGCGATAAAGCCGGCTTCCAGATCGCTTTCCACGCCATCGGAGACAAAGCCAATCACGTAGCCCTGGACATTTTCGAAGCCGTCCTCAAAGCCAATGGCCCACGCGACCGCCGCGACCGCATCGAACACGCCCAAGTCGTCGCTTCCGAAGACTTTCCCCGCTTTGCCAAGCTCAACGTCATCGCCTCCATGCAGCCGTCCCACGAGACCTCCGACATGCGCTGGGCCGAATCCCGCCTCGGCCCCGACCGCATTCACGGCGCCTACGCCTGGAACACCATGCTCAAAAACAATATCCACTTAGCCTTCGGCACCGACTACCCCGTCGAGCCTATCAGCCCCTTCCGCGGCCTGTACGCCTGCGTCACCCGCGAACTCCCCGACGGCGGCCCCAAGAACGGCTGGGAGCCGCAGGAAAAGATCACCATCGAGCAATGCCTCAGCGCCTACACCACCGGCTCCGCCTACGCCGACTTCGCCGAATCCAAAAAAGGCCAGCTAAAGCCCGGCTTCTACGCCGACTTCATAATCCTCTCCGAAGACCTAACCAAAGCCCTGCCGTCCCAATACACCAAAATCGAAGTCCGCCAAACCTTCGTAGCCGGCCACCCCGTCTACCAAAAGCCCTAGCCCCGCCACTTTATATTCCCGCCGCCACTCTGTAGAGGCCGTCCCTTCAGGGCGGCCGTTCGCGCAGTAGCATGTAGAGGCCGTCCTTTTAGGGCGGCCGTTCGATCCCGCACCAACCGTGCACATTTGTCCCAGGCGTGCGCCCCAACCGCCCGGGCCGCCCGCCGTGGCGCGCTAGCTCCTTGGGAGCGCCAATCTCCCAATTAGCGGCCGTACGCGTTCCGCCCGTCCCCGGTCCCAAGCGCCCGCCGCCCGTGGCACAGCCCTTTCTCTTTACACTGTGCCTCGAAGGGGCTGTCCGCCTCGGTTGCAGCCCGCGATTCCTCGTAGGGGCTGCGGCTCGCCGGCCCGCTGCGATACTGCCAAGACCTCTCCGCCCGCGCACTCCTGTGATCAAAACTCGTTCCAAAAAAAAAGAGGGGGCCTCGCGGCCCCCTCTTTTGAAGGTGGAATTACTGGACTGTTCGGTCAGTGTTAGAACCTGAACCGGACAGAAAGTTGAATGATTCGCGCGACGTCCGTCGCAACCGGATCACCTACTCCGCCGAAGCGGGGATTCCCGATGATAGAACTCGCAAGCCCATGCTGCAGATCCTGAATTTTCAGGACTTGCCCGCTCGCACCATGATAATTGCCGTCGAAAGGATTCAGGCAATTGACACAATTCGGGCTGAAGTTGGGATTCACTTCTCCGCCGATTGTCAGGCTGGGAATCGCCAATATGTTCAACGTATCGTTTCCGTTGAACTGCGTGTACAGCGGGTGGTTGAAGACGTTGAACACATCCATCTTCAACTGCACCTGCCAGGTCTCGTGATGGGGAATCGGAATCGACTTGATGAGTGAAATGTCGAAGCGATTGTAGGGGGTTCCTCGTCCACCGTCGCGCTGTAGATTGCCGCTGAGCACCTGGAAGTCCACCGGATCGCCGGAAATGCTGTCCGTTGGTCCGAGCGAGCTTGCATCCCCTGGAGCTGCGAACGTATTGGCCGTGGGGCACGTGGCCACCGAGTATCCGGTAGTCGATGCGCATGCTGCCACACCAAGAGGGCTGATCAGCAGCGTTCCGCCACCGGTGCCGGCAATGCCCGCGACGTTCAGGACGCCACCTGCAAGCACGTTCGGACGTTGCGGCGTTTCGCTCCCAGTACTCGGGAACGACCGGCTGGCGAAGAACCTGTCCCCAGTCGAAAGTGGATACGGCCGTCCTGATTGCAGGGATGCAATCATTCCCAGATTCCAATTGTTCAAGACCTGTCTGATCACTGGCGCTGAGAACAGTTTCTCGGAATCCACCACCAGGCTGATGGCTCCCTGGTGACGAATGTCCTGCTGCGACACTGCGCGCTCCGCGCTCATCGAGGCAAACGGGTTGGCGGGCTGGGAGACGCCGAAGAAATCTTCACTCGTCCCCAACGTCTTCGAATACACATAGTTGCCCTGGAACTGCAAGTGGTGCGCCAGCCGTTGGGTCACTTTTATATAGCCGCCGTGATAGGTGGACGTCCGCGAGTTATCGTTCGTCCGGATGCCGGTGAAGCGGTTGTCCGGCCTCCCGTTGGGTTGCAGCGTCGGGTCTCCGGTTGTGGGACCCGCCTGGAAATAGAAGAAACCCGGGTGCCTTGCGTCCGCAACGGGCACCGGTGAGTTGGTGTCGCGTTCTCCGTACAACCCGAATCCGAACACGCCGATGTACCCGACCTCGGCGACCAACGAGTTCGTCAACTGCCGGCTAATGGAGAAAGCCGCGTGGCGCGTCTCGGCATTCTTCAGATTGGGTGAGATCGGCCTGATGCGGCCAAAGTTCCTGACCGGGAACGGGTTGAACAGCGCCAGATCGGCGGGCGACGGGGCGTTGGGTGCCGCGGCCAGAATTCTTGCCTCAGCAGCTCGGAGTTCCGGCGTGTCATTGGGGTTTTGGGTTATGACCGCGGTTAGTAGCGTCGTCCCGTCGAAATTTAAGGAATCGAGCGAAATGTTCAGGTAAGCCAGCTCGGTAACCTCAGCAACCGATGCCCGCACCACAGAACGGCCGGGGTTGCCGAAGAGCATGTGCATAATCCCGGAGTCGTAGTTCGGGCTCCAGGCGATTCCCAATCGCGGCTGGAAGTTGTTGTGGTCCTTGGAACAGGCGGGAATAATCCCATTCTTTTGGAAGCAGCCGCCGGCAGGGTTCGGTGTGGTGCCGCCGATAAAGGCTCCCGCCTCCAGGTCGTAGCGCACGCCGTAATTAATCGTTACGTTGTGCCGGATTTGCCAGCTGTCTTGTACGTAGGCGCCGTAAACCATATCGGTAGCTGTAACCGATCCCGGCCCAAACGACGTGGTAAACGAGGTGGCAGGATTTGCCGCGCTGCCGGGAGCGCCGACCGAAATGGGCTTCCCATAAATAAATTCGCCCAGCGCGAACTGCTTGAACAGCGAGAAGTACGGGAAGCGGCTGATGTTTGCTCCCGTCTTGATTGTATGCGACCCGTGCGTCCACGATAAGTTGTCGATGTACTGGTAGCGATCTTGCAGCCCCGCTTGCGGGCAGCAGAACGCCGCGCCTTGATAAAATCCGGGGCCTGTCGAGCCCGGCAAAGCGGATTTGACTGGTGTCTCGCTCAGGAAGCGGTGCCAGAAGAATCGTGCTTCATTTACCGTGTGTGCCGTCGGAGTTGAGATCAACGCGATGCCCAGCGTGTGGTCGTGCGTCACCGAAGAGACCAGCGATTCGGGATCCGAATTCTGCGGCACTTGCACCAGCAGGTTGTCGGTGATATCCCGCTGCGCGTTGAATCGCACGGTAAATTGGTGGTTATTGGTTAATTTGTGGTCCAGCTTCGCTGACCACAGCACTTCCTTCGTCGGCTGTGAAATGGTCACTGTGCCCGTGGGCGGCGTCAGCGTCAGGGGAATACCCTGGTGGGTCTTTTCCAGGCTCGCAAACCAGAACGTGCGATCTTTGACGAAGGGCCCCCCAATGGTAAACCCGCCTTCATGCTTGAAGAACGGCGCGCGGGGGCAGCCGCTGAGCGAAGTAATATCACCGGCGCTGTTGAAATCACTTGCCGGGCAACCACGCGTATCGTCTGGTGCCGTCGCCCCTGTAAAACCTTGCTTATAGAAGAATTGCGATGCTCCCAAATTGCGGCCGCGGGCATAAAAGTGGCCGTCTCCGTGAACGGAGTTCGTGCCTGACTTTGTGATTACGTTCAAAATCACGCCGCCGGCTTGTCCATATTCCGCGTTGTAGTTGTTCGTCAGTACCTGGAACTCCTTCACCTCTTCCAGCGATGCCCCGAACCCATCGCGCGTCGACACCACCTGATCGATGATGTTGCCGCCGTCGATGTTGATCAGCATCCCGCGGTCGTTCACCGCCCCTGGCCCGACCAAATCGGAGGAATCGGTCGTCAGGTCATAGCGCACGCCGGGCGCCGTCAACGCGAGACCCTCGTAGTCGTTGGCCACGCCGCCAGCGGAAAACGCCGTGGTCGTCGGCAATACCGCCACTTCTTTGTCGGTGATTACCGTGGACACATCCGTCTTCGTGGACTCGATCAGCGGCAGGTCCGAAGTGACCTCCACCGTTTGACTCTGCCCCGCCAGCGTCAAATTGAAGTTAATGTCCCGCGCTTCGCCCACCTGCAGTTTGACGTTCTTGGCCTCGGTCTTGCTGAAACCGCTCACATTCATCACTACGTCGTAGATTCCCGGCGACAAATTCTCGAACCGGTACAGCCCGTCCGAAGTTGTCGTTGTTGTTCGGGTGATTCCCGTCTCCGTATTGGTCGCCGTAACCGTCGCATCCGGCACGGACGATCCCTTAGGATCCAGCACTCGCCCCGTGATTGTTGCCGACGTTCCGCCCTGCCCGTACGCCGCATTCGCGAGCCCGAGCGTCAGCACTAAACTACAGACAATACATACCCCTAACATCCCCACTTTAAGGATTCGATTCATTTCGATTTCCTCCCTGGGAAATACGAGAACAGACCACCCACTACATTCGGGACCTAAGTCCCTAAGTTGTGGGTACGATATGCCTTGCCCCACGGGGAGTCAACAGGAATTGAGAAAAATATGAGCTAGACAAAAGAAATCAGCCCGAAACCTAACCTTGATGTTCATACTTGTCTTTTTTTGCGTTTCCGGCCCGTGAACTCGCAATACTTTATTCTGAATCCTATCTCCCGCCTCTAAATAGGGGTAGCCCCCGCGGCGCATGCCGCTGCACGGCCGCTCGGAGGTGGCCGGACGGCGGTCGAGGGCTACCGGCCGTTGGTGTAATTCTTTATGTCCACGGCGTCGAACATGGTGGCGGTGGCGGCGTGGGCTTTTTCGTAGCTGGTGATTTCGGGTTCGTGCTGCAGGGTGGTGCCGATGTCGTCGAGGCCCTTCAGCAGGACTTCTTTGCGGGACGGGGCAATCTCGAAGCTGAACGCCACGCCGTGGTTGTCGAACACTTTTTGATTGGGCAGGTCCACGCTTAACGTGTAGCCAGCTTCCGCTTCGGTGTGACGGAATAGCTGTTCGATCTGTTCTTCGCTCAGCGTCACCGGAAGGATGCCGTTCTTGAAGCAGTTGTTGTAGAAAATGTCCGCATAGCTGGGCGAGACGATGGCGCGGAAGCCGTAATCGCCGATGGCCCACGGAGCGTGTTCGCGGCTCGAGCCGCAGCCGAAATTCGCGCGCGTCAACAGCACGCTCGCGCCTTTATAGCGCGGAAAATTCAGCACAAATTCCGGATTCGGTTTTTCGCCCGGCAGATACCGCCAATCGTAGAAGAGGATGCGCCCGAACCCTTCCTTGGTCAGCGCTTTCAGAAATTGCTTGGGCACCATCTGGTCGGTATCCACATTGACTTTGTCGAGCGGCGCGACCTTGCCCGTATGCGTAATGAATGGCTGCATGTTGTTCAGTCTCCGCAAACGTGAAAGTTTTTAATCTCTGCGAACCCCGTCCAGTAGACCGCGCCGATCTCTCTTTGTTCGTCAGCGGCATTTGTGGACTTCAAGGAGTACGTGATGCCGCAGCAAGGCTCGGGCTCCGCGCAGACGGTGAGTTCCAGAAGCTCCACTTCCTGGACCACGCCGTTCTGCAATTCCACGCGCAAGCGTTTGCCGATGTGCTGGTCCTGAAAGCCGCGAGTGTCGACGGGGTTCATTCGGCAGGATCCCCGATAACCTCGAAGTTCTTTATGTCTTTCAGATCGGCCCAATAGGCCGAGCCTTGCCTGACGCGGTCGTGACGATTAGTAGAGATTAAATCGTACGTGATTCCACGGCAGTCCTCATGTTCGTTGCACTCACTCACGACCAACACAAGTACCTCAGCCGTTTGCCCGTCGCTAAACTCAATCCGGAGGCGTCTATCTTGGTACTGGCGCGTAAGCTGATCGGCAACCATTGCCTTATTCCACATTCGCGACGTCGAAGTCGCGGACGTCTACGAAGTGGCCGGCGATGGCGGCGGCTGCGGCCATCACCGGGCTGACCAAATGCGTGCGGCTGTCTTTGCCCTGGCGGCCCTCGAAGTTGCGGTTCGAGGTGCTGGCGCTGCGCTCGTGCGGCAGCAGCACGTCGGCGTTCATGCCGATGCACATGCTGCAGCCCGCGTCGCGCCACTCGAAACCGGCTTCGCGAAAAATCTTGTCCAGGCCTTCTTCTTCGGCGGCTACTTTGATGCCGCGCGAGCCGGGCACCACCAGCGCCTGCTTCACCGTGCGCGAAACATGCTTGCCCGCCACCAGATGCGCCGCCGCGCGCAGATCGTCGAGCCGCGAATTAGTGCACGAGCCGATGAACACGCGGTCGACGGAAATATCCACGATCGGCGTTCCCGCTTTCAAGCCCATGTATTTCAGTGCGCTCTCGGTGGCTTTCTGATCGTTCAGATCGCTGAAGTCGTGCGGATCCGGCACGCGTCCGTTGACGCTGGTGACCATGCCCGGATTCGTGCCCCAGGTCACTTGCGGCGCGATATCCGCCGCTTGCATCTCGACAGTCATGTCGAATGCCGCGCCATCATCGGTGCGCAGCAGCTTCCAGCGCTCGACGGCATCCTGAAAGGCTTTGCCGCGCGGCACAAACGCGCGCCCTTCGAGATACGCGAACGTCGTGTCATCCGGCGCGATCATGCCGGCGCGCGCGCCGCCTTCAATGGTCATATTGCAGACGGTCATGCGCCCATCCATCGACAAGCCGCGAATGGCTTCGCCGCCATACTCGGCCACGTGGCCGGTGCCGCCGCTGATCCCGATCTTGCCGATGATGGCGAGAATCAAGTCCTTCGCGGTCACGCCTTTAGGGCGCTTGCCGTGCACCAGAATGTGCAGCGTCTTCGAGCGCGATTGCACCAGGCATTGCGTGGCCAGCACATGCTCGACTTCGCTGGTGCCAATGCCGAAAGCCAGCGTGCCAAACGCGCCGTGCGTGGAAGTGTGGCTGTCGCCGCAGACGATGGTCTGCCCCGGCTGGGTGATGCCCAGCTCCGGCCCGATGATGTGCACGATGCCCTGGTTTTTGCTGTTCATATCGAAGAGCCGCACACCGCTCTCGCGGCAATTCTTTTCGAGCGCGTCGAACTGCAGCCGCGCGTCGGTGTCGATAATCGGGAGCGTGCGGTCCGTGGTGGGGACGGAATGGTCCATGACGGCGAAGGTGAGATCGGGGCGGCGCACCTTGCGCCCGTCTTTGCGAAGACCGGAGAAAGCCTGCGGGGAAGTGCCTTCGTGGATGAGGTGCCGGTCAATATAAATGATGGCGGGCTGGGCAGGATCTTCGCGTACAACGTGCTGATCCCAGATTTTTTCGTAGAGCGTCTTAGGAGGCATGCGAGAGATTTTAGCACTGCGGAAAGAGAGTGGCGAGTGACTAGTGGCGAGTAAGCGGAACGCACCTGTCGGTGCGAGCCGATATGAAGATCGGGCAGTACATCCGGCCGCCCTAAAAGGACGGCCTCTACAGTCCGCCCTGAAAGAGCGGCCTGTACGCTGGTTAACATAATGTGGGTACCCCGGGTAGTTTTTTCGTAAGTGCGGATTCTAAAGGGGTTGCGGGAAAGGGATTTTGTAAGTGCGGATTCTACGGGGGTTACCGGCGCGAATCGTATAAGTGCGGATTCTAAAGAGGTTAGCGATGAGTTGTTGATGTCGGGGGACGTTTCACCCGCTGGGTTGCTGGTCGCGGCTAGAATCACGGGGAGATTGGAAGCAACTTTAGGAGAAGCAGGGAAAAAGATAGCGCTGAGACGCTGATATCGCTGAGGAGCGCGGAGATTAGGGGCGGAAAGCGGCGGATTCGGGCACACGGATGGCGCTGAAAAGAAAGAGGGGGTGAAATTGTGGTGGCGCATGGTGTTCGCGCCCGGTCTCAGAGGTCAGACCGGCTGAGGCTCCTCGATTTCGGAGAGTTCGGGTTCGTCGGAATCGGGTGCCGATTCCTCGGGGTGCTGGAGATCCGGAGAAGCTTGACTAGGCGCAAGAGTGTTTGACTTCTGCGCTCCGGCTGGGGGCTCGGCGGATTCTGGTTCCGGTGATACGGCGCTGGTGGCTTTGGGACTGGCCATGTTGGTGCGGCAGTCGGAAGCGGCTGATGTTGGTGGATTGCCCGATGGTGAGTTGGCGGGGAGGTCGGGAGCGTCCGAGAGGGGGGTGGCGTTGTCGATCATGCGGGACCAGGCGTCGTAGGTGTACTTGAATTGAGTTTCGGCTTTGACGGCGGGGAGGGATTGCAGGAGGAGCTGGCCGATGTAGGCGAGGACGGTGGCGGTGCGGGGAGTAATGCGGCCCTGGGCGAGGGCGGCGAAGACTTTGCCAAGGACGTGGTTGATGTCAGCGGCGGTATGGAAGTGCCCGGTGAGCGAGGCGGAAAGCTCGGAGCCGAGACGGCGGCATTCGAGAAGTTGCTGCTCGTCGCGGGCGTGAAAGAGACACAGGCCGGAGCGGTTGAAGCGGAGCATACGGCAGCGGCGGCCATCGGAAAATGAGAAGCGGCAGAGGTTGGACTCTGCGGAGTGGGAACGTTTTGTGGTCATTTGGAGGCTCTTTTTAGGAAGTAAAGAAGGGACCAGGTAGCCGCGGTCCAGGACGGAGGGCGGGCTAGGCTCAGGCGATTCTTTCATGGAGGAGTATAGCACGGATTTTACCCATTGTCAATATCTGTTTTTGTTGCACCTAGTGATAACTAGGACACAATGAGCGTTGGGCGCTGAGAAGTGGAATAAAAACAAAGAGTTAGGGATGTTGGCGGTGAGGAAAGGCTGTGGAAAACGCTGTGCGCAGCGGTGGTTGCCAAGTATTTGTGGCCCGCACAGGCCCTTAGTTTCTCAGGGTGAACAGGAGTGCCTGTGCTACTGGGGACTCGGATCGGGCTTGCAGGCTGAAGCCCGCGCTACCGGAGGGGGGCGCTTATGCGGACTTCGTCGGGAAATGGTCTCGTTCGTAAGCCTCAACTAAGGCGGCCAGTACGGCCAACTCGTCGAACTCCATTGAACCCTTGGCGGCGCCCCAGAGGGTTTCGACTCGTCGCAGTGCCCGTTGGTAGTCTCGTTCGTTGCGGATGGGCTTAATTTCCATAGCGCACCTTCCTCCCAGTGCGTGTCAGAGAGATTTCTTGTTGTCGGCGGGATCGGTGGGCATGCGGATATCGATCCGTTTTGTCAGACGAGCTCGATCATTACGCGGCGGCCGACCATGGCGGCGGCGCGTTGCAGGCTGGAGAGGGTGATGTCGCTTTTGGGGTTCAAGAGGCGGTCGACTTGGGTGCGGCTGGTCTTGAGCAGGGTGGCCATCTTGTTTTTGGATATTTTCTGCTTCTTCATGGCTTCGTCGAGCTGCCAAGCGACGACTTCCTTGACGGCTTGAGCTTGCGCTTCTTCGAAGATGCCTTCTTCCTTGAGGAAATCGTCGATGCTGGAGCCCAGGTGATTTTTGCGCTGCTTGCGTTTTTTGGTCACGGTGTTAACTCCTTCTGACGCCGGCGAGCCAAAGCCAAATCGGCGTCCGGTGTGGTGCGCGTTTTCTTGATGAAGCCGTGCAGCGCGACGAGATGCTCCTGGTAAAGACAGAGCAGCACACGCGCGGTGCGTTTTGTAGGTAAGTCGGTACGAACCTCCCACAAACCGGTTCCCAGCGGGCGACAGAGCGGCATGCCGACGGGCCAGCGCCATTGCGCACGCAGCAGGTCTTTGCCTATGGCGTGGCGCTCGGCTTGGGGCAATCCCTTCAACCAGTCCCGCACTGGCTCGCGGCCTGGGCGCAGGCGGAAGAAGAGCAGCGGAGTCTTTCGCGGCTGTGGGTCTTCGGCCATGCTGCACCTTTTATGGTGCTAGTGTACCGCAGAATGTGCAGGGAAGGAAGGCTGATTTGTGCCGCCAATCGGGAGATTGGCGTTCCCGGCCTCTCGAGGTCTGGCGCAGCATGCTGCGCCACTACAAGGACGTGGGTGAAATGGGTGGCGGATTGGAAAAGGTGGGGCTAGGCGCGGGTTGGGAGGGGAAAACGGCGGGGTAGACTGGGTGGAAGAGAGCAGCGGGGTGAATTGGACGGAGAACGACGAGCTTTGAGGTGGTTATGGTGTGCATGGCATACGCGGGATGGGTGGCGCTGAGGATTGTGCTGGCGCTGCGGGTGGCGCTGAGTCCGACCCTGACGCTGGCGCTGGCGTTGGTGCGGCGGTGGGATGGGTCGAGCGATCCGATCAGCTTTTTCTCGCCGATTGCGCAGATCTTCTTTTGGTTGACGGTGGCGGGGATCGTGGCGTTTTTTATGGGATTCAAGTGGCTGCGGTTCAAGAGGCGGATTCTGGACACGCCGTTTTCGAAGATGGGGAGCGCGTCGATCGGATTGGTGGAGGTGAGCGGGAAGGCGAGCGGGCCGCGGACGATACCGGCGGGGCTGACGGGCGCGCCATGTTTTTATTATCGGGCGATAGCGTGGCAGCGGATGAAGTCCGGGAAACAGTTGAACTGGCAGCAGGTGGCGGACGAGAGCATGGCGGTGCCGTTTTTTGTGGAAGACAGCACCGGGAAATTGCATGTGCGGCCGGAAGGCGCCGAAATGGAAGTGCTGCAGACGCTGAAGAAGGATTACGACGCACATCTTTATCGCGGGCGGGAAGCGTGGCCGGAGCCGATACGGAGCTTTCTGGCGAGGAACGCGGTGGACGACTCGAAAGATGTACGGCTCGAGGAGCATTGCATTAAGCCGCAGGAGACGCTGTTTGTGATCGGGACGCTGGGGGAAAGGCCCGAGGTGCTGGGCTGGGACGCGCAGCCGCATTTCGGCACCAAGCGGACGCTGCAAGTGCAACTGAACGGGCCGATTGTGCGGACGTCGAAGGCATCGTGGAAAATCGAGCGGAATCCGGCGGCGGGAGGAAATGATTGGACGGTTACGCGATCGAGCGGCGCGCCAGCGGGGGAATCCGTTGATGTGGAGCTGTTGAAGAAAGCGCTTGGGGGGTTGGGGAATGCGCGAACGTCAACCAGCGTAGTCGTGAATCAGTTTGCTGTGAGCCGGACGCGCGGGGGAAGCGATGGATCGTTGGGAGCAGGCGCGCTGGACGGGGCAGCGGTCGCGACATCGGCCGCTACATCGGTTGCGACGGGGCTGCCGGATGACGTCCTGGCGGAGATCAGCAAGGCTACGGGCGGGGCGATTAGTCCTGCGAAGCTGGGCGAGCTGATGCAGCAAGCGCAGGTGCAGAAAAGCACGGACGGAGCGACGCAGGAGCCGTTGCAACTGCCAAAAGTGGGAATCGGAAAGGGAAGGCGCGGCGATCCGTTCTTCATTTCGTGGAGAAGCCAGAAGGATGTCGCGGGAACATTAGGACGGCGAGCACTGGCGTGCATTTACGGCGGGCCGGTGGTGGCGGTGATTTGTTTGTATGTGCTGCTGATGCTTTTGGGGAAGATTCCGGTGGGAGGGCCGCAGTAGCGATGGAACTGGTATTTGTATTGGTGGCGATGTTCTGCGTGCTGGGGCCGCTGTTCTACGCGGTGACGCTATACAACGGGCTGATCAGCGCGCGGGCGGACATCGACAAAGCGTGGTCGAATATTGACGTGCTGCTGAAGCAGCGATACGACGAAATTACGCGGCTGGTGGAAGTCTGCAAGGGGTACATGCAGTACGAGCGGGAGACACTGCAAGCGGTGACCGAGGCGCGGTCGCGATTTGTGGACGCGGTGACGGTGGCGCAGAAAGCGGATGCCAGCGGGGGCATGACGGCGCCGGTGCAGCGGCTGTTGGTGGCGGCGGAGAAATATCCGGAGCTGAAGGCCAGCGAGAACTTCTTGGCACTGCAAAAGAGGATTACGGAGCTGGAGAATCAGATCGCGGACCGGCGGGAGTTTTATAACGATGCGGTGAATCATTTTAATGTGCGGATTCAAGAGATGCCGGACGCGATGATCGCGCAAACGATGAAGCTGCAGGCGCGATCGATGTTTCATGCGCGGGGCGCGGAGCGGGTGGCGCCGGAGTTGGCGATGGCTGGAGCGAGGCGCGAGGGGGCGCAAGTGCGGCCGTAGCGCCGGAATTATTCGTAGCGGAGGGCGCGGATGGGGTCGAGGTGCATGGCGCGGCGGGCTGGCAGGTACGCGGCGGCCGCGGCTACAGCGATGAGAGCGGCGGCGAAGAGGGCGATCAGGGCCGGGTTCAGGGGGACTACGCCGAAGAGAGTGCTGGCCATTATTTTATTGAGTGCAAGGGAGAGTGGGACACCTAGGAGCAGGCCGATTAGCGTGAGTTTCAGAGCTTGGGTGAGGATTAGGCGGCGGATTTTGGAGGCGTCGGCGCCGAGGGACATGCGGATGCCGATTTCGCGGGTGCGCTGGGCTACGGATTCGGTGAGGACGCCGTAAACGCCTACGGAGGCCAGGGCTAGCGCGACCAGACCGAAAATTTCCATCAGGATGCCGAGGATCCGGACGATGGCGATGGAGTCGGCGATTTCGTGTTCGAAAGTGTTGAGGCTGGGGATGGCGACGTCGGGATCGAGGCGGCGGATGATTTGGCTGATGGAGGGGGCGTAGGAGAGCGGGTTGGCGGCGCCACGGAGGAGCAGGGTCATGGCGCGTTCGGGGGCTTGATCGAGCGGCTGGTAGAGGATGGGGCGGGCGGCGGGATTCCACCAGTTTTGGCGGACGTCGGCGACGATGCCGACGATGGTGAGCCATTCGTCGGTTTGCAGGGTGGCCTGAGATTCTGCGGAGGCTGGCGCGGGGGAATTGCTGGCGGCTAGTTTGATGCGGTGGCCGAGGGCGTCGCCGGCGGGCCAGAAACGGGTAGCCATGGTTTGGCTGATTACGGCTACGCGGGGGGCGGTGGCGGAATCGGATTCGGAGATGGAGCGGCCGGCGATGAGTTGGACGCGGAGGGTTTGGAAATAATCGGGGCTGGCGATTTGGCGATCGGCGGAGGGAGTGTCGTTGGGATTAGCGTTGAGATTACCGGGGGGATTGGCGGACTGACGGCCTCCGATGGAGAAGAAAGTGGTTTCGTTGTCGACATTGCTGCCGGGAGGATTGGCGATGAGCGCGGCGGAGGCTATGCCGGGGAGAGAACGAGATTCGCGGAGGAAATCGCGGAAGAAGGAAGCGATTT
>DATNNV010000084.1:0-17820 GCA_035601655.1 Candidatus Dormiibacterota bacterium
GGCCTGCGCTGCGCCCGACCGTGCCGCGGTACCCGCGGCACCGCGCTCCGCTCCGGCCCCCACCACGCCACCCTTTCAAACCCCACAAGGGGACACTTCTAACGAGCTAACCTAGGGGACATTTCTAACGAGCTATGATACTCCCTCCGATTTTCCTTGACTTTTTCCCATTTTGTGGTGTACTCGCTACTAGGTAATACTACGAGAGCACCTGTACCCCCTCCGTGCGCTTTTTCCTCCTCCCGCTGCAAAAGGGTGCGAATTTAACTCCTTAAGAATCAAAGCGTTCCGCACTCTTGCTTCACTCTTTTGCACTAGAGTGAGAGCTAAGTCTCCTCGAATCTATAGCTTCCGCACTCTTGTGCAGAAACATAGGGGGTGTACCCCCCTCTTTCAGTCGACCCCTAAAGTATTACTTGAAGTGCCTACCCAGTGACTCCGAGCGCGAGGGCCTGCCTTCTGCTTGCGCGTCCGTAACCCCTTTAGAATGAACACTTGCAAAACTGTATCAAAACAAAGGACTTTAACTGCCTTTAGAATGAACACTTACGCAAAACTGGGGAGGGCCACGCACTTAGATTGACGAGGACAGTAACCGAGTCAGCAGCACGAACCTGGCACTACCCTGGCTCTTTCCAAGAAACACCATAAAGCGCCAGCACATCCGTCAGCGTAACGATCCCTTCCAACTGGTGCACATTGGCTCGGTTCACGACGGGTAACACATCCAAGCGGGTAGCCCCCATCCGCTCCAGCGCCCCGTTCAACGAATGATCCGGATGCAAGTGCGGAAAATTCTCCGAGTCAACCAATTCCCAGAGCGGTTTGCCCGACGACGCTCCATCCCCAGCCAGCTCCCGCAACTGCCGCAAACTCATGATTCCAATAACTCCCTTCTCCCCAACGACCGGCCACGCCTGAAGCTGGCTTCCACCGGCCTGCTCCAACGCCTCCACCGCCGTCGCCGTTGCTTCCAGCACTTCCACCGGCTGCCGCATAACCTGGATTACCTGCCGCTTGCCTTCCTCGCTTCGCGAAGCGCCCGTGGGCAGGTGGATGCCATCCTGACGGGCCAGCACCTCGTAGATCGGCTCCCGTTGCAGGCGCGAAGCGATGAAGTAGCTCACCAGGCTCGAAATCATCAGCGGCACGATCACCGCATAGTCCTGCGTAATTTCGAAGATCATCACCACGGAGGTCATCGGTGCCCGGATGACCCCCGCAAAGGCCGTCCCCATGCCTACCAGCGCGTAAGCCCCCGGAGTGGCGGTGTACGCGGGCAAGAAGTGATGCCCGACCGTTCCGACAATTCCACCGAGCATCGCGCCCAGAAATAAACTAGGCCCAAAAATTCCTCCCGCGTTCCCGGAAGCGTAGCTGGTTGCCACCGCCACCAGTTTCAGGACCAGCAGGATCAGCATCAGCTTGAGCGCCATGCTCCCGTTCAGCACGTCGCCAACGTACTTGTATCCCACGCCCATCACCTGCGGCACAAACCACCCCATCATTCCCACCAGCACGCCGCCGGCAACTGGCTGAAACCACAGAGTTTTTCGAGGAAAGCGCAGAAAGCGCTCGCGCAAACTCAGCAACAGCCGCGAAAATACCGCAGACACAATTCCACCCGCCACACCAAGCACCACGTACAGCAAAAACTCCACCGGATGAACCACCTGGTATTGCGGCACTTTGAATAGGGGATCGTTGCCCAGCACCAATCGCAGCATCGCCCACGAAGTCGCCGAAGCCAGCACGACCGAGCCCAGCACGGGTGCGTGCAAATCTCCCACTACCTCTTCCAGCGCAAACAACACCGCGGCCAGCGGTGTGTTAAATGCCGCGGCCACCGCTGCGGCAGCACCGACCGGCAGCAGCGCCTTCACCTTGTCCGGCCGCAGCCCCAGCTTGCGGCCGAGGACGGAGGCGATTCCGGCGCCCACTTGCACGGCTGGGCCTTCGCGTCCCAGCGGAATTCCACTGGCCAGCGTCGCCGAAGTGCAAAAGAATTTTCCGAAGACGGTAGCTAGCGTGATGCGGCCGCCGCGCGCGTGCAGCGCGGCTTTGGTTTGCGGCACGCCGCTGCCGCGCGCTTCTGGAAAATACTTGTACAGCAAATATCCAGTCACGACTGAACCGACGATGGGTACCAGAACGCGGCGCCACGCAGCGCCCCCTTCCGGATAAAGCCGCGCGCCGAATCGCTCGGTCAGCAGGATGAAGGCGACGACGACGAGGCCGACGATAGCGCCGATCAGCAAGGTGAGCACGAGAAAAACCTGCTCTTCGCGATCGTTGAGCAGGGCCGCCCAGCGTTTCGATAACGGATGGAACCACGCTTTGCTGGTTGCGGATTCTTTGGCAGTCATATCTTCCGGGTTTTCTTACTCGCCGATCCGGCGATTTTCTTGGCACTCTTTTTGTTTGCGGTGCGCGGATGTTTCTCGAGGAGCGCTTCGATGGCGGCGACCAGCGCGGCGCCGCTGGCGCGAAGTTCGCTGATGCGGTGGCGCGCGACTTCTTCGAGCAGCTTTTCGCCGCGGGGCAGCAAGGAAACAAAGACGCGGCGGCGGTCGTCGCGGCCGCGGGTGCGGCGGACCAGGCCGTGCTGTTCGAGGCGGTCCACCAATTCGACGACACTGTGATGTTGCAGCGCCAGGCGGTCCGCGATGGCGCGAATGGTCGCTTCCGTTTTTTCGGGCAAGCCGCGAATGGCCAGCAGGATCAGATACTGCTGCGGCTCAAGTCCCGCCGCGCGGGCTTTGGCGTCGCCTTCGCTCACGAACATGCGGATGCGGTGCCGCAGTTCGGCCAGCGCGCGGTATTCCTCCGGCGTGATTGCCGTCGCCATACCCATATTCTATCGCAATACGATATATCCATCCACGGGTGGCGCGCGAGAGTGTGCGCCGACCCTTGCGGGAAAAGGCAAGCAGGGTGAACGATCCGTTTATCGGAACCCAGAAGGCAGCGCGCAGGAACGATACGTTCCGACCCGGGGTAACTCGCCGAGGGAATTACAGAGGCTTACGGAACGCTTTTTGAGTCTTGTAGTGTTCGTAGCCCTCGCGCTCGTAAAACTTGTGTGCGCGGTCGCGAAGCACATTCGAGCGCAGGTTGACGCCGGTGCATTTATGCTTGCGCGCCCATTCTTCCGCAGCGCGGAGAAGCAACTTGCCGGCTCCCTGGCTGCGGGCTGCGGCAGACACGACCAGTCCGTTGACCTCGGCGCGCACGGGCGATTCCAGCACATAATTGCGGCTGACGTGCAACCATCCGATCACTTCACCGCAGGCTTCCGCGACAAACACCGCGTGCATGGTGGAGGGCTGCAAGCGGCTCAAGCGTTGCCGGATTTCTTTCGCCGTTGTGGGATATCCCAATTCGCCGGCAAGTTCCGCAAGCCGCGCGGCATCGCTCGATCGCGCCCGGCGAATCTTGGTTTTTGCTGTGTCATTCATTTTTTCTTCCTTAGGCGCGCTTGCACGGCTGCGCTTTTCAGTTCGCGCAAGGCATCCGCGGCGATCCAGCGCGCCGCTCGCGAGTTCTGCGTGCGAATGCTTTCCGCCGTTTCGATGGCCGCGCGATTCAGCGCTAAATTTCGTTTGCCGATATTGCGCAATGCCCAGTTCACTGCTTTCCGGACGAAATTCCGTTCATCGCCGGCCTCGTGCTCGATCACCTTGAGCGAACGGACAAAGCGCGCGTCCGGCGCTTCTTTATCCTTGTAACTGAGGTAGGCCAAGAGAGAAAACGCCGCGCGCTTCTCATATTCCGCGCTTCTCCTGCTCCACGAATCGACTTTGGCCCACGCGGGTTTCGCGTGTGCGTACAAATAGCAGCACGTCGCGTCCACCACGTCCCAACTATCGAAAGCCCGCACCCAGCGCTCCATTTGCGCGCTCGTGATTTTGTGCGGCTCGCCGATGAACGTCGCCAGTATGCGCGCCTCATGAATGCCGGTCCGCCAGAGTTCTTCCGCAAGCCGCTGAGATTTTCCGATGCCTTTTGCGAATTGCTGCAGGACGGGCGTGGAGATGCCGTGCGCTTCCGGCACGCGCACACCGAAATAGGCCATTTTCGCCTTCACTCGCGGATCGGCGAGTCCCTGCAGCTCCCGCAAGACGGCGGCTTTCGTCCAAGGTGTGCCGGAGGCAGCGGCCCTTGGAGCGCTAGAACGTTTTGTCCGAATCGAGGAGGATCGTGACCGGGCCTTCATTCACCAGCTCCACCGACATCATAGTTTGAAAAACTCCGGTCGCCACGTTGATTCCGAGCCCGCGCATGGCGGCGCAGAATTCCTCGTACAGCATCTTCGCTTGCTCCGGCGGCGCCGCGGTAATGAAGCTTGGCCGGCGCTGGCCTCGCGCATCGCCGTACAGAGTGAATTGCGAGACCACCAGCGCGCTGCCTTTGACGTCGAGCAGCGAGAGATTCATTTTGCCCTGCGCGTCTTCGAAAATGCGCAAGTTCGCGCATTTTTCGGCCAGTGCCGTTGCCACTGCAGCGGTGTCTTCCCGGCCGACGCCGAGTAGAATCATGAGTCCGGCGGCGATTTCGCCGGTCACGCGGCCTTCCACCGTGACGCGCGCGCGGCTCACTCTTTGCAATACCGCTCTCATGATGCGCTCGGCACGCAGCTCCCTTAGTGGCCCGCTAGTGTGTTGAAGCGGTCTGATTTTTTCTCGGCAGCAACTCCGGCCATTGCGCCACGTTATAGGCGAACACGGCCAACACCTGCGCGCCTTCGGTCAAATCGTCCCAGCGCACGTGATCGAGCGTATCCGCCTGTGAGTGATGCATCTTTTCGTAGTTGGCCGTATCTTGTACGCACCAGAAACCCGGCACGCCGGCTTGATCGAACGGAACGTGGTCGCTGCCGCCTTCGCTGGCCAGAGTCGGCTCGGTAAGCCCAACGCCGCGCGCCAAGGGATAAAGGATGCGGTCCATGGTTTCCCGCACGTTGTAATTTCCCATTAAGCCGACGGTCAGCACTTTTCCCGTACCGGTGTCGTGCACCAGCACTCCGGAAATCTTGCCTAGATCGGACTCATGCGCTTTCACATAAGCCTTCGAGCCGTTCAATCCCTGCTCTTCGCCGGTGAACAGCACGAAGCGAATGGTGCGCTTCGGCTGCACGCCCAGCTTCTGCAGCGCGCGTGCCGCGGCCAGCACCGCCATCGATCCTGTGCCGTTGTCCGTCGCGCCGGTGCCTAGATCCCAGGAATCCAGATGTGCTCCGATGATCACCACTTCATCGGGCTTCTCGGTTCCGCGAATCTCGGCCACTGTGTTGTACACCTCGATGGGCTTGCCGCTGAGCGCGCTCTGAATATCGACTTCCGCTTCCACCGGCCCGGCATCCAGCAGCCGCCAGATCTGCGTGTAGTTCTCGCGGGTGAGATACGCAGTCGGCACGCCGGTGACCTTGTATTCGCGCGCGGTCGAGCTCATATTCTGCATGCCCCACCACTTTTCCGATGCGTTCAAGACCGCGGCAACGCCTTCGTCCGCGAAGAACTTGGCACGCGCCATCCGCAGCTTGGCGTAGGACTCGAAGTCGATCGGCTTGTCGCTTTTGGGAGTGGAGATCGGAATCTTGCCCTCGCCCCACGGCGTGAGCATCGGGTTCTTCGGTTCCACTTCTTCCGCCGGACGGTCGAGGACGACGATGGCGCCTTTGAGCTTGCCGCGATATTGCTCGAGGTCTCCCGGTTTTTCCGCGATCACGCCGACCACTTTGCCGCGCACCGGCCCTTTCGTGCTGGCGGACCATCCCGCCGTCGCCAGCGTTAAAGCATGCGGCGTTGGCGAAATAATGCGTCCGGTGGCCGGTTCGCGCGTCCAACTATTCGCGATGGTCCAGGGTTCGAGGTGCGCGTTGGAAAGGCCGGCTTGCTTGAATTGTTCGAGGGTCCAGTGGCTGGCTTCGTCGAGTTGCTTGGACCCAGTCAAGCGCGGTCCAATGCGATCCGTTAAATAGGCGAGATTAGCTTTGAGTTCGTCCTGACTTTCCTTCACTTTCGCGATAATCTTCGCGTCCATCTCGGCGATGGGATCGGCTGGCGGCGCTTCGGCGGATGCCTGCGCGGCTGGCTGCGCGGGCTGATAAGGAAGCGGACGACGAGGCAACAACTCCGGCAATTGCGCGGTGTTGTAGGCCCAGGCGGCGAGCACTTGCGCGCCCTGGTTGAGTTCATCTTTCCACACTTTGTCGAACGTGTCGGACTGGCTGTGGTGCGTCTTGGTATATTCCGCGCCGTCCTGCACGCAATAGAAGCCCGGAACGCCGGCATCATCGAAGGAAGCATGATCGGTGCCGAACGAACGGCGCACGGTGGGCTCGAGGAGCTTCAATTCGCGCAGCGGAGCAAGCACTTGATCGACGATTTGCCGATCCTGATAGTTGTCGTGCAATCCGAGAGTGAGCACGCGGCCGGTTCCGGTGTCGTGCACTAAAACTCCGGAAACTTTCTCGAGATCGTTGGCGTGCGCTTTCACATATTCCTTGGAGCCGACCAATCCTTCTTCTTCGCCGGTGAACAGCACGAAGCGGATGGTTCTCTTGGGCTTGAGATTGAGTTTGGCCAGCGTGCGCGCCGCTTCGAGCACGGCCATCGAGCCGGTGCCGTTGTCAGTCGAGCCGGTGCCGAGATCCCAGGAATCGAGATGCGCGCCGAGGATGACCACTTCGTCGGGCTTCTCGCTGCCGCGAAGTTCCGCAACGGTGTTGTAGACCTCGACGGGCTTGTCGCTGAACGAATTGGTCATTTCGATTTCCACTTCGACGGCCCCGTGTTTCAACATGCGGTAGAGCAGGCGGTAGCCCTCGCCGGTGATGAAGGCGGTGGGAATCGCGCCGATCTCGAATTTCTCGCCGCCGATGCCGGTCATATTCAGCAAGCCGTGGGGTTTGCCGGAATCGCGGAGAATCACGGCCACGCCTTCATTCTTGAAAAATTCATTGCGCGCCTTGCCGAGTTCCTGAAAGCGCGCGAACGGCGAAGGTGCCGGCGGCTGGCCCTTGGCGGGCGGCGGCGCTTGCATCGGACGAATGTACTCGTCGTTGGGATCTTCCGCTTTCGGAGGCGAAAGGACGGCCGGTTCCTGCGCAATCACGATGGCGCCTTTGAGCTTGCCGCGATAATTCTCCAAATCCTCTTTCTTCTCTGCTTTGACGAAGACTACCGGTCCGCGCACGGCACCTTTGGTGCTAGGCGACCAGCCGGCGGCGGCAATAGTCAGCGGATGCTCGGTGGGCGAAACAATCCGGGCGTGGGCCGAGCCACGCGTCCAGGAATGCGCGATGGTCCACGGCTCGAGATGGACGTTGGACAATCCGTAGCTGCGAAACATTTCCGCGGTCCAGTCGTTGGCTTGCTTCAATTGCGGCGAACCGGTCAGCCGCGCGCCGATGCTGTCCGAGAGATGTTCGAGATTCTGCATCGCCTCGCTGTGCTCGCGAATCTCGCTGAGAATCTGCGCGTCCGCCGTTGCATCGGGGCTGCTTTCCAGTTCGTCCGCCCGGGCCACACTCGCCATCTGCGATCGCGCAGCCAGGCCGATCACCAGCGCCACACTCATCAACAACACCACTCGACGTAAGTTCATTCCCTCTCCTTAACCGCGTTCAAGATGAATTTCGGAAGATTGCCGGTGCCTACACAAACCCGTCCAGCCACCATCCTCTATAGACGCACGCTACCCTGCCCCTCGTTTCGCTTTCTTTCATCGAACTCGCTGAGCGCGCCGCGCTTTCTTCGGCCGGGTTTTTGGCTGGCAACTTGGGCAAAAATGGCTGCTGCGTCCCGCGACGATGATGCGGCGAATCGGGGTGCGGCAGCGATAGCAAGGCTGGCCTTCGCGGCCGTAAACGCGATGGCGGCGCTGATATTCACCCGGCTCGCCGGCGGCGTCAAGGAAGTTGGTGATCGAAGATCCACGCATGGCGATGGCATGACGCAGAATCTCTTGCAGTGCGTGGCGCAGTTCCTCAGCTTGTTTGGCGCTCAGCGATGAGCCCAGCCGCGCCGGATGAATCCTGGCGCGCCACAGGCTTTCATCGGCGTAGATGTTTCCGACGCCGCGGAGCACGCTTTGGTCGAGCAGCAGCGCTTTGATGCGGGTGTGCCGCGAGCGAATGCAAGTGGCGAATTCCGCGGCGTCAATTTCGAGCGGCTCGGCACCAAATCGTTGCAGCTCGCTGCGCAGCGCTTCCCCGGCGAGATAGGCAATGCGCCCGAAGCGCCGCGGGTCCGTGTAGCGCAGCTCTCTGCCATCGTCCAACTCGAGCCACACGTGGGTGTGCTTTTCGTGCGGCTCGGCGGCAACCTGCGGCGCCAGGTGGCCGGTCATTCCGAGATGAACCAGCAGGGCGGCAGGTTCGTTGCCCTTGTCTGTAGCCGAATCGCCGGGAGCGCCGTTCGAGAGACGCAGCAGCATGAATTTTCCGAAGCGTTCGACCGAATCGATGCGACGGCCGGGAAGATGTTGCTCGAGCGCGACTGGATCATCGATGAAATCGGTTTTGCCGAGGCGGACGGCGACAATGCGGCGGCCGGGAATGGTCTGGCGCAGTCCGCGCGCTACGGTTTCGACTTCAGGAAGTTCCGGCATATCGGTCGGCCCGGCAAAACACGGTCTATCAAAATAGCACGGTCAGGTCACGGCGGCAGCCCGTGTTACAGTCTTGCGTTCGGAGGTGCTTCGTGCGCGTCGTAACCAGAAGGCTTTTGTCATGCTTGGTCTTGTTAGCCGTCGCCGCTTTTCCCGCGCTGGCGAAGAAAGCGGAGACGGGCTTTCTCGACCGTACCGTGACGGTCTCCGACGCCACGTACAAGTATCAAGTGTTCGTCCCGGACAACTGGAGCCCGAAAAAATCCTGGCCCATCATTCTTTTTCTCCACGGGGCGGGCGAGCGCGGCGACGACGGCCTGGTGCAAACCGAAGTCGGCATCGCCACGGCGATTCGGCTGGATCGCAGCCGCTTCCCCGCTATCGTTGTGATCCCACAGTGCCGCAAAAACGCGTGGTGGGCCGCGTCACCGATGATTGACGTCGCCATGCAATCGCTTGAAGCTGCCGCTAAAGAATTTCGCGGCGATTCCCGCCGCACGTATCTTACGGGTCTGTCCATGGGCGGCTACGGCACTTGGGCCATCGCAGAGAAATATCCTGGGCGCTTCGCGGCGATCGCTCCGATCTGCGGCGGCGTGCTGATGCCGGATAGAGCGCGAGCGCAATCGCCCGACGACAACGCGCCTTACAAAAAAGCTGCCACTGAAATCGGCTCGAAGACCCCCGTGTGGATTTTTCACGGCGGAAGCGACGACACCGTGCCGGTGACCGAATCCCGGCGCATGAACGAAGCCATGAAAGCGCTCGGCGGCGAAGTGCATTACACCGAGTATCCCGGCGTGGGCCACAATTCCTGGGACAAGGCTTACGCCGAATCTGAATTCGTGACTTGGCTGCTCTCGAAATCTCTGCCAGCGAAGGCTTCCGGCCAAAAGTAGAGCGGCTGCGCGCTACTGTTTCTTATGATAGTTCGAGTACGGCGGATGTTCCGGGATGCTCACGGGATTTTTTTTCAGCGCCTCCAAGGTGACCTCGACGGCTTTTTCCAGTTGCGCGTCGTGGCCCGCGGCAACGGAGGCCGGATCGTTTTCGACTTCGATATCCGGCGCGATCCCGTGGTTTTCGACTTCCCATTCACCGTGCAAGCCGTAGATGCCCACGCGTGGCGAGGTCACGAAGCCGCCATCGAGCAACTGCGGATAGCCGAAGATGCCCACGAGACCGCCCCAGGTACGCGTGCCGACCAGCGGCCCGATGGCGTCCTGCTTGAACATCCACGGAAGAGCATCGCCGCCGGAGCCGGACATTTCGTTGATGACCATGGTCTTCGGGCCGTAGATTTGCGAAAGCGGCGAGCAGAATTTCTCGCCTTCGCGGGAGATGGCGCAATTGCGCAGCGGACGCTTGAGCATGTCGATGATGTAGTCGGCCACCTGGCCGCCGTGGTTGTAGCGCTCGTCGATGATGGCGCCCTGCTTGCCAACTTGCGCGAAATAGTAGCGGTTGAAATTGACGTAGCCGCCGACGTTGGTGTCCGGCACGTGGACGTAAGCGAGCTTGCCGCCGCTGAGCTGGTCCACTTTGCGGCGATTGTCTTCTTCCCAGGCGCGGTTGCGCAGCGGAAATTCGCTGGGCACCGGAACGACGGTGACTTCGCGCGAATCTTTGCCGTCGGGATTCGGTCCAACCTTGATGCGAACTTGCTGGCCGGCGGTATTTTCGAAATAGCTGTACACCTCTTGCGGAGGGCGCACTTCGCGGCCGCCGACCGCGAGCAGATATTCGCCGGCGCGCACGTCGACGCCGGGTTGCGTCAGCGGAGCGCGCAAGTCCGGGTTCCAGTTTTCGCCGTTGTAGACGCGCGCGAACCGGTATCGCCCGTTTTCGATTTTGTAGTCGGCGCCGAGCAGACCGCCTTTCACTTCGTTGGGTTTAGGAGCGTCGCCGCCGCCGATGAACATGTGGCCGACGGTGAGTTCGCCGAGCATTTCCTCGAAAAGATAGTTGAGATCGTCGCGGCCGCCGACGCCTTTGAGGAAGGCGCTGTACTTGTGCTCGGTGGCGGGAATATCGAGCCCGTGATGATTGGGATCGTAGAAATAATCGCGTTCGATGCGCCACACTTCGTGGTACATCTCGTTCCATTCGGCGCGCGGATCGGAGTACACCTCCATTTGGTCGAGCTTGAGCGCGCCTTCGGCGGGCTTGGGCGCGGCCGCTGTGGCTGCGATGAACCACGCAGGGCCCTGGCGGTACAAAACTTTTTCGCCGTTGGCTGACACCGTGAAGCCATTCGTGCCAGCAACGAAGGGCTCGGTTTTGCGTGTGCTTAGATCGAACTTAGTCACGGTGGCGAGTGGCGGGTCGGCGAAGCGCGGCACGTCCACCACTTCGCTGAGGAACAGGACGCCGGTCTTGCCGGCATCGAGGGCGACGTAGTTTGCGGCGCGAATGGGCAGCGACACGATGCGCTGGCCGATACCTTCGAGATCGATGGTGACTTTTACGGCTTCATCTTTCTTCTCGCTCTCTTTAGCCTTGTCGCCTTCTTTGCTTTTGTCTCCATCCTTCTTATCCGATTCCTTGGCCTTTTCAGCTTCTTTGGCTTTTTCGTCGCTGGCCGCTTTTTCTTCGTCGCTTTGCGGTTCGACCGGCGAAGGATCGCCCTTCTTCAGGACCGTGGCATAGATGCTGCGCAGGACGGGATGTTGATAGCTCGATAGATCGAGCCAGCCGGCGGACAAACCTACGTCGGTGCTGGCCGCGAAATAAAGCGTCTTGCCGTTTTTGTCGAAGACGGGATAGCGCGCGTCGCTCACGCCGTCGGTGACTTGCGACTCGCGAGCGTGCTCGATCGAGTAGACAAATACGGCGTGGAGATGATTCTCGAGCTCTTTGGTGTACGCCAGCCACTTGCTGTCCGGCGACCATGCCTCATTCATCGAACTGGTTGGATCGTCGTATCTTTCGGCAGCGACTCTTACAGGCGAGCCTTTATCGACGTCCACGTACCAAAGATTTAACCGCTTATCGGTGTACGCAATTTTTTTACTGTCGGGCGACCAGAGCGGCCCGTAAAAGAAAGATGGCGGATTGCCCAAATTGATTTTCTTCACGGGGCCCGAGCCGGTTTGATCGATGATGTGCAGGGCGTATTCGCCGGATTCGTCGGAAAAATAGGCGATGGATTTGCCGTCGGGCGACCATGCGGGATCGCGCTCGGCGAGCGCCGGAGTGTGCGTGAGATTGCGCACGTCCCCCTTCTCCGCGGGCACGGTGAGAATTTCTCCGCGCGCTTCGAAAACGGCGCGGACTCCCGTTGGCGAAATGGCTCCGGCCTGAATTCTAGCGCCGACTTTTTCGTAGTGCGGGCGAGTGGCCGGCAAATCCGCGGCAATCTGAATGTTTACTCGCTTGGATTTGCCGCTGGCAGGATCGAAAATGTAGATTCCACCGAATTGCTCGTAGACGAGGGCGTCCGGCCCGGCCGCAAGAGCTTTGAAGTCCAGCCCTTTGTTCTCGACAAGTTGCTTCACGCTTTTCGCGTTCGTGTCGTATCCGAACAAGGTGACGGCGCCGCTGCGGTCCGACAAAAAGTAAACCGTGTCCTTGAGCCACACGGGATGCGAATCGTTGGAATTCTGCCGCGTGACTTTTTCGAGCGCGAGGTCGCTTAGCCTCACGATGTAGATTGGCGTGGTTTGCCCGCCTCTATAGCGCTTCCAGGCGACTTGCCACTTCAGGTTCGGCACGTACGCGATGCGTGTTCCGTCTGCGGAGAACGAGCCGTCTTCCGCGCGCCACATCGGCAGCGCATCCGCAACGCCGCCTTCCGCGGGAACAGTATACAGCCGGTCGAGGTCCGCATAGGCTTCGCGCGGCGAGGCAAAGATCACGCGCTTTCCGTCGGGCGTCCATCCCACCGCGGTGTCTGCTGCCGGGTGCCACGTCAGGCGCTTTGGCTGGCCGCCCTCCGCAGGCATCACGTAGACGTCGGCGTTGCCGTCGTATCGGCCGGTGAACGCCAGCGATTTGCCGTCCGGCGAAAACACCGGAGCGCTCTCGTGCCCGCCGGTCGTAAGCTGCCGCGCTGCGCCGCCATCGCGCGGCACGCTCCACAAATAGCCGCCGTACACAAACACCACGTGCGTCGCGCTGAGAGTAGGCGATTGCACTAGCAGCGGCACATCCTGCGCTGCCGCCATCCCCGCCGTCATCATCGATGCCATGAACATCACCAACGCCGCCAACATCATTGCCACTCTCGTCTGCATGTCGCCTCCGCAAATTTGCGTTCGAGCGTTCCTGGCCCTGGTCATTTTCCCGCCGGCCAAAATCCTGGCTCGGCAATTTTTCGCGCGTCCTGCTTTTCGGCGTACTTCTTCACCGCCGGCCCGATTGCTGAAGCGTTTCCGATCAGCGCAAACACGAGATTTTCAGACGGGTAATGCTTCTGAATCACCTGCTTGGCCGTTTCGAGCGTCACCGCGTCGATGCGCGCTTCGAGTTGATTCACTTCGCTGTCGTCCAGTCCGAAGAATTCATTGCTGGCAATCCGGCTCGCCAGTTCACCGGAAGTCTCGATCTGCGGCGGAAATTGCCCTTTGATATAGCTCTTCGCGGATTTCAGTTGCTCCGCGGTGATGCCGTCCTTGTGCAGCTTGTCGAGCACTTGCAGCGCGAGGTCGATCGCCTGAGTGGTGGTCTCGTTTTTCGTGAAGCTGTAGACGCCGAACGGTCCCGGAGCTTTCCGCGGATCGAACGCCGCTTGCGCTCCGTAAGTAAGGCCGGACTCGACGCGCAGCGCCTCGTTGAGCATGGAGGTAAACCGTTCGCCAAACACGGTATTGACCACGCGAATCGCCACGCGGTCCGGGTCACCGGCCGCCGTCGCAATATTCCCGAAGGCGAAGTACGTTTGCGTTGCGTCCGGCTTGTCCACCAGCAACAGGCGTTTGCCTTTCGCCGGCGCCATCGCTGCGACTTTCGCCGGCGGCGTTTGCTTGGCGGTCCAGCCGCCGAGAACATCTTCGAGCTTTCGCTTCATTTCCGTTGGTTGGAAGTCGCCGGCCACTGCGAGAATCATGTTGCTGGGCGCGTAGTAGGTGTCGTAGAACTTCGCGATGGCATCGCGCTGAATTTTCGGCAGCGAGATTTCGTCGCCGTCATCCGGCCGGCCGTAACCGCGTCCACCGTAGAGATAGCCGTAGTAATACGCGCCCAGGACTTGCTGCGGATCGTCCTTCGCTCCCTTGACGGCGTCGAGGCTCTGCGCCAGCAGCTTGTCCGCTTCGTCTTTGGGAAAAGTGGGATGCAGCAGCGCATCCGAAAACAAATCCAAGCCCGTCGCCAGATCTTTGGTCAAGCATTCCGCCGACACGCTCGTGAAGTCCGCATTCGCATCCGCGTTGAACGAACCGCCGATGAAATCGAGGTCCGCCGCAAATTGCTGCGCGGTTCGGGTCTTCGTGCCTTTGCGCAGGAGCCCCGCAGTGATCGCAGCCAATCCTTCTTTGCCCTGTGGATCAGCAGCCGCACCCGTTTTCAGAATGCCGTAGAAACTTACGATCGGTACTCCGTGCTTTTCCAGCAGCAGCACGGTCAGCCCGTTCTTGAGGACGACTTTCTCGTGCGGCGGCAAATGAATCGACTGCGCACCGGCGGGCGGTACAACAAAGCTCAGCAACGCAGTAAAGAGAAAGGCAAGCGCTCTCAATAATTTCATGGCTTGGCTTTCTCCTCGGCTTCCGGCAGCAGCGTCGCCACCGTGCGGTTGTTCGCGCCGAAATAGGTCTTTGCCACGCGCTGCACGTCTTCCTTGGTCACCGCGCCGTAATTCTTCGCCGCATCGAACAGCCGGTGGTAGTCTTCGAAAAACACTTCGTAGGTTCCGATAGTGTTCGCGCGCCCGTTGATGGTTTGCATCTGCTTGTAGAATTCCACCAGCCGGATGTTCTTCGCTTTTTCGAGTTCGCGGTCGCTGATGGGCGCACTCTTTGCTTTGTCGAGTTCCTCGTAAATCGCTTTCTCGCACACCACCGGATCGATTCCTTGCTTGGGCTGCGCGATCACGATGGCGATGGTGGGATCAAACGCCGGCTGAAAAGCCGAACTAACGCCCAACGCGGTCTGGTCCTGGTCCACCAGCCGCTGGTACATCCGCGAACTCTCGCCTTGAAACAGCACCGTGCGCAGAATATTCAGCGCGTAGTAATCCGGGCTGTTCGATTGCGGCACGTGATAGCCCATCATCAGCAGCGGCAGTTGCGAAGTTTTGTGCAGTACGAGGCGCCGCTCGCCCTTCTGTTCCGGCTCGACGGTGACGACCGGGGGTGGCGGAGCATGCGAAGGAATCGGCTCAATCATCTTTTCGCAGAGCTGAAAAATCTCCTCTGCCGAAACATCGCCAACCACCACCATGGTCGCGTTGCTCGGCGAATAGCCCATGGCGAAGTGGTGCTTCAGGTCCTCGATGGTCCAGTGCTCGATGTCGCTCATCCATCCGACTACCGGCCACTGGTAGGGATGCGCGATAAACGCGGTCGCCCAAAGCTGCTCGTCGAGCGCGCCAAAGTTCTCGTTATCCACGCTCAGCCGACGTTCGGATGCGACCACTTCCCGTTCGGACTTGATCTTCTCCGGATCGAAGCTCAGATTTTGAATGCGGTCCGCTTCGATATCGAAAATCAGCGGCAGCGCCAAGCGGGGAAACCAGTCCTGATACACCGTGACGTTCTGGGTCGTGTACGCGTTGTTGGCGCCGCCGTTCGCTTCCATCACTTTGTCCAGATCGCCGGGGCCGTACTTTTTCGCTCCGTTGAACATCATGTGCTCGAAAAAGTGCGAAAGCCCGGTGGTTCCCGGGTGCTCGTTGCGCGAACCAATGCGGTAAAAGATGTACAGCGCCACGTTGGGGATGCTGCGGTCGCTCTGCACCAGCACTTTCATGCCGTTTTTCAGGGTCTTGGTCGACACGGCATATTCCTGCGCCTGCGCGGGAGCGCCATGCACGCCCGCCCATGCACACAGAATTGCCGCCGCCAGCCACTTCTTTCGCGTTTTCATGGAATCATCCTGGCTTCGAGCCCACTATCTTGAGACGTACAAACTTAGAAAAATGTTCTCGATAATTTTCGTGCACTCCTCACACGTGCTGGTGCTTTCATCCCATTATGGCGAACACTCGCACCGCTCCGCCCGACCCGCCTTGCAGTTTGATCGGGGCCGCCACCAGATACGCTCCGCTTTCCGGCACGCCGCTCAAGTCCGCCAAATTCTCCAGGTGATACAAGCCGGCGCCCAGCGCCAGGTGGTGCACGGCAAAATCGCTGGACGCTCCAAAGTCCACACTCATGGTATCGCAACCCAGCCCGCTGACCCTTCGTTCGATCAGCAGCCGCGCCGCCTCTGCTGAAAATCCCGGGAAATGCATCTTTCCCTGCGCATCTTGGTTCCGGTAACGCCGCGCATCCGGCCAGCGCGCCGCCCATCCGGTCCGCAGCAGCACAATCGCGCCTTCCGGAATTCTTCCATGCGCGTGCTCCCAATCCTGAAACTTCCCCGCCGGCGCCTGGTAGTCCGCGTCCTTCGCTCCCTCGGCGCGGACATCGATCACTACGGCTGGACCAAACAAATGTTTCACCGGGATTTCATCTACGGTCGCCTTTCCTGGCGCGAAATGCGCGGGTGCATCTAGATGTGTACCATAATGTTCGAGCATCCAGAAGCTCCGAGTGAAATATCCGTTTCGCTCGATGGTGGCGTTCGATTCCGCTGCAAACCACTCCTCGTCGCCTGGCCATGGCACCAACTGGTCGTTGATCGCGTAGCTCAAATCGATCACACGCGTCTTTCCGCTGGCAATGCCGTCTAGCATTTCATCTCGCTTTGACTTTGCGGGAACCAAGGGTATGCAGGCGACGACGTTAACAGGGAAAGTACCGCTCGCGCCAGCCGAACGGTCTACGGCAGCGGAATCCCCGGCGTCGCCACGATTCCCGCCATCCTCAAAATCTCCTGATACTCCAGATCCGTAATCGGCGAAACGGTCTGCCGCACGTTCTTCAGCATCTTCACTTTCTTCAGTGCGCGATTCGCGCGCAATTCCGCCAGAGTCACCTGCCGCGGCAACTTCTCAAACGCCCGCAAGTCCGCCACTAGATTCTTGCCCTTGCGATCGTGTGGATCGGGATAGGGATCGCGGGACACTTCCGCGATGGAATAGAGGGAACGGTCGGGCGCTCCGTGGTAGCAAAGTACGCGGTCGCCTTTGCGGACTTGTTTGAGCGCGCGATTGGCGTCGGGTTTGGAGCCGGCCCCGTGCCACATTTCCTTGCCCTTAACGAATAGGGTGTCCCAATGGTAGTGGTGCGGGTCGGCGCCGAAAATCCAGTAACGTCGCTGTTGCGGTGGTGGAATCGCCATCGAGGATTCGAGCCGAACTATACACACTAGCGCGGCAAACGTGAACTAAAATATGAGGGTTAGCTCGGTTGGGGGTCTGCTGAGGGCCGCGATTTGCGCCCAGTCCTCGGTCTAACTGGTTTATTTTCAGCAGAATAGACGGTATGGGCAGTTCCCAAAACCGGCTCCCTCGCGGGGAGCAGCTCCTAACCTATAGCATTTTCAACAGCTTATCCTCCGGAACGGTCTCTCCGCCGCCTTACCCCAAATCCACAAACACTTCGTCACCCCTTACTTCCACCGCATAGCACCCCACTGCCGCGGCAGGATTCACCGGGTTCTTCCCGGTAATCACATCAAACTGCCAGCCGTGCCACGGGCAGGTCACCACCGTGCCTTCGAGCATCCCCTCGCCGAGCGGTCCGCCGCGGTGCAAACACGTTCCGTCAATGGCATGAAACGTCCCGGCCACGTTGGAAAGCGCAATGGTCTTCCCGCCCGCCTCCGCCTGCTGAATCGATCCGGGCGCAACATCCGCCACTTTCGCCACGCGCACAAACGCCATCTCTTTAATCCTCACTCTCTTCGTTCGCAAATCCAGGGGAGTCTACCTATATCATTCCGCGGGTCAAAATGCGTTCACTTTCCCTGCGTCGCTGCGGCCAGGTAGCGCTTCGCCAGCGTCTTCCAGTACGTTGCCGGCTTCAGACGCTGCAGTAAATCCAGGCTTCGCGCATCGCGGCCGATCAGCACGCGTGGTTGGCGCTTTTCCACTCCTCGCAGGATGACATTCGCCGCTTCTTCCGGTGGAATCCGCGCAACGCGCTCGAACAGCGCGACCGA
>DATNNV010000085.1:0-17812 GCA_035601655.1 Candidatus Dormiibacterota bacterium
CCCACCGCAAACGAGGCCCCACCCCCGCCCGCTCCCGAGGTCCTAACCACCGCCTGACGCAATCGCCTAAACCCTTTACCCGCAACACTTACAAAAAATGAGGGGGGGCACCAGTAGCACAGGCACTCCTGCCTGTGCTCCGACGACTAAGGCTTTTGCTAACAGCGCGATTCGATATCGGACTGAACCTCGAGCGCGAGAGGTGTGATTGCGTACTCGACGTCTAAAAACAAAAAAGGCGCCCTCCTCAGAGAGCGCCTCGGAAAACTCAAACCATGGCCAATCGGCCAAAGCCGTACCTACGACTTCTTTTCTTCCGCAGGTTTCTCTGTGGCCGCGCTCTGCGCCGCTGGCGGAGCCGGAGGATTAGCCGGCGGGTGGTTCCCGGCCATACCGTCTCTGAATCCGCGCACTCCTTCGCCAAAGCCGCGCATTAGCTCCGGAATCTTCCGCCCGCCGAAAAGAATCAGCACGACGACCAGAATAATCAGCCAATGAATCGGAAATTCCATGAATCCTCCTGCAACCCGGGAACGCCATCTCTGCTCCATCCCGCGGATTTCGCGGGATGAATCTCCCGATTGGCGCGCTCTAGAACCTGACCGCTGTTCCAGGAGCCTTATTCCACGGCCGAAGACCCTGACAGCCTGTAGAGACCCGGGAATCCACGTCCCTGGTGGAATTCAGAGTATAACACGCTCGTCTCCAGCCCGGCGCGTCACTCGTTCGCGGTCCAGGTACTCCAGTAGCGGGATGGCGTACTTCCGCGTGATCCCGGTCAAGTCCTTGAATACCGGAACGGAAATGCGTTCGCCTTTCGCTTTCTTGTATCCGGCAAGCTTGCCGCGCATCTGCGCCAGCGCGTCGCGATGGAAAATCAGCTCAAGAGAAACGCGCACCAGGCTTTTGTCGCGCAGCAGAATCTGCAGAATTTTCTCCGCGCGCTTGGCATCTACGGGCAGCTTCGCCAGCACTTCTTTCACCGCCGGCACCGCCAGCCCTGCCGATGCAAACGCTTTCTCGATTTCGTCTTTCGCGCGCAGTTCTTCCGGCAGCAGCTCGATGCCGCTGCCTGCGCGCTTCACCAGTTCGCCTTGCACGTCGAGTTTCTTCTGCGCCGCGATTTCCGCTAGCGCCGCGCGAAATGTTTCCGCTCGCACGCGCCGCCCCAGGCTCGCGCGCAAATCTTCGCGCGCTATGCCCGGCAGCAGCGGATTTTCTTTCTGGAATTTCGCCACCTTGTCCAGAATCTGCGTCTGCACCCGTTCGAACAGCTTCGCGGGAACCAGCATCGCCGGTTCCTCCGCCACGGCGACGAGCCGCTTGCCTGCGATTTCCTGCTGGATCGTGTCGCGCGCTTCCCGCTCCGTCCAGCCCGTGCGCGCAAGGATCTCGTCCCAGCCCAGACCCAGCGTCGCGCGCTCCGTCATCGCCGCCAGAATCGCGCCGCGTTCGCCTTTCTCCAGCGTATCGAGAAACGCTGTGCGACCCGTATCGCGCAGGGCCGGACGCCGCGCCAGCGGATCGAGCACCACGCCGCCGCCGATGGTAATCACCGGCGAAAAGTGCCGCACGATAAACCGATCGCCCGGCAGCAGCAGTGCCTCCTCATGCAAACGCAAATGCGCCGGCGCGCGATTTCCCGGCGCCAGCCCGCCTGGCTCGTACAAAAACACTTCCGCGATCGTCTCCGTCGTTCCCGCATGAAAATGCACCCGCGCGCGATGCTTCAGCTTCGGCGCGGACGCCAGCAATTCGAGGCGCACGTCCACGCGCCGCGTCGCCCGCCATTTTCCCGGCGCCGCCAGCGTCATCCCGCGCCGCACCGCCGTGTGATCGATTCCCGCCAGGTTTACCGCGGTGCGCTGCCCCGCGCTCGCCCGCTCCACGCTTTTTCCGCCGGATTGCACGCCGCGCACGCGCAACTTTTCGCGCTGCGGAAATAATTCCACTTCGTCTCCCGCGCCCACGCTTCCGGAAACCAGCGTCCCCGTCACCACCGACCCGAATCCTTTCATCGCAAACGACCGGTCAATCGGCAGCCGGAAATCGCGCGCCGCGTCTTTGCCCGCAACTTCCGCGGCCACGCTGTGCAGCGCTTTGCGCAACTCGTCGAGCCCCGCACCCGTCTTTGCGCTCACCGCCACAATCGGCGCCTTCTCCAGAAACGAACCCTGGAGAAATTCTTCGACCTCGAGCCGCGCCAGTTGCGCGCTGTCCGCATCCACCAGATCGCTCTTCGTCAGCGCCACCACTCCTCTCTGCACTCCCAGCAGCCGGCAAATGTCGAAGTGCTCGCGCGTCTGCGGCTTGATCGATTCATCCGCGGCAATCACCAGCAGCACCACATCGATTCCCGCCGCGCCTGCCAGCATGTTGCTGACAAACTTCTCGTGCCCCGGCACATCCACAAATCCAAACCGCACTCCCTCCTCTTCCCGAAACGCAAACCCCAAATCAATGGTGATTCCCCGCCGCTTCTCCTCCGCCAAGCGATCCGGATGCGTCCCCGTCAGAGCCTCGACCAGCGCCGACTTGCCGTGGTCGATGTGCCCGGCGGTTCCGACGATCACACTCTTGGTTGTGTTGGCCATAACGAAGCGAGAGAAAGCGTCGCGATTGCGATGCTACTGGAGGATGGAAGGAAGGGTCAAACTTACAGAGCTATTTCGCGGCGGCGATTTCGTCGACGATGGCTTGCGCAGCGGCGCGCGGATCTGCCGCGGCGAGAATCGGACGGCCGACGACGACGAAGTCCGCACCCGCGCGAATGGCTTCTGCAGCCGTGGCGGTGCGCGCCTGATCGTCCGCTTTTGCCGCTGCGCTCTTGTCGTTGGGGCGTACACCTGGCGTGATGATCAGAAAATCCCGGCCGCAGGCTTTGCGAATCGCCCGCGCTTCCCGCACCGATGCCACCACGCCGTCGACACCGGCCGATTTCGCCAGCTTGGCAAGTTTCACCACGCTCGTTTGCGGCGGGCCGGCAATTCCGACTTCGCGCAGCGTCTTTTGATTCATGCTGGTCAGAATGGTTACCGCGAGCAGCCGCGGGCGGTCCGCGCCCATCGGCACACCGGCGTTAATCGCCTGCACCGCCGCTTCGAGCATGGCGCGCCCGCCGAGCGCGTGCACGTTCAGCAGCTGCACGCCGTTCATCGCCGCGGCGGAGAGCACCGCGCCGGCAATGGTATTCGGGATGTCGTGGAATTTCAGGTCCAGGAAGACGCCGCTGCCCAGCGCCGCGATTTCCTTGACGGCGGCCGGACCGGCGGCTGTGAAAAGCTGGTTGCCGATCTTGAACATGCCGACGACGTCGGCAATCTGCTTGGCGAACCTGACCGCCGAAGAAAGCGAGTCAAAGTCCAGGGCTACGATGAGGCTGCTTCGTGGATGGGTGTCGAAGCTCAAAGTCGGAGTTCACGCTTTCCGTGACCCCGACTCGCTTCGGGGTCAGCGCTGCTTTTGCGGCAAAACCAGCAACTCGAGCCGGACCTGGCTTACACCCGACCGGATCAACCCGATCCTCCGGGCTACCCGGTAGGATACATCAATCTCGCGTCCTTCTTGATAGGGACCCCGGTCATTGATACGTACTAGTTCGAACTTGCCGTTGCGCGGGTTGACGATGCGAAGGATGGAGCCGAAAGGCAGGTTGGGGTGCGCTGCGGTCAGAGCTTCGCAGTCGAAGTACTCCCCATTGGCCGTCTTGCGGCCGTTGAACTCGGGGCCATACCAACTGGCGTTGCCCACCCAGGTCTTGACGGGCTTGGCTGGCTCACTCAAGTGAGCCACCAGGGGGGCCTCCAGCGCAGGTGCGATGAGGAACATCAACGGCACCCAGCGAAGAGCGGCCCAGATCATGAAGAGTGGTCGTCTCATAAGTGTGTGTTTTGTGCTACTCATATACAGAAAATAGTAGCAGCAAAACGGCGTTATGTCAACCATTTTCTACGACAAATTTACCTCGTATATCATTCATACTAAACGCTTTAACATCCACAAAAGCCCTCTCCAAACCTGCGGACAGCCTCTCACTGGCCTTCGGGTCAGCAAAGCTGGCCGTGCCTACCTGTACGGCTGTCGCTCCCACCGCCACGTAACCAAGCACGTCTTCCACCGTCTCGACCCCTCCCAACCCAATAATGGGTGTCTTCACCGCCTTGGCCGCCTCCCAAACGAGCCGCAGAGTGATCGGCTTGATCGCCGGCCCGGACAGTCCTCCGGCAAGATTCCCCAAGCGGCTCTTTCCGGTGCGTGAATCGACCGCCATGGCGGGATAGGTGTTGGCTACGGTAAGGGCGTCGGCGCCCGCGTCGACGGCCGAGCGGGCAATAAGTCCAATGTCTGTAACAAGCGGCGAAAGCTTGACCCAGAGGGGACGTTTCGCCGCCGCCCGGCGCGCTGCGCCAACCACCTCCGCGACTAGGGTAGGGTCGCTCCCGAACTGCATCCCCCCCTTCTTGACGTTGGGGCAGGAGATGTTCAGCTCGTAGCCCGCCAGGCCCTCGGCATCCTCCAAGACCCGGATGACCTCGACGTAGTCTTCGAGGGTGTAGCCGAAGACGTTGGCGATGACCGCTGTATCGAATTTTCGCAGTACCGGGAGTTTTTCCCCGACAAAGGCCCGGACACCCACGTTTTGCAGCCCGACGGCGTTCAGCATGCCGGAAGGGGTCTCACAGAGGCGGGGGGCGGGAGCGCCTTCGATGGGTTCGCGGGAAAGCCCCTTGGTGACGAAGCCGCCGATACGGGTCAGATCGACAAGGTGGGCAAATTCGAGGCCGTAACCGAAGGTGCCGCTGGCGGCAAGAATGGGATTGCGCAGACGCAGTGCGCCAATTTGTACGCTCAGATCAACGGCTCGAGCGGAACTCACTAAGACAAAATTGTATCACGGGTGCGTTTCGCGTGGCTGCAAAAGACGCGGCGTCTGAGTGGCAGTGGATTGTGCGAGCGCTTCGTAGAGGACGTGTCCGTCGCGGGGAGCGAGGGTGACGCCGGTGAGCGCGGCCAGCGTCGGAGCGATATCGGCGGGCGTGACTTCGCGGAAGTATTCGCCGGGCCGAATGCCCCAGCCCATCAGCAGGACGGGAACGCGCTGGTCATAATAATAGGGAACGCCGTGGCCGGTGCCGTAACGGCGGGTCTGGCCGGTGGGCGTGCCGTCCATGAGCCAGTAGGGCTTGGGCAAGATGAAGAGATCGCCGCTTCGCGCGGGGAAGTAGCTGTTGGCGAAAGCTCTCTTGGTGGCACTCGCAGTCGCGGGACGGTCCGCGAGTTCTTCGGCGCGGTACACAGCCGCGACTCCCGGTTGGGCCAGCGCCGCATCCAGCACGGACTTCATGGCGGGAGGATCGGCCTTCAGCTTGTCGTAGACTTCCGGCGAAAAATAAATGTCGCTTCCGGTGATGCGAGCAATGGCCGGCTTCGGATAATTCAGCGGCTCGAGCGCTTTTTCGATGCGCTCCTGCAGCTCCGGCAAGTGCAGAACGCCGGAATCGGCGCCGGTCTTCTGCATATCTTCTGGGATAGGTACGACGCCGTGATCGGCGCTGAGCGCCACAACGTAATTTCCGCGGCCCACCGTCTTGTCGAGATGCGCGAAGAGCTCGCCAAGATCCTGGTCCAGGCGAATCAAAATATCCTGAATCTCCCAACTGCGCGGGCCATACGCATGCCCGACGTAATCGACCGACGAGTAGCTGATGCCGAGAAAATCGGTGGCGCCGCTTTTTCCGAGGCCCAGCGCATCCACCGCGGTTTCGCCGAGGCGCGTGAGATAAGTATCGGCAACCGGGCTGGTGGTCCATTCTTCGTAAAACTCTTCGTCGGCTTCGCTGCCTCCATTTTTCCCGCGCAGCGGGTGCGGAAAGGCATGCTCCCAGCCCGCCGGGCCAACCGAGCCGACAGCGTTTTCGTCGTAAAGATAGGCGTTGCCCGGCAGCGATAAGCTCCACGTTTTGCCGAGATCTTCTTTCGCAGGATGGGCTTTCACGTAATCGTCGATGAAGGGCAGCGTTCCGTAGATATTGGAAGTGGTCCAAGAGCCGTTGTCGAGCCAGGTGACCGCATCGGCTTTGTGCCCGGCCATGGTGATGGCCGCGCGCGCTTTCAGGGAAAAGGTGACCACGCGAGTGGCTCCGCCGGTTTGAAACTTCAGCTCTTCGGCAAAAGCGGGAACGGCCATGCGGACGGCGCTGTCGCCGCCTTTGGCGCTGCCGCCGGCGTAGGCCACGTTCTTTGCCTTGGAATCGGAAGTGCACGTTATCGGCTTTTGCGAATCGCGGTCGAACCAGGCATTGGCGACCATTCCGTGAGTGGCCGGAAAGGCTCCGGTCGAGATGGTGGCGTGGCCGACGCAGGTCTCGGTCGCGGCGTAAGGATACGCCGCTTCGTGGAACCACGCGCCTTCTTCGACCAGGCGTTTCAGCCCGCCGGTCCATTGACCGCGGAATTTGTCGACGTAGTCGCCGCGCATCTGGTCGACCACGATCATCACCACGAGTTTCGGCTTGGCGGAGGGCTTCGCAGCGGCGGCGCGCGTTTGTGGCTTCGGCTTTGGCGGCGCGGTCTGCGCGCGCATCGCCGGCGCTGAAAAGACCAGCATTACCACCAGGGTCGCTATCAGCTTGGCGAGGGACTTCGCTCGTGACGTTCGCGGCATCGGGATTCCTCCGGAAACAGGAGGCAGAGTTTATCACGCGCGCCGTTTCCGTCTTGTAAACGGAATAGACCTGCTCGAAATTTGATGTCTCGCCAAGCTGGGGCGCAGCAGTGCTGCGCCCCTACTGTATGCTAGGATGTCCCGACCATGAGGATCGTCGAAAAGGCCCAGTTGATGTCCGCGGCGGAGATCGACCGGACGTTGCAGCGGGTGGCCCACGAAATTGTCGAGAAATCCGGCGGGACCAAGCATCTGGCGCTGATCGGGATCGTACGGCGCGGCGTGCCGCTGGCGCAGCGGATCGCACAGGCCATGCGCGGGATCGACGGCGTGACCGTGCCGGTGGGCGTGCTGGACATTACGCTGTACCGCGACGATTTGTCGAAAGTGGCGCCGCAAGCGGTGCTGCGCTCTTCGGACATCTCTTTCCCAGTGGACGACATGGACATCGTGCTGGTGGACGACGTGCTCTACACCGGCCGCACCATTCGCGCCGCCATGAACGGCATTTTTGACCTGGGCAGGCCCAAGCGCGTCAGGCTGGCGGTGCTGATCGACCGCGGGCACCGGGAAATGCCCATCGAAGCGCAATACGTGGGCCGCTCGGTGCAGACCAGCACGACCGAAATCATCGAAGTGCGGCTGCGCGAAATCGACAGTGAAGAGCGCGTCGTGCTCGTGGATCGCGTGGAATGAACTCGCGCCGTCTGCAGCTTTGCCGGTATTCGGTATCCAGGCATAATAAACAGGGCATAATAATCGGGTAACGTGACGCACCACTTTCGCGATCTGCTCGCCTTAGAGCCGCTCTCCGCGGACGACATCACCTTTGTTCTCGACCAGTCCAGACCGTTCCAGGAAATCCAGCGCCATCCGCTGAAAAAACTGGCCACGCTGCGCGGCAAAACCGTGGCGCTGGCCTTTTTCGAAACTTCCACGCGCACGCGCATCAGCTTCGGCACGGCCGCGGCGCGGCTCGGCGCGGACACCATGAATCTGCAGGCGGAGGCGTCTTCCCTGAAGAAGGGCGAATCGCTGCTGGACACCATCCACACGCTGAACGCCATGAAGCCGGACATTCTGGTGATGCGCCACGCATCCTCAGGCTCGAGCGATTTTGTGGCCCGGCATCTGGACATTCCGGTGATCAATGCAGGCGACGGCATGCACGAGCATCCTTCGCAGGGCTTGCTCGACGCGCTGACCATTCGCGAGCGCAAGGGCACTATCGAGAATTTGCACGTGACCATTCTCGGAGACATTGCGCACAGCCGCGTAGCGCGCTCGAATATTCAGTTGCTGGGAAAATTCGGCTGCCAGTTTACCTTGTGCGGTCCGGCGATGTGGGTTCCGCGGGAACTCGAGGACATCGGCCCGCAAGGCACAAAGATCCGGCGCGTGTTTCGCGTCGAGGAAGCGCTCGAAGGCGCGGACGTGGTTCTGGTGCTGCGCGTGCAAACCGAGCGCCTGCACGAGCCGGCGCTTTCCGCGGGCGACTACGTCCTTCTCTATCAATTGAGCGCGCAACGATTGCGCGGCGCAAAGCCGGACGCCATCGTGCTGCATCCCGGGCCGATGAATCGCGGCATCGAGATCACGCCGGAAGTGGCCGACGGCGCGCAATCCTGCGTCCTCGAACAAGTGACCAACGGGATCGCCGTGCGCATGGCGCTGCTGTATCTCTTGACCGTAGGCGCGCCGGAAGAAGGCCCGCATCCGGCAGCGGAAGTACAGCCCGGCGCACCACAAACGACGCCAAAGCGGCGCTCGACCGACGCAAAGGACGCTTCGCATGCTCCTCGTTAAAAACGGACGCGTGGTCGATCCGGCAACCAAGACGGACGCGGCGCTCGATGTGCTCCTCGATGGCGACACCATCGCGGAAGTAGCCGCCACGGGAAAAATCTCGCGCGACACGCGAGGCGCGGAAATCTTCGATGCTGCCGGATTGATCGTCGCTCCAGGATTTATCGATCTGCACGTGCATCTGCGCGAGCCGGGCCAGGAATCTTCGGAAACCATCGAGACCGGAACGCGCGCGGCGGCGAAAGGCGGATTCACCGCGGTCTGCTGCATGCCGAATACGCGGCCGGTGCACGACAACGCCGCGATCACACGCTTCATTATGGACAAGGCGCGAACGGCTGCGGCGCGCGTCTGGCCGATCGGCGCCGCTTCCATCGGCAGCCAAGGCGAAGCCATCGCGGAAATTGCGGCCATGAAAGAAGCGGGCATCGTGGCGGTGAGCGACGACGGCAAGCCCATCGCTACCGCAAAACTCGCGCGGCAGGTGATGGAGTATTGCCAATCGCTGGGTATTCCGGTGATCGAGCATTCCGAAGATGTATCGCTGGCGGCGGGTGCGGTGATGCGCGAAGGCGTGACGTCGACGCGCCTGGGCTTGCCGGGAATGCCAGCGGCGGCGGAATCGGTGTGCGTGGCGCGGGATGTGCAGCTCGCGGAGCTGACCGGCGCGCGATTGCACGTCGCACATCTTTCCGCCAAAGCATCGCTCGAACAGGTGCGCTGGGCCAAGTCGCGCGGACTGAAAGTCACCTGCGAAGTCACGCCGCATCATTTCACGCTGATCGACGAAGACGTGAGCTACGATTCGCGATTCAAGATGAATCCGCCGCTAGCCTCGCGCGAAGATCGCGAAGCGTTGCTCGCGGGCCTGGCCGACGGAGCGGTGGACGCCATTGCCACCGATCACGCGCCGCACGAGCCGGCGCTGAAAGATGTGGAGTTCGATCGCGCGCCGTTCGGCATTCTGGGCTTCGAGACCGCGCTCGGCCTGGCGCTCGAGCAACTGGTGCACAGCGGCAGACTGAGCCTCGCGCGCATGATCGAGCTATTCACCAGCGGCCCGGCGCGCGTGCTGGGACTGGAGCGCAAAATTGCCGCGGGCCAGCCGGGCGACTTGACGATTTTTTCGACTACGCGCGAGTGGACTTACGACGTGAAGAAGTCCGCGAGCAAATCGCGCAATTCGCCGTTCGATGGACGCAGGTTCAAAGGCGGCCCCGTCGCAGCGATCGTTGCGGGCAAAATCACCAGCCGCCCAGAATAAATACCGCCCGGTATTCGTTTTTCCTGTCTGGAAACCGCGCGCTTAGTGGGAAGCCACGCGCATTACGCGAAACTCATCGCCTTTCGGCCAGGTGACTTCGATGCGCTTGGTGCAATAAGGACACACGGCCATGCGCGGAACGTCTTTGCCAAATCCGGTTGAGCCGGTCAGCTTCATGGCGCGCTGGCACTCGGGACATCGCAAAACTTTTTGCATCGACTAAAATCTCCAGAGCGTAGCGGTGATCATACGGCGTGCTCAATGCGCCGCGGGCTCAGCGGCTGGATGCAGCCCGTGCTGCGGGACTTCGTGGGTTCCGCGGGCCAGCGGCTCGATCTTCTGGCGGTAGAAATGGTCCAGCGGTACGCGGCCCTTCCCGATCGGGTAGGCCTTCTCAATGGCTTTGGTGACGTACGCTTTCGCGAGCATCGCCGCTTCCATGAGCGTGCGCCCGGCGGCCAACTGCGCGGCGATCGCGGAAGCGAAAGTGCAACCCGTCCCGTGCAAGATCTCCAGCCTACTCTTGTCGCCGATCATCTGCGTGATTTCGCCGCCGTCGAACAAAACATCGACGGGCCGTTCCATATGGCCGCCCTTGACGATCACCGCGCGCGCGCCCATTTCCACCAGCTTGCGCGCAGCAGCTTCCATATCCGCAACATCTTTGATGGTCAGCCCGGTCAGCGTCTCGGCTTCCGGCACGTTCGGCGTAATCACGCTGGAGCGCCGCAGAAGTTCGGTCACCACGTACTTGATTCCGGCGGCGTCCAGCAATTCCGTTCCGCTCGACGATTTCATCACCGGATCGTGCACGATGTGCGCGAAGTTGTGAGCGTCCAGAAACTCCGCGACGGCCACGGCATTTCCGCGATTGCCCAGCATGCCGATTTTTACCGCGTCGATCTCGCAATCTTTCGCGAGCGCTTCGAGCTGCGCGCGCAACTCCGCCGTCGGCGTGTTGTGCACCGCGTCCACGCCCTGCGTGTTCTGTACCGTCACCGAAGTGATGGCCGCGACGCCGTAACAGCCATGCGCGGCAAACGTTTTCAAGTCCGCGGCAATCCCCGCGCCGCAACTCGGATCGAATCCCGCGATGGTCAGCAGAATCGGCGGTGCGCTGTGTCCATTATGTCCGTTGTGCGTGCTCATCGTTCCTTTACTTCCAGTATTTCTTCTCTAAGATAAACCGCCCGTTAGCGCCAAGATGAAAATAGCCGGTCGCGTTGAGAAACGGACCGGCAACTGCGAATGTACGCGCCTCAGTTCTGCCGCGCAATAGGTAATTTCCTGGATGAGGGTGCTGTCGCAGATCTTTATTGCAGCGTGGAGCTACGGGAACAGGCCGCGGACGAGGGTGGCTTCGGCGACGCGGCCGACGGCGAGGACCATGGCGCCGGCGCGCGGCGGAACGTGGTGCTTGCGCATGGTCTCAACCATTTCGTGGAAGGCTTTGACCATGGTCTTCTGCAGACGTGTTTGCACTTCTTCGGCTTCCCAGACCACGCCCTGAAGATTTTGCACCCACTCGAAGTAGCTGACGGTGACGCCGCCGGCATTGGCCAGAATGTCCGGCAGCACGGTGATGCCGCGGCGCGCCAGAATTTCGTCGGCGTGCGGAGTCGTCGGGCCGTTGGCGGCTTCGGCGACGATGCGCGCCTTGATGGCTTCGGCGTTGTGCAGGGTGATGACGTTTTCGAGAGCCGCGGGAACCAGGATGTCGCACTTCATGGTCAGCAAATCGTCGTTGGTGATGCGCGAAGCGCCGGGCATGCCCACGACGGTGCCGGAACGCTCTTTGTAGCGAATCGCTTTGATGGGGTCGATGCCGCGGGGATTGGTGACGCCGCCGCGCGTGTCGCTCAATGCCACGATCTTGGCTTTGCGCTCGGCGAAGAGCCGCGCAGCGGTGGCTCCGGCGTTGCCGAAACCCTGAATGGCCACGGAAGCGCCCCGCAACGAAATCTTTTTCAGCTTGCAGGCTTCTTCGACCACGTAGACCAGTCCGCGCGCCGTAGCTTCATCGCGTCCTGCGGAACCGCCGATCGAGAGCGGCTTGCCCGTGACGACGCCTTGCGTGGTGTGCCCGACCATCATGGAATACGTATCCATAATCCAGGCCATGGTTTGCGAATCGGTGTACACATCCGGAGCCGGAATATCCAGGTCCGGCCCGATGATGGGCAGAATCTCGCAAGCGTAGCGCCGCGTCATGCGTTCCAGCTCGCTCTTGGACATGCGCTTCGGGTCGCAGATGATTCCGCCCTTGGCGCCGCCCAGCGGCACGTTGACCACCGCGGTCTTCCAGGTCATCCACGCCGCCAACGCTTTCACTTCATCGAGCGTGACATTGGGGTGAAAACGAATTCCGCCCTTGCCCGGTCCCCGCGCCACATTGTGCTGCACGCGATAGCCGGGCAGCACTTTCACCTGGCCGTTGTCCATCTTCGTCGGCACGGAAACTTCCAGCACGCGCTTCGGAGTACGCAGGATTTGCCGCAGGCCCGGATCGAGTTTCAGGAACTCCGCCGCCATGTCGAACTGAATCTGCGCGATGCGGAAAGGATTGAGTTCCTCGCGGGGAGCGATGCGCGGCACCATGGGCGGTGCGCCTATTTGCCGTGTCGGAGTGGTGGGCTTTGCGACCGTGGCCATCAGCGTTCGGTCCTTCCTCAGTCCTGTGTCTCGTCAACCTGTCGAATCCGTGCTGCCGGGCCCGAATATCAGGCGAAGGCCAAAGTCTTTTCAGCCATGCGCCGCAAACTTGCGTGTACTCGCCGCGTACTGGTCCCGGCACTGCACCGAGCAAAAGTGCACCATCTCCGAGCCTTCACGCAGCGGAATGGCCAGCACTTCCGCTACGTGCATGCCGCATACGGGATCGCGCACCAGCCTCCGGGCAATTCCCTCGGAATCTGCTGTAGCGTCCGTCGCCGGTTCCGCACTGCCAGCTTGTGGCTGGTTAGCGCTGCCCAACATGCGCCCGATGAACCAGCGCAACAGCCGGAATCCCCAGGCGACCACGACGACCCAAAACACGTACCGAACGATGCGGGAGAGGAAGTTCATAGCACACTATATGTTACCGCGAATTCCGAGTCCCGCTGTGGCGATTGGCACGCAGCGAGGGCAGTGTATGCAAGGGTAAAAGGGCGAGTCAAACGAAAACGTGTAATTTCAATAGGTTGCGCGACCTATCAGAACATTGCGGCGCGGCTGGCCAGAGGCCGAATTTATGGTTAAGGCTAGGTTTTTCAGTGAGTTACCTGAAAATTGACGCCCTTGGCCTCGAATTCTGCGCTAAGGGGCCGGAATCCGCTCGATGCCCATATAGGGGCGCAAGACTTCGGGAATCACGATGGACCCGTCCGCCTGCTGGTAATTCTCGACCACCGCGATCCAGGTACGGCCTACGGCAAGACCTGAGCCGTTTAGTGTATGCACGAAGTCGCTTTTGCCTCCGCCTTTCGGTTTGAAGCGGATGCCGCCACGGCGCGCTTGGAAAGCTGCGCAGTTGGAACACGAAGAAATCTCGCGAAATTCGTTGCTCGACGGCAGCCAGACTTCGATGTCGTACGTTTTCGCCGAAGCAAAGCCCATGTCGCCGGTGCAGAGCAGCATGGTGCGGTAGTGCAAGCCGAGTTTCTGCAGAATGGTTTCCGCATGGCGCGTCAGCGCTTCGTGCTCTTCGTAGCTTTTCTCCGGATGGGTGAATTTGAAAAGCTCCACCTTCTGGAATTGATGCTGGCGAAGAATGCCGCGCGTATCTTTTCCCGCGGCGCCGGCTTCGGACCGGAAGCAAGAGGTCCACGCGGTGACGCAAATCGGCAACTGTTCTTCGGGCAGCGTTTCGTCGCGGTGCAGATTGTGCAATTCCACTTCCGCGGTCGGCGTAAGCCAGAAGTCGCTGTTTTCCACCTTGAAAAGATCCGCGGCAAACTTCGGAAGCTGCCCGGCAGCCAGCAGCGAAGCCGAGCTGACCAGAAAGGGCGGCAGGATTTCCGTGTAGCCATGCTCGCGGGTGTGCACATCCAGAAAGAAATTCGCGAGAGCGCGTTCCAGCCGCGCGCCCCATCCTTTATAGACGGCGAATCGTGCTCCGGTGATTTTCGTCGCCGCCGGCAAATCCAGAATTCCCGCGCGTTCCCCCACTTCCCAGTGCGGCTTGGGCGCAAAATCGAATTTCGGAGCCTGGCCCCAGCGGCGCACTTCCACGTTGTCCGCGGCGCTGCTTCCCGCCGGGACGGAAGAATGCGGCAGGTTGGGAATCGTGAGCAGCAGCTCGCGCTGCGTGGCATCCAGCCCGGCAACGCGCTCGTCGCTCTGCTTGATCAGCTCGGAGAGCTGCTTCATTTCCGCGAGAATGGCGCTGGCATCCTGCTTTTCTTTTTTCAATCGCGCGATTTCGTCGCTGGCTTTGTTGCGCTGCGCTTTGCGCGCTTCGTTTGCGGTGATCAGTTCGCGGCGTTCCTTATCGAGGATGCGAAATCCCTCGAGATCGAGCGAAATGTTGCGCTGGCGCGCCATTTCGGCGTACACGTCCAGGTGCTCACGAAAGTAGCTCAAGTCATGCATGGTGGAAGAATAGCGTAGGAAGGGGACGGCTGGACAGTCGCCAGAAACCCGCGACTGCTCGCAACTATATCGTCAGAAAGGGTAAGCAGGTTTGGCGGTCTTTACGTAAGCCACGCCATAGCGAAAAAGCCGCGCGGCAGGTAGTTCCTCGACGCGCTTGATCGTGGCGGAGGCGAAAATGGCGGACTCACCCGGGGAATACGGAGCGGCAATCTCGAGGAGCGATTCTTTTTCGTATTGCTTGCGGCTGCGGAAGCACAAGCCACCTCTTGAGACGTTATCGACCTCGACGAGTTCATCCCCGTGGGCGGCGCTGCGGACGCAAGCGGTGAAGGTGACGCGCGCGCGCACGTCCTTCCGGCGGTTTCGGCCGCCGAACGCCGGCCGGACTTCCGCAGGAGATGGAAGTGCCTGGTGTGCGGGGTTGTCGAGAACTGCTGTGGCGGTATGGCTGCGCGCGTCCAAGGCGGCATCGCCTTGATGCACATGATGCACTACAGCGTCTGGGGGGGACCAATCGGATGCGCTGAGAATCGATTCGGGCGCGTAGGGCGAATGCGGGACCAACGCCGGGGCGGGCTTGGCGGGAGCGATAGGAGCAGAAGGTTGCGCGCCGGGCCTGGCGCTGCGCCACTGCGTCGACACCGAGCACTGTTCGCAGTAGCGCAAGATGCTGTCGTTGACGGCGTAGACATCGGCTTCGATATCGCTTTGCAGCACAGACTGGCAGTTGCCGCAAATGCTGCATTCGAGATTGAAAGCGGCAGGGGTATTGTACGGGCTGGAGGCAGGCGGAAACTCCATTTCCCAGAAATCGAGATCCGGGTCGGTGAACGCGATGCCGTAGACGCACGCGCCGCCCTGCTGGCCGATTTGGCCGACCAGGCGCACCTCGGCCTCGCGGGCGGACCCCACCAGACGCATAGTCAGGATTTCGTCGGGAACTAATTTGCAGCGGGAGAGGACCCCGGCGCCGTGCAGGCTCAGCACGAGGGTGGTGGTTTCTTCGGAAAAAACGTGTCCGAGCTCGTCCGTGCCCAGCAGAAGGACGGGGATTTGCTTGGAGATACGACCGCTGCGACGCACGTTGCCCCTTCGGTTGGCCAGCCACACGGCTACGGAGGGTCTATCGGCAGGAGCGGGGCAAAACTTTACCGGGCAGCTGAAATCGCTGCGGGCGGACTCTAGGACCATGGTACTGGACGCCGGGTTGGAAAAAGGGCGCCGGCGAGTACTGTCCAAAATGAATCGGTCGGACTATCGACCGCGGAACTCGCTGCAGGCAGAATCGCTACTGTAATTGGGAGCTAGGAACGGTGGCCGGAGTTAGCTGGTTGAGAGAATGCTCCTGAAAGGGCCGCCGAACTGAACTTCAGGTTACGTACCCTCCATCCCCCACGCCCGAGCGGCCGGCACCCCCACCGGCCGCTCACTTTTTTTGGGCCTGCGTTTCAGGGCCTGCACGGTTCCATTCCAATCTGATGGGCTTGCACTACGGAAAATGTGTTGGGGCAAAAAGAAAGGGCGGCGCTGGGGCCGCCCTCTTCAAAACCACTTCGATGGCACACTCTCGGGTGTTGCACGAACCACCCGGTTCAAACGAAGAGGGGACTGGTGCAAGCCCCCTCTTCTAAACTGACCCCCCAAAACCGGTAACTCCGTCGAGGAAGAGTTCCGGCCACCCCGGGAAGCCAATCTCTATAGTTGCCGTAAAAAGAGCACGCGGTCTGCCAGCCGGAGAAAAGACTGCAGGCGGGTAATAGACGACTGAAAGTACGGCATTTAGCGCTGGATCTTGGGCGCGCGACACCGACAGCCGATGCGCAATTATACAAAATCCCACAGGACGAGATGCGGCGGCCTACAGTCTTTGGGAGTAATCCCCGGCCGGAGTGCTGTCCTAGGCTGGGTTTTGCTGCAGCGCCGGACGGGAACGCCGCCAGAGAAAGCGTGCCGGGAAGAACAGGATGGCGGCCCACAGCAGCAGCGCAGTGCCGTAGTTCACGCAAAACAGCAGCATCGCGGAGAGCACGCGCAGCACGTCGGAAAAACCATTGACCGCGGAACTGCGCAGTTGCGCGCCGAAAGACTCGACCGGCGCAAGGCGCTCTTCGCGGAGGGAAAAGTAGATGTTGGAGAAGACCGCGCGGGAATCGTAGGACTGGCGTTCCGCCCGCAGGCGGTCAATTTCGCCGCGCAGTTGCGCGAGCTGCTGCTGCTGGAGTTGCGAGAGCGGGGCCGCCATGGCTGCGTGATCTCCCAGGAGTTTCTCGAGGTGGCGTTCGGCGTTCTGGGCATTCTGAAGGCGCGCTTCGAGATCGCCGTGGTGCTGCACGATTTCGTCCGCCGCTTCTTCGTCGCGTTCGACGTCGCCCACCGCTTTCAATTCCGAGAGCGCCGAGCGGTACTCCGAAGCAGGCACACGCAGCGTTGCGGAGAGCACGCTGCCGGTGGTGTGTGCCGCCATGCGCAGTTTGGCGGTGTAGCCGCTGTGGCGCTCCAGGATTTCTTCCATGGCGGAGCGCGTGTGCGCGAATTCCTTGGTGACCACGGCGAGTTGCGCGGAATAGCTGACCCGCGGTTCCCCGGAAGTAGCGGAGAACTCGGCGGGCCGCGAGCCGCCGTAGGGTAAGGATGGCAGGGACTTCACAGCCATCGCTTTGCTATCGAAGTCGATCCGGGAATCATCGGGCGCAGCCGGGAACATGGCGGAGTCTGGGAGGGTTGCTGGGGTAAGCGAAGCTTGGTGCCGAATCTCGTGGTTCGGCTTGCCGGTCACCAGCACGAGGATCAGCAAAGCGAGGACGGAACCAGCGACCAGCAGAGACCGCCGGCGGGCTGGAAGAGCCTGGAAATCGCGAAGCAGGGTTGAGGGGTTCATCTGTTGGCCTCCGTTGGTCAGGCATAGAACGGGGAGGAGATGTTTTCTTGCAGGCCGATAGTTCCGCGCGGGGGTCGGTTCGGACTGGTCGTGCGTGATTGCTAGGCCCGAAGGCAGAGCCTGCACGTTCGGTAGAGTCTCGCTTGCGCCGGGGGCGCGTTATACTTAGTATCTCTGCCCAGGAGAACCCACCATGGCGCCAGGAAATGTGTCCCGAACGCCTTCCACGCGGGACATCGCCGAGCGTGGCGAAGCAATCTACAAGAACAGATACCAAGCTGATTTTGAGAGCAAATTCCACGATAAGTTCGTCGCGGTGAACGTCCGAAATGAAGATGCGACGATCGCGGATACCAGCGAAGAAGCGATCCGACTGGCTCTCGAAAAAGATCCAGATGGCCTTTTCCATTTGATGAGAGTCGGGCATCAGGCGGCGTTCGAAGCGGGCTGGTATATGAGTTGTGCCTCCTAAGTCCGGACCAATAAAACCAGGTCATCCATACGTCAATATTTGTCTTTCCGCAGACGGAAAGAAGGCGGAAACATACCAAGCTTTGATCGACACCGGATCTCGATCTTCAAATCCATCGGGCCGGTCAGTCTGCGCCCACCGGCTCGCCCTGCC
>DATNNV010000086.1:0-76406 GCA_035601655.1 Candidatus Dormiibacterota bacterium
GTCCGAAGTAAGCGCGATACGGTAGGAACCGTGGCAGACTCCGCGTACCCATTCCGTGCGATTCTCGACACGCTCACGGTCACCAGCGCGGAGCAATTTTTTGCGAATGGAATTGATGCGGGCGCAGTATTGCAGGGCCAGCTCGGAAAGCTCATAGGCGGGAATCCACTGCCCGTACCGCGAGCGGAGCAGGGCTTCGATTTTTTCGGCTTGCGTTACAAAGCCAGAATCTTTCGATTGTATCGCTCTGCGATATATCGTATCCTCAGCCATCTTCTAGTCCCGGGCCGGAGAGCCCCCCGCGTCCCCCCGACGCACTCTCTTCGGCCTTCCTTTTACAAAATAATTTGCAGAATCGCTTGACCCATCCCGGCTTTTCGGTGATACTCATTGTGTTGACGTTGTCTATGGTAGCCAATGCATAGACAAAACACAAGGAAAATATAGTGGCCAAGAAAGCCAAATCAGGAGCTGCCCGCAGCTACCGCAGCCTAATCGAGTCAACGACCGACCTGTTCCTATCTGGGGAAGCAGAGAGGGTGCAGCGCCTTGAGCGTGCGCTCGGAGAAAAACGAGGCGCTGCTACTCCATCGGATAAAAAATTGCTGCATTGGATTGGCCCCGCCGCACTCAAGAAACGGCGCGAGGATGTTGGCCTGTCTCAGCAGGAACTTGCCCAAATAGCGGGGATAACGCGTTCCGTGATCGCCAATTATGAAACTGGGGTAACGTTTCCAAGCCTCGACAACGCGATGAGGATGTATCAGGTTTTTGAAGCCCTCGGAAGTAAAGAGGCGCGGGAAATTTTTCTTAGCATTGCCAAATGGGATAACGACATCTCGCGGGCCACACTCCGGTTGTTTGACGAGGAAGCGCTTGTGCTGGAAACTCGCCGTAGGAAGGTCGAGGAAAGGCTGGCGCAGGTCGAAGCCATGATGGCGAAGCGGTTAGGAGCGAAGGGGGAATCGAATGGCTGACAACAACGACATTAGCGCCAGAATCGCAGCCAAAATTGCCGAATTTGAACGCCGCGAGGAGGAGTTGCGGGCGCTCTTGGAAAAAGGACTACATCTATTCACTGAGGGCATTCGGCTTTTCCAGGAGCACCATCCAACGTTCAGCGCTGAACAGAAATCGGCAGAAATCGCCGAGTTGGAGAAATTGCAGGCCAGCCTGCTAGAGCTTCAACGCAGGGTAGACCAGGGAATGCAAACGACGAAACTTAGTTCTCTCTTGCGGGCGGACTGAAAGAAGATTTATGGCTAGAGGCTTAACCAACCAAGGGGCAATTCACGGCGGCACGATTCAGCAGATCGTGGACTGCGATTCCCTGCAAGGGCCAGTCATCTTCCTTAACGGACTTGCCGATGTCATCAACCCGCACGTTTCCGGCAACTACGTTATTCGCAGCAGCGCAGCCGACTTGATGACGCTAGGAGCGCCCACGGCGGGCATAGACGACAATCTAAGCATCAACATTTGGTCCGACGCTGCTTTCGTTCACACCATCACCACTGTCGCGCTATTTGCCAACGGCGCTGCTCTCGCCAACGTCGCCACGTTCAAGGCGTTCAAGGGTTCCGGCGTGAGCTTGCGAGCGTTCAACGGCGTTTGGCAGGTCCTGGCATCGAACGTCACCAGCATCGCTTAGGGGGTTTGAAAAATATGGCAGAGCGAGACGAAGGCGGGCGGTTTACAAGCGGCGGCACGGAAGCTCTTCCGCTGGACGACCCGCGCGTTGATATGGCCACGTTTAAGGCGGCGCGAGCTGACGGGAAAGAATCCGTTGCGCTGGAGGAGTTGGAAAAACCGGCCTCTCCGACCGGCGAAGAAAAAAACATGAAGGAATTTAAAAGTATTCGCGACGAGCAGCAAGGACACGGCAATTCTAAGGGCGGAGCGCAGAAAAAAATCGACCGATTGGTGAAAGAGCGGGAAACGCTAAAGGAGCGCTTGAGGCAGTATGAGCCTGATTTTCAGCCCGGCGCAGTGGAGTCGAAATGGGCCGCTGAGGTGGCGCGGCGTAAAGAGGCAGCGAACGGCAACGGCGCGGCTCCGCAAGAGACGCGCGAAGAATCCTCGTTAGCGGAACGGACGGAATCGCCAACGGAAGACCCAAGGCTTACCGAGATAAGGCAGATACATCCGAACTATGACGAAGAGATGTCTCGCGCGGCCAAAGAAAATCTGCGCATCGATGACGAAGCGGCAAAGGTCATGCACGGCCTGCCGAATGGTTTGGACATAGCTCACTTTCTTGTCACAAACAACGAATTGAGGGCCGAGCTTAATAAACTCACTCCCGCTCAACAAATTCAAGAAATTCAAAAGATGAACGAAGAATTTTCCCACACTAAGAGCGGTGTGCTGCCATTTTCGCAGCGAATTAAATCAACTTTCAACAAAGAAGAAGTGGCCGAAATGCACGCAACTCTCAAGCAGAATCCCATAAGCACCCGCGTCGTTGCTTCTTTAGTTAGGGAAATGAACTCCTTGCCGAACGGCGTGCAAGTGTTCAAGGCGCTCGTCGCGGCCCCGCAAACGTGTCAGCAACTTGCGACGATGAGTCAAGCCGATGCGGCGGAAGAACTGAAAAGAATTTCTGCCAGGCTTGAGGGAAGCAGCCGAGTAGCGCCAATTACGACGCGTGCGCCAGCGCCGATAAAACCTGTGGGGAATAACGGAAGCACGGCATCTACGGTTCCCTTAGACAAAATGAACTCGATGGCAGAGTACCGCAAGGCGCGTGCAGCGGGGAGGACGCGATGAACGGCACGGAATTTGGGCGAGCGCTGCTAGCGGCGATTGAGGCTGACGGCCTCGCAAACGAAAAGCAATTGGCGTCGAGAATCCGCCAAGTGCTGGGTATCGCGGAACCGCAGCTTCCTGCTCCGGTAGGCCCATCGCAGCCCGTGGTACGACAGGAATTTCCTCAGCTTCGCGTGAAATTCGACTCGTCCGGAAAAGAGTTAGCCCGGAAGGTCTGCAATAGTCTCGACGAGTTAGGAAAGATGATGCGCGAGGACCCCGAGCTTGCCTGTTGGTCCGTGCTACCGATTGATACGCCTGTTCCGCAAGGAGGGACTGAACATGGGAAGTAATTTTCCAGCACTCGATGTTCGTCCGCCAGAGAATCCGCTCGATCAATTCGCGAAGGTGTCGCAAATCCGTTCCTTGCTCTTGGGCCAGCAACTAAACGCGGCGAATTTACAGGGCAAGAATATCGATAATCAAGAAAGGCAGATGCAGCTAGCCGTCCAGTCCGCCGTCGTCAGAGCGCAACACGACCCTGATTGGGACGCCACGGACCCCGACAAAGTAGTCAAAATTCTCAGCAAGTACAGCGTGCCGATTCAGGCGCAATCGTCCGTGATGAAAGGAATTTCGGAGATACGGACGAGCCTCTACAATTCATCAAAAGAAAACCTAGACATTAGCCAGCGAGCGCAAGACTACCTTGATGACCAATTCGAGGCCGCTAAGGCGGCTCCGTCCGAGGTTCAACAAAGCACCTATCAGAAAGCAATCTCGAACGCCACAGCCTACGCCAATTCTCTTCCTAACGGCCCGGCGAGAGCCATGTTCTTACAGCGGATCGGCACGGCTCCGCCGATGTACGACGAACAATTTATAAACACCGAACACGCGCTGCTCAGGACGGGCAAAGATTTGACGGAAGAGGCGCTCGAAAAGGCAAAAATACGAGAAGCGTCGGGCAAGGGTTACGAGGCCGAACAAGCGGGCAATTTGACCGCTGCCAAAATTCCAGGCGCTCAGGCAGAGAGCACAATCGAGGGCCAGAATGCGGCACTTACTCCGCAAGGCCGTGCTCTCGCGGGGAATCTCTTCTATCAATCGGCGGGCGGAAATACTCAGGCGACGGGCGCGTTAGCTCAAGAGACGGCGCAAAAGGTTGCGACAGCGCAGGCGGGAGTGCAAAACGTTCCCGATGCTCTCAAGGGCGTTGCTCCCCACCTTGTCCAGCCGGCAGCGGCAGCGGCAGAAAAAGCCGGGAATGAATACGGCGACGCCATGGCAGCAGCGCGGGACATGAAAACGTTTGTGGACTTGGCCAAGACGGGAAACAAGATCGCCTACGCCTACAGCCCGACAGAGGGCGTGCTAACCCTGAACACTTCGCGAGGCGTGAAAAGAGTCAACATGCCGGAAATTCATTCCTACTCTGGGGCAGGCTCGGCAGCGGACAGAGTCGAGGCGTTTTTTGGGAAGAACATCAGCGGCGCATCCATCCCCGATGATGTTTTGAACGACATGGCCAGCTTGCATCAGGCTATCGGAGCGAATGCAAAGCAGACTTACGCGGGCAAACTCAGAAACACAAACTCTACCTATGGCTCGCATTTCCAGCCTGTAGACATGGGCGGCGGTACGGTCAGGATGAAAGCACCTAACGGGCAGATCAAGGACGTAGACCCGTCAGACGTTGAACACTACAAATCGATGGGAGCAACGGTGGTGCCTTAGTGCCGACCGCGACTCAAGACCCGCAGCAGCAACAAACGGACTGGTTCGGCCAGAACGCTCCGTCACAAGCGGCCACGTCTCCGGGCGGCGGAGATTGGTTTGCGTCGAACGCTCCCAAGCAGGCGCAACCCCCGCCGAAAGATTCTTTCTGGCGGCAAGTGTACGACCGTAGCGGACTCGGCGCATTGCAGAAAGAGGCGGGCCAGCTATCGGAATGGGCAAGCCAGAAGGCGCAGCAAGCGCAGACCGAACAGCAAACCGCCATCGCAAAGACCGGGCAAAACCCGGAACCGATGGCGGCATATTCCAAGAGCGCGGGCTATGACATGCTGGCGAGAACATCGGGGCTGATCAGTTCTTTCCTTGACCCGAAAAGCGTAGCGATTACGGGCGGAGTTATCGCGGCCAACACAAACCCGTTTACCGGAATCCCGGTTGACGCGGCGCTAGTCGCGCATGGCGGGTACGGAGTTTACAAGAACGCTCCAGGAGCATTCCGAGGCGAACCGGAAGCAACTCAAAACATGTTTTTGAGCGCTTCTGAAATGGCGGGCGGCGGCGCGGGTGTGGCGGGCCAGGTCCGAGCCTTGCCGGGAGCGGTACGGAGCGTACAAAACGCGTTTGGCTCGAATCAGCAACCCGGAGCGGCGGGAAACATTGCCTCTGTGCTCGGAGTGAAAGACCCACCGCCGAACCAGCTACTAACAAAAGCGGTCAAGCCTCTGGCGTCGAATACCGGATGGGACAGCGCGATAGCGAAAGCGGCTCCTGACATGAAAGCGGCAGAGGTGCAACTAGGGCATCAGATCACCGGGGTTGACGATGCGCTAACCGCCGTGAGCATTGCGAAAAAAGGAATCTGGCAGCAATACGCGGACAAACTGAGCGCGGCGCAAAAAGCCATGCCGAACGCTCCGAGCATGAGCACGATCGACGGCAACGAAATAGCAGACGCCATGATTGGCAGCATAGACCAGCGGACGGCGCTTCAGAATCCCGACCTAGTCGAACGGATTCAGAAAATAGCCGACACCTACCGGCGTCCCATGCAGCTACAAGAGGCGGAAGACTTTCTGCAGTCGGCAAACAACGACTTACACAGCTATTACGCGAAAAACAAAGTAGGGCGGCAGGTTGCGGCAAAAGACCCGGCAACGGGTTACGTGGTGGCGGAAGCGGACCAGCTCAGAGACTCGCTCTATTCCACGCTCGACAATTTGACCGGGCCGGGAGCGGCAGACTTGAAGGGCAGGTACGGAGCGCTGTCCAACGTCGAAAACGAACTGCTACGGCGCAAGAACGTTTCCGCGAGACAGCAACCCGACAGCATGGCCGAGCAATTGAGCATGGCCAGAGCTTACGGGAAGATCGCGGTAGGCGTTGCGCGAATGAGTCCGTCGAGTTTGCTGGAAGGCACGCAAAGCCTTGCGGCGGCGAAATGGCTCAAGACTCGCGGGCTAACCGATTCCATGATAACCCGCGCATTCCAGGCGCTCGACCAGCCAGCAGAGGCCGCGCCAGTGACGCAGGCAGTACCGCGAACAGGTTCAGGCATCGGGGCGGCGGCGGGAACGATGAGCGACGATTCGGCTCAACGGCTGCTAGATTTGTTGAAGGATTAAGGGGCGCTTCACGTGTAAGACGGCGGTTTCTGGCCGAAAATAATCTTGGAGGGTTGTAACATTTCTACCCCGGCGCTTGGAATCGAACCGAACTGCGCCGAGCCAAGTGAGCATCAGATAGTTTAACGGCTAGTCAGCTTTTTGTTCTTTGTATTCAATAGGTTACGAGTAGCGTTGCACGGATATTGCACGATTCATGGGGCAAAAAGGGTGGAGGTAAAGCCGTGGCGAGGCTAAAGAGGACGAGGCAGGAAAGGGCGGCGATCTTGGTCGCAGAGGACTACCAGACTGACGAGCAAATTGCTCATTCTATAGGGATTAGCCGCAAGACTCTGTTTACGTGGAAGAAGAAACCGTCCTTCCAGGCCCGAGTTGATGAGTTAGGCGCAATCATGGCGGAACAGGCGCTCAAGCAGGGTATATCCAGGCGGGAACGGCGCTTGTCCGTGCAGAATGAGCTTCACAACAAGCTGTTAGTGGTCGTCGCAGAACGGGCGGCAGACCCGGAATTACAGGCCGTCCCAGGCGGCAAGACGGGCCTAATCTGCAAGACGGTCAAGGGCATCGGTAAAGGGGACGATTTCAGGGTTGTAGAGGTATTCCAGACCGATACGGACACGCTCAAGGAATTGCGAGCGCTGCACGAGCTAACCGCCAAGGAACTAGGGCAGACCGTCGAGCGGCACGAGATTGCGGAAGTGAGCGCCAGCACGTTCAAGACGGACGAGGAGCTGGAGCAGGAGCTAGTGCAGCTACTCGCAAAGCGGCAAGCGGAGAAACCGGCCCGTCCCGAGGACGCGCCATGCTAGACCCTGAAAGACTGGCCGAATTGACCCCGGAAAGCCTTGCGGGACTCGCGCCAGCCGACAAGCGGCGGGTAATGGAGATTCTGAAGGACTTGGAGTTGACCGCGTACCAGCGCTTTATGGGGGACTTGCGCAAGCGGCTAGAGGCCGCGAACCGCGATTGCGACGCGCGAGGAGTCAACTTCTGGGAAGAGCGCCAGGCAAAGGGCTTGCCGGGCCTCGCGGAGGTTCTGGAGAAGGTACGGAAGGATGTGCGGGAGAATCCAAACCGGCAGCATTCGCTAGGTTGGCAGCTTTACCATGCGGCAGATCATCAGGCTTTCCTTGCGAAGCAAGACGCAGAACAGGCGGAGCGGATTCGGCAGCTTGCGGTCGGGTTCCAGGAATCGCAGCAGAGGTACTTAGACCGCGAAGCAGCGATTCCGGGTACCGCAATGTCCATAGCGCCAGATTTAGAGCCTGCTACGGTTGCCAAGGTGGAATCGCTTGAGCCGAGGAGCGCCGTCAGGAAGCGCGAAATTTGGTCGGAGCCGACTCGCCCATGGTGGAGCAATTGACGCGACGGTAGCCAGATGCCCCCGCAAAATCAAATAGAATCAAAGCCAGCCATCGAAGCGGCACACGTGGAACCCTGAAGGCGCCGGAGCGTTAGAAACACGTCATAGCGAAGCGGGATGGGCAATGCACCACTGCCGGAGTGCCTCGACTTTTTCGAACGCTAGAGGGAAAGCATTAAGAGTGAACCGCACTGAGCTGGCGGACACAACAAAGTTCATGGGGTGAATAGCATCGTTCCGTTGCAGGCGGATAGAATCGAATAGTGAAAGCAGGTGGCGCGTAGTTCCGCCCATAACATCAAACGGAATGACTTTGTGTAGGTTTCCATCGACCACGATCTGCTCGACTCCCTTCAATAGCGCTTCCAGCCTCCTAGCGTCAATCTTCCTTTGCAGCAAGGATTGTGCCGGCCCGTCTTTCAGGGCTAGAACCAAAGACTCAGCAAGTAAGTAGATGGTTTTCTCGGACGCGGCTCCGATCATCACGGCAGAAGCGAAGTACGTTCCTCGAATATAGGTGTTGAGTGCTTCCGAGACATATTGGCGGACCACCGCGTCAGTACTCGCCCCAAATTGACTCATGTAGCCGTCGTAATCTTCGGGGAGTGGTTCAACGCTATTCGCCCACTCTTGGCCGCGCCGCGTGATCTGACATTGGCCGCCAGATACGAAAGCCGATGCATTCGTTGGTGGTGGACGGAGGATGAAACGGTTTTGCTCCAGATAGTAAAATGCCTCTGTCACTGCAAACCGGATGTCAGGATGCGCGGCGTCAAAGTTGAAAGTGTGGCCGGTGTACCCCGTGCCTTGAGGTCGTTTCTCGATGCCTTTCCCAACCCCTACTTTTTCGAGGACGGCGAAAACGCCGTCCGCAAATCCATCAAAGCTAAGATTACCGCGGCCGCGCAGGGACTCGCGCACGTAGGGAAGAATCCATGACAGATTAAATTCAGTTGTTACCATAGCCCCCCCGAAGACGGGGCAGGCTATAACACAACTAAGTGCCGCGCAAGTTACGGGGACTGTAACACTGAAAATTTCTCAAATTGAGGGAATATGTTTCTTGGCGCACTCCAGAATCCCGAAGAATCGAGCTAGTTTTCTAACGTTGAATACATCAGGGTCATCGTGCTTTGGGAATGACGGGTAAGTACGTCCCGCGAAATGCACATGGCGGAAGTGTGTTTTCATCTCAATACTGAAACCCGGAGCGCAGTCCTTTAGCATTTCCACTACGATTTTGATGGTCGTTTGCGCCAAAGGTCTAAGCGGCGGCTGCCAGGCTATCGGGAACATTGTCCGTAGCCGTGTAGCGCTTAATTTCGTGCATGGGCTGTACGGAAATGAAAGACGGCCGATTTTCTGGTGCTTCCTTCGGCACGTCCTTCAACGAAGCATCAATTGGTGTGCTTCCGGCACGAATGGCTTGCAGGGCATCATTCCAACGCTTCTCTTCGTCGTTGTCTGCTTCAGCATAGAACCGTTCTGCGCATTGCTTGAACGCCTCGAATGTTGCCGCGCTTTCCGCAAAATCGAAGAGAACATTTTTGTACGCATTTCGGAAATTCGCAAACGCCTCAAGCGGGGTCGCTCCTGATTCCGCGATGGGTGCGGGCCGAACGCCATAAATCCGCCAAGCCTGATCTTCTGGTTCGTGAACGATCAAGGCGCGGCCCCCAAGGGTCACGCCGGAAAGAAAACCATTTCCGGACACCGCGTCCCGGAACGTGAACATCACTGGATAATTCGTCATTTACATCCTTCTAGGGAGAGGTTGGCCGCAATTGTTGGAGAGTGGCGGCTCAACGGAAAATCGCATCTCCCCTACTGAGATGCGTCACTCGGAGCCTACGTTACCGAAACTCGATTCTAACAGCAAGCACTCACTTATTTCAACCGGCCATCTTGCCAATATATGGGGGCAGGTGGTCCCTAGTACTAGAGCGAGCATTCCGGTGGAGCGCGATGGAAACCATGCTGACCGCAAAAAGCTCCTCAATGGATTTACTTTCATCGCCAAGGAAACAGCCAGAAAAAGACGAGAGCACCCGAGACGGCTACAGCGAAGCGAAGGATGGCGGCCAGGACGTTACCGTGAGAAATAGCCTGCCGGATGAGCGAAACAACGCTGACAACAATCCCGAGCGCGATAGCGACGCCAACCAATTGCCAGAACAACCAGAACATAGAGCCCCCCTTTCACTCTCGAAAGTACCGGAAAGCATCTCCCTTGCACCCTTTCCCGATACGCTGAATCTTGCCAGCCGCGAGCAGTTCTTTCAACGCATTGTCTCCGGTAGGGCGCGAGGGAACCATGCTAACGGCGAAAAGCTCCAGCCGTCCTACCGCGCGAGCCTTCGATGCCGGGATATTGGCCAGGAGTGCCTCTTTCGCGGCTTGCAGGCTCACAGCCGCTCTCTCGGGCGGTATGCCAAGCTCTGCGAGTACGGCGCGGGAGCGCTGTTCGTTCGCCGTCGCAAGGGCTGCCAGCGTCCCCGGCTGTCTGCCGTGCGTGCTCGGCTGCTTCTCCTCACTGTAGAGGTATTCGCGGCTCCCCGGTACTGCCTTGCCTTTCTTTTCCATCCGGTTACGGGCCATTCCCAGGTGCTTCGTGCAGTAGCGGACGCTGTTCCGGTCAAGAGGTTGCGGACACTTCTCGCACTTGCCTTCTGCGATGTTCCGCGCCTGATACCGCAGAGAGGCGGCAAGGTGGGCCGCTCCAGGGGGCAATGCTGTACGCGGGACTAACTCCTCTTCGCTGCGCTGTCCGTTTTTGATTCGCTCTTTTGCCCAAGCGAGAATTTCGGCGGTATGCTCTTCGGGCGATTGATTGAGTACGCGGGTGAGTGTTTCGCGGTCAGTCTGCCGGAACCATCCCGCTACGGCGGCTTGCGCCATTTGGTCTATGATCTTGTCGAGGGTTTCGTGCAGTTCGCTGCGAAGGTTCGCCACTTCTGCCAGCCGTGCCAGCTCGAAATTGTCTAGCTGCCCCTGAGAAGCGCCAAGCAGGAAATTCAAGGGGACGGCAAGCTCGGGTTTATCGGGCGGGCGGCTCATTTCCAGCGCTCCGCTGCTTCGGCCACTTCCGGGAAGTGCGTCACGAGCCTTGACTGATTCATCTCGGCAAGGCGCGCGGTCTCTTCCAGTAGCACGACGCGGGCGCCATCGCTCGACTCATTCCCGAGGGATTGCAGGAATGGCCGGACGGTGCGGAAAAATACCCAGCAACTTTCTAGCGTGAGAATTTGAGACTTAGATAAACTACCGGGAGCTTGAGGCATGGAGATTAACCCTCCGTGTTTTGAGTTAGGGGCGCGTTCGCTGTTTCAGCAGCGACGCGTCCCGTTTTACTTTTTACTTCTTGAGTTTTCTGCCGGGCCGGATGCCCGACAAGACTTTCCTCGCTTTCTCAATATCGCGGGCCGTCCAAAGCCGGACCGTCACTCCCCCGACCTTCCCCAACGGTGGCGCGTCAACGGTTTTAGCCGTGACGTGCCGTTGTAGAGTCAAGATCGTGACTCCTAGCTTCTTGGCTGCCTCGCGGGTTGAGAACTGCTTTGTCATACACAGACCTATATCACATTGCGGCTGGACGGGCAAAGGGAAGCGCGTTGCACTTTGCGTTGCACGCTGGACTGGCGAAAGGGGGCGAAAGGGGGAGAATGGCGTCGAATGCCGGAGACTGAAAACAAAAGGGATGGATGGAAAGCACTCATTTCGTAATCGGCAGGTCGCGAGTTCAACTCTCGCCCTCGGCTCCATCTTTCCCGGTTTTTTCCCCCTCCGAAAACCTTTGCTCCGCTCCGCGACGCCCTGAGACGCCTCTATTTTCAGGAAAGGCTTGCACTTTTCGGCGATTCCTAGTATCAGCGTGTGTACCTTTTTGCGTCCAGTACAACTCTCCCGCGAGGCCGGTGCCCATGCTGACCACGAGCTTTCTGACTAGTCTGCCGCTTCCATTTTTTGCTCCATTTTCTGCAAGGTGTCGCGCCAGCGCCCGTTCGCAACCCGGCGCGTCGCGCCGCGCCAGTGCTGCGTACCGCTGGCTCTGCCTGGCGATCCCCGCTTTGCTCGGGCTGGCGCTGCCTTCCCAGTCGCTCGGCCAGCAAGCGCCAAAGCCGGATGCGCCAACCCACGTCATCAGCGTCTTGGGTTTTGAAGACCTGAAAAAGAACGAAAAATGCCAGTTGGAGATCAGCGCCACCGCGATTCGCCTTAAAGGTTCGAAATCCACCGTCGAGCTCGCCCCTTCCTCTGTCGAAGACGTACTCACCGGCGACGACAGCGCCCGCCTGCTCAGCGGCTTCCTTGGCACCCTCACCATGTTTGCGCCTTATTCCTCGGGGCGATTCCTCAGTCTCTTCCGCAAAAAACTGGACACGGTCACCATCCAATACCGGGATGCCGAAGGTGGCCTCCACGGGGGGATTCTCGCCATGAAACCCGGCCAAGCCGCGTTGCTGAAGAAACGTATGGTGGACGTTGGCGCGCGGACTACGGTGCCCATCGAAGAGTCCCCGAAGCCTGCTTCCGCGCTGCCGGGAGATCCGAACAGCCAAAAGAACAGCGAGAGGAAATCATGACCCGAAATAATTCCATGCGCCCTGCCCTGTCTCTATTCCTCGCTGCGGCCTTTGCGGGTGCCGCCGTTCACGGCCAAACAGCTTCGTCCGCCAAGCCGGTCCGCCAGCCCGCTCCGCACGCCATTCAGATCCTCAAAATCGAGTCCACGGAAATCAAGCTGCCTCCCGCTTTCCAAATGGCCATCTACGAAGACGCCTTGAGTGAGGTGAAGAAGACCGGAATCTTTGACGAGATTTATCGCGATGGCGATCGCCGCGCCGCCAACGCAACCGATCGCGTCATTTTGCATACCGACGTCCGCGGATTCAAACAGGGAAGCGCCAGGGAACGCCAGGTCATCACCGTTGCCGGCAAAACCTCCATCAAAGTCCACATGCAAGTGGTCAATCCGGACGGCAAGGTTCTGCTGGAAAAGGACATTGAGGGCAAGGTGCGCTTCTTCGGCGAAAACATGCGCGCCACCTATGACCTCGCCAAGTCTATCGCCCGCACGCTGAAGGACAATTTTCAAAAACCCGCGCCGGCCGCCAAATCTTAGAAGGGTTGAGTTTAACCGCTGTCCTGTATTAAAACTCTACCCACTCAGTTCAGGGTGTCGCCCCTGGATCAGTGTTGGGATCAGTGTCGATTCGCCGGAGCCAGTTTCGTGAGCAAAGTTCCGCCCGCAGCACGCGTAACCGCCAGCGCACCCGTACGAAGAGCACCCACTGGTGCCACGGACTTGTCGCTGAAGACCCCCAGAGCCGGCCAGCGTGTCGCTCTCCTGCGCTTGAAGTTCGCCAGCAACCCGGAGCTTCTGGGCGTGGTGCGCAGCGCCGTTTGCGCTCTCAGCGAATCCATCGGCTTCTCTCCCGAAGCTTCCCGCGCCGTCATTCGTTCTGTGGACGAGGCCCTCGCCAACGTCATGCGCCACGCCTATGGCAGTCGCCGGGACCAGCCGATCCATTTGACTTGCTGGTCCGTTGCCTCCAAGCTCCCCCAAGGCGCCAAAGCCGCATTGGAAATCGTCATTATGGACCGTGGCATACCCATGCCCGAAGGCAAGCTCAACGCGCCGCCGCCCCCTGAACTGCGCGCCGGCGGCTTGGGGCTCGAATGGATGCGGAAAAGTATGGACGTCGTTGAGCACAGCAGGAAAGGCAAGACCAACAGCCTGCGTATGTTGAAATACGCGGTGTAAGAAACCGTACCGTTTTACAAAGGAGCAGCGCTCGTGCAAATCACCCCCAGGCGTTTGGAGCAGGTCACCATCTTCGACGTTTCCGGCGACATTGATCTCGCAAATTCCCCGGAAATGCGCAAGACCCTCCTCCAGGAAATGCGCGACCGCAAAACGCCACGCGTCATCGTCAACCTCACCAAGGTCCGCTACATCGACAGCTCCGGCGTAGCTTCTCTCGTCGAAGGCTTGAAGACCTCTCGCGACCTCGGTCTGCGTTTCATCCTCTTCGGCCTGAGCCCCGCGGCCCGCGAAGTCTTGCAACTTTCGCGCTTGCTCAAGATCTTTGAAGTTCATGAAGACGAGGAACACGCTCTCGCGTAGCGTTTCGACCGGCGGCGGCGTCCAGTGCGGCAGAGGCGGAGAAAGCATCGGCAATGACAGGTGTCCTCGCACAAATCGGCGAAACGGTAATCGACACGCTCGCTTACCTCGGCGGTCTCGCCAAGCTCGGCGCCAGCGCCGCGTCCTACGTCTTCGTCGCGCCCTTTCGCGGCAAGCCTCTGCGCCTGGGGCGCAGCATCTCGCAAGCCATGGAAGTCGGCGTGCGCGCCCTGCCGATTCTCTCGCTGATCACTTTTTTTATCGGCCTGATTCTCGCGCTGCAAGCCGCCTACGAACTCAAAAAATTCGGCGCACTCAACTACGTTGCCAGCGCTGTGGTCATCTCCATGTCCCGCGAGCTAGGACCGCTCATCACCGCCATCGTCGTTATCGGCCGCTCCGGCTCCGCTTTCGCCGCGGAACTTGGCACCATGAAAGTCAGCGAGGAAATCGACGCCCTCGAGACCATGGCCATCAATCCGGTGCAGTTTCTCGTCACGCCCAAGTTTCTCGCCATGATCATCATGCTTCCGTGCCTGACCATCTGGGCCAACTTCATGGGTGTGCTCGGCGGTTCGCTCTTTGGCGTCGCCCAGGCGGATTTCACTTTTGGCAGCTACATTCACGCTTCGCTCGACGCGCTCTTCCTTCGCGATATCACCACCGGCCTCGTCAAGAGCATCATGTTCGGCGCTACCATCACCGCCGTGGGTTGCTACGAAGGCCTGAACACCGGCGGCGGCGCCGAGCAGGTCGGCCGCTCCACCACCGCGGCCGTCGTCACCTCGATTTTCATGGTCATCGCCGTGGATCTCGTCTTCACCGCGCTGTTCTTTTTCTTGGGTGGAAAATAAAATGTCCGCCGTGCTCCAGCCATCGCAGCCCCAACGGCCTCCTTCGGATGAGGCCATGATTTCCATCCGCGATCTTCGTGTCAGCTATGGCGAGCGCGAAATTCTTCATGGCATTAGTTTCGACGTCCTCAAGGGCGAGACCATGGTCATTCTCGGCGGCTCCGGCTCCGGCAAAAGCACCCTCTTGCGCACTCTCGTCGGCCTCGAAACACCCACCTCCGGCGAAATTTGGATTCGCGGCAAGAACACCGCCACCATGACTCCCTCTGAACGCGAAGAAACACGTAAGAAAATGGGCATGTCCTTCCAGGGCGGCGCTTTGTTCGGTTCCATGACCGTCGGCCAAAACGTAGCCCTGCCCTTGAAAGAACACACCAATCTCGCCGACTCCACCGTCGACATCATGCTCCGCCTCAAGCTCGAGCAAGTCGGCCTCGCCGGCTATGAAGACTACAAGCCCTCCCAATTAAGCGGCGGCATGAAAAAGCGCGCCGCCGTCGCCCGTGCTCTCTCCATGGACCCGGAGATCCTGTTTTTCGACGAGCCTTCCGCAGGCCTCGACCCCATCATCGCCGCCGGAATCGACCAGCTCATCCTCGAGCTCAAAAAAGCCTTTCACATGACCATCATCGTGGTCACCCACGAACTTGCCAGCGCTTTCCTAATCGCCGACCGCATGGTGCTTATCGACAAAGGCCACGTCGTGGCCCTCGGCACCATGCAGGAGATGCGCGAAAGCGTGCATCCCCGGGTACGCCAGTTTCTCGATCGCGTTGCCGAGCCCGAGGTCGAGCAAGAACTCGATTATTTGCAGATGTTGACCAAGGAGCGCACCCGCGCCAGGCGCTGAGGCAGGGAAGAGAGAGGGAATATGGAATCCAAAAGAGAGCAGGCGATGGTCGGATTATTCGTCCTGGTGGCCAGCGGGCTCCTCATTGCCACTGTTTTTGTGCTGACCGGCGCTTTCGCCGGCTCCGCCAAAACCTACCACGCTTTTTTCCCGTTTGCCGGAGGCCTCGAGCCCGGCGCTTCCGTGCGCTACGCCGGCGGCCCCAAGGTCGGCCGCGTCGAACAATTGCGCATCGATCCGCAGAACGCCGCGCGCATTGAAATCACTTTCAGCGTCAAGCCCGACTTGCCCGTGAAATCAGACAGCAAAGTCCGCATCATGAGCCTCAGCCCGCTCGGCGACAATCACCTCGAAGTCGTTCCCGGCTCTCCGCAGGCCACTCTGGCAGCTTCCGGCAGCACCCTGCAGGCCGAGCCATTCGTGGACTTCAACGCCATCACCGCGCAAATTAACAACATCGCTCCCAAGGCCGAAGAGCTTCTCGAAACCATGAATCAGCGCGCCACTGAGCTCAAAGTCACCGTCGATCGCATCAACGATCTAGTCAACGATCGCAACCGCACCAATCTCTCCGCAACCATCGCCAACGCCCGCGGCATGCTCGAAGAGAATCGTCCGCCGCTCCACTCCACCCTCCAGCGCGTCGATAAATCCAGCGCCAAGCTCGAGCCGCTTCTCGACGATCTCCGTAAAACCTCCGGCCAGGCCAACAAAACCCTCGAACACGTGGACGCTCTGATCTCCGAGGACCGCCCGGACCTTCACAAAGCCATTCTGCAATTGCGCCAGAACCTCGATTCGATTCAAGACCTGACCGGCCAGCTCAACAACACCCTCGGCGCCAACTCCGAAAACATCGACGAAATCCTCGAAAACATGCGCCACGTCAGCGAAAACCTCAAGGAATTTACGGACACCATCAAGACCAAGCCGTACACGCTGCTACGGGCCACCACTCCCAAGGAACACAAGCCCGGCCAGCCATGAGACTCAAACGCGAGGAATTTTCCATGAAAAATAAGGCAGCAATGCTCGTCATCACTCTTCTCGTCGGCGCCTTTTTTGCCGGCTGCGGCGCCACTCGCGCCAGCCACTATTACCAGCTCACCGTTCTCGAAGGCTCGCCGTCCTCCGCGGACCAGCCACAGTTTCCCGTCACTCTCCTCGTCAGCCCGTTTAACGCTTCCCATCTCTACCGCGAAGATCGCATCGTTTACGGCACCCAGCACGAACAGATGGGCACCTATCAATTCGAGCGTTGGTCCGAACCGCCCACCGAAATGCTCGACGAAATTCTCGTTCGCCACCTTCGCCGCTCCGGCCGCTTCCGCGAGGTTCATTCACTCCACAGCACTTCCCGCGGCGACTTCCTCCTTCGCGGCCATCTCTACGATCTCAAGGAACTCTCCACCGGCGGCGGCCTCGTGGCTCGCGTTTCCTTTGAAGCCGAGTTGCTCGACAGCAAGACCAAGAACACCCTCTGGACGCACTCCTACACTCACGATGAACCCGTCGGCGGCAAAGACGTCGGCGCCGTCGTCTCCGCTCTCAATCGCAACGTGCAGGCCGGCGTCGCCGACACTGCCGCCAGCCTCGAGCAATACTTCGCCGCCCACCCGCCCGCTCCCGCGGCGGCCAGCGACAACTAGTAGCCTCGAAAGTATTTGTTCGGAAAGAACTACGCGCCGCCGCTGCCGTGCCGCAACGTCATCAGCGTGACGTCATCCGCCAAATCGCCCGCTCCGCCTCGGTACGCCTGCAACCGGTCCAGCAGCGTCTCGGAAAAATTATGCAGCACCGCCGGCGCCGCCATCTGTTTGATCGTCGCCTCCGCCAGCCGTAAGAATCCCCGCGATGTTAGCTCCTCGCCGCTCGCAGAAAAAATCTCCGTAGCGCCATCCGAAAACGCCACGATCATGTCGCCCGGCAGCAACCGGATGCTCTGCTCCAGATACTGTTCCCCGGTAGCGATTCCCATTGGCATCCCGCCCAGCCCTTCGCCCAATTCCAAAAAGCGTCCTTCGCGCGCCACCCACTGCAGCATCCGCGGATGCGCCGCATACGCATAGCGAAACTCGCCGGTCCGCGAGTCAAACGTTCCCGTAACCACCGTCGTCAGCCGCAGCGGACCTTCCGCGCCTTCATTCGAAAGCGTAAACTCGTCGTTCAGCGCTCCCAGCAGCGCCGGCGTATCTTCCACATCCTGGAATTTGTGCAGCAGTTTGTGCACGTGCCGCGCCACCCCGCTCGCCTCGTATCCGTGTCCCACGCAATCCGCCAGCACCACCCGCGCAATATCATCGCTGCACGAAAACACCGCCGACAAATCTCCTCCGCTTTCGCTTCCCGAAGGCAGAGCAATGATGTCGCCCTCCAACCCAGCTAATTCCAGTTGCCGGTGCACTCGTTCGTTCCCAGCCCACAATTCCATACAGCCAAACGGCCGCTTCGTCGTCACCGTGCATTCAAATATGTCGATCTTCTTCATGTGCTTCTCCTGATGGCCCGCTCCCGCGCTCAGCCCTCAGCCCGCGCTTCCTTCCGCACCTTTCCCGGCACGATGCTCCGCACAATCACATACAACACCGGAATAAACAGCAAATTCAGCGTAGTCGCCGCGATCATTCCGCCAAACACCGTGGTCCCCACCGAAATTCGCCCCGCGCGTCCCGCCCCGGTCGCCAGCACTAGCGGCACCACACCCAGAATAAACGCCAGCGAAGTCATCAGAATCGGCCGCAGCCGGATGCGCGCCGCCTCAATCGCCGCTTCAATCGTCCCCATCCCCTGCCCACGCAACTGCTCCGCAAACTCCACAATCAAAATCGCATTTTTGCTCGACAATCCGATCAGCATCACCAACCCAATCTGGCAATACACATCATTCTGCAATCCGCGCAGCGCCTGCGCCCCAATCGCTCCCAGCAACGCCACCGGCACCGCCAGCAGCACGATAAACGGCAGCACATAACTCTCATATTGCGCCGCCAGCGTCAGGTACACCACCACGATACCCAGCGCAAATAAAATCAGCGCTTTCCCGCCCGATTCAATCTCCTCCAGCGACAATCCGCTCCACTCAAACGTCATCCCGTTTGCCAAGGCTCTCTTCGAAAGCTCCGCCATTGCCGCGATTCCTTCGCCCGAGCTTTTTCCCGGCGCCGCCGACCCGTTAATCTCCGCCGACCGGAACAAATTAAAGTGGCTGATCACCTGCGGATTCGCCCCCTGGTCCACGCTCACCAGGTTGTCCAGCGGGATCATGCTCCCCGTCTGCGATTTCACGTAATACTGCCGGATATCCTTGGGCTCCGCGCGAAACCGGCTGTCCGCCTGCACGTACACGCGGTACGACCGGTTGTTGAAGTCGAAATCATTCACGTACACCGATCCCATATACACCTGCAGCGCGTTCGTCACTTCGCTGAACGGCACTCCCAGGCTCTTCGCTTTCTCCCGGTCAATCGTCACTAAATACTGCGGATCGTTTGCCGTGTACGTCGTAAACAATCCCACCACTTCTTTGCTCTTCCCGCCTTCCACGATCAGCTTGTTCGCCGCATCGGAAATCGCTTGCAGCGAATTCCGCCCCAAATCTTCCAGCTCGTATTGAAATCCGCCAAACTGTCCCAGTCCCTGCACCGCCGGCGGATTGAACGGCACCACCAATCCTCCGGAAATCCCCATCAGCTTTCCGCGCAGCCGCTGGATCACCGATTGCGCCGAGTGTTCCGCGCCTTTGCGCTCCGCAAACTCCTTCAGCTTTGCGTACAGAATCGCGCGGTTTGGCGCGCTGCCCGCCGACCCGAATCCCACGATCGTGAACGCTCCCGCAACCTCCGGAATCTCCGCCAGTGCTTTCTCCGCTTGCGCGCAAATATCCCGTGTGTAATTCAGCGAAGCGCCTTGCTGCGCCTGCACGATCAGAATGATGTAACCCTGATCGTCTTCCGGAATAAACGCGCGCGGCACTCGCTCGTACACCCAGTACGTCAATCCGATCACCACCGCGAACGCCACCAGCGTCAGGGCACGCCAATTGATCACCCGCCGCAATCCGTTCCGGTAAAACTCCGTCCCCGACGCAATCACCCGGTTGAACGCCTTGAAAAATATTCCCTGCGCCCGCTCCCGGTGATGCCCCAGGAATATCGCGGAAAGCGCCGGCGTCAGCGTCAGCGCATTGAACGCCGAAATCGATACCGAAAACGCAATCGTCAGCGCAAACTGCCGGAACAATATCCCCGTCGTCCCAGGAAACAACGCCACCGGTACGAACACCGCCACCAGCACCAGCGACGTCGCAATCACCGCCCCCGCCACTTCCTTCATCGCCGCCGAAGCTGCATTGTGCGGCTCCGTAATTCCCTCCACGATGTGCCGCTCTACGTTTTCGATCACCACGATGGCGTCGTCCACCACCAGCCCCGTCGCCAGCGTGATCCCAAACAGCGTCAGCGTATTGATCGAAAATCCCAGCAGCTTCACGAACACGAACGTTCCGATCAGCGATACCGGAATCGTAATCGCCGGAATAAACGTGCTCCGCCAATCCTGCAAAAACAGATAAATCACCACGATCACCAGCACGATCGCTTCCGCCAGCGTAATCAGCACGTCCCGGATCGATTCCCCGATCACCGTCGTGGTGTCGAACGCCACCGCCGCCTTCATCCCCGGCGGAAAGCTCTTTGAGAGCCGCTCTAGCTCCGCCTTCGCCGCTTTGTCCACGTCCAGCGCATTCGCCCCGGGCAGTTGCGTGATAGCCATGCCCACCGCGTCGTGCCCGTTGAACCGCAAAATCGTTCCGTAATTTTCCGCGCCCAGCTCTGCGCGCCCAACGTCCCGCACCCGCACCAGCGTTCCGTCCAAACCCGATTTCAGCACGATGTTGCCGAATTCCTTCGCGTCGCTCAGCCGTCCCACGGCTCGCACGCTGAATTGGAAGCTCTGTCCCTCCGGCGAAGGAGGCTGTCCCACTTGTCCCGCCGCTACCGTCACGTTCTGCTCTTGCAGCGCGCTCAGCACCGCCGTGGCAGACAGTCCGCGTTCCGCCATCTTTGCCGGGTCCAGCCACAAGCGCATCGCGTACTTGCGTTCGCCGAAAATAATCGCGTCGCCCACGCCCTTCACGCGCTTCAGCGCGTCCTTCACGTACACGTCCAGGTAGTTGCTCAAAAACAGGCTATCGTACTCGTCGTGCTCCGCGTACACGCCCGCGCCGAACACGAACCCCGCTCCCAGTTGTTTCGTAACCACCACTCCGGTGTTCTTTACGTCCGCCGGCAACCGTCCCAGCGTCTGGTTCACGCGGTTCTGCACATCTACCGACGCCAGATCCACGTTCCGCTCCACGTTGAACGTGACCGTAATCTGGCTCGTTCCGTCGTTTCCGCTCGTCGATTGGATGTACTTCATTCCTTCCACGCCGTTGATCGCCTGCTCCAGCGGAATCGTCACCGCCGATTCCACCGTCTGCGCATTCGCTCCGATGTACACGCTGGTGACCACCACCTGCGGCGGCGCCAGGGCAGGGAATTGCGCGATCGGCAGCGACGGAATCGAAATCGCCCCCGCCAGAATAATGAACAGCGCGCACACCGTCGCAAACACCGGCCGCCCGATGAAAAAATCCACGAAGCCCGTGCCCGTTTGTGCTTGCACGCTATGAGTCGGGGACGTTTGTGGTGGGTCCTTTTGCGGTTCGCCCTTTGAAGATTGAATGGAGTTGTCTTTGGCCATGCGGGTTCGCGGAGCCTAGTGGGTGGCGGCGTTGCCGCTCGTGCTGCTGCCGGAGTTGCCGTTCTGCACCTGCTCCGCAACAGCCATTCCGTCCTGCAAAAATTGCGTTCCGGAAACGATGATGTGGTCGCCGGCCTTCAATCCGTCCAGCACCACGAAATCATTCCCAATCACTTCGCCCAGCTTCAAAATCCGCTGCCTCGCCACTGTGCTCTTGCCGTCGTTCACTGCCAAAAACGCGAAAAACTGGCCGTTGATCCGCGTCACCGCCAGCACCGGAATCACCGGACCGTCATGCACTCCCCAGGTCAGTTGCGCGCGCACTTGCTGCGAAATCCGCAGCTTCCCCTGCGCATCCAGCGCCGCCTTCGCCAGCACCGTCTGCGTTTCCGGATCCACCTGCGGCGAAATAAACGTCAGCCGCGTATCCGCCAGGCTCTTCCCGGTCTCATCCATCAGCCGCACCGGAACTCCCAGCTTCAAATTCTTCGCCTGATCCGCCGGCACGTAAATGTACGCCTCCAGCCCGCCCAGATCGTTCACCGTGGTCAGCAGCGTCCCGACCGTCACGCGGTCTCCCACGCGCACCGGAACATCTCCCACCACGCCGTCCATCGGTGCCGTCACGCTGTAATACCGCAGCTCCGCCCGTTGCTGCTTCACCTGCTCGTCCTGCGATTTCAGTTGCGCCACCGACGCATCATAAGTCGTCTGCGCATTGTCCAGGTCCTGCTTCGGCGTCACGCCCGCCTCGAACAGCCGCCGTTGCCGATCCAGATTCACCTGCGCGTACTTCACATTCGCTTCCTGCGCCGCACGCGACGCCACCTGGCTGTTCAGCGTAGCTTCCTGCTTCAGCGGATCGATCTGCAGCAGCGGCGTCCCCGCCGCAACGCGATCGCCCGATTTCGCCAGAATCCTGGTGATATACCCTTCCACCTGCGGATTGATATTCGAAGCATGCCGCGACTTCAGCACCGAAAGATATTCCGTAGTCTCCGCGATCGCCTGCGACTTCGCCACCACCACCTGCACCGGCATCGCCTGCACCGCGCCGCCGCCTGCGCCTGCGGCTCCACCCGCCGCCGTCTTCCCGCACCCGGCACACCACAACGCCCCTGCCACCGCCGCCAGCAGCGCCACTCTCACAACAAATGTTTCACGGGTATGGGAACTACCGAGACCTATCACGACGCGGACTCTCCGTCACTCCAAACGCTTAATTTTAAGCCATCTTGCCGTGCAGGCCAAACACCAACCGGCGCCTATCTCAGTTAGACGCCCTTCGCCACTCCCCGTTACATTAAACCAGACCAGCCGTTGTAGGGGCGGCCTTCCGCTTGCCCCCAAGGTAGGGGGAGGCGCTCCGCTCCTGCTTTTTTTGGGAGTGCGGCGGTCCGACGCCGCTTTTCCGCCCTGCAAGGTCGCCGCTGCGGCAACCCACCGATCGCCCACCACCGAACCACCCGCACAGCAAGGTGTTGTGGGGACCGCCTTCTGCTTGCCACCAAGGTTGGGGAGCCGGTCTGATCCAAAAGCGGTAGGGGCGCAGCACTGCTGCGCCCCATCTCGGCAAGATCTTTCCGTTCACCGTTCTCTCTGGTTCTCGCGTTCTGCGCACACCAGTTGCCTGCCCGGTATGCCGAAATCCACTGTTTGCATAGCTCTTGCCCGGTTACTAACTAAAATCCGAATCCACCCGCTTCCCACTCAACCCCAACTGCAACACCTCGATATCCTTCCGCCGGTCAAACACCTTCCCCGGAAACAACCTCTTCGTCACCACCCGCAATCCCCCAAACGCCACGCCTAGCACAATCGCGATCACCAGAAAAATCCCCGTAGCCGTAAATATCCGGCTAACAATCACCAGCCACGGCGGATCCGTCAACGTATGTGTCGGCTCGTTCCACGTCACCTGCGTCTCATAGTTAATCGCGCTCCGCAAGCTAGCCGCATACGCCGGACTCGTGGCCCCCAGCACCAGCGAAAGCAGGGACCCCGTGCGCTCAATCTTCGCCTCGCCCGCCTTCGCAATCCCCGGCAAAATCGTCTGCAAATGATGCATATGCTGCTCCGCCAACTGCGGCGTCGGATACTCGATCAGCACCAACACCGCCGAGTCGTCGCGCTTGAGATACTCCGCCAGCATCACTTCAGCGCCATTCTCGAATCCAACTTCAGGAGCTAGAGTCGAGTATTCGCCCCGTCGCAGCACTCCCAGCGCCAATCGGAGTCCCACGGGCCCGAGCGCGTAACGCTGCGTCCCGTCCGAAAATCCCTCCGGCAAGTACGAGCGAACAGGCGGCAGTGGCGCCTTGTCCGCCCGGCTTTTCACCAACTTCGCCAGTTGTTGCAAATCAGCGGTCGAAGCATTCTGCTGATCCCAAACATCCAAAACCATATCGCCCAGCAGCATGATCAAGCGATTCTTGTCAACACCAGATAGCTCGCCAATAGTGGAGGGGTGCATCGTCGGCGTGAGCAGCGCGGTGTAAACTTCGTAGGCGCTGCTGGGATCGCGATACTTATCCAGATGCACGTGGATTCTGTTGCTACCCGAGCCGTATTCGCAGATATCGCTCTGAGTGGGTCCCGATTCCTTCTGGAGCTCCATGAAGCTTTGGCCGGGGTTCAGATGGACGTCATCGACGACGACACTACAGGCGAAATTACCGACCTTGCCAGGCAAACGGCTGGGCTGTCCCAAGGACTGCGCAAACGAATACGGCGCAGCGGCCAGCGCCAAACCACCAATAAAGCAAATTTTACGCATCCTCAGAGCCATCCCTGATTCCATTAGACACCACTAGGTTAGTTCTGGTTGCGGGATTGTTCAACTGGTGGGGCGACCGGCTTGGCCGGGCCAATCCTGGGCGGCAAATTCACCGTAACGCTATTCAAACTCTGCAGATAGCTCGCCACTCCCTGATAAATCCCCTCCGCCACTCGCTGCCGGTGCTCCGGCTTCTTCAGCAGCACCTCATCCGCCGGATTGCTCAGAAACGAAATCTCCGTCAGGATCGAAGGCATATCCGCCCCAATCAGCACCACAAACGGCGCTTTGCGCACGCCCCGGTTCTTCACCGTTTTCGCCGCCTTTTGCATTCGCTGCGTCAGCGACCCCTGCACATCCTGCGCCAGTTCCTTCGATTCATCGATCTTTTCCGTCCGCGCAATCTGCTTCACCAGATCTTCCAGATCATGTATCCCTTGCTGCGAAGACGCATTCTCCCGCGCCGCCACTTCCATCGCGTCCGCAGACCCTTTCAAATTCAAGTAGTACGTCTCCACCCCGCGCGCCCCATGATCCTGGCTCGAATTCGCATGAATCGAAATGAAAAGGTCCGCCCTCGCCTGATTCGCAATCGCCGTCCGCTCTTCCAGCGGAATAAACGTATCGTCCGACCGCGTGTACACCACGTCCGCACCCGGCAGCCGCTGTTGAATAATCCTTCCCAGCCGCAGCGCCACATCCAGGCATAAATCCTTTTCCATCAACCCGGTAGGCCCAATCGTTCCGGTATCGTGCCCGCCGTGCCCCGCATCGATCACGATCCGCCCAATCTTCAATCCCAGCACCCGTGTCAGCGTCGACCCGCCATCCCGTGTCGGTTGCGGCGAATATACCGGCCGCACCAAGTCCGGCTTGCTGTCGTCGTCTGCTTTCAAGTTTTTCGACCGCGCCGATTTCGCCGTCGGCAGCGTATTCCGAATCGCCATAGTCCCCGGGCTGCCACCCGAATTCGCCGCAGCTCCAGTCGAAGCCGCAATCGCGCTCCGTCCATTAGGAGTCGTAGCCGCCGCTGTAGGGGCGTCAGCACTGCTGCGCCCCATCTCGGCAACCTGTGTCCCGTCAGTCTTATCCTGTTCGGCTTCGTCGTCTTCGCCGTGTGCACCCCTCTTCGCTTTCGCCGTTTGCACCGGAGCGCGTGCGCTGCCTCCATAAAGATCAATCAGCAATTGCGTAGGATTGTGCGTCAACGACGCCGTGTAGTCCTTCACCCCGTTGATGTCCAGCACCACCCGCACCACGCCCGAGTGATTCTGCGCCACACGAATCCCCGTAAGCAGCTCGCCTTCGGTCTTGATATTGTTTCGCGCCAGCTCCGGGGTCAGCCGTGCCGCATGCAAATCAAAAAAAATCCGGTCCGGATTCGCAATCCGCGCCGAACTGTACTGCACACTGTCTTCCAGATCGATGATCACGCGCGTAGCATCGCCACTCGCGCTCGTGCGAATCCTGCGCAATCGCGGAATCGTTTCCGCATCCGCCCGGCTCATCCCGCCGGAAACCGTATGTGCACCTCGCCCCGTTCCCGAAGCCGGCGCCATCTCCGCGTCGTCGGTAACAGTAACAGACTGCTGAGGCCACGTCGGTGCGCTCTTCGTTGCCGCGTTTTGATTCCCCGTGTCCCTTGCGGACGCGCCTGGGTTACCTGAGCCTGGACTTCCCGCGTTTTGGTTTCCTGCGTTTTGATTTCCCGTAGAGGCCCCGCTGTTTTGCAGCAGCGCCAACTCCGCCATCGATTCCTGCGCTTCGCGTTTCCGCGACGACCGCGGAAAGCGCTTCAGAAAATCCGCATACGTTTTCATCGCCAGCGCCGGCTCGTTCAACTGATCGCGCTGCAGCTTCGCCGTGCGCAGCACCGCATCCTGCGTGTACCGGCTCCGCGGATACTCGCGTGCCAGAAATTGATAGGAGTCCACCGCAAACTGGTAGTAGTTCCGCCCAAAGCGGTCGCCCATCTCCGTATACAACTCGCCCAGCGCCACCAGCGCATCCGGCACTTCCGGAGCACGCGCCGTAATCAACGCCACATGCCGGTACGTCGCCACCACCACCTTGTAATCCGCAAGCATGCGCTTGTCAGACGCCTTGCTGTTCAGCGCCGCCCGCTGTTCTTCCGCTTTCGCGAATTGTGCGGACGCAGCGCTCCGCTTGGTGCCGGCAGGTACATCAGCGCTCGAATGTCTTGTGGTTTCCGCGCCCCAGGAAAGAGGCGCAAGGGAAAAAGTGCACAGCAGCGCAAGCGACAGCGACAGCGACACGAAAACCGGCGAAACGTGGGCGAACACCCTGTGGAAATTTTTTTGCCCCGCCACCATGCTCCTACCGCCCCCAAGCCTGCGTCGAAACCTTACCGCGAAACCGCCGCGAATCGATCCCACGAATCAGTCGTTCGTGAAAATCAGCCGCCCGCTCGCATCCAAGTCCCGGTGAATCGCCCGCCGGTTGCTGAATAATTCCATCGAACGCCCCGACCCCGGCCGGAAATACGCATTCTGCACTTTCTGCACGTAATCCTTGGTTTCCCGAAAATGCGGAATCCCGCCCGCCCGGTCCACCGCGCCTTCTCCCGCATTGTACGCCGCCAGCGCCAGGTCCAGATTCCCATTGTAGCGCTGCAGCAAACTCTTTAGATGTCGAACCCCGGCATCGATGTTTTGTTCCGGGTTAAAGAGGTCGTTTGCGCCATACCGTCGCGCCGTCGTGGGAATCAGTTGCATCAGCCCGCCCGCGCCTTTGCGCGAAACCGCTCGCGAATTCCAGTTCGATTCCGTCTCGATCACTGCGCGAATCAGCGCCGGGTCCACGTGATGCCGCTCCGCAGCCTCGCGGACCAGTTTTTCCGCGCCGTCCCGGTCAATGCTCAGCCACGGCCGCGAATTGCCTGTAAACGTAGATTCGCCTGGAAGATAGATCGTCGCGGGCTTCTTCCCCTGCGTTTTCATCAATGTAGGGGGATCCTGGTTCACAAACAGCCTGCGGCCGCCCTGGTCGGTAATCGAAGCAATCTGCGCCGCTGCCGGCTGCGGACACAAAGCCAGCGTTGCCAACAGGATGCACGTTGGCGCGAAGCAGGCCGGGATTGCCATCGTTTTTTTCATCGGTCTCTTGGGGAAGGCACACACAGGCCTGGGACGTTCACCCGCTCTGGCCATGCCCTTGAAGAACGGAAATGCCTCCCGCCGGACACGCCTCTGGCACCACGCCCTTATTATAACAGCGGCTCAAGTAAAGACGGTATGCTGGCCAAGGCACTTTTTAGGCCAGTTGTGTCCGTTCCGCCACCCTCGGCCAAATCGGGCCTTCCGCCGCCTTTTCCGCCCAGCTTCGTGGCCAGCCCCTGGATCAGCTTGCCGGCATGGACTTTACTGGTCAGGTCCTTGGTCACGCCCGCGATCAGCGCCACTTTGCCGTCCTCCGGCATGCCCAGCGCCACGATCCCCGAGCCCAGCTTCTGCCGCAGCGAGTCCACCAGTTGCCGTAGCCCTTCGCGGTCCACATGGGCCACTTCCGCGGCCACCACTTTCACGCCTTTAATCACTTGGGCCTTCGCAGCCAGTTCATCCAGTTGGCTCAGGGCTCCTTTGCGCTTTTGCGTTTCGAGTTCTTTTTCCAACTGCTTCACGGTTTGCGACATCTTTTCGACCGTGGCTAGCACCGAATCTTCCGCCACGTTCAGTTGGTGCGCCACTTGCGTGAGCACTTCGGCCTGCTTCTGAAAATGTTCCAGCGCGCCGATGCCCGTAACCGCTTCGATGCGCCGCACTCCCGCGGCCACCGAGCCTTCGCTCACTATTTTCAGCACGCCGATGTCGCCGATGCGATGCACGTGCGTTCCGCCGCAAAGCTCTTTCGAGTAAAAGCCGCGCGGCGCGCGCTCGTCCGGAATGGTCACCACGCGCACATTGCTCTCCGGATATTTGTCTCCGAAGAACGCCAGCGCCCCGGAAGCCAGCGCCTGATCCAGCGAAGTAATCTCCGTGCCCACTTCGGTGTTGTGGCGAATCTCGTCGTTCACCTGCTGTTCGATATCCCGCAACTCCTCCGCATCCACATGTGCGAAGTGCGAAAAATCAAAGCGCAACCGCTCGGGAGCATTCAGCGATCCCGCCTGCTTCACATGCGTCCCTAAAATATTGCGCAGCGCCGCATGCACCAGATGCGTCCCGGAATGATTGCGCATAATGCGCGCCCGCCGCTCCGCATCGGCCACCACGGTAACGCGATCGCCGACGCGCAGCGTTTCTTTCGCCGTAACTTTATGCGCGACGAGTCCCGGCACCGGATAGTACGCGCCGGTAACCTCGGCAAGTACTTGGGATTCCGAATTGTCGTAGATAACGCCCGTATCCGCAGCCTGCCCACCCGATTCCGCGTAAATCACGGCGCGGTCCAGCACCACTTCGCCGGACTCACCAGGGTTTAACTCGTTAACAGGACCGAGCCTGCCGATGATGGCTTCAATGCAAGCATCTTTCGCTTTCGTGTCGCGGTAAAAATCCTTCTCCGTCTTAAACGTCTCCGCAATCTTCGCAAACGCCGGATTCTCCGCTTCCTTGTGTGCGCCCTTCCACGACGCCCGCGCCCGCGTCCGCTGCTCCTCCATCGCTCGCTCAAAACCCGGCTCGTCGAACAGCAATCCTGCGTCTCTGACTGCATCAAGAATGAAATCAAGCGGAAGGCCGAACGTGTCGTACAGACGAAACGCTTTCCGCCCGTCGTACTGGACTACCGGATGGCCCACAATTCCGCCGCTTCGCTCGTATCCCGCCCGATACGCATCGGCGACGGCAGCAACGCCTTCTCTTAGATCCACACTCAGAATCGCTCCTCCAATTTCGGATAAATCTTCATCGAGATTCTTGAGCCCAACTGCCAACGTATGGCTAAAACGTTTTTCCTCGCCCGAAATGATCTCGGGAACCCGGCCCGCGGCGGGCTCGACCAGCTCCGGATAGGCGCCGCCCATCAGATGACGAACTGCAATAGCCATCTCGGCCAAGAACGGCTTCGTTGCGCCCAGCGAGCGGCCGTGACGGATAGCGCGGCGCATGATTTTCCGGAGGACGTAGCCGCGTCCTTCGTTGGAAGGGACGACGCCTTCGGTGATGAGGAAGGTAGCAGCGCGGGCGTGGTCGGCGATGACGCGTAGGGAAGCCGCGCCGCCTTTTCCTTCCTCCAACTCTTCCTCTTTAGAAAAATCGACACCGCAGAGTTCGGCGGCGCGCTTCAGCAGCGGGACGAACAGGTCCGTATCGTAGTTGGAGATGACACCTTGTAGCACGCAGGCGGTGCGTTCGAGGCCCATGCCGGTGTCCACGCAAGGCTTGGGCAGAAGCGTGAGGCTTGCAGACCCTCCGCCATCGTAACTGCCTTTGGCCAGATTGTACTGCATGAAGACGAGGTTCCAGATTTCCACATACCGGCCGCAGTCGCAGGGAAACTTGCAGTCGGCGTGGCCTTCTTCGGTTGCGGCTGGGCCTAAGTCGTAGAAGATTTCGCTGCAGGGGCCGCAGGGTCCGGTGTCCCCCATCGCCCAGAAATTGTCTTTCAGTCCGGGAATGGGAACGATGCGCTCCGCCGGGACGTTTTGCGCAAGCCAATGTCTTTGGGCTTCCTCATCAAGACCTAAAACAAAGCCCGGAGCCACTTCCGCGCCGCCGAATACCGTGACGTACAGCTTGTCCTTGGGAATGGCGAACCATTCCGGAGAAGTCAGCAGCTCCCAGGCATAGGGAATCGCCAGCTCCTTGAAATAATCGCCAAACGAAAAATTACCCAGCATCTCGAAAAACGTATGATGCCGCTTGGTAAAGCCAACATTTTCAAGGTCATTGTGTTTGCCGCCGGCGCGCACACATTTCTGCGCCGTGGTCGCGCGGTTGTACTCGCGCTTTTCGAGGCCGAGGAAGACGTCTTTGAACTGGTTCATTCCGGCGTTGGTGAAGAGCAGCGTGGGGTCGCCGTGTGGGACCAGGGAAGAACTGCGGACGCGGCGGTGGCCCTTGGACTCGAAGAAACGCAGAAAGGTCTCGCGAATCTCGTTGCCCGTCCAAACTTTGCGCGATGTCCCGGTCTCAGTCACAGCTTCGTCACCCTCGCTCTCGTTTATCCTAACACGCGCCTTAGAGCTGAGGCGCTTTCCGGGCGCGTCACTACAAGCCCTCTCATGAGTCTGCGAGGCGAGAGCAAAGGCTTTCTTCAGGGGCTAAAGCCCACTGGCTGCACGCGCTTACGTCGGGGCTGAAGCCCCGACCCCCTAGAGAGCGGATTCATGAGACAGCTTTCGCGGGGCTTGGCTTGCAGCGTGGTGAAGGATCGGTTTGTGGGGTAGAAGACGGGCACGGCAATGCCGTGCCCCTACAACACAATGCCCTGACGATGCGCTGACAACGCCCTGGCAGTTGAAGAACTGCGGGCTATCGACTTTATCTACGTTAACTTGTTATTTGAAAGGAGGTCCGATTTCTGTTTGAATGATCCCCACGGGGAGTCATCGTGAAAATATACAACGTCGCTGGGTATTTGATTATTCTCGCTTACATACTGGCTTGTATGTATTTCGCGCCAGCTCATTTGGGGCCTGGGATTGGGCTGTTGATCGGCGGAGTTTATTTCATCTTTTGCTGGTTTTTTGGCGGGTTGTACTTGGCCGACGTCCTTCATTTGGGGATCGCTCACCGATCGCTCGACTATAAGGAATGGTTCATGAAAGCTGTCGCTATCGTGAATAACAGTTTCGCGATCTATGTGGATCCGATCGCCTGGGTGAATCGGCATCGATTGCACCATAAACATTCCGACCACCCCGGGGATCCCAATAAACTTTCCGGGGATGGTTTTTGGAGAACGCTATATCTCTGCATGATGCCGTATCAATGCAAAGAAAATTTGGCCAGCGACAAGATCTTGAAGTCCCGGACTTTCCGGGTGGTCGCGAATCCAGTTTTCGCAATTCTTGCACAAGCCGCTAGTTTTTATCTCTTATGGAAGCTGGTTGGAAGTCTGAAGTTTGCGCTGGTGATGTGGTTAGGAATTCGAGTTTTTTCATTGTGGGTAAATATGATTCAAAACTATTGGACCCACACCCGGAAATTTGGATACCGGCGGTATCACGATGAAGACGACAACGCCATGAATATCGGCGAGTGGCTGCCGGTAACGGCGACCTTCAGCGCATGCCTGCAAAACAATCATCACCACTATGAAGGGCTTTTGCGGCTAAGCCACGACAAATCCGAGTACGACTTTGGATTTGTAACCGTCAAAGTGATGAAATATTTGGGCCTGGTGAAGGCGACGAGAACTGGCGCAGAGATACCCAAAGACGTTCCACTAGGCGCGCTAGACTTTTAGGGCGTTCTTTTTCTTTTTGTAAACGGTTCAATGGTCTGCCCAAGAAAGCCGGGCGAAATTTCTTCGCCGGCGAGACCGTAGTTTTCCGGCCATTCCTCAGGAAAGTAATAAGTCCCAAAAAGTTTGTCAATCCACGGAAAATGAATCGCGAAATTCCTGTCGATGGACTCTTTTTGGGACGTATGGTGCCAATGATGATATCTGGGCATAACCAAAAACTTTTCGAGCCATTTAGCGTTGGGGGCGAAATTGCAATGCGTCCAAGTAGCGTGAAGGGTGACGAAAACCAAATAGACCACGATGATCGTTTGCGAAAATCCAATCATCATGGGAACCAGGATAAATCCGCGGACAAGCGTGTCGTCCACAAAATGGGAGCGTGAGCCGGCGATCCAATCAAGCGCCTTCGAAGAATGATGAATGGCATGAAAACGCCACAGAAAAGGCACTTTGTGCAGAGCGAGATGAATGAAATATTCGGCGACGTCCGCAACCACCACGGCCAGGAAAAATTGCAAAATCCAGGGCAAGCGAGCGATCAGTTGCTGAAGGGCCGGAACACCCAAATATTTGGTGGCCTGGGCAGCGGGCAATAAAACCAGAAAAGATAAAATCTGGATGGGCAGATGAGTGGACATGAAATAAACCACGTCCTGAAACCATCCTTTTCTGAAGGTTCCTTGTTGCGGATACTGTGGCCAGATTCTTTCGAGTGGCACGTAGATAAGCGCCATCAACAACAGATCAAGCAAAAACCAGTCCATGCCGATGGTTAAGCCATTGAGTTGGCTGCCATTCACTTTTACGCTCGAGCCGCCCCAGGCGGTTGCAGCGATGGCGAACAGCATTCCGGTCAACGCCAGAGTCTTTTTCTTGCGCAGCAGAGAAGAGAGCACTCCAAACGCAACTGCCGCCACGATGAGGAATTGGATTAAGAGGCGGATGCCGTGCAGCGAGTAAAGCGGACGGAATTCGGCGGAGGTCAGGAATTGGGGAAAATGCAGGCAGAGAACGCCGCCGAACGCGAGGAATCCAAAAAAGACCGACAATATCCCGCTCCACCAGCCCGTGCCAAAGCCAGTAGACTCGGCATCGCCAAAGAATGCATTGATTTTTTGCTCGAGCACGATGTTTCTTAGTTTAAGTTGCCCGGCTGATGCAAGCCAGGGTGCCAGCAGGGAGGTTTCTATACCGCGAATCGCAGGGAGTGGCTGGTGTGTTGACTAATTGGACACAAATGACCACTTCCATTTGTATTTGGGGCCTGCAAAGGCTGGGAGATGTGCTACACTGTTTGACAGGCGAGAGTGCGTCAGCACTTCTCGCCTTTTGTGTTTTCAACTGACTCCTGCCGCGCTGCCCGAGCCTTCGTAATCAGGAAAACAAAGACTCTGCTGGAGTTCTACCGGACTGCCTCGCTCCGAGTGCGGCGCTGGCGGGCTCGTCTGCGGTTCTGCGGCGCTCCGCCTGGCGCGCCGTTCCCGAGATCGCTCAAAAGAAATTTCGTAAGCAAACGCCGGACCCTCCAACACACGGTTGAAAACCCTATCGGGGTGGTTGCCAACTTTGCTTTCGGCTTCTGCTGACTGAAACGCATCGCCCTTACTGAGGGGGCGCAGGCAAGAGTGTTTGAAACACGTCGCCTTATTGAAAGGGGCACAGGCAAGAGTGTTTGAAACGCGTCGCGTTATTGGAAGTGGCACAGGCAAGAGTGCCTGTGCTACTGGAACGCCGGTAGTTCGCAAGGAACTCACCATGAAAAACCAAAAGGCAGACGCTGAAAGCGTCTGGAAGCAGATCGAAGACGTGTTCGTGCCACGGCTCGGTCTATCGGTAGTGGACCGGGCGGTTTACTCGCATTTGTTGCGGCACAGCCGGCTGGAAGGGCGGCCGCGGCTGCACTTTTCGATCGCATGGTTGGCTCGCGGTGCGGGCCTTTCCTATCGTCTGGCGCGGGAGGCGGTGCGACGCTTGCGCGAGCAGGGGATTCTGCGGCTGGTGAAACGGAGCCACACCGGGCACACGGTCGAGGTGCGGCTGCCGGATGAGATTCGCCTGGCTTTTGGTCCCGGGCTGGTGCGCCGGAAGCGCGCGAGACGCAAGAGCCCGCAGGCAGGAGACCTGACGCTAGAAGAAATGGACTTCCTGGCGAACGAGGCGGCGCGGGAAGCGATTCACGCGCGGGAGCGAGGATCGTGCTTCTACTGTTTGCGCCGGCTCGAAGAAGAGGAGAAGACGCTGGACCACGTAATGCCGCAGGTGAACGGGGGCGGCAACTCGTACCGCAACCTGGTCTCTTGCTGCGCGGACTGCAACTGCCGCAAAGGTGAACTGTGCGCCGGCGATTTCTTGCGACGGCTGTACCGGGACGGACGGCTTGCACCAGACGATCTAGAGGAGCGGCTGTGGGCATTGAAGGCGCTGGCGGCTGGCGAGCTGCGTCCGGCGTTGGATGGATGAGCACGGCGATGACGGTCCTAGCAGGCTACGCGGAAGTGTCAGACGGTTCGATTTCGGGGACTTCTTCGGAGGTGAGGGATTTGAGTTCGCGGCGGATGGCGTCGGAGGAGAAGCCGGCGCGGAGCAGCGAACGGTAGAGCGAGGCGATTTTCTTGGCGTCGATTTCGCCGCCCTTTTTGCCGCTGGAGAGGAGTTTGAGTTTGCGTTGCAGGCGCGTGCGGATGGTGGCGCTTTCCGTTTCAGGGTTGGAGGCGTCGGCGATGGCTGCGTCGACGTGGCGGTCCGGGATGCCGCGGGCGCGCAGATCGCGGGCGATGCGGAATTTGCCCTGGCGGCGGATTTCCGTGCGCTGGCGCACAAATTGTTTGGCGTATCGCGAGTCGTCCAACTGGCCGTTTTCCCTGAGCCGCGCCATGACGACCTGGACCAGCAGCTCGTTGTCTGTACGCCGCGCCAGCACTTTTTTCATTTCGTGCACGGAGTGCGCGCGCCGCATCAGTGCGCGAACGGCGACATCGTAGAGTTCGGATTCCGTTTCGAGCTGGCGAGGTTTGCCGAACATGAAGAGAGCATGAAGTAAGGAAGTAGCGAAGTAAAGAAGCAAGGAACGAAGCGCCCCATAGAAGATCGTGGTAAACGAGTGTCGAGAAGGAGCAGAATTTAGCGGGCCGAAGACGGCGCAGGTTCGGGGGCTGGCCGAAACAAAAAGACGAAGAGGCCCTTGATGGCCGCGAGGCCAACGATAAAACCGCCGGCGAAACAGGGAGCCCAAGGCAGCCAGTTCCACCAACCGCGATCCATCATGGCGTACGACGCGTCGGAGGGATCATAGATAACCGGGACGGCCCAGCCAAGACCGGCGTTCGATTCCGAGCCCTTCCATTCCTGGAACCGCACCACGCGGTCGTTGACGGTGAATTCAACGGTGGGCTCGTAAATCGTGGTCCCATGGGAGGTGCTGGAATTGTCGCGGCTCCGGAAAAGTACCGGCTTAAGGCCGACGATTTTTCCTTGCGTGCGCGTGCCGGTGACCAGCAGCCGGGCGTGGGTTTTTCCCGTGACGTACGCAAAGCTCAGAAACAAAGCGGCAGCCAGGAATTGCGGAATGAAGTAGTAACGAAAAATCTTCTCGCGGTTGGCGAGCATCCAGGCGACCTGTTCCTGCGGAAACGGCATTACGCAACTCCTTCCCCATGCGGAATTCGCTTCACGGACTGCGATAGGAACGAATTATTTGCGGGCGAAGCGTTCGAAGTCGGCCATTTGGCGCTCCATTTCCTCGCGGGCGGAGTCGGAGGCGGAGCGGACGCCCTGGATGCGCAGTCTGAACTCGTCGGCGTTGGAGGCGCGGAGGAGAGCTTCGTCCAGGGTGATGAGCTGCTTGGTGTAGAGATCGAAAAGCGATTGATCGAAAGTCTGCATGCCGTACTGCGAAGTGCCGGCGGCGATGGCGTCGTGGATGAGGCGCGTTTTGTCCGGGTTGATGATGCAATCGCGAATGTACGCGGTGCAGATCATGACTTCGACGGCGGGGACGCGGCCTTGGTCGTCGGCGCGGCGAACCAGGCGCTGCGAGACGACGGCTTTGAGCGTGGCGGCGAGCTGCAAGCGAATCTGTTTTTGTTCCGGAGGCGGGAACACGGCGATGATACGTTGAATGGTTTCGGTGGCGTCGAGAGTGTGCAAGGTGGAGAGCACCAGGTGGCCGGTTTCCGCGGCGAGCAGAGCGGTGGAAATGGTTTCCAGGTCGCGCATTTCGCCGACGAGGATGACGTCGGGATCCTGACGAAGGGCGGCGCGCAGAGCGGTAGAGAAATTGGCGGTATCGACTTCGACTTCGCGCTGGTTGATGAAGCTCTTTTTGTCGCGGTGCAGAAACTCGATGGGGTCTTCGACGGTGATGAGATGGTCGGAGCGCGTGGCGTTGATGCGATCGATGATGGCGGCGAGCGTGGTGGACTTGCCGGAACCGGTGGTGCCGGTGACCAGCACCAGGCCGCGCTGCTCTTCGCAAATTTTGGAGATGACCGCGGGAAGATTTAGCTCTTCGGTGGTGCGAATCTTGGTGGGAATGACGCGGAGAACCATGCCGACGTTGCCGCGCTGCTGAAACACGTTGACGCGGAAGCGCCCGAGGCCGGCGACGCCGTACGCCATGTCCAGCTCGGCGGTTTCCTTGAACTTTTGCTTTTGCCGGTTGGTCATCATGCTGAACGCCATGGAGAGCATTTCTTCCGGCGTGACGCGGGCGACATCGGCGAGCGGGTTGAGCACGCCGTCGACGCGGAGATACGGGTGATTGCCGACTTTGAGATGCAAGTCGGAAGCTTTGCTTTCGACCGCGCGGCGGAGAAGATCGTCGATACTCAGTGCCATGTGCGTGTAAACCCCGCAAGAGTACAGCTAACAAGTGAAGCTAGCACCGGGGGTGGGGGCGGGCAAGGAAAGCGGGCGAGCGCGTTGCGACGTAGTTACCTGAGCGAAGGGGCAGGAACGGGGAAAGCTAGCTGAACGCCCATGACGGAAGTTCCTGGCCGCCCTAAAAGGACGGCCTCTATAGGGCGTGCGGATAGCGGGCTGGCCGCCCTAAAAGGACGGCCTCTACAGCTTTTTCAAGTAGAACGAGTCGTAGAGGAGGCCGGCTAGGAAGCCGCCGGCTAGGGGGCCCACCCAGTAGACGCCGTGGCTGGCCCAGTGCGTGGAGGCGAGCGCTGGGCCAAAGGCGCGGGCGGGATTGAGAGCGCCGCCGGTGAAAGGGCCGGCGACGAGGATGCCTAGCGTGACGGTGAGGCCGATGGGGAAGCCGGCGATGGCTTTGGAGGCGCCGTGGTCGTCGACGGCGGTGGCGAAGAAGGTGAGCACGAGGAAGAAGGTGGCTACGGCTTCGAGAGCCATGCCGGCGAGTCGTGGGAAATCGCGGGCTAGCTCAGGAGTGCCGAGAGCAACGGCGCGCCAGGTGTCTTCGGGAATGATGCCTTTGAGGAAGAAGGCGGCGGCGACGGCGCCGGCGAGTTGCGCGGCCCAGTAAAGGAGAGTGTCGACGGTGTTGACACGCTTGGTGACCCAGAAGCCGATGGTGACGGCGGGATTGAAATGGCCGCCGGAGATGTGCGCGAGCGCGGTGAACATAATGGCCATGGCGAGGCCGTGGGCTGCGGCGACGGCGAAGAGGCCGAGTCCGCCGGAGGCCTGGAGGTAGCGGTCCACGCAAAGGGCGCCTTCGCCGAAGAAGACGAGCGCGAAGGTGCCGAGGAATTCGGCGGTGAGCTTTTGCGTGAGGGTGTACATCCGTGCGCCTCCGGGACGAAAGGAAGGTGGATTGTAGTGGAAGAGGGCGGGGAGACGCTAGGGTGAGGAGCGGGGGAGTTTCGGAGAAAGAAAACAAAAAAGATTCAACACAGAGGACACAGAGGGCACGGAGAAACAAGAGAGAAAGGGGAAAAGGAACGAACGAGAAGAGAAAAAATAGATTGGGCACCCGACAGGCGCCCAATACGAGTTAGCGGGAGGCGGCGGAGACTGGCGCGTTTATCGGAGTGAGCCAGTTGTGGCGGTCGGGTTTGCTGCCGCTGGTGATGGCGAAGAATTCTTCCTGGAGTTGGCGAGTGATGGGGCCGGCGACGCCTTTGCCGACTTGGATGTGGTCGACGGAGCGGATGGGGGTGACTTCGACGGCGGTGCCGCAGAAGAAAACTTCGTCGGCGATGTAGGCGACTTCCCGGGGGAGCACTTGTTCTTTCACCGGGATGCCGAGATCTTCGGCGAGGGAGACGATGGCGTCGCGGGTGATGCCGGGAAGAATGCTGGCGGCCAGCGGCGGGGTGTACAGCGTGCCTTGCAAGACCACGAAGAGATTCATGCCGGAGCCTTCGCTGAGGTGGCCGGAGTCGTCGAGCGCGATGCCTTCGGAGTAGCCGTTGAAGGTGGCTTCCATGCGGATGAGCTGCGAGTTCATGTAATTGGCGGCAGCTTTGGACATGGCGGGAAGCGTGTTGGGTGCGATGCGCGTCCAGGAACTTACGCCCACGTCGACGCCTTTGGTGAGCGCATCGGGACCGAGATAGGCGCCCCAGGGCCAGCAGGCCATGTACACCTCGATCGGGGAATTGAGCGGGTTGACACCGGCTTCGCCGTAGCCGCGCAGGACTATGGGCTTGATGTAGCAGGAATTCATTTTGTTGGTGCGGACGAGTTCGGTGGCTACGTTGCAGAAATCGTCGATGGAATAAGGAAGCTCCATGCGGTAGATGCGGCCGGAGTTGATGAGGCGCTGCATGTGCTCGCGAAGACGGAAGATGGCGGGGCCTTGCTTGGTTTCGTAGCAGCGAATGCCTTCAAAGACCGCGGAGCCGTAGCCGACGACGTGGGAGAGGACGTGGAGGGTGGCGTCGTCCCAGTTGATCCATTTTCCGTTGTGCCAGATTTTCTCGGTCTTCTGAATGGGCATGATGGCTCCTAGGAGGTCGGGTCGTGCGCTCGGCTCGAAAGGGCAGAATACGGTACGAGCGGAGCAAGAAGCAATGCGTGTTGCGCACGAGGTAGGTTGGAGGCTGAACCAAATTGGATTCGCGGCCGGAAGGATGCGCAACGATGCCGATCAGTGCTGGTTCGAGCGTGCGACGGTTTGGCCGGGTTCGTCTGGTTTGCTTAAGTTCGAGTGCTGCTCCGATTTGGAAGAGCCGGTCAGGTTATCGAAGGCGGCTTTCGCTTCTTTCAAGATGCGATCGGTGCGATTTTCCCAGACGCCGAGAAGCAAAAAGGGAATGGCGGTGGCGGCCACGAGCAACTTGGCGCGACGGGGAATCTTGGATTCCGGCTCCCAGCGAAAAAGCTGCGCGGACAGGAAAAACGTGAGCATGCCCCAACAAATGAGGGAGATGAACTCGGTGTGACGGCTCCAAATGGAAACGCCGTTGACGATACTTTGCTGCAGGCTGTTGACCAGATAAGTGGCGGGAAGAAAAAGGCCCGCACGCTGGGCAACTGTGGGCATGTAGGAGAGGGGAATGGTCGCGCCGGAGAGAAAGATCAAAGGGAGCCACAGGAGCTGATTGAGCACTTGCGTTTCCTGCATGGTGTTGGTGACGCTGGCTACCACGAGGCCGAGCGAAGCGAAGGAGACGGTTCCGACGGTGATGAGAATAAAGACGCCTGCGAGATTTCCCAAGTTGGTCACATGGAAGAAAATGCGGGCGAAGAGAATCTCGACCACAATGGTCGGAAGGGTAAGGAAGTAGTTGGCAACGACGCTGGAGGCGAGCATATCGCTGGCGGTAACCGGAGCGATATGAAAGCGGCGCAGAATGCCTTGTTCGCGGAACATGACCAGAGTGGCGCTGAGTCCCCAGAAACTGCCCATGACGTTGAGGGCCAGCACGGGGCCAAGATAGAAAGCCACGGCTCGGGGCAAGCCTTTGGCGAAGACGCCGCAATAGAGGAAGAAAAAGCCGAGCGGCATGACCACGCTGAAGAAGATAAACATTTTGTTGCGCAGCGCGAGGCTGACGCGCATGCGGGTAAGAACCAGGAAATTTCTCAATCGCGTAGCCTCCTGCCGGTGAGTTCGATGAAGACGTCTTCGAGGGAAGGTGTGGCGATTTCCAGGCTGACCAGTTCGTTGCCGTGGGCTTCGAGGTGTTTCACGATGGAAACGATGGCTTGCGGCGGCCGGTGCGAGTGGATGACATAAGCGTCGCCCACTTCGCGGGCGTCCGCGACGCCGTCAAGATTCTTCAGCGTGCCGTTGGTCTCGGGTTTGGAGAGACGCACTTCGATGCGCGTGGCGCCTCCCGAGCGGGCCTTGAGTTCGCGCGGAGAACCGATGGCGATCAGTTGACCGTGATCGATGATGGCGACGCGGTCGCAGAGGCGTTCGGCTTCTTCGATGTAATGCGTGGTAAGAAGAATGGTTTTTTTCTCGCGGCGGAGTTCTTCGACGATGTCGTAGATTTCGCGGCGGACTTGCGGATCGAGGCCGGCGGTGGGCTCGTCGAGAAAAAGGACTTTGGGATCGTTGACCAGCGCCATGGCCAGCGCGAGGCGCTGTTTTTGTCCGCCGGAGAGCTGGCTGTAGAAAGCGTTGCGCTTTTCTTCGAGGCCGAAGCGTTTGAGAAGCTCTTCGGGATTGCGGCGGCGCTTGTAAAAGCTGGCGAAGAGGCGCAGCGCTTCCATGACGCGGAGTTTGTCCGGCAGGGAAGTGGATTGCAGGGTGGCGCCGATTTCGTGCTTGAGTTCGTTGGGGCTGACTTGCGGATCGAAGCCGCAAACGCTGACGCGGCCGCCGTCGGCATTGCGCAGGCCTTCGAGCACTTCGATGGTGCTGGTTTTGCCCGCGCCGTTGGGGCCGAGCAAGCCGAAGACTTCGCCTTCTTCGACGGCGAAGCTCACACCGCGGACGGCTTGGACTTCGCCGTAGCGCTTGACGAGATTTTCCACCTGCAAAATTGAATTGGTCATTGATGAACAGTACCTGGGCAACCGGTCGTTAAGGATACCGTAGATTTGGCCCGGCGCTGAAATGGGCGTCCCGACGCCGGAGTGCGCGTTCCGCCGCTGCTATCAGTACGCAAGGAACGCGGAGGAGATTACGGGCACTTGGCGGAATTCCACCGGAACGGAACTTTGTTGCTGACCGGGACGTAGGCTCTTGTACACTGCGCAGACTAAAAAGTGAGCTTGCGGCGTGTGCGAGAAATTGTGCGCGTTGACCGGCCAGAAGGTTGCAAGGATGCGAATGGGGAATCGAGTGATGCGGTGGATTAAGAGCGATGTCGGAGTGCTGGTGGTACTGGCGGTGGTGCGGGTTGCGCTGCACACGCTTACGAATGGGCAGTATGGGTTTCATCGAGATGAATTGCAGACGTTGGATGATGCGCGGCATTTGGATTGGGGATTTGTGGCGTATCCACCGGTGACGCCGTTAATTGGGCGGCTGGAATTGATTCTTTTTGGGACTTCGCTGGTGGGCTTTCGATTTTTTGCGGCGGTGGCGGTCAGCGCGGTGATGGTGCTCGCAGGATTGATCACGCGGGAGCTGGGCGGCGGGCGGCGCGAGCAGATGCTCACGGCGATTGCGGTGGGCATTGCGCCGATTTCGCTGGTACAGGGGGCGGTCTTTCAATATGTGTCGTTCGATTATTTGTGGGGCGTGCTGGCGATGTATTTTCTGCTGCGGCTGCTGAAATCGGAAGATGCGCGGTGGTGGGTGGCCATTGGCGCGGTGCTTGGGCTGGGGATGGAAACGCGCTACACCATGGGATTTCTGGCGCTGGGAATTGTGGGCGGTGTTTTGTTGACGCCGGCGCGGCGGTATTTATCGAGCAGGTGGCTTTGGCTGGGCGTGGGTGTTTCCGTGCTGGTGTTTTTGCCGAACCTGATCTGGCAGGCGCAGCACCATTTTATCTCGCTGGATTTTTTGGCGCATATCCACAAACGGGACGTGGGACAGGGACGAGGGCAAGGATTTTTGCTGCAGCAGGCGTGGGTCTGCGTGAACATTTTAACTCTTCCGCTGACGCTTCTGGGTTTGTGGTTCTACCTCGTACGCGAGGAAGGGAAGCGTTACCGGCTACTGGGATGGACGTTTGTGGTGGCGTTTGCGTTGTTCTATCTGGCGCACGCGCGATCGTATTACACCGCGCCGTTGTATCCGATGCTGATCGCGGCGGGCAGCGTGGTGTTCGGAAAATGGGTGCGCGGGCTGCGGCCAGCGTGGGCCAGGCTGGCGCAAGGAGTGCAATGGACGGGATTGGTGCTGGGCGGCGTGATGTTCACGCTGCTGGTGGTGCCGGTGGCGCCGATTGGATCGCGGCTGTGGACGGTGACGAGCAAGCTACACGATCAGTTCCGGGAAGAGATTGGCTGGCGGGAACTGGCGCAAGCGGTGGCGCGAGTGTACAACGCGCTGCCGGCGGAGGAACGCGCGCGGACGGGGGTTCTTACCGGCAATTACGGCGAAGGCGGCGCGCTGAATCTCTACGGGCCGCGATATGGATTGCCACGCGCGATGAGCGGGACGAACTCGTTCTGGTATCGCGGTTACGACCCGCGGCAGCCGCAGACGGTGATACTGGCGGGATTCGATCTCGACGAGGGGCGGGAGCTATTCGAGAGCTGCAGCGTTGCGGAGAAAAATGCGAACCCGTACGGCGTGGTCAACGAGGAGTCCCGGGAGCACCCGGACATTTTGCTGTGCCGGAATCTGAAGAAAACGTGGCCGGAGTTCTGGCAGAGTTTCCGGCGCTTCGGCTGAGTTGTTGACGCCAATGTGGCGTGTGCGAGCGTCAGTATCGGCGCTTGGAGCGCGCCCGAGTTTTGACCTTCCGGGGAATCTTCCTCGTGGGAACCTTCCAGTGGTGCAACTTCATATTGACGCGGCGTTCGGTCATGGCCACCTGTTCGGATTCCAGTAGCTTGCGCTGCAGGCTGGCGTAGGGTTCGCGGATCAGGAGTTTGCCGCCGGCGCCGACCACGCGGTGCCAGGGAATGCCTTTACCTGAGGGTGAGGCGGCCATGGCACGGCCAGCAGTGCGCGCGCCGCCCGGCAGGCGCAAGGCTCGAGCGACATCCCCATAAGTAAGAACCCGCGCGCGCGGAATTCGTTGCACCAGGCGGTAAACGGCATCCCAGGACATCTTTGAAATTTTTCTCCAGCACGCCCGGTCTAGAAAGCGAGAGCCTCCAGGCGGCGGGCGACATGCTAGCCGGGCACGGCGGAGCGAAACAAGAGAAAACCGCCGGGGCGGGGTTCTATAAGTGCGGCTGAAAATCCCGTGAAGGAGAAACAAATGGAACGCAGCAAAAAAAGTGATGAAGGCGCGGGAAGGAAAAGCACTAGATTTGGGCTGCGTTACTAATTGGATGCAACTAAACGGAAATTTCGGCGTCTAATCTTGTAGGCGTAGTGGAAGGCAGTTACACTACGGAGTAGATGACCAGAGCTTGAGGTGACGCGATGGCCTTTATCCGCCAGAAAGGGAATTCGTTCTACCTGGTGCACAATGTGCGCCGCGGTGGAAAGGTGCGCCAGTTGCACCTGGCTCGGCTGGGAGACCGGGCGCTGATTACGGATAAGGTAGTGCGCGAAGTTTCGCGCAAGCATCCGTTTGTGGAGCTGAACTGGAAGGTCTTGCGGGAGCAGTTGAACGGACAGGTGAATCTGGCGGATGCCGATTCGCCCGCGGTACAAAAGCTGGTGTCTACGTTGCGGACGCTGAACATCGATTTGGCGGATTTCTTTCCGCCCGAACTGCAAATTTCCGGATCACCCATCGTGGCGCGGGAGCTGCTGGTGCAAATGCGGCTGCTGCAGTCCACGATCCAGGTCAAACTCGGTGAGTTTGGCCGCGGAGCACGGCGGTTCGGCGGTGTGGCCCCGCTTCGGCAGGGCCGCTAGGAGGCGGTTATGGGTGAAACGATTCTTCCTCTGGATCCAACCAAGCGCAGCAGCGGCACCATGGATTTTCAGTCGTCGCTGCGCGCCAAGATCGTGGGACAAGAAGAAGCAGTGCAGGCGCTGGTGGACATGTTCCAAGTGTTCAGCGCCGGCCTGAGTTCGCCAGGCCGTCCGGTAGGGAACCTGCTCTTTCTCGGGCCAACGGGGTCGGGAAAGACGCGTATCGTGGAAGCGGCTGCCGAAATTCTGTTCGGCGATCCGCGGGCGGTAATCAAAGTGGATTGCGCCGAATTCCAGCATTCGCATGAGATTGCGAAACTGATCGGCTCGCCGCCAGGGTACCTGGGGCACCGGGAGACCCATCCGCTGATTACCCAGGAAACGCTGTCCGCTTCGCATACGGACCATCTCAAGCTGAGCTTCCTGCTGTTCGACGAGATTGAGAAAGCGTCCGACGCGCTCTGGCAATTGCTCCTCGGCATGCTGGATAAAGCGACCTTGACGCTGGGCGACAACCGCAAAGTGGATCTTTCGCATACGGTGATTTTTCTGACCTCCAACCTGGGCGGCGGCGAAATCATGGAGTTGATGACCGGTGGAATCGGCTTCGTTCAGCCGAAGGACATTCCTGCGGCCGGGCTGGACGAGAAAGTGGAACGCACCGCCATGGAAGCGGCGCGCCGGAAGTTTTCGCCGGAGTTCATGAACCGCCTCGATAAAATGGTGGTGTTCCACCCGCTGGGGCGCGACCAACTGCAGGAAGTGCTGGCCATCGAGTTGGGCGAGGTGCAGGAGCGCGTACTGGAGACCGCCAAGGGACAATTCCTGTTCCGCGTGACGGACGCCGGGCGCGACTTTTTGCTGCAGGAAGGCACCGACCAGCGTTACGGCGCACGGCACCTGAAGCGCGCCATCGAGCGGCACGTGGTCTATCCGCTGGCAAATCTCCTGGCTACGGATCAAGTGAACCTCGGCGATCTGGTGCGCATCGATTGGGATGGCCAGCACACCGGGCTTACCTTCGTCCGCGAAGGCGAAGGCGCGCTGGTGACGCCTCCGGCGGAAATGGTGGAAGCGAAAGCGATGGCCACCGAAGTGAGCGGCGGAAAGACCATCGACGTCGAGACCGAAGCGGTGGCCAAGGCCGGGAAGGGCCAGCCCGCGCTGCCCGCGGCGGCGCCAGCGGCGGCACCGCAAGCGAGGAAAAAGACGGATCGCTAGGCATCGTTCACTGTTAAAGGGTTACTTGAGCATGGGAGCGGGCGCGGCGCGGGCTGCGCCCGTTTTTGTCGTTTGGCGGGTGACGGAAACTGTTTCGTTCCTCTCAATTTGGTTGCGAATGAAACAGAGTCTCACGCGATGAGACAGTTTCCAGGACTGCAACATTGCTATGTCGTTGAACCGCGAGCGTTTGCGGATTCCTGCGCGTGAGCGGCGAATGGCCATCTCCATGCATTAAACCAACCGGTGCGCGCCGGTGAGACGCACAGCGTCTAGGGGGCTGGACGCGGAGGAAGACCGATGAAACCCGCCGTTCGTCAACAATTGGATCCAAGCATCCGCAGCACGGACACCCGCGATTTTGAGAGTTCGCTGCGCGCCAAGATCGTTGGGCAGGCCGAGGGTGTGCAGGCGCTGGTGGACATGTACCAGGTGTTCTGCGCCGGGCTGAATTCGCCGGGGCGGCCGGTGGGGAACTTGTTGTTCCTCGGGCCGACCGGGTCGGGCAAGACGCGCATCGTGGAAGCGGCGGCAGAGATTTTGTTCGGCGACCCGCGAGCGGTCATCAAGGTGGATTGCGCCGAGTTTCAGCATTCGCACGAGATTGCCAAGTTGATCGGTTCGCCGCCGGGATATCTGGGGCACCGCGAGACCCATCCGCTGATCACCCAAGAAGCGCTTTCCGCCAGCCACACGGACAAGCTGAAACTCAGCTTCCTGCTCTTCGACGAAATTGAAAAGGCTTCCGACGCCCTCTGGCAATTGCTGCTCGGGATGCTGGACAAGGCGACCTTGACGCTGGGAGACAACCGGCGCGTGGACCTTTCGCAGACGGTTATCTTCCTGACCTCGAACCTGGGCGGCGGAGAAATCACCGAATTGATGAACGGCGGCATGGGCTTCATTCAGCCGAAAGACAAGCCCGCGGCCGGACTGGACGAAAAAGTGGAGCGCACGGCGAAGGAAGCGGCACGCCGGAAGTTCTCGCCGGAATTCATGAATCGTCTCGACAAAGTGGTGGTTTTCCATCCGCTGCGCCGGGAACAACTCGAAGAAGTGCTCAACATTGAATTGCGCCAGGTGCAGCAGCGCGTGCTGGAGACGGCCAAGGGCCAGTTCCTGTTTCGCGTGACGGAACCGGGACGGGAATTCCTGCTGCAGGAAGGCACGGACCAGCGCTACGGAGCGCGGCACTTGAAGCGCGCGATCGAGCGGCACGTGGTGTATCCGCTGGCGAATCTGCTGGCCACCGAGCAAGTGCACCTCGGTGACATGGTGTGCATTGATTGGGGCAAAGAGCAGGATCGCCTGACGTTTGTACGCGAGGGCGAAAACCTGGCGTTGCCGGCGCGCAAGGTGGAACCTGCTGTGCAAGCACGCGCGGCACAGGCGCGGAGCGGCAAAGCCATCGAAGCGCCGACGGCGGCGAGTTCGCCGGAGCCCATGCCGCGCGTGTCTCGTTAGTTTCCAATATTATTTACAGGAGCAGCCCGGGTGCGGCATCGCCCGGGCTTTTTCTTTTCCGGCACGCTCCGGTATAAACTGCTTTTGCAAAACGTTCTGGTGCGTAATGACGGGCACGGAGGCTGTTATGCGAAACAGCGTTAAGCCGGCGGTTGTTTTGGCCGCTTGCTGGTGCGTTCTGGCGCCGGGAGCCGGCGCGCAGCGGAGTCAGTTCAAACCTGGCTGGAATATGTTTTCTCCGCAGCAGGATATCGAGGTCGGAAAGCGCGCTGCGGCGGACGCGCAAAAGCAACTGGTGCTTTGCAATGACCCCAAGATTGACGCGTACCTCAACCAACTCGGCACCCGTCTGGCGTCCAAGCTCCCGACTGGCGGCGTTCCGTATCCCTGGGAATTTCATTGCGTGAACGACAAAGCCATCAACGCGTTCGCTTTGCCGGGCGGGTACGTGTTCGTGAACCGCGGAGCGATCGAAGCCGTGGACAACGAATCGCAGTTGGCGGGAGTTATGGCGCATGAGCTTTCCCACGTCGCGCTCCGCCATGGCACGAACCAGGCCACCAAGGCACATCTGCTCCAGGGCATCCTCGGGTTTGCCGGAGGAATCTTTGGCGACTCCACCAGCGGCACATTGCTGACTGGATTAGGAGTTTTCGCCGCCGGCGGCGTGCTGCTGCGTTATTCAAGGACCGCGGAATCGGAGGCCGACGTGCTGGGAACGCAAGTGCTCGACGATTCCGGCTACGATCCGCGAGCGCTGTCGCAATTCTTCGAAAAGCTTGAGGCGGAGTCCAAAGGGAAGAATCCGCCGGAGTTCTTTTCCGACCACCCGAACCCGGAACATCGCGCCGAGCGGGTCGATGAAGAAATCCAGAGGCTGGGTGGGGTGCCTGCCAACGCCAAGCGCGATTCTGCAGAATTCGAGGCCATCAAGCGCGAAGTGCTAGCATTACCGGTAATCAAAAAGGGCGCGGCGCCGGGCGCCGGAGCCGGGGCGGCGCCGATCGGACCCGTCCCGCCGCCTTCTCGCCATTTCACTGCGTATCAGGGGAAGATTTACACGCTGAAGTATCCGGACAATTGGAAGGAATATCCCGATCAGAGCGGTGGCGCTTCATTCGCTCCCGAGGGCGCGGTGATCGGTACCGGCGGGCAAGGCGGCGTGGCTTACGGGCTGATCGTTGGCGTTGCGAAAACGGAAGCAAGGTCGAGCGATGCGGACGCGCTGGCCAAGGGGACGCAAAAGCTGATCAGTGGATTGCAGCAATCGAATCCCAACATGAAGGTGACGCGGCCGGCGTCTCGAGTGCGCCTGAACAGTCAACTGGGCCTCTCGACCTATCTGAGCAACGATTCGCCGGCCGGCGGGCAGGAAACCGATTGGTTGATCACCATTCTGCGCTCGGAAGGGCTGCTGTATTTTGTTTGCGTGGCGCCGCAATCCGCCTACGGCGATTACGACAAGACCTTCTCTGCGATTCTGGACACTGTGCGATTCTCAAAATAGCTTCCTCGCCGCGGGCCAGGCTCGCGCAGCATTCCGCGTCAGGAGAGTTCTAAAAATGAAAGGGCGTTCCGGTTAGACGGAACGCCCTTTCGCATTAGCCGCTGCAATTGGCGTAGTGGAACTATCTGTCGTCGCCGCCGCCGTCGTTGCCGAAGAGGAACGGCAGAACGGTTGTGCCTTCGCGCCGCACCGCCTGAAGCTGGCTTGGATCGATGCCCAGCGCTTGCAGGATGGAAGCGGCCACCTGCGACGTGAGAACGGGAGTCTTCACGACCCGGCCGCTGAGTCCCGGATTCGAGACGATCAGGCCGACGTTGGTGTCGCCAAAGCTGAAACCGCCATGCTCGGCGTTTTTGGCTTTCGACGTTGTGTAGATCGTGCCGTACACGGGCTGCACCAGGATGTCCGGCGTGCGGCTGTCGTGGAGCGGATCTCGGAACTTGAGCTTGATCTCCGCGCCAGCCAGCACTTCGTCGATGAACAGCGCTTTGGCGTTCGTGTTCAGGTAGTCCGCCACTGCGGCGGTCTTGCTCTGATCCGGAAGCCAAATCAGCGCGATGTCATCGTCCTGGACAAATCCGCAAGGCCCGGTCGCGCAGTTGTTTCCAGCATTATTGACGATGATTCCGTTGGGATTGTTGTTGTCCAGCCCGAAAACCAAGTCCGCGAAATGGCCGGGCTTATTGACCTTCGCGGGATTGATCGGCGATTGGCCATGCTTGGCGCTGACGATGATCAGCGTGGACTCGTAGAGATGCTGATCTTTGAGAGCATCGATCATGCGCCGCAGCGCATCATCGGTCTTCTTCAGCCCGAAGGCCAGCACCGCTGTCGGCGTTCCGGCGCCATCCGTGTAGCCTCCGGGTTGTCCGGTGAACTGCGTGTCGTCGGTGCAAGTCCCGTTGCCGTTGTCGTTTGCCAGCTTCTGCCCGACACTCACTGCCTGGAAGTTCATCCCGAACACCGCCGGAACGCCGTGTGCTGGCTTGCCGTCGTGCGTTAATCCATGAATCTGATTGAGAATAGCCTTTACCTTGAGCTCATCGTTGTTCACGGTGCACACGACGCTGACGGTGTTGTCCAATCCGCCGACGTTGGTAACCTCCGGCGTAAACAGATCGTCCACGCCCTTGCCCGAGGGTCCATTCACCAAATCATAGGCGGGATGCTTGTCCGCCCACGCCGTGCGCCCGCCTGCAGCCTTCACCACTTCGAAGATGGTATTGCTGCGGATAGCGTCATGCGGAAACACCGGAACGCACTTGCCGCTTTCATTGATGCGGCGCGGCAGTTTGCTGGGATCGATAACGTTTTGCGAGACGTTTGCAGCGTTATAGAGGTCGATGCTCTCGTCGAACACCATCATGTTGCCTGGCTGGCCGGTGCACGTCGTGTTGGTAGGATCGAAGAAGGTGCGGTCGTAGCTCACGTCGTAGAACAGCCCGTGGCTGATCGGTGAGCCGCCCGTGACTAGCGCAAGAAGTCCGGGGAAAGAATCGGAGTTTGCGGGCGTCCGTGCGTTCGAGTAGGTGATGCCGTGCTCGGCGAGTTCGTCGAGCGCGGAATTTTCGTGGGTGGCGACGTAATTCGCGACGTCCAAGGCGTGCAGGCCGTCCACGCTGATGAGTAGAACGTGCTTGATCTTGCGTCCTTCGCCCAGGTTATCGTCGTTGGCCCGCGCCGAGGAAGGCAGCGTGCCTCCCAGCAGCAGCAAGCCCAATGTCAATGCCGTCATGCGTTGTTTCACTTAGAGTTCTCCTTTGTCGGATTCCAGATGAGACAGCGTCCCCGAGGCTGGGACGTTATGCGATAAGTGTTACGAGAAGGAAAACGGCAGATGTATTGGCTGTGAAACCCCGCTAGCCAGCGGGCCCGCAAATACGGAATAGCTTTCAGATTCGCTTGATGTTCAGCGAGAGTGGACGGTTTCCGGGCGAGACGGCTCCGCCGCGCTCTCCGATTCCGCGAGTGCGCGCTGCTGGTAGACCGCTTCGGCGCGCCGCAAGCCTTCGGCGATGCTTCCACAAATGTTTTCGGCGCCCACATGCCGCTCGAACTCCGCCTGCTTCATCAGCGCAGAGGGTTGCTCGCGCGCTCCGCACAATAGCAGCGAACGCCCGGAATCGTGCAACGTGTCGGCCAGGTCGCGGATGGCGCCAAGACCGGTGGCATCGATCGCCGTCATGTTACGCAGCCGGAGAATCACAATGGGTGGCAGAGCGTCGATTTGACGCAGGATTTCCGCGAACTTATCGGTTGCGCCAAAAAGAAAAGGCCCGTGAATGCGAAACACTGCCGCATAATCCGGGATGTCCTTGCCTTGCAAGACGTGCACCCGGCTGTCCTCGACGTAGTCGCGGGTCACGCGCGTGACCGTGGTGGTGTTCGACACCTTGCGGATGAACATCAGCGCCGCAAGCACCATGCCGACTTCCACGGCGAACGTCAGATCGGTGACCACCGTCAGCGTCATGGTAATCAGCCAGACCGCGATGTCCGCCTTCGACAGCTTCAGAATCTCCGGGATTTCGCTCCACTCTCCCATGTTATACGCCACGATCACCAGGATGGCCGCCAGCGCCGCCAGCGGCACATTCTTAACCAGCGGCGCCGCGAACAGCACAATCGCCAGCAGCGTGAGCGCGTGAATGATTCCGGCGACCGGCGTTTTGGCTCCGGCGCGAACGTTTGTAGCCGTACGCGCGATCGCACCCGTCGCCGGCAACCCGCCAAAGAGTGGCGACACGATGTTGGCTATGCCTTGCGCCACCAGTTCGACGTTGGGATTGTGTTTGTCCTTGCTCATGCGATCGGCAACCACCGCCGACATCAAAGACTCAATCGCGCCGAGCATGGCGATGGTGAAGGCGGGAGAGAAGAGTTGGCGCAGAACCTCGTAGCGCAAGGTCGGCACCGCGAACTTCGGAAATCCCACAGGTATTCCGCCAAAACGCGTTCCGATCGTTTCCAGAGACAGATGGAAGAGCGCCACCGCTGCCGTAGCTCCAAACGTCACCAGGATGGCGCCCGGAATTTTCTTCGCGTACTTCAAGCAGAAGACCATCACCGCCAGCGCGATCAGCGAAAGCAGCGTCGCGGGAATCGAAATGCTATGCCACGCCTCTGCGTAAGCCTTCATGCGATGAAAGAAATCGCCCGGCACATGATCCATGCGCAGTCCGAAGAAGTCGCGGATTTGCGTGCTGACGATCAGAATGGCAATTCCGTTGGTAAAGCCGATAACCACCGGGCGCGGAAAATATTTGACCGCGCTGCCCAATCCGGTCACGCCAAGCAATACCAGCAGCACGCCCGCCATCATCGTGCAGGTCAGCAGACCGTCGATTCCGTACTTCGCAATGATGCCAGCCACCACCACCACGAATGCTCCGGTCGGGCCGCCAATCTGCGTTTTCGAACCGCCCAGCGCGGAGATGATGAATCCCGTGACGATGGCGCAGTACAAGCCCGCCTGCGGCGGCACACCCGACGAAATCGCAAACGCCATGGCCAGTGGCAGCGCCACCAGCCCAACGGTAACTCCGGCAATCAAATCGGAAATGAATTTGTGGCGGTCATAGTCGCGCAGGAGCAGAACTGACTTCGGCATCCATGCGGCGAAGGCGGGTGTCATGTCGTTTCAACCGGATCCGGCGAAAACTTCTCGTCTTCCAGAATAGCAGGCCCCGCGCGGCGCGGTCTCCGGCAACGCGGGCCGTGTGCCCGGAAAAGAATCAGGCAGAGGCACTGCGATTCGCGGTGTTTCGTTTTAGTCGGCAGCTTCGCTGCGCGGTGCGGAGGGCTTCCAGCGCAGCACCGGCTTGCGCGCCGCGCCAACTTCGTCCAGTCGGCGCACCCGCGTGGTGTGCGGCGCAGATTTGACGATCTCGGGAGTCTTGGCTGCTTCATCCGCAATCGCACGCATCGCGTCGATAAAGAGATCGCACTCTTCTCTGGACTCCGACTCTGTGGGCTCGATCATGAGCGCCCCTGGAACAATCAGCGGAAACGCCGTCGTGTACGGATGAAAGCCGTAGTCGATCAGCCGCTTGGCGATGTCCATCGTGCTGACGCCGTTTTTCTTCTGCACTGCGTCGCTGAACACCACTTCATGCATCGAAGGCAGCGAGTACGGCAAATCGTAGACGCCTTCCAGATGCTTGCGGATATAATTCGCGTTGAGCACCGCGTCTTCCGTCGCCTGCCGCACTCCTGGTCCATACGCCAGGATGTACGCGAGCGCGCGAACCAGCACGCCGAAATTTCCGCTGAACGCTTTCACTCTGCCAATCGAATCCGGCCGCACCGATTCCAGCGCCAGCCGCCCGCTCTCTTTCTCCACCAGAATCGGAACCGGGCGATACGGCTCCAGAATCTTCTTCATCGCCACCGGGCCCGCGCCCGGCCCGCCACCGCCGTGCGGCGTCGAAAAGGTTTTGTGCAGGTTCAAGTGCATCACGTCCACGCCGAGATCGCCGGGCCGCGTGATGCCGGTCAGCGCATTCATGTTTGCGCCGTCCATGTACAGCAAAGCGCCCTTGGCGTGCAAAATTTCCGCGATCTCCGGAATGCGCTGCTCGAAAATGCCCAACGTCGAAGGATTCGTAATCATCAGCGCGGCAACGTCTTCGGTCACCTGGTCACGCAGCTCGTCCACATCGATCTGCCCGTGCGATTCGGACTTGATGTTTTCGACGTCGTAGCCGGCAATCACCGCCGTCGCCGGATTCGTGCCGTGAGCGGAATCCGGAATCAGCACTTTCTTGCGTGCATTCCCCTGCTTCTCGAGGTACGCGCGGATCAGCAGCAGGCCCGTCAATTCGCCTTGCGCGCCCGCCGCCGGTTGCAGCGTAATCGCATCCATCCCGGTAATTTCGAGCAGGCATTGCTCCAGCAGCCGCAAAATCTTCAGGCAGCCTTGCGAAAGCTCCTGCGGCTGGTAAGGATGCTCGGTGGCGATGCCCTCAAGCCGCGCCACAAACTCATTCACGCGCGGATTGTATTTCATGGTGCACGATCCCAGCGGATACATGCCCAGATCGATCGCGTAGTTCCAGGTGGAAAGCCGCGTGAAATGGCGGATCACTTCGATCTCGCTGACTTCCGGAAAACCCTCGACGCCTTCGCGCCGATAGCTCGCTCCCAGCGCCTTCGCGGGATCGACCGCCGGCACGTCCAGCGGCGGCAATTCGAACGCGCGCTTTCCCGGCGACGACTTCTCGAAGATCAGCCCTTCGTTCTGACTGGTGTTGCGCGTTGCTTTTTTGATGCGCGAGTTCATCAGTGTCCCGAAATCTCTCTCTCAGACTGGCTGTTCCAATACTTTGCGAAGCGCCCCGGCAAATCGGTCGATCTCCGCCCGGCTCGTGGTTTCCGTCACGCACACCAGCGCGTGCTTGGTCAATTCCGGATACGGCGTGCCCAGCGCCAGCGGCCCGATAATCTTCTCCCGCAAAAGCGCCGCATTCACCATCTTCACCGACCGCGGAAATTCCACTGTGAACTCATTGAAAAATGGCGCCGCAAACTTCCGCCGGACACCCGGAATCTGCTCCAACTGCACCAGCGCGTACTGCGCCTTGGCAACATTCTGCTGCGCCATCTCCCGCAATCCTTCTTTTCCGAGCAGCGTCAGATGCACCGTCGCCGCCAGCGCGCAAAGCGCCTGGTTCGTGCAAATATTCGAAGTAGCCTTTTCGCGCCGAATGTGTTGCTCGCGCGTCGCCAGCGTCAGCACGAAGCCCCGCTTGCCTTCCGAATCCGTGGTCTGCCCCGTCAAACGCCCCGGCATCTGCCGCACAAACTTATCCTTCGACGCGATGACGCCCGCGAACGGCCCACCGTAACTCGGCGCCAATCCAAAACTCTGCGCTTCCATCGCCACGATGTCCGCTTCCGCCGGCGCCTTGACCATTCCCAGCGAAACGCCTTCCGCAATGGCCACCACCAGCATCGCCCCCGCCGCGTGCGCCGGGCCCGCCAATTCGGAAACCTGCTCCAGCACACCAAAAAAGTTCGGCGACTGCACCACCACCGCGGCAACATCGTCTTTCAAGTTCGCCTGCAGCGCCTTCCGATCGATCGTTCCATCCGCCGCATACCCAATCTCTTCCACGCGCAGTCCTGAATTTTTCGCGTAGGTCTTCAGCACGTCCCGGTATTCTGGATGCACCGAACGCGCCACCAGCACGCCGCGCCGCCCGGTGAGCCGCTCCGCCATCAGCACTGCTTCCGTCGTCGCCGTCGAGCCGTCATACATCGACGCGTTCGCAACTTCCTGCCCGGTAAGTTGGCACATCAACGTCTGAAATTCGAAAATGGCTTGCAGCGTGCCCTGCGTAATCTCCGCCTGATACGGCGTATACGACGTCAGAAACTCGCCGCGCTGAATGATCGCGTCGGTAACCACCGACCGCAGGTGATTGTAAACGCCAGCCCCAAGAAAGCTCGTGTAGCCGCTGGAATTCTCGCCCGCGCGATCCTTGAAATATTGAATGACTTCCGTCTCAGAAAAAGGCCCAGGAAGTTTCAGCGCCTGCTTCAGCCGGTAGCGCTCCGGAATGCTAGAAAAAAGTTCCTCGATGGACTTCGCGCCGATCGCCGCCAGCATCTCCTGCCGCTCCGCCGGACTCTTCGGGAGATAGCGCATCAGGCGGAAGCTTCCTTGCTCTTATCGGCGATGTACGCGTCGTAAGCCGCAGCATCCATCAGGCTTTTCACGTCCGCAGGATTCGCCAGGCGTATCTTGATCAGCCACGCCGCCCCGTGCGGATCCGTATTGATTTTCTCCGGCGTATTGTGCAAATCGCCGTTCACTTCCAGCACTTCACCGGAAGCCGGCGCGTAAATCTCGCTCACCGCTTTCACCGATTCCACCGTGCCAAAAGATTTTCCCGCTTCAATCTTCGCGCCAGGCTTCGGCAGTTCCACGAACACCACATCCCCCAGCTCGTGCTGCGCGTAATCGGTAATTCCGATCGTGGCCACGTCGCCCTTCACGTCCACCCACTCATGTTCCTTCGTGTAGCGATACTGCGCCGGATACGCCATCGAACCACCTCTCTCGATTTGCGCTAATGCGCCGAAATATTCAGTGCGGTCGCTTTGTGAGCGCGCTTGTAAAACGGCGTCGCCACCACCTGCGCTTTGTACCGCTGCCCGCGAATCTCCACGTAAATCGCCGTGCCGATCGCCGCCATCGCCGGCGGAACATACGCCAAAGCAATATTCTTCCCCAAAGTCGGCGACGGTGAACCGCTGGTGATCACGCCCACGCGCGCCCCCGCTTCGTTGCAGCAGCAATACTCGTCGCGCGCGATCCCGCGGTCGATCATTTCCAGGCCCACCAGTGTCCGCGTCAGTCCTGCGACTTTCGCCCGCTCGAGTCCCGCGCGCCCCACAAAATCGCCTTTGTCCATCTTGCAGTAGCGCTCCAGCCCCGCTTCCCACACATTGATCTTGTCGCTGATTTCGTGCCCGTAAAGCGCCATCTTCGATTCCAGCCGCAGCGTATTCCGCGCGCCCAGTCCGCAGGGAACAATGCCAAACTCCCATCCCGCTTCCATCACCTTGTTCCAAACCATTTCGCCCGTCTTCACATCCGACGGCACGTAAATCTCAAATCCATCTTCTCCCGTATATCCCGTTCGCGCGATCAGCGTATTCTTGAGCCCGCAAACCGTCCCGTGCGTAAACCAGTAGTTCTTGATCCCGTTCAAATCCGCATCCGTCAGCTTTTGCAGCACCTCCACAGCTTTCGGACCCTGAATCGCCAACTGCGTGTAAGCGTCGCTCAACTCCTCGACCTGGCAATCAAATCCTTCCGTGTTCTTGCGCACCCACGCGATATCTTTCTCCCGCGTCCCCGCATTGATCACCAGCAGAAAATCATCCTCGCCCAGCCGGTGCACGATCACGTCGTCCACAAACGTGCCTTCCGGATACAGCATCGCCGAATAGTGCGCCTGCCCGATCGCCAGCTTCGCGGCATCGTTCATGCTCAGGTGCTGCACCGCGGCCAGCGCTCCGCCCGGTACCTGCCCGGTGTGGATGCGAATATCCCCCATGTGGCTCACGTCGAAAACGCCCACGCTGGACCGCACCGCTTTGTGCTCCGCCACCAGCCCGCCGCTTTTCGGATATTCGACCGGCATGTCCCATCCGCCGAAGTTCACCATCTTCGCACCCAGCCGGCGGTGCATGGCGTTCAACGCGGTCTTTCGCAACACAGGTGTGGCGGGAGTTGTGACGGATTCCATTTCCGTTTTCTCAGCGCGGAAATTCATACTAGCACGCGCTCCAGAACCCGTCAAAGACGCCCACCGCACGCCGCTCGGTCAGCTTGCAAAGCCACAGCGGCTCTATTGACATCCAGTCTTGAGAGCCGGTTACCAACTAGCTGTCATCCCGAACCCCCGCGGTTTTGGCGGGGTGAGGGATCTGCTTTTCGCTTTCCAAGCTCCAATTGCGAGGATGTCAACAGGGCCCACCAGATCCTTTTGTCCCGCCCTTTCCCCCGCAAAGAAAAGTGATACTTTCCGGCCCCGGTCGTCGTATACGTCCATAGAATCGCTGACCCTGTGGCTCCTCGCGATAGGCGTGAACGTGCAACGCTGGAACGAGCGGCCCAGCCGCGCGCAAGAACAACAATGAAAGCCGCCGTCTTTACAACATACGGCCCTCCGGACGTGGTCCAAATCACCGACGTCGAAAAGCCCGTTCCTAAAGACCACGAAGTTTTGATAAAAGTCCGCGCGGCTTCCGTCAATCCCCTGGACTGGCACTTCGTGCGAGGTCAGCCGCGCGTCTTTCGCCTGGCGGTCGGCCTACGCAAGCCAAAGGTCACGCGGCTCGGTGTGGATCTGGCCGGCCAGGTCGAGGCCGTCGGCAGCAACGTAACGCAATTCAAGCCTGCAGACGAGGTCTTCGGCTGTGCCCGTGGGGCCATTGCCGAGTATGTCTGCGCCATGGAAGAAAAATTGGCGCTGAAGCCAGCCAACCTGTCGTTCGAGGAAGCAGCATCTGTACCAGTGGCGGCCCTCTCCGCCCTTCAGGGCCTTCGCGATAAGGGACGCATCCAGCGCGGCCAGCAGGTTCAACCCCAGGTTCCACTCAGGGTTCTGATCGACGGCGCTTCCGGCGGTGTCGGCACCTTTGCCGTCCAGATCGCCAAATCCTTCGGCGCCGAAGTCACCGCCGTATGCAGCACCAGGAACGTGGACCAGGCGCGATCCATTGGCGCAACCCACGTCATCGACTACACCCGGCAAGATTTCACGCACGGTGCCCAGCGCTACGACCTGATTCTCGCCGCCAACGCCTATCATTCCAGTTTCGATTACCGCCGCGCCCTCGCTCCGGACGGAATTTACGTCATGGTCGGCGGCGGCGCGGCTCAAATGCTTCAAGGCATCTTATTGGGACCATTACTCTCACTGCTCGGCAGCAAAAAGCTGTGTTTCGTCTCTGCGAAAGTAACCAACAAGGATTTGCTTATTCTCAAAGATCTTCTCGAAGCCGGCAAAGTCGTCCCCATCATCGACAAACGCTACCCATTAAGCGCCACAGCCGAAGCCCTCCTTTACCTCGAACAAGGCCACGCCCAAGGCAAAGTCGTAATCACCGTTGACCCTGCCAGTCCTTCCCGCCGCTAATTCCAGCCAACTCGCCTTCCCACACCCGGCAGCGTTTATTAGGACCTGGACCCAGACTACATTGAAATGGGGAATTAGTTGTCCGAACGCCATTCGCCTTCAGGTGTTATAAGCGAATTATTCCGAAGACGGAACCAACCGCAATTCAACGTACTCAAGTCCGTTTTCGGAGATAGTAGAAATGTTCCTGAATTCCATTATTGAAGCCTTATCGTAGTGGATTTCGATTAAATGAGGTTTACTCCAAACGATCGCTCCCTTGGTCAGCTCATCTGCAAAGAAAAGTCTCGTCGTTGCGTCGGTCCGGATAGTTCTGCCTTTACGAACAACGTAAACGGACCAGAAAACACCTCCGAGTGCCCCACCGGAAATGTCCTCGACCAGGACGGCATCAAGTTTGCCATCCGGTGAGTTAACTCGTGCGGCTTCAGCGAAGTCACCGCTCCTCGCGGCCGTAAGAGCTTTCGACACCAAAGTGTGACTGAAGATTCCGACGCCGATCCCCAACACAAAAATAAGGAATGCTGTTGCGAGCTTCTTAAGTAGTGGCCTGCGCATAGGTCGACTTCATCACTGAACTGAAATACCGGCAATAGTACTGTCCCGGCAGAGGCGGTTAACTAAAAGCGTTCGCGCATGCACTTGATGAGTCGGCTTGCCGGAGAAGTTCCGATTGTCAGGTGAGATTCCCGGGTTGCCTAGCAGCCTGCCCCGACAGCCTGTCGGTCAAAATCGGTGTGGTATACTACTCCCGTAAAGAAGTGCGCCTCGCGTCCTGCGAGCCCGCCCTCTAAATCCTGAAATCCCAAATCTTTCTCGAATGGAGACTTCCATGTCCACGAATAGCTCTACTCATCCGTCTACCGGTCCGTCCACAAAGGAAACTAACCGTCAACGAAGCCCTCGATCCGACAACCGCGCATCCACCTGTTGCACTTTCACCTTCGCCGACGGCCGCCAATGCCGCATCCCGCGCCGCCAAGGCCATCCGTACCTCTGCGTCTTCCACGCCAAAAAAGAAGCCCGATCCCTCGCCGGAGAACAAGCCGGCCGCGACATCGCCAGCTTCCTCTCCGGCGACTACATCTCCGCCTGCGACGTAGCCTCCGCTCTCGCTCGCCTCTTCTCCGCCGTAGCCCAAGGCCACATCAAACCCAAAACCGCCGCCACTCTCGCCTACCTGGGCCAAACCCTCGTACAAACCGTCAAACTAGCCGAACACGAATACGCCAACGCCTTCGGCTCCAACGCCTGGCGCGACGCTATCCGCTCCTCCTTCGCCCCTCCACCCTCCCGCCCCGCACCGGCAAAATGTAGTGGCGAATCTTTAGATTCGTCACCCTCAACCGCGCCGCGCGCCAACACCACCCAACCCAAAACCACAGCCAACCCGATAACTCCGCTCCCTTCCACACCCCGCGCCTTTGCGGAAATCATCTCGCAATCCGCCAAGTCCGCCGCAACCCCTGGCCCTCCGAACCCGGGAACGCCAATCTCCCGATTGGCGCCCCCAACTCCACCTCCCTCCAGCAACGCAACCCCTGCCCAGCCCTCCGATAAAACCACTACCCCGGCAACTCCCAACGCCCCTCAAAGCCCCAGTACGCCGCCAACGCCACCACCAAACCCAACGCCCGACCGCCAACAAAAGGGCCAGCTATGCACATTCAGAATGAACGGAACAGAAGTAACCGGATACCTACGAGAAGGCTAAGAACCCCTCCTGTAACCCCTTTAGAATGAACACTTACAAATCTGTATCAAAACAAAGGACTTTAACCACCTTTAGAATCAACACTTACACAAAATACGGGGGGAGGTCGTCCTTGGCAAGGGCTGCGTCCTTACATCATTACGTCGTTACCTCCTTACTTCACGCTGCTCGCTCCTTGCCGCCGCCACATTCCCTCAGGTACATTCTTCCCGGAGGCGCCTTATGCAAGGTCCCACCGTCTGCCAGCAGTGCGATAAAACCGAGCAATACTGCCACTGCGACAAGTACTGCACCATTTGCCAGGGGCAGAACGACGTGCACCTATGCACCGACGGCCTCTACTATTGTCCCGATTGCCGCGAGGCTTGCGACGTGGCGCTCGCCGAGAGCCGTGGCCACTGAACCCCATACCATCGAACTCACCGTTGATTCAGACGCGCGCCTGGCCGCCGGAGCGGGCGGCGCTGCGCGCTATCTCGCCGATGCCGCCGGTCTGTCTCGCGAAGCCAGCGGGCAATGGCGAGAAGCCGCCGTCGCCGCATGTCTCGAAGCCTTCGAATGCCTCACTCCCGAACATCCGCACCTTCGTGTCGTTTGCGCGCGCTTCGCGGATCGCCTCGAGATCGCTCTCACTCACAACGGGGACTGCGCCCCAGCCGTAGGTCTCGATTCCATCGCCGGTTTCCTCGCTGCCCCGGTGGAGGGTGGCGCCCCGCGAAGCATCCTCGCGGGCGTCGACCGCGTGCAATACGACGCGCGCACCGGCGAAGCCGTCACGCGGCTGACAAAATACCTCGGCCATCGCTCCGCGAATGCCCAGAATTGGGTCTAAGCGCGTCCCATTTGCGCGAGGGCACAGCTTCAGCCGTACCCGCAACTCCAACTGTAGAGGCCGTCCTTTTAGGGCGGCCGGAGCCTCGCCTGCGGTCATTTCTTCATGCGTCAGCCAGGCTCAGGATGATGATTGCCCGCAAAATAAAAACCGGCCGGACGCGCGAAGCGTCCGGCCGGTTTTAAATGCCCGATTCTAAATGTGTCGCTACGAAGCTACATCTTCACCGCGAAGCTGTTGCTCTGGATGAGCTTGGCGATCTGCTCGTCGCTCACGTTCATGCGCACGCTCAGCCGGTCGCCGGCCGGCGAGACTTTCGCCGAATCCAGCATCGTCGCCATGTCCGGATTCTCCTTGCCCGCCTGATAGCGCTTGTACAGCAATCCTGCTTGCAGCAGTTGCGCCATGGTGTTGGCGTCCTCGGTCGAGCCGCAGACAATCTGCACTTTGGCCTCCACGCCGTTGCTCACCTCCACGTTGATGATTCCGTTCTTCAGCCGCGTCACCAGCTTGGCCGCTTCCGGAAACTGCTCCATTTCCGGCGCCAGTTGCCGCACCGCCAGCCGCGTGTACGCCGCGTTCAGCACCAGCCACACCGTGCTTCCGGTGTTGGCTTCATTGATCAACGGGAAAACCGTTTCGTTGTACAGCAATCCTTGTTCGCCGCCAAAGCGGATCTCGATCATCTTGTCGATTTTCGAGCGGCTTCCAAACGCCGCCTTGTTGGAATCGAAGAAAACGAAAAACAAATCATTCGCTCCCGAGCCGGAGCCAAAAGGAAACAACGTGTAGCCCCGCGTCTTGAAGGTCGGCAGCTTCTGTTGCTTGAAGTAGCGTTCCACTGCATCTGGATTGAAGCTCCCCAGCGCCACCCCGATGATTTCCTCTCCCGTTGGCACCGCGGAAGATCCCGCGGCGGATTGCTTGGCGTCCATGTCGTCCGCTACCAGGCCCCAGGCGAGTTCTTCCACTTGCGAATTCGGGTCCAGTCCCGCGGCAGCCAGAAACTTCTCGAATTCCTTGAAGCGCTGCGGCAACACTTGCTGCTGCAGTTGCCCAAACCATTTCAGCGAGCGCGCCTTCTTCATGTCCGCGTAGCCGAATTCGCCGACTTCTTTGGGAAACAGCGCGATGGTATCCGGTCCCAGCCGGGCACTGGCGGGTTTCGGGAGCGCCAGCGTCACGGTTACCAGCAGGGCCGCCGTCCCAATGCCGCGGAGGGCTCTCCAGGCGCCAGCCGAGCCGCCATTTGCTTTGCTTCTCATGAGGTTTCGCTCCTTTTCCAATCGCCTGTTCAATCTCTTGATAATCAATTCCAGGTTACACGCTCTTCGCGCGCGGCGCTGCGTTCAATCGCGCTCGAAGGGCCTGCACCTTTGCGCGCAACGCGGCTACGTAAGTCGCGTCCGTAATCCCGTCGAGGTTGATCTCGACGTTTGCCAGTGCCCCCTGAGCCCCCGCGCTGGCGATAAGCCGGGCTACCTGCAAGTCTGAACCCATGGATGCCGCCGCGATAGTCTCAAGTTGTACCAATCGTTCAAAGACCGCAACTGCCCGCCCGGCCACTTCCAACGGTATTTCCGCGGCACCTTTGGTCGCCGCCTGGATCGCCGCCTCGCGCTGGCTCGTCTCCGCGGCGTCGCCGTGCGGCAGCTTGAACGCCGCCATCACCAAGTCAAACGCCGCCGCGTCCCGGTCGATCGCCGATGCCAATTCGTCTGTGGCCAGCCGCAGCGCGTCCAGTTCCTCGGAAAGTTTGTCGACATGCGCCGCTTGCGATTTTTTCTTCCGCGAAAGTCCCGCAACCATTTGCCCCAGCGCCGCAGCCAGCGCTCCCGCAAATGCCGACGCGCTCCCGCCGCCAGGCGTAGCCGTAGGCGCAGCCACCGCCTCCAGAAACGGCCGCGCCAGCGACGCCAGCTTGCCGTCCTTCGCTTCCATCGGCGCGCCGCTCAGGGCTGCCGCCAGCTTGTTCTCAAATACTTGCGCCGGCGAGAAATTCTCCAGTTGCAGAAAAAAATCCGCCGCCATCTCGATGGCTTTTTTCGGCACCAGCCCCACGATTTCGCTGCCCACCGGCACGACGCCGTACCGCTCCGCCTCCCGCTTCACCATCTCGTACACCCGGTGCATGGGCGTCTGCTCGAAGTCCGTCAAATTGATCGACACCTGCGCCAGGCTGCGCGCTTTCAACTCCACGCCCATCGATTTCACGTACCGCAAGCCGCCCGACGAAAAACGAATCGCTTTCGCAATCTTGTTGGCGATGCCCACGTCCGCCGTATTCAAGTTCACGTTGTATGCAATCAGAAATTTCCGCGCTCCCACCACCGTCACGCCCGCGGTCGGATGCACTTTCGGATCGCCCACATCCGGCTGGCGGTCCGGATTTTTCTTCATTTCCTCGCGCAGTCCCTCGAATTGCCCGCGCCGCACATTCTCGAGATTCACGCGTTCCGGCCGCATCGCCGCCGCTTCATAGAAAAATATGGGAATACGGTGGCGCTTCCAGATTTCCTGGCCCACTCGCCTTGCCAAAGCCACGCAGTCTTCGAGCGTTACGCCTTCGATCGGAATGAACGGCACCACATCGGTCGCGCCCGCGCGTGGATGCGCCCCCGCGTGCTTCGTCATGTCGATCAGCTCCATCGCTTTGCCCGCGCCCAGCACCGCCGCTTCCGCGACGGCTTCCGGCTCGCCGGCCAGCGTCACCACGCTGCGGTGGTGGTCCGCGTCCATCTCGCGGTCGAGCACGTACACGCCCGGCACGCTGCTCATCGCCGCGATGATGGCTTCCACTTTCGCGGGGTCGCGCCCTTCGGAAAAATTCGGAACGCACTCGATTAGTCTTTTCATCTCCACCCGTAGCGCCAGGCTTTAGCCTCGCGTCTTTAGCCTTTGCTGCAACGCCTCAAACTCGCGAATAAATCACCGCGCCACGCTTCATGGTCATCCAGCAGGTGTTCACTCCAAAATAGTAGGGAATTTCGCGGTAGTCTTCCACTTCGAAGACCGCCAGGTCCGCCTGTTTGCCAACTTCCAGCGATCCGATGCGCTTCTCGCGCCGCAAAGAATATGCCGCGTTGATCGTCGCCGCGGCAATCGCTTCCGCCGGAGTCATGCGCAATTGCGTGCACGCCAGCGACAAGATCATCGGCATACTCACCGTTGGACTTGTCCCCGGATTGTAGTCCGTCGCCAGCGACACAATCGCGCCCGCATCAATCAGCGCCCGCACCGGAGCATAGCGCTGCAGTCCCAAGTGAAAATCGCATCCCGGCAGCAACCCCGCCACCGTTTTCGATTTGCCCAGCGCGCGAATGTCCGCGCGATTTATTTTTTCCAAATGATCGCAACTAGCTGCACCAAGTTTCACCGCAAGCTGCGTCGCGCCGGTACGCGAGAGTTGCTCCGCATGCACGCGCGGCGCCAGCCCGTGCCGCAACCCCGCTTCCAGCACCTGCCGCGACTGCGCCACCGTGAACGCTCCGCGATCGCAGAACACGTCGCAGAATTCTGCCAGCCGCGCGGCGGCAACTTCCGGGATCAGCTGCTCGGTCAGCAACCGCACGTAAAGTTCCGCGCCAGCGCTGCGCTTGCAAAATTCCGCCGGCACCACATGCGCGCCCAAGAATGTCGACACAATCTCCAGCGGCTGCTCGCGCCCGAGTTCCTCGTGCAGCCGCAAAATCTTCAGCTCGCTCGCCGCGTCCAGTCCGTAGCCGCTCTTCGCTTCAATCGTCGTGGTTCCGTGCGCGGCAAATTCCTTCAGCGCCGCTTTAGCCCGAGCCTTCAACGCTTCGCCCGTAGCCGCGCGCAACTTCTTCACCGAATTCAGAATCCCGCCGCCCTTGCGCGCAATCTCTTCATAACTCGCGCCCAGAATCTTCAGCTCGTATTCTTCCGCGCGGCTCGCCGCATGAATCAGGTGCGTATGCGCATCCACAAATCCCGGCAGCAGCACCCGCCCGCCAACATCCAGCTTCTCCGCCGCCCGAGCTTCCGGCAGCGCTTCAATCTTCGCGCGCGTGTCCACCGCCGCGATCAAACCATCGCGCACCAACAGCGCGCCATCGCGAATCACGCCAACTCTGGAAAGGGAAGCGCCACGCCGCGCACCGCTCCCGCGCAACGTCAGCAACTGCGAAGCTCCAATAATCAGCAGGGAATTCGCCAAGGCCTGACTATTATGCCTTGTGCGTCACACGTTGTCAGTCTTACTCGCTGGAGCGCCCAACACGTGCGCCTACAACATCGGCACTTTGACGTTGTTCTTCTTCGCAAACGCAATTGCATCCGGGTAACCCGCATCCACATGCCGCACCACGCCCATCCCCGGATCATTGGTCAGCACCCGCTCGATTCGCGCCGCCATTTCTTTCGTGCCGTCGGCCACGGTCACTTGTCCGGCGTGTTGCGAATACCCAATTCCTACGCCGCCGCCGTTATGAATCGAAACCCATGACGCTCCGCTCGCGGTATTTACCAGCGCATTCAACAGCGCCCAGTCCGCCACCGCGTCCGATCCATCCCGCATCGATTCCGTCTCGCGAAACGGCGAAGCCACCGACCCGCAATCCAGATGATCGCGCCCAATCACAATCGGCGCTCTCAATTCGCCCTTGGCCACCAGATCGTTCAGCGCCAGCCCAAACTTATCGCGCTCGCCGTAGCCCAGCCAGCAAATCCGCGCCGGCAATCCCTGGAACCTCACGCGCTTCTGCGCCAGCTTGATCCAGCGGCTCAAATGCTCGTTCTGCGGAAACATCTCCAGCACCAGCTGATCCGTGCGCGCAATATCGGACGCTTCGCCGGAAAGCGCCGCCCAGCGGAATGGTCCTTTGCCTTCGCAGAACAACGGCCGGATATACGCGGGCACAAATCCCGGAAAATCGTAGGCGTTCTTCACGCCCTGCTGAAACGCAAACGTGCGAATATTATTTCCGTAATCGAAAGTCACCGCGCCGAGCTTCTGCAAATCCAGCATGCCCTGCACATGCTCGGCCATTGCCGCCATCGAGCGCTTTTTGTACTCCTCCGCATCGCGCTTGCGCAGTTCGACTGCCGCTTCCAGCGTCATCCCATTCGGTACATAGCCATCGAGAGGGTCATGCGCGCTGGTCTGATCGGTGAGCAAATCCGGCACCACGCCGCGTTTGGCCAGTTCCGGAATCACGTCCGCGCAATTTCCCACCAGCCCGACGGAAGTCGCTTCGCCCTTGCGCACCGCATTCTTCAGAATGCGCAGCGCTTCATCGAGCGACGTCACCATCACGTCGCAATATCCCGTCTTCAAGCGCTTCTTGATGCGCTCCGGATCGACGTCAATGCCCAGAAACGCCGCGCCATTCATGGTCGCTGCCAGCGGCTGCGCTCCACCCATCCCGCCCATGCCGCCGGTCACCACCAATTTCCCGCTCAGGTTCCCGCCAAAATGTTTTGCCGCCGCCGCGGCAAACGTCTCGTACGTTCCCTGCAAAATTCCCTGCGTGCCGATGTAAATCCAACTTCCCGCGGTCATCTGCCCGTACATCATCAATCCCGCGCGGTCGAGTTCATGAAACTTGTCCCAATTGCTCCAATGCCCCACGAGATTGGAATTGCAAAGCAACACGCGCGGCGCATACTCATGCGTCCGAAAAATCCCCACCGGCTTCCCCGACTGCACCAGTAGCGTCTCGTCGCCAGCCAATTCCTTCAGCGAACGCACGATGGCATGAAAGCATTCCCAATTCCGCGCCGCTTTCCCCGTTCCGCCGTACACCACCAAATCTTCCGGCTTCTCCGCCACTTCCGGATCGAGATTATTCATCAACATGCGCAGCGCCGCTTCCTGCTGCCAGCCTTTGCAGGAAATCGTCGTCCCCCGCGCCGCGCGAAACGGCCCTTTCGATAGTGCTGTTTCGCTCAATGTGCGGCTCACACTCATTGCCTTCGTTCTCCGCCGCTCATCTTAACGCAGCATCATTCTGATTGCACTGCACTCGCGTTCTCCGTATTCTTCCGCGCATGGAGACTCGCTCATGAAGAGATTCTGGTGGTTCGCCAGCGCAACCATCCTCGTCGCAGCACTTTTCTGTATTGCCGTCCGCTCCAACGCTCATCCCGCTGCCAGTGCCAACGCGCGTGCGGCCGCCGAATCGTCCGCCGCCACAATCGAACGCGGCCGCTACCTTGTCCAACAGGTCACTCTCTGCGGCGATTGCCACACGCCACGCAACGAAAAAGGCGAACCCGTCGCCGATCAAGCCTTCCAAGGCGCCAGCACCATCTTCAAGCCCCTGCAACCGGTCCCCAACTGGGCCGAGTACACTCCGGCCCTGGCTGGCTTCCCCGGCTTCACCGACGAGCAAGCGCTCATCTTCCTCACCACCGGCAAAGACGCCTCCGGCCAGCTCGCCGCACCACCGATGCCGCAATACCGTTTCTCGCGTGAAGACGCCGCCGCCGTCCTCGCCTACCTGAAATCGCTCGCCCCCGCGAAAAAGTAACCCGCGCGACACAACTCGGTTCCCGTAGGGGCGCAGCACTGCTGCGCCCCATCTCGGCGAGGCTCCTACCGCGAGCGCAATCCCCCCTTGTAGTGGCGCAGCATGCTGCGCCAGCATGCTGGCTCGCCCACGCAACCAACCCGTACTCGCACCCGCATTGCGCCGCGCCGCCGGCTGCGGTAAATTCACTACATCACGATGAACAACGGCACGCTCCCTTCGCGCTTCCTGAACGCGGTCGACACGCTCCCCAATCCCCGCGCGCAGATGGTTCACCGCTCCGGCAAATGGGAAGCCATCCCCTCCGGCGAATTTCTCCGCCGCGCGGCCGGTCTTTCGACAGTACTGGTTGAGCTCGGCGTGAAACCTGGCGATCGCGTCGGTCTCTTAGCCGCGAATCGGCCCGAGTGGCATACCGCGGACTTCGCCATCACCGGTGCCGGCGCAGTTACCGTGCCCGTCTATTTCAACGAATCGCCGGACCGCATGATTTACATCCTGCGCCACTGCGAGGCGAAAATCGTTTTCGCCGCCGGCGCTGCGCAGCTTGCCAAGCTGCTTGCTTGCGGCGACCAGCTTCCCGACCTCGAGCAAATCATCGTCGCTGACGGTGGCGATAGCATCCCGTCCGAAGTGCTCCGTTACGAAACGCTCATCGCCTCCGCGGGCGACGCCGATATCGCTTCCTACCGGCTGCGCACCTCGCAGGTTCTTCCCGGCCAGCTCGCTTCCATCATCTACACTTCCGGCACCACCGGCGAGCCCAAGGGCGTGATGCTCACGCACAACAATTTCTGCTCCAATGTGACCGACACGTGCGTTGATTTCCGCCTGAATCCCGCCAGCGATCTGGCGCTTTCCTTCCTGCCGCTCGCGCACGTTTACGGACGCACACTCGACTACGTCTACCTTTTTCATGGCGTTACGGTCGCTTACGTCGAAGCAGTGGAACTGGTTTCCGCGGCGCTGCTGAAGTTGCACCCCACGGTTATGGCGGCGGTTCCGCGCGTGTTCGAGAAAATCTATGCGCGGGTGATGGAGCAGGGAAGCAAAAGCACCGGCACGAAGCGCAAGATATTTGATTGGGCGATGCATATTGCGTCACAAACCGGCGCCTGGCGCAGCGGCGAGAAAAAAGTCGGGCTGCGTTTCAAATTGCAGTGGGCGCTTGCGAATGCTCTGGTTTATTCCAAGATTCGCGCCGGGACCGGCGGCCAGATGCGCCTGGTGTGCTCCGGCGGCGCACCGCTGGCGAAAGACCTTGCGGAATTCTTCTGGGCCGTCGGTGTGCCCATCTATCAAGGTTACGGCCTTACGGAGACTTCGCCGATTCTGACTTCCAATTATCCCGAGCACCGCATGGGCAGTTCCGGCAAGGCCATCCGCAACGTCATTCTGCACATCGCGGAAGACGGCGAGATTCTGGCCAAGGGGCCCTGCATCATGCAGGGCTATTACAAAAGTCCGGAAGCTACGCACGAAGTGCTCACCGACGATGGCTGGTTTCACACCGGCGATATCGGCTACCTCGACAAAGACGGCTACCTCTTCATCACCGATCGCAAGAAAGATCTGATCAAAACCGCGGGCGGAAAATTTGTCGCGCCGCAGCCCATCGAAAACGCGCTCAAGACCAGTCCGTACATTCTGAACGCCATGGTCGTCGGGGACCGGCGCAAATTCATTGCTGCGCTGGTCGTTCCCAATCCCGTTACGGTTTCCGCGAGAGCCGCGGAGCAAAACATTCGCTTCGCTTCCAACGCGGAACTTGCCGCTCACCCGTTCGTGCGCTCCTTGATTGAAGCTGAAATTAAACGCCTCACCGCGCATCTCGCGCAATACGAAACCATCAAGCGCTTTGCACTGCTTCCCGAGGACTTCACTTTCGACAATGGCTCGCTTACGTTCACCATGAAGCTAAAGCGCCGCGTCGTCGAACAGCAATTTCACGACCTCATCGAACAGCTTTACGCCGACGTCTCAGTACCTCGCCCCGTGGCCCAGGATTGATCGTCCAGGATTGATTGCCAGGCATGGTTTGCCCGGGATTGCTCGCGAATCCGCTTTGCGCTAGCGTTTTCATGTAACCACCCGGCCGGGCCGAATCATCCAACGTTTGCCGAGCAATTCTCGACACAAGATAGGAGAGTCCACCATGGCAGCCACTGCAACTTCCACCGCCCGTACTTACAAAACCAGTGTTGGCGTTCCCGACAAGAATCGTCAGGCCATCATCGCGCTTCTCAATGCGCGCCTCGCGGACAGTATCGATCTCCGCTCGCAAATCAAGTGGGCGCACTGGAACCTCAAAGGCATGCACTTCATTCAGTTGCACCTGCTCTTTGATTCCGTGCAGGAGCACGTCGACAATCAGAGCGACACCATCGCCGAGCGCATCGCGCAAATCGGCGGCGTTGCCAACGGCACGGCGCGCGAAGTCGCGGCCAAGTCCGGCCTCAAGGAAGCCGATCTTTCCGCTTCCGATGGCCAGTCCCAATTGAAGTGGCTGGTCCACAACGTCGCGCACCACGCCAACGCGTTGCGCACCGCGGTGCAAGAATCGGACGATCTCGAAGACGCCATCACCACCGACCTCTTCACCACCATCACCCGCGAACTCGACAAGGACCTCTGGTTCCTCGAAGCCCATCTCCTCTAGCACCTCGTCAACCCGTAGGGGCGCAGCACTGCTGCGCCCCATCTCGGCACGATCTCAACGTCGTCTCCCTCGAGCGCAGCACGACGCCCGATCTACAGCGGTTTCCCGTCCGCGTCCACATAGTGAATTTCGCCGAAGTTCAGTTCCTTGACGCCGGCCTCGATCTTCGCGCGGTCTCCGACGATCACCCAGATCAGGTTATCCGGATGCACGATGATCTTCGCGGCTGCGGCGGTGTCCGCGGGCTTTAGCGCGCGGATCTTGCTGGCCAGGGTGTCGTAGTAGTCGTCGGGCAGTCCGTACTGCACGAGTTCGTTGATAGAGCCGCCGACTTCGTCCTGGGTCTCCCGCGAGCCGGGCAGGCTGAGCGTTTGATTGTCTTGCACGCTGGCCAGCTCCTGCTGCGTCAGAGGACGGTCGGCGAGTATGGCGCGAAATTCCTTGTTGAGTTCCGCGAGCGACTCCTTGGTCTTGTCGGTTTGCACCGGCGCGAAAGTGATCCACGGGCGTTGCGCGCGCGCCGGGAACAACAGCGAGCGCGTCCCGTAGGACCAGTGCTTGTCTTCGCGCAGGTTGCCGTTGATGCGCGAGCTGAAGAGCCCTCCCAGCGCGTCGTTCATGGCTTCAATGGCGATTTCATTCGGATTGGCGGTTGGCGGCGCGATGTTGCCTGCGATGATGATGGATTGCTGCGCTCCCGGCTTGTCGATCAGGTAGACCACCGATTTGGCCGGCAGTTGCACGGTGGTGATGTTTTTCTGCGGCGTCTGGCCGGGCTTCCAGCCGGCCAATAACTTTTCGAGTTTGGGAGTTACTTCGCGCAGCGTGGTGTCGCCGGCGATCACCAGCGTGGCATGATTCGGCTTGAACCAGGTTTGGTGGAATTTCACCAGGTCTTCGCGGGTCATTTTTTCGACGCTTGCGGTGGTTCCGGATCCTGTCAGCGGGCTTCCGTAAGCGTGCCCGGCACCGTAAAGAAGCGCGGGGAAAACGCGCAGGCCCATCTGCTGCGGCGTTACTTGCTCGCGTTGAATGGCCGCGAGTTGCAGTCTCTGCTGTCTCTTGAAGTCCGATTCCGCGAACACCGGATTCAGGAGCACGTCGGCAAACAGTTCGAGTGAAGGATCGAGTTTCGATTTCAGTGCGGAAAGCCGCACGATCGAGGTATCCAGATTGGAAAATGCCGCCAGTTGCGCGCCGAGCAGAGCCTGCTCGTCGCTGATCTGCAGCGCAGTTCTGTTCTTGGTGCCGCCGTTGAGCAGCGCCATGGTCATGCTCGAGGTTCCCGCCGCAATGGATTGATCCGCGGCATAGCCGGCGTCGGCGTCCAGCCAGAACGTCACCAGCGGAACTTCGTGGCGTTCCGCGAGAATGACTTTCAGGCCGTTCGAGAGCGTGGCGCGCTGCAACTTAGGCAGCTTGAGCTCCGGCGGCGTGCCGGTGGATGGCGGCTTGGTGCGGTCCGCGCCGGTGGACGCGGTTTTGTACGGTGGGAACGCTTGCACGTCGAGAATGTACACGCCATCCGCGAGCCAGCGATTCGCGGCGGCTTTCAAATCCTCCGCGGTGGCCGACTGCACACGCTGGAGCGAAATCTTGTACGCGTCCGGGCTTCCCAGGAACGCCTGGCTTTGTGCCAGCCGGTCGGACTTTCCGCCGAATCCGCCGATGCGCTCGATTCCGCGGATGAAGTTGGCTTCGTTTTGCGCTTTCGCGCGCGCCAGTTCTTCCGCGGTCGGGCCTTCCTTCAGGAACTTGGCCAGCTCTTCATCCAATTCCTTTTCGACCTGCCGGAGATCGCCGCCCGCTTTGGCGGTGGCCTGAATCCAAAACTGCCCGGCGATTTCATTCAGCCGCACGAAGGCATTCGCATTCGTGGCAATCTGATCGTCGTACACCAGGCGTTTATAGAAGCGCGAGCTTTTTCCCGTGCTCAGCACATCGCCCACCAGGTTCAGATAATCGGCGTCCGCGCTGCCGTATTCCGGCGTGTTCCATACTTTGTAAATGCGCGGTTGCGGCACGCGGTCCTGTACGATTTGACGGTGCGTTCCGGTCATTTTCGCGATCCAGGCTTCCTGGTGCGCCACCGGAGGCCCTGCCGGAATATTTCCAAAATACTTTTCCACTTTTTCGTGCGCCGTCTTCACGTCGATATCCCCGGCCAGCACGATCACAACGTTTGATGGACCGTAGTACGTCCGGAACCACTCCTTCACATCTTCCATGGACGCAGCGTTCAAGTCCGCCATCTCGCCGATCACCGTCCAGGAGTAGGGATGGTTCGTGGGATAGGTGTTGTGGGTGGTGAGGTCGAAGGCCACTGAGTATGGCTGGTTTTCGCCTTGCCGCTTTTCGTTCTGCACCACGCCGCGCTGCAAATCGAGCGTCTTCTGGTCCAGCGCGCCGAGCAAAAATCCCATGCGGTCTGATTCCATCCACAACGTGTAATCGACCGCCGACGTGGGCACGTTTTCGAAATAGTTGGTGCGGTCGTTGTTGGTGGTGCCGTTCAGGTCCGTGGCGCCGATTTTCTCCATGGCGTCGATGTAGCGGCCCTGGGCATGTTCGCTGCCGCCGAACATCAAGTGCTCGAACAAATGCGCGAATCCGGTCTTTCCGGGCTTTTCGTTTTTCGATCCCACGTGGTACCAGGTGTTGATGGCCACAATCGGCGCTTTGTGATCTTCATGTACGATCACCGTCAGCCCGTTATCCAGCACAAATTTCTGAAAGGGAATGTCGATGCTTTTGTCTGCGCTCCCGTCTGCGCCCTTCTCTACGTTTTTGTCTTGCGCGAAGCTTCCTGGCGCAAGCGCCACCCCCAACAACACAACCAGCGACACCGCCATCACTACGACTCGAATCCGCATGCGTTCCACCCCTTTTTCCCGCCCCTCGTAAAATACCGCGCCAGCAGTTTACACTTCTTGCCTCCGCCGCTCCAGTTGCAGCGGGCTAGGCTGACAGTTCGCGCATTTGTCGGGTGGGGCGGGGCGTTCTACAATCGTGCAGGAGCACCCATGGCAGACGCACTGGTTATCGCGGGACGCGCTTTCAACTCCCGGCTTATCGTGGGCACCGGGAAATACCGCAGCTTTCAGGAGATGGCGCGCGCGCACGCGGCTTCCGGCGCGGACATGGTTACCGTGGCGGTGCGGCGCGTGAACCTTACCGATCGCTCGAAAGAATCGCTGCTTGATTATATCGACCGCGAAAAAATCTTTATTCTGCCAAACACGGCGGCGTGTTACACCGCGGGCGAAGCGATTCGCACGGCGCGGCTGGCGCGCGAAGTGGGCCTATCGAACTGGGTGAAACTCGAAGTCATCGGCGACCAGCAAACGCTTTTTCCCGATACCGAGCAACTGATTGAAGCTACGCGTGTGCTGGTGAAAGAAGGTTTTGTGGTGCTGCCGTACACCAATGACGATCTGATCGCGGCGCGCAAGCTGATTGATGCGGGCGCGGCTGCGGTGATGCCGCTGGCTGCGCCGATTGGTTCCGGTCTGGGCATTCAGAATCCGGCGAATCTGCGCATTCTGCGCGAACGCATCACGGAAGTGCCGCTGATCGTGGATGCAGGCGTAGGCACCGCGTCGGACGCTGCCGTGGCGATGGAGCTGGGCGCCGACGGCATCCTCATGAACACGGCGATTGCAGAGGCCGCGGACGCCGTGTTGATGGCCGAAGCCATGCGCGAGGCTACCAGCGCTGGGCGCAAAGCGTACTTGGCGGGGCGGATGCCGAAGCGGCTTTATGCTTCGGCATCGTCGCCGCTTTCCGGCGTTGTCCGCTAAATCATGAATACGAAAGTTGCGTTGGTTACCGGTGCGGGGAAGCGCCTTGGGCGTGCGGTGGCGTTGCGCTTGGCGCAGGACGGTGCGGATGTGGTGGTGCATTACCGGTCCTCGGAGGCGGAGGCGCGGGCGGTTGTCGTGGAGATCGAGCGGTTGGGGCGGCGTGGCGTTGCGCTGGGCGCGGATTTGAATCGCGTGGAGGAGATTCGGGGTTTGTTCGGGAAGGTGAAGGACAAGTTGGGGCGGCTGGACGTGTTGGTGAACAGTGCGGCGAATTTCGAGCATACGAAATTCGAGGAGACAACGGAGCAGGCGTGGGATAAGTCGCTGGATACGAATTTGAAGGCGGTGTTCTTTTGCTGCCAGGCGGCGGCGCCGTTGCTGAAGCAAGTGCGCGGCGCGATCGTTAATTTTGCGGATATTGGCGGGATATTGGGTTGGCCGGGGTATATCCCGCACTCGGTGTCGAAGGCGGGAGTGATTATGTTGACGCGGAGCCTGGCGAAGGAGCTGGCGCCCGAGGTGCGCGTGAATGCGATTGCGCCCGGGACGATTACCATGGCGGGCGATCCGGCGGAGTGGGAAGCGGATTTTGTGCGGCTGGCGCCGCTGAAGCGGTCGGGCAGGCCGGAGGATGTGGCGGGGGCGGTGGCGTATCTGGTGGGGGCGGGGTTTGTGACCGGGCAGGTGTTGATAGTGGATGGCGGGCGGACGCTTTGAAGAGATTGTTGGAAGGTTTGCAGGTTGGCAGGTTTGAAGGTTAGCAAACGCTCGTGACGGCATCCCGGTGTTTTCGCAAAAGAGTGTGTAGGTGATTGAGATGGAAGGGGATGGGCTTCGGTCTGGGGGTGGAAATTGCAGAAAATGAGCGGAAATGGGACGAGGGCGGGCGGCTCTTCGCGAGAAATCAGGAAACGCTTGTGACGGCACACCCGCGGTTTTTGCAAAGAGCGCGCAAGCGGTTGAAAATTAAGGGGATGTGCTTCGCTCTTTTGCACGGGAGTGCAAAAGAAGCAAAAGAGCGAGGAGTCAGGGGTGTAGGGAGGAGGAGTTAGAAGGACAGCCGGGCGGCGAGGCATAAGGGGGCGGGCAGGGATGAGATCCGTTGCTCGCAAGAATAACCCATTATATCACATTTTTGGGATTTGTCAAGTGTTATGTAGTAAGTGGTTTGTCTTCTGAGGGATAGAGGAACGAGGGAGGCAGAAAAGGCGAAGGGGAAAGGCCAAGAGTCTCCGCGCGCGCTGGAGAATCGCCGCGCCCTTCGAGGCTCCCTTCGCGACTCAGGGCGAGCAGGGTAAAGATGCGGAGGGCTAGGGTACGAAGGACGCTTGGCGGCGGCACGGGAAGATCAGCGGAGTAGTGCCGACCCCTGAAAAGCAAGAAACCCCAAGACCCGCCCTCACAAACCGAGGACGGGGCACCCTCCGTGATGGTTGTGAGCTATTCTGACGAAGCAATTTGTGCTTGCTGGTCGACGCCCGGAGGAAAAACAAGAAACGCGTCCTGGCCCCCGCCGCGGCCACCAGATCTTGAGACTACAACGGATGGATCGTATTCGGAATGGGCGTCCCGTCGTCGAGGGCCCGATGTTGAAGTATAAATGCTGGCGCTCCGTTCTCGACCGCGTTAGAAAACACACCAATTCCCCTTGTGCCGGCAGTTTCAAACCAGCCATGAAACACTTCACAACACCAAGTCATGACTTCCTTCCGCCTGATTGACAGGACACCGGGCTACATTACGGCTCTAAAGAACTTAATGATATAGTCAGCCGCCTGAGGAGCGAATCGCAACTCCTGGCCCACTGTCCCGCCCATGCTTGTTGTGCGGACTTCGGCGAGACCTACTTTGACCATCTCGTCCACAACGGATACCCCGAGTCGGTCCGTTTGAAACCGTAAGATAAAAGAAAACCCAAAGTGAAGAAACCCTGAGACCCACCCTCACAAACCGAGGGCGGGGCACCCTGCCGGTGCTCCATCACTTTTTTCTATGCTCGCTATTTGTGTAACGTATGTTTCTGACGCCAAGTGTTTCCCTAAGGCGTAAATTGAATCCGATTGACAAGCGGAGAACGGAAAACTAGACTGCGACGAAACAAGCGTCTCAGAAATGTAACAGCCGTTGCAAGAGGCTGTGACGGGGAGTCCGGCCAGGTGCGGGCCGGGCAGAGATCGGATTGAGGGGAGGAGAATATGAAGAACTTCGGGGAGCAGGTTCAGGGAAAACTGTGGGCAGGGTTGCGGCGCTATGGTTCGCGATGCGTGGTGCTGCTGTGTTTGCTGGCAGGCGTGATGTTGGCGCCGCGGGGCGGGGCGCAGACGACGTCAACGATTGAGGGGACGGTGAAGGACAAGCAGGGGGCGACGATTGCGGGGGCGCGTGTGCGAGTGGTGAGCGCGGAGCTGGCGATCGACAAGAGCGCGACGACGGAAGCTGACGGCGAGTATCGGGTGACCGCGCTGCCGCCGGGGAATTATGAGGTGCGGGCGGAGAAGGATGGCTTCCAGTCGGAAGTGTTCAAGGGATTGGAAGTGACGCTGAACCGCACGTTGACGTTCGAGATTACGCTGCAAGTGGGTTCAGTCAATCAGAGTGTGGAGGTGAGTTCGGCGACTCCGTTGGTGGATACGACGATATCGTCCACCGGGACCACAATCACGCCGCAACAGATCGAGGATATGCCGATCAACGGGCGAAACTACCTGGACTTGCTGCAACTGGTGCCGGGAGTGGCGGTGAACCGGCAGAACGATCCCTCGGGAGACGCTGCGACGCCGATTCTGGGAGAGCGAGGAGGGAACACGCTTTATCTGATCGACGGCATGCCCAACCGGGACAATTTTAACGGTGGGCCTTCGGCGCAATTCAATCAAGATTCGATCCTAGAATTTCAGGTGCTGACGAGCGGGTACAAGGCGGAATTTGGGCACGCTTCGGGCGGGGTCGTCAACGTGGTGACGCGAGGCGGGACAAACGATTGGCACGGCGGGGTGTCGACGTTTTACCGGAGTTCGGTATTTGATTCCAACGACGTGCCTAACACGTCGAAAGGCGCGCCATTTCTGAATCGATGGGACCCGACGGTTTATGTCGGAGGGCCGGTCCTGAGGGACAAGGTGTTCTTCTTCGGGTCCGCCGAACGGATTCTGGAGAGCCGGGATCTAAATTTCGTGTTCAACCCGAACCTGCCGGCGACGCTGGTGGCATTTGAGACGCCTTTCAACAAGCACTCTTTGACCTACGATACGCGGGCGCGAGGAAGGCTGGATGAGAACTGGGGAAGTCACCGCATCACGGAGCAGGTGAATTATACGAATACGCACATTACAGACTTCCTGCCGTTGACGTCCGCTCCGCTGAACCTGCCGGACACGCGACAGAATCTGGATAGCCGGGCGCTGGTGCTGGGACTGACGGATTTGTGGACGCTGGGGGGAGGCGCGAATTCCTGGATTGTGAACTCCTATGTGAACTACCGGGCCGACCCGACGCGCACGAGCCCGTCGCACCCGGAAGCGGGTGTGCCGAACAATCTCTTCAATTTGTTCGATACGTATACGAGCAACAGCGAGTTCGGGAATCTTGGACAGACGTCCTTCGGGCCCGGCTACAACTCTTTCGTGTTCTATCAAAAGTACCTTTCGGTTGGAAGTAACGTTGCGAAACAATTTGGCCGGCACAACGTGAAGTTTGGCTGGGACTACCAAAATCAAAAGGTGGATGGCGAGGAGCCGAATAACTTCTTCACGCAGCTATTCGCGACGATTAACGACTTCAATACATTTGGGCCGATCAATTCGGGAATCAACTTAATCACGCTGCAATCCGGGGCGACAGCGCAGTCGAACGAAGTTCACATCCGAAACAACTACAACGGGTTGTTCGTTCAGGATGATTGGAGGCTGACGCCGAAGTTGACGATCAATGCGGGTTTACGCTGGGACTACGATTCCCAATTCCCGAACAAGACGAACTTCTCGCCGCGGATCGGCGCGGCGTGGGCGCTGAACTCGAA
>DATNNV010000087.1:0-8034 GCA_035601655.1 Candidatus Dormiibacterota bacterium
TCATGCCGCCGCTGTGAAGCGCGCCATCGAAATTGCATCGCAGCTCGGAGCCAAACGCGCCGTCATTCTCCCCGTCTCCGCGCCCTTCCACTCCGCGCTGATGCAGCCCGCGCAAGACAAACTCGCCGCCGAGCTCAAAAAGATCACCTTCGCCGACCTGAAAATGCCCCTGGTCACCAACGTCGACGCCGACACCATCTCCAGTGGCGATGAAGCCCACGAGGCCCTCATTCGCCAGGTCACTCTGCCCGTGCGCTGGGAAGAATCCATCCGCCTGCTCATCGAAGAAGGCGTAAACACTTTTATCGAAGTAGGCCCCGGCAAAGTACTAAGTGGCCTGCTCCGCCAAATCGAGCGCTCCGTAGCCACCCTGAACGTCGAGGACGAAAAATCCCTAGCCATGACCCTGGAAAAAATCACCGGCGCCAAATCCGACGCCGCCTAAGCCTTTTCTATCGACCGCGCGCCGTTGCCTCTATAGCGGCCGCGCGTTTTGTGCCCGGGCGCTTTTGTATCTACTGTAGAGGCCGTCCTTTTAGGGCGGCCGGTCGATCCGTAAACGCAAAGGACGCCGAGATTAAATGTTCAGCCTAAAAGACAAAGTGGCCCTAGTCACCGGAGCCTCCCAAGGCATAGGCCGCGAAACCGCCCTAGCCCTAGCCGCCGCAGGCGCAAGAGTAGCCGTAGCCGCCCGCAACGAAGAAAAACTAGCCACCCTGGTGCAAGAAATCACCGCCACAGGCGCCGAAGCCCTGGCCATTAAAATGGACGTAGCCAACGCCGACGAAGTAAAAGCCGGCTTCAAGCAACTCCTCGAAAAATTCGCCCGCCTCGACATCCTCGTCAACAACGCTGCCATCACCCGCGACGGCCTGGCCATGCGCATGAAGCAGGACGATTGGGACGCCGTCATCCGCACCAATCTCACCGGCGCGCATCTCTGCATCCAGCAAGCCCTCCCGCCCATGATGAAAGCCCGCGCCGGCCGCATCATCAACATCACCAGCGTAGTCGCGCAATCGGGCAACGCCGGCCAAGCCAATTACGTCGCCGCCAAAGCCGGCCTCATCGGCCTCACCAAAGCCATCGCCATCGAAATCGCCTCCCGCAACATCACCGTAAACGCCGTAGCCCCCGGCTTCATCGAAACCCCCATGACCGACGTCCTCTCCGACGCCGTCAAGGAAGAACTAAAAAAGCGCATCCCCCTCGGCCGCATGGGCTCGCCGCGCGACGTAACCTCCGCCATCATTTTCCTAGCCAGCGACGAAGCCGCCTACATCACCGGACACATCCTCAACGTCAACGGCGGCATGCATTTGTCATGAGTTCACTGCGAACAGCGTTTGCGGTCTTTCTTTCGCTTGCGTGCGGCGCTGGGCTGCTCGGTCGGAATGACCTCTCGCGCTTCTTTACCATCCATCCAGTTTGGGTTCAAAAGGACTTGTCCTGGGAACAAGACCCCGGGGACAAGCAACAGAAATTCGCAAATGGGAGCAGCCTGTACTTTGGAAGCAAAGGCGATTTTGGGAGCTTCAGGGGTACCCTCGTAAAGCAGGGCGCGAGGCTCGGACTGGCCGAGGGTGAGGGGGAAATCGTTTATGCCGGAACATGGAAGGTCACGGATGCGACCACCCTTGCAGTCGACTATCGCCTGGTGGGCGCGTACAAACTAGTCCGTCCCAAGGGCGAAGACCCGCTCGAAATTCCAGGGCCGATTAGACACGCGGAAATTCACCTCGGTCCTAAGCCCCTAACGAGCATCGAATTCGACGGAACGAAGTTCGAGGCCACTTCTGCTATTAAAACGTCCGAACTAAAGGAACACCTGCAACTCTACGCTCCCGCCGACAACGGGAAACATGCTGGTCCTAAATAAGACCGCCAAGTTGACCTTGCCCCGTGGGTTGCCTAGAATGGGCAGGTTGTCCAGGTACGCCAAAAGCAGGTAGTCAGGGCGGCGTTTGCGTTGAGCGGCCGAGCGGGTAGACTTACAACTCTTTTGCTCAGGTTCGTGAGCGAATCAAGCGATAGCAAATCGCGGAGGAAACAGGAATGGCGAGCACTGAAGAGCGCGTAAAGCAGATTATCGTCGAGCAGCTTGGCGTGGACGAGGCGGAAGTCACGCCAACAGCGTCGTTTGTCGACGACCTGGGCGCGGATTCGCTCGATCAGGTGGAACTGGTCATGGCGTTTGAAGAAGCCTTCGGCATCGAAGTGCCGGACGAAGACGCCGAGAAAATGACGACGGTAAAGGACGCCGTTGACTATATCGAGAAACACGCCAAGAGCAAGTAGCCGCGGACGGGCCGCCCGCATGGAACTTTCTTTTCCTACATGGGCTATTCCCACAAGCGCTGTTCCCATAACGGCTATTCCTAAAGGGGTAGGTGAACGTTGACTCGCCGGGTTGTCGTCACGGGTGTTGGATTGGTCTGCGCTCTGGGCATCGGCACGGAGGAAAGCTGGAAGAACCTCGTCGCCGGGCAAAGCGGCGTCGGACCCATCACGCAGTTTGACACCACCGGATTCGACTGCACCTTTGCCGGCGAAGTGAAGAATTTCGATCCGCTCAACTGGGTCGAGAAAAAAGAACTCAAGAAAATGGGGCGCTTCATCCAGATCGCGCTGGCCGCCGCCGAATTCGCCGTCAAGATGGCGCAGTGGTCGCAGGAGAGCGAGACCGACCTCGACGAAGTGGGCGTCTACGTTTCCTCCGGCATCGGCGGATTCGACATCATCGAGCGCGAGCATGGCAAGCTGCAGCAGGGCGGCCCCGGCAAAATCTCCCCGTTCTTCATTCCCTCGGCCATCGTCAATCTCGCTTCCGGCAACATCTCCATTCGCTACGGCGCGCGCGGACCGAATTCCGCCACCGCCACAGCTTGCTCCGCTTCGGCCCACGCCGTCGGCGATTCCTTCAAGATCATCGAGCGCGGCGCCGCCGAAGTGATGATCTGCGGGGGCACCGAAGCCACCATCACGCCGATGGGCGTCGGCGGATTTGCGGCCATGCGCGCGCTCTCCACGCGCAACGATGACCCTTCGCATGCCAGTCGCCCGTTTGATCTGAACCGCGATGGCTTCGTCGTCGGCGAGGGCGCGGGTATTCTGATTCTCGAATCGCTCGAACACGCGCAGAAGCGCAATGCGCCGATCCTCGCGGAAATCGTCGGCTACGGCATGTCTGGCGACGCCTTTCACATCACCCAGCCGGCCGCCAACGGCGACGGCGCCTTTCGCGTCATGCGCGCCGCACTGAAAGATGCCAAGCTCGATCCCAGCGTAATCGGCTACCTGAACGCCCACGGAACTTCCACTCCGCTCGGCGACGCCATCGAGACCACCGCGATCAAGCGCCTCTTCGGCGAACGCGCCAACAAGGTTCCGGTGAGTTCGACCAAGTCGATGACCGGGCACTTGCTCGGCGGCGCAGGCGGCCTCGAAGCCGGGATCAGCGTCCTCGCGCTGCGCGACCAAATCCTCCCGCCAACCATCAACTACGAAACTCCCGATCCCTGCTGCGATCTCGACTACGTGCCCAACACCGCCCGCAAAGCTGCCGTCGAATACGCGCTATCGAATTCCTTCGGTTTCGGCGGCACCAACGCCGCCCTAATTTTCCGCCGCTGGGACGGCAAGTAGCGCCGCCTCCGGTAGCACGGGCTTCAACCTGTGAGCGTCTCCGTTTTCAGCAGCACAGGCACTCCTGCCTGTGCAGCTGTTACCGAGGCGAGGCTTCAAGCTGCGAGGTCTCTTTAGGAGGCCAGGGCTTGGAAGTCTGCGCGAGGTCCACACTGTTGTAGAGGCCGTCCTTTTATGGCGGCCGAAGATTAGCTTCGCGGCTTCTTTAGGGGGCGGGGCTTCAGCCCCCGCGTTAGGACCACGCTGTAATAGGCTTTAGCCCCTGAAGAAAGCTCCAAAGGTTTTCGAGGACCGCATTCATGAACATCATCGTCTGCATCAAGCAAGTCCCGGCTAAAGACGCGCCGCTAACCATCGCCGGAAACTGGATCAAAGAATCGGACATCGGCTTCGAAATGAACGAGCCCGATAGCTATGCGCTAGAAGAAGCGCTGCGGCTGAAGGAAAAGCACGGCGGCGAAGTCATCGTGCTATCAATGGGTCCGGACCGCGTGAAACAGACCATCAAGGAGGCCCTGGCCAAAGGCGCGGAGCGCGGCATTCACATAGCCGACGATAATTTCGCGCAGCTTGATCCGCTCGGCTCGGCGAAAGCACTGGCTGCAGCCATTCAAAAAGAAAAAGCGGACCTGGTGTTGACCGGTCTGCAAAGCGACGATCACGGCTTTGGCCAAACCGGCGTTCTGCTCGCCGCACTGCTTGACCGCCCGCACGCAACACTCATCATGGCCATCGAAGTAGCCGACGGAAAAATGAAGCTCAAGCGCGAACTCGAAGCCGGATGGTTCCAACACATCGAATGCCCGCTTCCCGCCGTGCTATCCATTCAATCGGGCATCAACAAAGTGCGCTACGCCACGCTCAAAGGCATCATGGCCGCCAAGAAAAAGGAAATCACCACGATTACGCGCGAATCGCTAGGCGTTTCCTCCGAGCCCACGCAAAAAATCGAAAAAATTTACGTTCCCACCAAAAGTAAACAAACGGAGTTCCTCACCGGAACGCCCAAAGAAGTCGCCACGAAGCTCGTCGAAAAACTCAAGTTTGAAGCGCGGGTGCTCTAACCATGAAAATCCTGATCATCGCCGAACAGCGCCAGGGCAAATGGAACAACGCCAGCTTCGAGACGCTGGCCGCCGCACAGCAGATTGCAAAAGACACTTCCGGCACTGTCGGTGCCGTCGTCATCGGCAAAGGCGTAAGCGAACTCGCCGATCAAGTCGCCGCAAAGAATGTCGCGGAAGTGCTGCTCGTCGAACACGACCTCCTCGACGCGTACACACCGGACGGCTACTGCGCCGCGCTCAAGCAAGTCATCGAATCCGCCAAACCTGATCTCGTCGTCTCTCCACACACCTATCAAGTGCGCGATTTCGTGCCCAAGCTCGCCGCCATGCTCGGCAAAGGCATGATCGGCGATTGTGTCGGCTACCGCAGCGAAGCCGGCAAACTCGTTTTCGTGCGCCAAATGTTCCAAGGCAAAACTGCCGCGGATGTTACGTTCCAAGGCTCCGGGCCTTGGTTCGCATCATTCCAGTCCGGCGCGTTTCGCGCCGACCTGGTCGCAGCGCACGCCTCCGGCAAAGCTCCGGTGAACAAAGTTTCGGTGGCACTAAAACCTGAACAGATTCGCACCAAGCCGCTCGATCTTTTCAAGGAAGCAAAATCCGCAGTCGATCTGACGCAAGCGCCACTAATCGTAGCCATCGGCCGCGGCATCAAAGCGCCGGAAAATATTCCACAAGCCGAAGCGGTGGCCAAAGCCATGGGCGCGGAAATTGCCGCCTCCCGCCCGATTTGCGACGAAGGCTGGCTCCCCATGGAACGCCAGATCGGCAGCTCCGGGCAAACTGTAGCGCCCAAACTTTATCTCGCGCTCGGCATCAGCGGTGCCATCCAGCACGTTGTCGGCATGAAAGGCGCCCGCACCATCGTGGCCATCAACAAAGACCAGAACGCCCCTATCTTCGAAATCGCCGACTACGGCATCGTCGGCGACATCTTCGAAATCATGCCCGCCCTAACCGAAGCCCTGCAAAAAGCGAAGGGGTAGCCACCAGCGGGGCAGCCCGAGTTGCGGCGGCGGAAGGGCCGAGTTCCGTAGGGAGGGCCCGACTTTAGTCGGGCCGAAAAGGGGCGCCAGCTCCCGCGCTTTAGCGCCTTAAGGTCACCGTGTCCAAACCACCGCGCGATCGTGCCGAAGTCGAATCGAACACGTATTTCATAACGGCAAACGCCTGGCAAGGTTCGGCCCTATTCCAATCCGAGCGGGTCGCAACCTTGTTCCTGGCTACCCTATTCGGCTATCGCGACCAAGCCAAATTTGAAGTGCACGAGTTCGTGGTGATGCCAACTCATATTCATTTGAAAGCACCGTGCGTACATTCACCAGAACCCCGTCCGTGCTCATCTGGCAAGTACCGCGGAGGAATATCCGTATTCATCGGCTCACGCGGGTTTTCGGCTTGATCCCGCACCTCAGCGGCTAAAGCCGGGTGTGTAGTGTTCGCTACGGCCCGACTAAAGTCGGGCCCTCCCACGCCGCGCGCGCGAATCTACATGCCTTCGTAGTTGGGGCCGCCGCCTTCGGGGACTACCCAGTCGATGATCTGGTAGGGGTCGGCGATGTCGCAGGTTTTGCAGTGGACGCAGTTGGCGAAATTGATGCGCAGCTTGAAGCCGTCTTTTTCCTGCACTGGCTCGTAGACCGCAGCAGGGCAGAAATATTGGCAGGGGTTGCCGTATTCCTCCGTGCACTTCGTGGCGCAGACATTCAGATCGCGCACCAGCAAGTGGCTCGGCTGGTCGTCATTGTGCCGAGTTCCGGAGTGATACACGTCGGTAAGCCGGTCGAACGTCAGCTTACCGTCACCTTTGAAGCGCTCGGGAGCGGAGCGGCCGTGGATCGGTTTGTAGTGCTTGTAGCCGGCCTCCGCATGCATGGGATCGATTAGACCGCGCCCACCCGTGACGAACTGCAAGCCTGCATGAAAAAAGCCGGGGATCATACCGTGCTGAAAACTCTGGTGGAAATTGCGCACCTGCCACAATTCTTTCTTGATGTAGCTCTGCTCGACCTTGGCTGGGAAGGCGCTCAGCGTCTTTGCGGAAGTATCTCCCGCTTTGAGGGCCTCGAAAACCGTTTCCGCGGCGAGTATCCCGCTCTTCATGGCCAGATGAATTCCTTTGAGGCGCTGCGAATCGAGGAAGCTGCCGGAATCGCCGATGATCAGGCCGCCGTCGACGTAGGTCCGCGGCATGGCGTACCACCCGCCGTAGGGGAGGGACTTCGCGCCGTAGCGCACCAGCTTGCCGCCTTCGAGTAGATTCCTTAAGAAAGGATGGGTCTTCCAGGTTTGAAACGCGGCGTGCGGATCGAATTGCGGGTCCGCATATTCGAGGGCCAGCACCAGCCCGATGGACACGCGATTGTTCGCGAGCCCGTAAATCCAGCCGCCGCCGTACATATCGGTCGAAACCGGCCAGCCGAGCGTGTGCGCCACGTAGCCCGGCGCGATGCGCCCCGGCTGCACGTCCCACAGCTCCTTGATGCCGATGCCGTAGCTTTGCGGATTGATGTTGTCGAGCTTCTTCTGCTCCACGAGCTGCTTGGTAAGCGAGCCGCGCGTGCCTTCGGCGAGTACGGTTACCTTCGCGCGTAGTTCGTAGCCGGGAGTGTAGTTGTCTTTGGGCTTGCCGTTCTTGTCCAGCCCTTTGTCTTCGGTGATGACGCCGGCGATGCCGTCGCGCTCGTAAATCAGTTCCCTGCCGCCAAATTCCTTGAAGACGTTGACGCCCGCGGCCTCCACCAGCCCGCCTAGCCACTTCACCATTCTGCTCAGGGAAATAACATAGTTGCCTTTGTTCTGGAATGGCGGCGGGGTGATCGGCAAGCGCATGGAAGCGCTCTTGGTGAAGAGCAGCGCGGCGGAATCGGTCACCGGGGTATCGAGCGGGGCGCTCTTCTCGAAATCGGGCACGAGTTCGGCGAGAGCCTTGGGATTCATGATGGCGCCGGAGAGCTGGTGGGCGCCGAGCTCGCGGCCCTTTTCGAGTACGTAGATATTCTCAGCGGAGAGCTCGGGCTTGCCGCCGGCGGCATTGTGCTGCTGGATCAGATTGGCCAGGTGGAGAGCGCAAGAGAGGCCGGCGGGTCCGGCGCCGACGATGAGCACGTCGGCTTCGAGTTGTTCGCGCTGTACGGTCATGGGTTTGGATTTTAGCAGAACAGGCCGCGAGAACGCTAAGTAGGGGGCATATATGGACCCATCCCGTACGCAAGAGCTGCGGTGGATTTGCGCTTTAATTGAGACGCATGCATATATCCGGCCTCTGACAACTGAGGAGTGGGTTACTCCTCGGGCCCAAATGGAATCTGCGCTTCTTCTC